>CBDDCA010000006.1:0-957439 GCA_965226055.1 Spirochaetia bacterium | reverse complement strand
AGCTGAAAAAAATCTCAGTGAAGAGATAAAAAAAGCAATACGTTTAGCATACCAAAATGTATATAATTATCACTTAAAAAATAAACATGTTCAAAATACTCCCCTAAGTGAAAATGGACAAGGAGTATTTATTGGATCCATGACTAACCCTATTGATTCGGTAGGGCTATATATACCTCAAGGAAAAGGGAGCTTTCCTTCTATGGTATATATGCTTGCTATCCCTGCATTGATTGCAGAAGTACCACGTATTGTTATGGTATCCCCTCCTCTTAAAAACGGAACGCTAGATAGTGCATGTCTTTATGCTGCAAAGCTCTGTAATATTCATGAAATATACAAAATAGGAGGAGTACAGTCTATTGCAGCACTCGCCTATGGTACTAAAACAATACCTGCAGTCAACAAAATTATAGGACCAGGCAGTGCCATAGTAAGTGCAGCAAAGCATTATGTACGTACATATGTAGATGTGGGGCTTCCTGCTGGACCATCAGAATCACTTATTATTACCGATGCTACCACTCCTGCAGATATTGTAGCGTACGATCTTTGTATTGAAGCAGAACACGGAGAAGATTCAATGGCAATAGTACTTACTCATAAAAAAGAGTTTGCACATACAGTGGCAAAACATCTCAACAAGATTATAGAACAAGCTCCGCCATTACAACAAGAAATATTATTAAAAGTCTTTTCAACCTATATTGGAGTAATTATCACCAGTAGCCTCCAAGAATCTATCAGCATAAGCAACCTTATAGCACCAGAACATCTTCTAGTACATTCTGAGTGGCCTTCTAAAATACTGAGCAAAATTACCAACGCAGGAGAAATACTCCTTGGCAAGCACAGTCCCTTTAGTATAGCAAACTATATAGCTGGTGCAAACGCAGTACTCCCTACTGGAGGTATGGCACGCAGTTATTCGGGAGTATCAGTAAAAGACTTTATAAAAGAAAGTGCTATCATTCAAGTTACTCCCAAAGGATTTGAGAAACTTTCTCCGCATGTACAAACATTAGCAGAATACGAAGGGTTTCATTTTCATAAAAAAGCATTAGAGCATCGTGAACAACAAAATACTACTTTACAAAAAAATAATAGCAAAACAGCACCATTTCAATCAAAAAAAACAGAAACATTTATACAACGCACTCAGGCATTTAAGACAATATTACAACCAACAGAAACAAAACCTAAAGATACTCAAAAATAAAGGTATATCCCTTGTTTACCACATTACAGCAAGCATTATCATGGATAGAGCAATACGATAACCTTACATACCAACATACCCCTCATAAACTACAAAGAATACAAACAATACTAACACTATGTAATAATCCTCATAAGGACCTAAACATTGTTCATATAGCAGGATCAAAAGGAAAAAGTAGCACTGCCATTGCACTCTCTCACCTACTTTGTAAAAACAATTATAGCACGGGACTGTTTAGCTCTCCTCATATTATGCACTACAATGAAAGAATAAAAATCAATGGAAAAAATATAGATACCCCTTATTTTCTTTGGGCAATAAATCACCTATATACTCTTATTGAAACATACAACAAAAAGCAAGCAGAAACAACAGCGTTAGCACCCACTATGTTTGAAAAACTGTTTGCTATTAGCTTACTTATATTTCAGCAAAAAAAGGTGCAGTGGGCAATAATCGAAGTTGGCATAGGAGGACTTTTTGATACTACAAATGTTATACAGCCAAAACTAAGCATCATCAGCACCATTGAATACGAACATCGTGCTATATTAGGAAACACCCTAGAAGAAATTGCAACACAAAAAGCTGGTATCATAAAAAAAAATACTCCTGTACTCATTGGCAAGCAAGTGTACAAACAAGTACATACAGTGTTTTCTACTGTAGCGTTAGAACATAACGCTCCTTGTTATTTTTTTTCAGATATAACAAAATATACAATACATTCATACAGCGATACTGTAGGAAATGTAACCAACTCAAATACAACACATATAGCTATGGAAATTACGCTCAATGGGGTACTCTCATCCTATACAGTACATACCCCAAGTATTCTCAAGCCTATTATCGAAAACCAATTACTTGCTTTCTGTGCTTTTCAGATACTACACATACATACACAATTACATAGCACTCCATACAAACATAGTAGCGCTACAGTACGATTTTCTCATGAAGTACAAATTCCTTGTCGTGCCGAAATTATATCAGGCACTCCTCCCCTCTACATAGACATTGCTCATACCGCACAATCACTACTTGCTAGTCTCGGTATGGCAACACTCCGCTTTACCCCTCTGGTACTCATAATGGGATTATCGAAAGATAAGGATCCTGTAGCCATTGTCAATACAATAGCAACTCTCTTGCCTCTCTTTGAAAAAATAATAATCACTACAGCAGGCACACGAAAACCAATGCCTGCAAAAAAACTGTACCTTGCCTGTAAACAAGCACAGCCAACATTACAGTCACTTCAATGTATTACAGATTATCACACAGCATTTCAAAAAGGACTTACCATTGCTCATAAAAAAAATGCAATGATAATCATAGCAGGCTCTACCTATCTTTGTGCTGAACTACGCAAGCAATATATACAACAACAAAAGGAATACAATAATGTCTCTTAATTGGAAAGAAATTGATCTGATTCTCTCAGAACTATCATTTACACAAGGAAAAATACAACAAATACGGCAACCAGAATTTCATACATTATACTTAGGCATTTACGCTTCTCATCAGCTACAGCATCTTTATTTTTACCTTGCACAAAATACCGTTCGTATGCATACAGAAAAACATGCTTCAAAAAAACCTAAACACCCCCCACGCTTTCAACAATTATTACAATCTCGCCTCGTAGGAGCCACAGTTGAATCGATAGAACATCTCTACAAAGACAGAATGATAGTGCTTACATGTAAAAAACGATTATCTCATACGCAAGCAGAATACCTGTATTTGTTTGCTCGACTATGGAATAATCAAGCAAATATCATTTTATACGATAACAACAATACCATCATTGATGCACTCTATCGCCGTCCTCAAGCAAACATTATGCCAAAAAAACCTATGATAGCAATTACCCCACCAACACAAACAGAAAAACATATACACACAACAGTACGACAATGGAACAGAGATGATAATAGCACGCACCCTTTTAATGATTATATTGCTCAACACTATAGAAAGCTCCACCAACAAACATACCTTGAAAAAAAAGAAACGCATCTTCTCTCCATTGTACAAAAAGCATTACCGTACCTAAAAAAAACACTCAGTGCCATACAAGAACAAATTGAATATCACTCACAGTTTGATATTTCATTGTTTATTGGCAACGAAATATTAGCTCACTTACACAACATAGCCCCACAACAAGAATGGCTGTATATTACTCACCCGCAAACAAAAGAATCCATCACAGTACATCTTGACACTAGCCTTAGTCCTGCACAAAATGCCGAGAAATATTTTCAAAAATACAAGAAATCAAACAAAAAACTTGAGACATTAAAAGAAAAGCATATTGATTTAGAACAAAACTACAACAATATACAAAAAGCCCGACAGCTATTATTACAAATACAGCAATATCAGGAAATAATAGCAATACAAGAGCATCCTGATACCCTACCACTCAATATTGAAGCTACCTTACATGAAGTAGCAAAAATAGTAAAGCATAGTATGTTTGCACATAAACTAGATTCTCATTATCTCCTTGACAGTGGTAGCAGAGAGTATCAGAAAAAAGCACAACAGCATAGCTCAAATACACAATCACCTGTTGCAAAACAACATAAGCACATCGGTATTCATATCCATACCGAAAAATATACATTCTTTATAGGAAGAAATGCAAAAGAAAACGATACTCTTCTGCGCCATATTGCCCGTGGCAACGATATTTGGATGCATGTTCGTGGAACATCGGGGGCTTTTGTGTTTATACGAGCTCTAAATAAACAGGCTATTCCTCTCAATAGACTTGAAACGGCAGCACAGCTTGCCTGTTTATTTAGTAAATGTGTGCATGGAAACACTATTGATCTCCATTACACACAGGTAAAATACCTACGAAGAATACCAAAAAAAATAGGGCTTGTCTCCATACAACGCGACAATGGATTTACCATTGTGTTTAATCGTACTATTGCAAAAGCTATGCTAGCACAGCCCTAAACACTCCCTACTGCTCTGTGGTTCTATAGCAAGAAAGAGCATCCTTTCTTGCTATAGGTGTGCTTCTTATATTCTACTATGAGCTACACTCTGCAGATCCTTTGAATTTTGGGTGCTTGCTTGAAACTCCTGCTAAAGGTGAATTGGCAAACATACTGGAAATATAAAAATTACTTACTTTAAGTTTACAAATTTTCCACGATGATAAATCTTGATCAAATGCACTAGCAAACCTAAACATAAATGATACATTTAAAACATTTCTCATATTCCAATCACTTATATCTTGATCAAAAGCAGCTGCACCAACAAACATACCATTCATAATAGTAACTTTACTCACATCCCAATCTCCTATATCTTTATCAAACTTAGTAGAAATAGCAAACATACTACTCATATTAGTAACTTTACTCACATCCCAATCTCCTATATCTTGATTAAAAGCACCACTGCTTTCACCTTCCATATAAAACATAGCCTCCATATCCGTTACATTACTGGTATTCCACTGTGTTATGTCTCCATTAAAAGTACTATCACTCAAAAATAACTGACTCATATCAGTAATGGCACTCGTGTCTATCATGTTGAGGTTGGGGCTAGGGTTGCTGTTTCCTCCTGAACCTTGCCTTGTTTTTTCTTCACTGATAATAGTTTGTAGTGCTTTCTTTGTCGTTGGTCTATAATAGGCTTCTGCTTTTCCTGATGGTGCTGTTCTTATATCTGTCCGTATAACAATAGTGGCTGGTACTTTTTTCTTTGAAGCAGTAAGGGTACACTGTGCTACATCATAGCTATACTCAGTAATGGCAGTGTCTCGTATATTGGACTTATTTGCTATGCCTGTTATGGTAACTGTTTTGCTACTCTGTTCAAACGATACTGCTAGGCCTGTCTCTTTTTTGATTTTCTTTGCATCTGCCTCTAGTATGGTGGCATCACAGGTAAAGGCATTGCCACTGGGTGTGCTTGCTAATACTCTTGTAGTATTTATTGCTGGTGTTTTGCCTACTTCTGCTGATACTATGCTAGTGTTTCCTATAGCTATTCCTCTTGCTTCAAACTCGTGGCGTTCTCCTGTCGATTCTTTTGCAGGATCGGTGCTGTTTACTGCTTGCACTACTATTTCGTAGGTCGTTCCATTTGTTAATCCTGTCAGGGTAGTGTTTGTTGTTCCTGCTCCTACTGTTGTAGGACTTGAGTCTGCTTGTTTTATTGCTGCTACATTTCTTGCACTGCCACTCTTGGCTACTTTGTATACTTTGTACGATACTTGTGCTGTTGTTAGGGTAGCTCCTGTATTTGCTTTGTGGCTTGCACTGAGGCTGGGGGCTGTCCACGATACTCTCATACCTGTCTGGGCTACTCTCGTCTGTATAGTTGATACTTCTGCGGGGGCAGTCGCCTGCGATGCGGTTGTTACGCTTACCACTGTTGAGGAGGCCACTTTTTTGCTTGGGTCTGTTTTTACTGCTACTTCTACCACAAAGTAATACTTTGTCGCTCCTTTTATTGCTACTACTGGTGCTGTGTCTGAAGACAAGCCTAAACTGGCAAGGGCTGGTACTGTGTACACTCCGCTACTTGCACTGCCTAGGTTTACTTTTCTGCCTGCAAGTACTTCTGCTACGGTAGCAGTGCCGTCTTTCTGTAAGCCGTACACGGTGTATACTAGCTTGTCATTTGCTGTTATGCTTGTGCCATCGTAGTCTTTTGCTCCTGTAAATGTACTTAGCTCGGTAAGTACCAGCTTTATTGTTCCTGTAGTATTTGTTGACGGTGATACTACCAGCTTTCCTGCTAGTAATGGCTGATTTGGTGCTACTGCTTTGGAAGTATAGATTTCCTTTATTTCCGTTACATCGGTGTAAAAGCCTGCAGGAAAGAGCTTGCCACTATTGGATGCATCGTAATTGGGGGATGTTGTGTTTACTATCCTCACTCCTATGTAGTAATCTTTTGCTGTTTCTATGGGCGTTGCTCCTGCATTGCTTCCACTGGTGCTGTCTACTATTGCTATGGATATTGTGTCTTGAGTTGTTCCTGTTGCTTTTGTGTATTTTGCTACCTTTACACTACTTTTTTCCACTGCCCATAAAGCTGATACGCTGGCAGGCTTTCCTGTGGTATCTTCTTTCTTGAGATATAGCACATAGTACGCAAGGTCTGTCGCTTCAAGGGCATTGCCATTTGCCTTGCTCACTCCTGCTATTGCTGAGGCATTGAGTTGTACTGTTATTACTTTTTTTCCTCTATTGCCTCCTGTGGTAGGCACTGCAAATACCACTGCATTACTGTTAGTGTAAGTCGTTACTTTTGGTGTGCTTGGGGGAGCAGTAAGGCTTGCTTTCTTTATTGTTGCTGATGCTCCTATGCTATACGAAGGATTGAGGCTGTTTATTGCTTCTACTCCTGCGGTATAGTCTGCTCCTTTTGTTCCTATAAATGTTGCTTTTAATGGGGTGCTGTTTCCTGCTAGCTCCCGTGTTTGTACTCCTGCAAGGGCTTTTATTTCGTCTAGTGTCTTTGTGCTATGGTCTCCTTCTGCTATGTATACTTTGTACTGTATTTGTGCCTGCGTGAGTTTTGCTCCACTGGGAGCTTTGTTATCATTGGTAATGTCTCCTGCACTAAATGTATAGACTGCTGTTGCAGTTGTTTGGGTTACTGACTCTACGGAGAGCTTTGCATCTTTGGGAGCAGGCGGTGCTGTTGAGGTACTATCGTATACTGCTACTGCATCACTCAGTGCGGTTACGGGGCTTACTCTGTTATTTGCTATTTGCAGAAAATCAAAGCGATAATTCTTGGCATTTGCTTGGCTCTTGGGTACTTCTACGCCATCTGCTATGCCAAAGCTAATGGTGGTTGCTGTGTTTGTTATGCTTTTTTCTGCTATTAAGGTAGCTCCATCTTTCATACGCAAAGTATAGTATCGTCCTATGCCAGGAGCATTCTTAAAAGTTGCTTTTATCTGCACTGCTCCTGTTTTATCAAGAGTAGGCTTGCTTTGAAAGAGATCCTCTGAGGGAGCTGTGAGTGAGTTGGGGGTGGTTATGTCTTTTGTTGCTTGGCTACTTTTGTTTTCTGAGTAATCAAGCGTGAGTATTGTTATGGTATATGTTTTGCCTTGCGTGAGTTCTTCTACAGAGAGTGATGTCGTAGGATAGGGTATTTTCTTCTCGCTCAGTACTGTGGTGCTTGTGCCTTTTTCTGCTATGCTTATGCTGTATTCTTTTATGTCTTTGTTGTTGGCTTTTGTTGTATCGGGGGCTGTCCATGTTATCTGTGTGCCTATCTTTGCTGCTGATACAAAAGGATAGCTTGCTTGTATGTTTGTCACTGCATCGGGGGCGGTGCTATCTGCTGTGGTAGTGACTGTGGCTGTTGCTTCTGTTCCTTTGTTGCCTGCACTGTCCATTGATACGACTGCCACTGTATACTCAGTGGTAGCTTTGAGGCCTGTTATCTGCGTGTTGCGTACTGTTCTCTCTGTTATTGTTACTGTCTTTGCTGGAGAACTGCTGTCTTTTTCTGTTGCTGTTATAGTCACTCCTGCATAATCCCGTACATCGGGGGCTTGCCAGCCGACTACTATGCTTGTTGCTCCTCCTACTGCACTCACATTGCTTACAGGCTCTGTGCTTTTGTCTGTTGTTGCTTGTTCTTTTGAAACTGCAGTGGAATACTTTCCGTTTTTAAAAACATACACTTCTACTTTGTAAGTAAGCGTACCGTAGAGTTTTGTGAGGGCTATGCCATCTTTTGCTACATATACAGTCGCATACTCTTTGTTTTGTGCGGTTGCACTGCTGAGTGTTGCAGTACTGCTATTGTTCACAGTTTCTTCTGCTACTACTGTGTTTGTTGCGGTTGCTATAACGCGTACTTGGAGGCTTTTTTCTGTACTTCCTGTTCCAAAGTCAAAACTCCCCCACTTGATAAGCAGGCTTTCATCGGCTGGGTTATTGCTTTTATCGTTTGCTGTTACTGTAAGGTCTGATGCGGAAAGTGGTGCTACTGTTTGTGAGAGTGCTGATGGCACTATGCCTCTGAGTGCTTGCTTTGCCGTACTTTTGTTACCGTTGCTATCTTTGTATACTACTACTATATCATAGCTTATGCCGTCTATCGTAGGGACAGCAATGTCCACCTCTCCTTGTGTTACATCTTGTACTGATACTTCTGTCCTTACATTAGTAGTTCTTTCTATCACTTGTATTGTAGCTTCTGCTATGTCTGTCTTGCCTGACGAAAGCAGTGCTTTGTCCCATGTTATCTTTATGCCATTTGTTGCTGATTCTACTGCTATCTGTGTAAAGGTGTCCTGTGGTGCAGTTTCATCGGTAAATGTTGTCACAGAGCGTGTTATTTTTGGTGATACTTCCGTGTCCTTTTGTGCTTCTACCTCTACGGTGTAGTCGGTGAGTGCTTGTAAGCCTTTGAGTTGGTACGATTGTCCTTGTTGAAAGAGCGTTTGATATTCTATTGCAGGAACACGAACCTGTATGGACTGTGCTGGTGCGGTAGATGTAGCTTTTACGACTACATGTGTGGCATCACTGGGAGCTTCCCAGCGTAACGAGAGCGTCCCATCGTTGCCTGCTGCTTGTATCTGCACATTGGACACTGATGCGAGTGTCGAGGTTACTGAATTTCCCCCTCCGCCTGAGGAACTGCTGCTACTCTCTGAACATCCTACGAGTACGAAGGTAGTTATTGCTAGCACTGCTAGTATAATTAGAGTTATGCTATACTTATTTTGTAGCTTACTATTAAGCTGATAGTTTAGTTCTTCATTACTTTTTTTCATAATGATCTCCTTGTTGGTATCTATTATTGTATAATTATCATTACACCTAAGCATCATTATAGTACAAATACTATTTTTTGTGTTATCTCTATAAATTAAAAAAAAAAAAAATGCGATGAAATACAAAAAAATATACATGCACTATAGCAATATATACTAATAATGCTACAATAGAGATATGCCGCTTACAGATAAATAAGTATGAAAAACAGTACAGATACACAGCTTACAGATAAAATAGTTCTCATTTTAGGATTAGGCCTCCATGGAGGAGGAAAGTATGCTATTCTGTTTGCTCATTCACAAAAAGCAAAGCAAATATTAGTGAGTGAGCTTGCAACAAAAGAGCGATTTTATGAGATAATACAATCTCTTTCGCATATTCCCATAGCATATGAGTTTGGAGGACATAGTAAACAATACATTGATAAAGCAGACTACATTATCAAAAACCCTGCAATTCCACCACAATCCCCTATTTTACGCTATGCAATAGCACAAAACAAAAAAATAGAAACCGATATATCATTATTCTTAAATGCTTTCCATACAAAAACCCCTCATACGAAAAACCATAACATACAAAACTATAACACAAACATTACTATGGTTACTGGAACAAAAGGAAAATCAAGTATTAGTACCGCCCTCTATCGATTACAACAACATCTACAACATACAACAAACCTAGACAAGCAAGTACAGCTTGTAGGAAATATTCGCAATTCTGTACTATCAGTACACAGTGCAATAGACACACAAGATACAACGCAAACAATCCCTCAGCATATTCCCTATCATATAGTATGCGAACTCTCTGCACAGCAAAGTGGAGATTTACAATATACCTCGCATCTTTCTTTACATACTATACAATGCCTTGTATTTACCAACCTTATGCGCGATCACTTAAATTACTATAAAGATATGGAAGATTATTTTAATCATAAAATATTCATATTTAAGAAATTTGCACATCATATACAGCAACAAAACATACACAGATCGGAGACACACACAAAATATAGTGTTATTCTGCCTCATGATACATGGGGAAAACGTATTGCTTTATTATATAAGCCAGAACACTGTATATGGCATAGCAGTAGCACTATTTTAGAAGATGATACATGTGGTGCTTGGGCAGAAAAACAAGTTGCTCGACACCCAAATCCACAACTAGATACCTATACACTCTATTATAGAACAAAAAAAAATACTCCTGCAAAAATATGCTGTACTATAGAAACCAGTAGTATCTACAAAAACACTCTCAAACAGCCAGAACAAAACGAAACACATAGTACTCACTACTTGATACAAAATATCCTCATAATAATAGCATACTGTATTGGAAACAACATACCTATACCAAACACCCTACACAGTTTTAAGCAATTACTCACACTTGAACACAGAAAAGAATCGCTTGGTACAGTGCAAGGCATACATTTTATAAATGACAGTGCTGCCACCATTCCTCATGCTATGCAAATTAAAAGTATAGCAACACAACCCGTATTTCTTATCTGTGGAGGCACAGATAAAAATCTCAGAGCAGAAGACATAGTCCCTGAATGCAAAGCTGCCACTCACAGCTACTTTCTTGCAGGGAGCTTTACTGACTCAATACTACCGCTCCTTAGATCAGAACACAGTAGCTATTCTGGTCCTTTTATGCATTTAGAAGATGCAGTACACAATGCCATTATTGATGCAAAGAAAATGAATAAGCATAACAACACAAACAGCATTATTATTCTTTCACCAGGCTGTGCCTCTTTTGGTATGTTTAAGCATGAATTTGACAGAGGAGATAAATTTAAGCATATCGTACAAAAATATATGCGTTCTATGTAACTAGAATAGTATACACATTGCTAACAGAACAACACGCAGTTATTAAAAAGATTTGTTCAAGACCCTCCATTATTATGTACCATACATCTGTTGTTGCTTACCATTCACTTTCCTTTTGAACAGTGAATACTTAAATGTGCAATGTACATTACACGCCAATAAGAAAAAATGAATAAACATTAACAAGCAAAAGTAAAGCTATCCCCATTTACTATTAATATTCCTTGTTTAATAATATCCATTCCTATAATAACATCAAACTCATGTGGACTACTTCGTAACTCAGAAACCTTTAAAGGATAATGTTGTATATGAACATTTCTAACGATTTGAATCTCACTATCACCTTGCAATATATCTTGTGATTCCTCAATAGGAATAAATACAGAAACCTGATATGTATTTACTTCTTCTGTTTTTGTAGCTGTATTCACAGTTGTTTTACTATAAGGTAATAATCCCAACTTTTCAACCACTTTCTTTGTTATTGCAGAATGAGAAGCTCCTGTATCTATCAAGGCTACAAAAGAATAATTACCACTCAGAAACATCTCATTAGTAATAGATACTTTTGGCAAGGTAATAAATACCTTAGCAAATAGTTTATTATCTTTTATCTTATCTCTAAATTTAGGCATGTGAAAAATACCCTAAATCAACAGGTTTTTTTTCTACTTTTTGTACAGAATACATTTTGTCTGGAAATGCTATATCACCAGCACTTATAGCATCATTGAAAGTAGAAAAATACGCTCGTATTTCGCCACCTTTCATCAATGCATATTCATTTCTATGAGATATAACAATATCATCAAACATTTCCTTAAAAGCCTCATAATTTTTATCAACTTCTGCTTGACGCTTCTTAATCATATCTTTTTGATTATCCATGTTTCTATTATATTTCATATGCCATATTTTGTCAAATTTAATTATATTTATTAATTATAAAGCATATACCATATTATTAATAGTACTTTTATATCACTCCATTTTTTACACTTATTATGTGCCATACATCTGTTGTTGCTTAAAATTTACCAGCTGTACCGCTTCATCTACATGTTGTTTACAGATACTTATTTCATTTTCTACATCAGCAATAGTTTGAGCTACACGATAGAGTACTACTTTTCTTCTCTCACTAATACCAAGACTCGTTAAAGCATGCTGTATACTTCTATGCGCTTCTTTTGAAAACGAAAACAGGGAGTATACCCTATCGCTCGGACAACGGGAGTTCCATCTATTATGCAAATGAGCTTCTTCATAGCGTTGCTTTTGTATATCACTTGCATTTCGCACCGCTATTTTTCTTTGCACCATATCGTGTAAACGAACAAGTTTATTTTCTTCTTTTCCTTGTGTTCTATATTGGGTAGAAAATTTAATATCTATTCTATCCCACAATGCAGCTCCAATTTTTTTCCAATAACGAAATATTTCTTGTTCACTACACATACACCATTCTCCTAAACTCTGTGGTTTTCCAAAATTTCCACAAGGACACAAGTTAGTAGTAAGGAGTAATTGAAAGTCGGCAGGACATTCCCATTTCTGTCCCGCACGGCTAATAAGCACTGTATGCTGATCTAATGGTTCTCTCAACGCTTGCAATACACGAGCCTTAAATTCAGGAGCTTCATCTAATAGCAACACTCCCAAATGAGCAAGAGAAATCTCTCCTAAAGCATTACTGCTACTACTTCCTATCATGCCTTCCACAGATGCAGTATGATGAGGAATACGTACTGGTCTTTGCTGTATAAGACCTTTCTTTTCAATAGAAATACCACTCTGTGAATACAGAGAACTTACCTCTAAGGACTCAGCAAAGCTTAGCTTAGGCAATAAAGACGCTAATCTAATAGCACTTGCTGTTTTTCCTGTTCCTGGAGGGCCACACAATAAAACATTATGTCTTCCTGCCGCAGCTATGGTCATAACACGTTTTAATGATTTACTATAGGAAAGATCAGCCATACCAACACCATTTGTATTTTCTATAAGAGAATCATGCCCATCTATTTCATCACATAGACCTCCCGAAGTACTCCATGTATATGATTGTTGCAACTCACTTAAATGCCCAATAGTAAGATAGCTGCCATGCTGTGTAATAGAACCTTCTTTTGTATTAGATTCATGAAACACAAAATGCGTAATTCCATATTCCAATGCAGCAATAACAGCAGAAAGTCCTGCGGTAATAGGACGAATAGTACCATTTAATTGCAATTCACCACACGACATAACAGCATGTTCAAAGCCAGCTATTTGTTTTGTAGCAATAAGAATACCTAAGGCAATCGGTAAATCAAACCCAGAACCCTGTTTTTTAACATCGGCTGGAGCAAGATTGATAAGTATTTTCTTTTGAGGCCACACAAAGCCACTTTTTCGTATAGCTATTTTTACTCGTTCACGGGCTTCTTTTACTTCACTTGAAGGCAACCCTACAATTTCAACACCTGGAATACTTCCACAAATATCAACCTCTACTTGTACCAGCTTCCCTTTCAATCCTAATGGTGCATACGCATATACCATGTATCAAAATACACATTATATACAAGTTTGATTGATATAAGAGGGACAAAAGTAGGAAAAAAGATAAAAAAAAGTCCGGCAACTACTTACTCTCCCACTATACAGCAGTACCATCAGCGTTTGAGGGCTTAACTTCCGTGTTCGGAATGGGAACGGGTGTGACACCTCAGCTATTATCACCGGACAAATTATACTCTAAAAAATCAGTTGTAACAGCAACATGTACCATTACCTTATTAGTTTACTCTATTTCAACAGAATATGTCAAGAAAAATGAGAAAAAAAGCAAATATCTTTCGCCATATATCTAAAAACAATACTCATTACCATGCAGATTGTATTGCCTGAATAAATTTTTGTACTGCTTGCTTTGAAGAACTATATTCACCATTAAAATGCCTTGTAATGACATCGTACATAGCATTTTGGACAGCAGGAGTAACCGCATATCCATGAGCCATAGACCCAAGAAAGGACTCGTTGTTGCTTGCACTGATAACATCTTGAATACCTTTTTGGCTAATAGAGTCCATACTCGTCCCTATAATATCAGTTCTCGCAGGAACAGACCCTTTTATCATACTAAACTGCTCTTGAAAACTAGCATTCATCATAGTCTTTACAAGCTCTTTTTGAGCTAATTCTCTTTCGGGATCTACTCTGAACATAAAAAATTGATCTGAGCTAAACAATACTGATCCTTGTGTGTTAGGAGTTCTCACCCCTATAAAATCATTTCCTGACAACATACCAGCTTTGCGAAATTCTCCTTTTACCCAATCTCCCATCATTTGAAACGCTGCTTCTCCGTTAATCACCATAGCAGTTGCACTATCCCAGCTTCTGTTAAGAAAATTATCATCTACATATGAACGCAATACTGTCATTCTATCAAATACCGCTTCCATAGTAACAGAGTTAATTTCGGTAATATCCAAATCAATCAATGCTTTTTTATAAAAAAATGGACCTCCTGTAGCTAATGCAACTCCATCAAAAAGCGTTGCATTTTGCCATGCCTCTCCACCATGTGCAAGAGCAATTTTTCCTGATGATTTTACTCTCTCTAGTGCAGTAACATACTCATCCCATGTCGTAGGAATAGCTATATTCAATTTATCCAGCAACTTATTATTCATCCACAACCAATTTGTAGAATGTATATTTACAGGAACAGAAACCCATTTCCCCTTATACTTTGAGAATTTTTTAATTTCTTCAGGAATAATTTCATCCCAGCCCTCTTCTTTTGCAATATCATCAAGCTGAGCTGACGCTCCAAGCTCTGCCCAATCAAGAATACTAAACCCAAGCATTTGTGCAGCAGTAGGAGGATTACCTACAGACACACGCACACGAAGTTCATTCAATGCTTGTTCTCCTCTCACAACAGGAAAGTCCACATACGCTATCCCTTTTTCTGCAAGCTGTTGTTGCAATAACTTCCACGCAACAGCTTCACTCCCAGATGTCCACCAATGAAATACTTCAACTTCTTTTTTACCAGTATCCTCCGAATTAGCACCTGCATATAAAGAAATAGAACTGACCATACATAGCATTGCCAACAGAAACATTAATTTTCTCATATCGTACTTCCTTGTATATACTATATCAGTTATACCATACTATATGCCGTACAGTATATACGATCAATATGCAAAAAAAGAAAAAACAGTTATATATCTGCAACCTTAAACAATACCTTTGGTTTACTGTGCAAAGATACTGCAGTTTGAAAAGCACCATTAGCTTCTTCTAAAGAATACTCCCTTGTTTCTACAATATCAGACAAAAAATGTTTAATAGTCTCGCTATGCGCAATACATTCCAGCGATTTCTTAAAATCTTGTTTTTGATACGCTTGACTCCCAATACAGAGTATCTCTTTTTTTGTCATTTCAAAAATAGGAATACTCTTATCACGTGGAAAAGTACTTACTATGATAAGTTCTCGCAATGGAGGATCCACTGCCAATAGAGATCTCAATACACTATCATTTCCAGAACATTCAAACACCGTATCAATAGCCCCCAACTCATTGCTTATATCAGATACACAGGAAAATAGATGATCCGTTATACATTCAGCCCTTTTTTTATTTATCTCTACAAATATCACCTCTTTTATACCATACACTTCTCTCAAAGCAATACCAATACACAAGCCTATTGTTCCTCCCCCAACAATAAGACAAGACTTTTTTTGTATGTTACTCAACTCTATAGCATGAATAGCTACCGCAAACGGCTCGACAAAAGCCCCTTCTCTTATTGTCATAGTCGAAGGAAGAACAAAAATATCATCATCTGGTACTAACACATAGTCTGCAAAAGTACCATCTCTTTGAAATCCTAAAAACTCCCTTTGCACACAAAGCTGATGTTTTCCTATACGACATACGGCACATGTGCCACAACTCTTGTAAGGAAATAGAGCAACAGCAGTTCCTACTTGAAGTTCTTTGTTATATGTTTCATGTACAATACCACTCGCTTCATGCCCTAAAATAAATTGTGTAGGAGGCTGTACACGAGGTTGCTTTCCATGATATACATGTATATCTGAACCACATATGCCAGAATACACCACTTTTATAATTGAGCTTCCTTTCTGTAAACGAGGATAGGCAGAATCACGTACATCAAGATGCCCTATTGTATCAATAAATACACTTCTCATATATTCTCCTAATTACTAAATAACTGCGGTAAAAATAAGGAAATAGATGGAACAAACAATATAAGCAACGTAAAAATAACTAAGCCTACTAAAAAAGGAAGAGTACCAAAAGCAGTTTCTTCTAGGCTTGTATTTGATAAATTCATAGCAATAAAAAGATTAGCTCCTAATGGAGGACTTATCAAAGCTACTTGATTTGTTACAATCCATAAAATGCCAAAATAGATAGGATCAATTCCTAACTGATGTATCACAGGCATAAGAATAGGAACAAGGATAACTATCGTTGACAAGGTTTCCATAAACATTCCTAAAAAATACAGTAACAGTACTATCAATAACAGCACTATAATTGGATTTGTACTGACAGCAAGCATTGTTGCTGCAAAATTCTGTGGTATCTGATTGATAGTAAGGAATCTGCCAAACAAAATAGATACCCCTATAATAATATGAGAGGTCCCTGAAGTAACAGAAGTAAGAGTAAGCGATTTTTTTACCCCTTCCCATGTAAGTGTTTTGTTTATAAATTTTCCCACCAATAGAGCATATACCACCGCTACAGAAGACGCTTCCACTGGAGTAAAAATACCTCCGTATATTCCTCCAAGAATAATAAAAGGAGTCAGCAAAGAAAAAAAATTCTTCCTTATTATCCTCATAGCATCCTGCACAGTATATGTTTTCTCAACAACAGGCAAGTTACGTTTCTTTGCCACAACAAGAGCAACCATAATAAGCATTATTCCTCCTACCAAACCAGGAAAAAACCCTGCAAGAAAAAGAGAGCTTACAGAAACATTTGCCATCACTCCATATATAATAAGAGGATTACTTGGAGGAATCAATATTCCCAGAGTACCTCCAGTAGCACTTACCCCAGAAGCATATATCTTACCATATCCTTGTCGTACCATAGCTGGTATCATAATAGATCCCATTGCGGCAACAGTTCCTGGACCTGAGCCAATCATTGCAGCAAAAAACATACAGCCAATAATGGTAACTATTGCTAAGCCTCCTTTGACTTTCCCTACAATAAGATGTGCTACTTCAACAATTTGCTTTGCTATTCCTCCTTGCTCCATAATACAACCCGCAAACACAAACGAAGGTATTGCAAGCAATGGATACAGATCTGACACTTTACTTATATCAATAGGAATAATAGAAAGAGGAGTCCCTGTCATAAACAAAAAAGTAACAGTAGCCATTCCTAACGATACCCAAATAGGAACTCCTAGTAGTAATAACAAAAACAATAAAAGCCATATTATATTATCCATTTCATGTTCCTCTTATTTTTCTGATAATAAGCTGAATCATTCTAATCGTCTGTAATATAAACATAATAGGAATAATAGCGTATATCCATGCCATATTAATTTCCAATACTGGAGAGGTCTGTGGACGAACAAATAATGTTTGTATGTACAGTATAGATTGATATACAATAATACCATTCAATAAAAACCATATGCCATATTTTAGTATCGCAAGGTATTTTTGTACTTTCACCGATACCCTATCAACAAAAAAAGTCAATGAAAAATGAGAATCTTTTTTTACTCCTATAACACTTGCAGAATATACTAATAGCAAAAAGCTAAATCGTAGCACCTCTTCAAACCAAGCAAACCCTATATTAAAAGAACGCAATACCAGCTGAACAAACAGTATACTAGGAATGATAAAAATACAAATACTTGCAATAAGCTCTTCTATTGAGTCAATCTTGGTAAGTATTTTTTTATACATATTATGGTCTTTGTCTTCCTAGTGCAGACATTACATCATCTAACACTGTTATGTCAGGAAGCGCATCATAAAATTGAGGCCATACACTCATCGCTCTTCTTGCCCATTCTTGTTCATCACTTGGTGTCCCAGAAAGTATCATTCCATTATCAATCAGTTTCTGTCTTGTTTCATTCTCTACTTCGACTATCATATCTCTATTAAATTGAGTAACTTCCTCCCCTGCTTGTAAAATTACCCTTTGTACATCAACAGAAAGATTTTGAAACCAATCTTCATTTACAATAAAAACACCTACCCATATTTTATAGTGTATATCTGTAACATATTTTTGCATCTCATACATTTTATGTACATAAATACTAACATATGGATTCTCTTGGCCATCAACAACCCCTTGTTGTAAACTTGAAAATACTTCATCCCATGCAATAGGAACAGGGTTAATATCCCATGACTTAAACGCAGCAATAACAAATTTATTGTTAGGCACACGTATCTTTAGCCCTTGTAAATCATTAAGCGATGTTATTGCCTTTTTAGAATTAGTAATATTACGAAACCCTTGTTCTAACCATGCTATTGTCCTTGTACCACTTTCTCTCACTTGCAATGTGGTAAACGTTTCTTTTATTGCATCTATAGCTTTCCATGCTTCTTCTCTTGATTGAAAAAGATATGGAAAATCTAATACCCCAAATGAAGGTGAATATGATATCATATTACCAGCAGTAATCATAGCCATCTCTACAATACCACTTTGTACATCCTGTACATTTCTTGATTCTGATCCTAGCTGTCCACCGGGATATACCTGTACCTTAATGACACCATTACTTTTTTCTTCAAGCAATGTCTGCATGAGCATTGCCGCTTCATGTATTGGATCCCCTGCAACAGCACCAGACGGATGACTTAATTTAATAGTAATCTGAGACATACTATCAACTGCCTCACTTGTACCTCGCGAGGAAGCACCTGATTGTGAAGACTGCTTTTGCTTACCACAACCAATAATACTCAATACAGTTGTAAAAAACAACAAAAATAACAATGAAATGAAAAAATACTTCTTCATACCATACCTCCTTATATACTATACAATTAAAATAATTTATAATTAAATCACATAATTAAATAATACACCATTAAAGAAAGTATGTCAAGGGTATGGGGCACATTACAACACAAATTATTAAATATCTATCTCTTGTTCTATATAAAACACTTTCATAAGGATAAGAAACACTGCCCCTATTACTTTGTAATGTGGTTCTACTTTTGCTTTTACTATAGTGATATCTGAAATAGGTTTACACATCTCAATAATTGTATCATATACTGATTGATAAAAAGAGTCTTCTAAAAAACTTTTTCCAAATAAAATAATACGTTTTGAATCTATTATCTTCTCAACAATAGAAAGTATTGTTCCAATACACTTGATTGTATGATCCATAATGTTGCTAAGTTTCTCGTGTTTATGTGCATACTTAAATACAGTGTGTACCTTTAATCCATCTATTGATACACCATCTTCAAATAAATATGAAAATGTTTTTTTGTAGTTTGGAATACTTTTTATTATCTTTCGTATATAACGTTCTGATATCATTGACTCCAAACATCCTTTTTTACCACACACATCACACGTTATGTCATACATTGCATCAATAGGTAACTGCATATGCCCTATCTCTCCTGCAAATCCATGAGAACCCTTAAAGAGCTTACCATTTATCCAAAAAGAAATACCTATTCTTGGTCCATATTTCACACAGATAAAATTATCATCAAACTCATTTAGCATATATTCTGCACATGCAATACTATGCACATTATTCCCATGTACTACCGTATAACTATATTCATGTTCAAAATACTGCTGTGCTTGCTTTGCAAGTTCATTAATAATATTCAGTTCCGTATGATGTCCAGATCCCTGTAATTCTGTTCCTGGAGAAGTTATCCCAACCCCTACTATTTGGGATGGAAATAATTTTAATTTTTTTATTTCACTCTTAAACAGATCAGGGAGCTTTTTTAGCCATGGCTCTTTTATTGTACTTAGCACGCCATGCTCAACTTTATGAGTAAGGCTTTCTCCTACACAATTAGCTATAGTAAACTCAATATGATCAAACTCAAAAGCTATCCCTACTACATATCCAAAACTTGCATTTAGCCCCAGTATGACCTTATTTCTCCCTACAGCACGAGTAGGAATATTTCCTTTCTGCTGAACAATATTCTGCTGAATAAGTTTATTAGTATACTGCGATATAGCAGCACTAGTAACATTTAAAGTATTAGAAATATCTATTTGTGATATTTCTGAATTCTTAAATATCTCACGAAGAATTCTTCGTTCTGTATTATTAAAATTCACATCCATATTAAAACACACTCATAATTAAAATACTACATGCACTAACAAATAGAAGTGCATATATTAATCTCCTAAATAATAATTGGGAAACTCTTTTTTCAAGATATTTACCCAACACTATAGCTATCAACAATACTGGCAACATCAATACATATATTTTATACTCATCCCATCCTGGCTTAAAAGCACCATGAGGAACAAATACAAATAACTGTAATACCAGTACTAAATTTAGTATACTCCATATTGCAACTTGTGTGGCTCTAAATTTTGTTTTATCTTTTATCATTTGAGAGCTATATATTATCAGCAACGGTCCACCTGTAGAAAAAGCTCCATGTACTATTCCTGCAAAGAATAACGCCATATATAACACCCAATGAGGTAAATACATCTCTTTCGTAGAGAAAGAGGTATCAATAAGCCCTTTTACCGATACAAACAAGGTAAATATCCCTACTATTACAAGCAAAACATCCTTATTTAAGTAAGAGTACAGAAAAATACCTATAGGAAGCCCTGCTCCCATTACTCCTAGTATAACAAAAAATATTCTTTTATGTATATGTGTATACATAGATGCACATACAACCCACGCAAGCAACATCCCCAGCAAAGTAAGCAGTGGACGAACAAAAGAGAGTTCATGCAGAAATAACATCAAAGGTAACGCCAAAATAGTAGGACCAAACCCCGCAATAGTGCCTATAGTATAAGAAAATAGTACTATAAGAGCCATTAACAATAGTGTATACAGATCCATCCAAAAATTCCCTAAGATATAATCTCTATATTTTCACCACGTAATAATGGTACTGCACCCTGATTACATAACCAATGTGCATCCTCATGTGCAAGCAACCATTTATTTTTTCTAAAAAGATACGATGCCACAAGAGAATCTGAAAGTACAGTGTTTGTTCCACGAGGCAATATAATAACACTCCGAAATCCATCATCATGTATTTTACATGGAGCAAAATGCAACACCTTAGGATACAACTCTACTACTGCCCCTTGAGGAACAAGGAAACACTCGACATGAGCAGTATCATAGGTATTGTCTTCTTGCATATATTCTGGCACACCAAGAATAAGAACAAACGAAGATACTGCAATAATCACTTCTGAGCTTTTATGAAACTCTAAGGCATTGAGACGATTATTCCATCCATTACAAAACCCTGCCTGTATATCAACATCACCAAACACATACTTTTTAATAGAGAGATATTCTTGAGTATCTTCCAGACGAGCAAAGGACGGAGTATATTCATTGCCTTCTTGCGGTAACGATAATGAAGAGACTATATGTATTGATTCGTCAACATTAATATCAAATATCTGCCTACCATAACGATGAAACGATATATCATCAACAGCCATTGCAGTATCTACATGTACTTGTTTCATGTTTTACTTTGCAGTAGCATCCCAAGCATCCTGAAATTTCTTTAATCCAAAATCAGTAAAAGGATGATAAAAACTTTCTTTATACACAGCTAAACCACAGGTGACAATATCAAGACCAATAGCGGCAGCATCAGCAATCTGCTTACCATTTCTTATTGCTGCAGTAATCACTTCTGTTTTAGATAATGTATCAAAGTTATTGAGTATAACACGAATAGTCGAAAGATATTCTGTACAATCTTCCCCGCTATTTTCTTTCCATCCCAGAAAAGGCGATACAAACGAAGCGTTTACTTTTGCTGCAGCCAAAGCCTGTGAAGGAGAAAAAACAAGCGTAATATTTGTTCTAATTTTCTGCTCTTCAAGTTGCCTTGCTGCCAATAACCCTGCATGAGTACATGGTAACTTTATGACAAAATACTCCGATATTTTTGCAATAGCATGTGCTTCCTGTAACATATCCTCAGCCTTGTTTAAGTGAGGATTTATTTCAATAGAAATAGGAAAACTAGAGGGAGCATTCTTTTTTGCCCATGCTGACAAATCATCAATAATTTGTTTATGCGTTTTACCACTCACTTTAACATGATTAGGATTAGTAGTCACCCCATCTATTCCAAATGTATGAAATGCTTCATCAATCTCATCTAATTTTGCACTATCTAAAAAATATTTCATTATATTCCTCCTTTATATCTTATAGTGTCATGTATTGATATATTTTTTTGTTATAGTATACACTACCAACATAGTTTTTATGTAGTAATGCTAGCTCCTTTTCCTTTCATAAAATCTTTACTTTTATCTCCTACCCAATATCTTTCTCCTGCAATACACCAGATAAAACATAGAGGCTCTTCATGACTAAACACAGGATGATAGTTCAACAATGGAATAGTAATATGATCGCCTACCTTTACAGATTTCACAAACGACATATGCTCATCATCTTCATATACTTGCATTGCCCCACTTCCTTCAATAAAACTATAGCATTCTTCTTGATCACGATGATTATGCGGTGGCCATGCTCTTGTTCTGTCTTGATAGAATGTATACCCTGCCATAAACTTATTGGCTTTTTCAGAAACATCAAACATCAAGAATACGTCTTTTCGATGTAATACACGTAAGCGATTTTTGTCTAATTTCATCTTTTTCCATTTCGAATGAAATACCGTGTACTTTTCATCACCTACCGCCCTATATATGTATAATAATCCTTTCTCTTTCTTATCTTTATGTTCAACATAAAACACAGTATCAATCGGCACATACAATACATCACGCGTATCTAATATATATTTCTTTCCTTCCACTACACAATGAACGGGAGATCCTATATTAAAAATTAAACATTCCTCTTGTTTATAACTTAAGGTCATTGATCGAGTATGTTCAATATGTAATTCTGCAAGACTTAAAAAATCTAAATTAGAATTAGATTGATTAAAAATCTCTTTTAATTCACATGTTGCATACTCCCTATGAAATTTTTTTCCTTCTTTTATCATATTTTTTACTCCTATGTTTTGATTTTTAAAATTTGATTTCTACTACTATTATATTACTTACATTACTGTATCATTCCTAATAATCGAGGCAACCCTAGTATAAGAATAGGAAAGAAAGTAAACAAAAATACCATCACTATTTCTAATATCAAAAATGGCAAGGCTTCTAAAGCTATCTTTTCTAAGGATATTTTTGATATATCCGATGCAACAAACAATACAAGTCCCATAGGAGGTGTTGCTAATCCTAAGGTAACAATAATACTCATTACTACTCCAAAATGAAGAGGGTCTATGCCTAAGCGTAAGAGCGGGGTAGCAAGAATTGGAGCAAAAATAAGTATTGCTGGTCCAGCATCCATAAACATACCAATAATAAGTAATATTATATTGATGATGAAAAATAAGACATAAGGATTACTGGTAATAGAGGACGTAACAATAGCAATGTACTTTGATAAGGGTGATAGTCCTACAATAGCAGCGAAACTACTTGCTGCTCCCACCAGTACTAATATTGCCGCAGAAGAAACACAAGATTCAAGCCCAATAATAAATATATCTTTTAATTTTAAGGTCTTTAGTACAAACAAACACAACACTAAGGCATAAATTACCGCAACTGCAGCAGCTTCTGTAGGAGTAAAAATTCCTCCATAAATACCTCCTAATATTATGATAGGAGCTAACAGAGAAGGAAGTGCTTTCAAAAATGCTACAAACCGCTCTTTTGTTGTAGATTTTGGCACACGATAATCATAGCCTTTCTTTTCGCATATCAAAAAATTAATGATCATCAGTCCCAGTGAAATTAATACTCCAGGAACTATCCCTGCTATAAACATATTAGCAATAGACTCGTTCATAACAAGAGCATAAATAATCATTATTCCACTCGGAGGAATAATAGGACCCAACACTGTTGATGCAGCGGTTATTGCAGAAGCGTATACTCTCGGATAGCCTTTTCTTTCCATTTCAGGAATTAACATTTTTCCAATAGCTGAGGTTGCCGCCACTGCTGATCCTGTCAAACTTGAAAAAAGAGTTGAAGACATTATTACTACATGCCCTAAGCCTCCTTTTTTATGACCAATCATTGATTGAGAAAAATCTACAATGCCTTTGATTATTCCTCCTCTTCCCATAATAGCACCAGCAAAAATAAAAAAAGGTAATGCAAGTAATGGAAAACTTTCAACAGAACCAATAAATTTATTAAAAAGTAACGAAATAAATCGCATTTCTCCTGATAAAAGCACTTCAAAAATAGGAGCCATAAGCAAAGAATAAAATACTGGTACCCCCAAAAGCATGAGAGCAAAAAATACTACAAAAAACACTATAGTCATGAAAATTCTCCTTATGTTGTTATCTCATATATTGCCGTTTCAGATTGTTCAAATCGCTTCTCAATGGCAAGAAAGGAAGCATGCATATCTACCCGTATAAGACACACAACACTTCTCATGATTTTTTGCAGACAAATAACAAGAGTAATTACAAAACTTATAGGAACGCTGGAATAAAGCCAATCTCTTGTTATTGGCATCTGGGCTGCAAGTATTTCTCTACTATCAACAAACAACCGTATTCCAAGAGGAAGCCACAAAATGATAATAGTGAGAAACGATACATGTATCACTACATCAAAAAGAAACCCAAGTCGTGTCCCTGCAATTTTTTCATAAAAGATTGTCATAGCGATATTTTTATTCATAATAACCAGGTATGGAATACAAATTAACATCATATATACCATCATATATATTGTCAATTCTTCTGCCCACTCAAAAGGGCGACTAAACATATACCTCATCACTACCTGTGCAAAAATAATAATACTCATGGCAATAATAAGGAGAGACGCGATTCTTGATAACAATTTCGCAATAAAATAGTTTATGTTACATAAAAAAGTATATATCACAAATATCACACGCGTCTCTTTCATACTAATACCTCTTTTGACAAATCTCTCTTTTGTATCTCTAATTTTTCTCTCTGTTTCTGGTAGCTTCAACCATGGCAGTCTGTTTTGCTATCGTTGCTTTGTATAAATCAAGATATTCTTGTATTTCTGGATGATCCTTTGCGTATTCATTTACAAACCAATCTTGAATTGGCTGTGTCTCTTTTTGAAATTCCTTGATTTCATCAGGAGTAGGCTTGTATATTTCTATGCCACGAGCACGAAAGCGTCGAAATGCTTCAATACTCTGATACTTTGGATATGAAAATAAATACTGTTGCATAGCACTAAACCCATCATTGAGTACCACCTGTAAATCATCAGGAAGCATATCATATTTTGTTTGACTAAACATCCAAAATCCTGCCATATACGCATGCCCATCAAGAGTGATATAGTTTAGTACATCATCAAACTTAACTGTCATAATATCAACTACGCCATTTTTTGTCCCGTCAACTACCCCTGTAGACAACGATGTATACACCTCAGGCCACGCAATACTGGTAGGAACTCCTCCTAGCAACTTTACTAGCTCTTGCTGCACTTTACTTGCTACTGTCCTTAATTTTACTCCCTGTACATCAGAAGGAGTTTTTATTTGTTTCTTTACTGTAGCAAAATTTCTCCAACCACCACTATTAGTGATCATCATCAATCGTATTTTAGGATTTTTAGCAAGTTGTCCATTTCGTAATGTTTCAATAAATGCAGTGTCAGTAAGTACTGCTTCTGCAATTCTATCATCAGCAAGCATATACGGAATATCAAATACAGAAATTGGAGGCCAATATCTTGCGGCATCTCCTGTTACTTGAAAAATATCAATAGTACCATCCCGCAATCCCCTATATCCATCATCTACCGTTGCAGCTATCTGACCATTTGGATACACTTGCAACCCTAATCTCCCATTAGAAGCATTTTCAATAAAATTCTTAAGCAACATAAGAGCCTTAAAGTTATAGCTATCTAATCCTGTATTGATTGCTGCCACTATAGTGAACTCAACATTTTCTGGAAGAGCATTATAATCAATATCCATCTCTGATGACATATTGTCCTTATCATCTTTCATAGACATGCTGTCATCCATTTTAGAAGCCTCTTTTGTGCCTCTTTCACAACTCATAAATACTATTGATACCAATAGAGCTATTGATACCATCACATAAAAATATTTTTTCATATCTTACCTCCTATAATATTTTTATAATTACTTTATCCTATTATGGTATTATATATATCTCCCATCTCTATTACTTGATGATCCCTGATAGATTTCTCTGCAATAAGCCCGATTATTACTGATTTCACTCCATCCTCTATACTCACTTCCACATCTCCTTCTCCTTGTACTACAGCATTAAACTTTTGATGCTGATAAAAAGTAGAGCCTAGATGATCACCTACACATCGTAATGTTTTATTTGCTTTTATTTCTTGATGAACAGGTCCTTTTGGACTTCTCGGACTAAATACAAGCTCAGAATTTCTATGTTCTCCATCAAATCCAGTGGAATGTCCTAGTTCATTTATATCATCTACTGCCCATAATCTATCTGGACCTGGAATCTTACATTCTAACTTTCCCTTATCGCCTAATATTGCTATATATTCTTGATAGTAAGAACCACCACAAAACATACATAAATCCAGCATAGCTCTTTTTCCTGATTGAAACTCAAGTACTACATATGCATTATCTATTATGTCTGGAATTTGCCCCTGATACTCCTCATCTAAAAAATTCACATCTTTCGCACCGCTTGCGTACACTCGTACAACCTCATCTTCCATAAGCACTCGCATAAGATCAAAGAAATGACAGCATTTCTCTACAAGTGTTCCTCCTGTGTTTTTATTAAATCTATTCCAATCTCCCACCTTCTTCAAAAAAGGAAATCTATGCTCCCTTATTGATACCATTTTTTTTTCTCCTATAAGGCCTTGTTTTCCCTTTTTTATAAGAAGAGAAATTGCTTCCATATATCTATATTCCATAGCTACCCAAATAGGAGCAGAATACTCTGCTGTTATATCCAATATCTTTTTACAACAATCAATGGTAGTACACAACGGCTTTTCTACTAAAATAGGACGAGTATCTGTTTTGCAAATATCCAATAAAATATTAGCATGAGTATAGTTAGGAGATGCTATAACAAATACATCAATATTTGTATCTTTCATCATATCTCTATGATGAGAATATATTGTAGCATGAGGAACGATAGCATGAGTAATAGACTGCTGTTCTGTATCGGGTTCTGATATAGCAACAACTGTAGCCGTATCTAATAGGCCAATATTTTGTATATGCTCCCTTCCCATCATTCCAGAACCAATGATACCATATTTAATTTTGTTTCTATCCATTTTTTTTAATAAAAATACTTAATGTAAGTATACAGTAAAGAAAAAATACTGTCAATACCATGTAGAACAAAATTTGGAGTTTTACCGTTTCGTGTGAACCCTTTTGATAAAATCAGTATACTGCAAAATTTCTATTATGCCAAGTGTGTAAAGTTCGTGTTCACGAGTTTAAGTACTAAATGCGACAAAGAAGCAAAAAAAGAGTAAGGAAATATAATCAAACAATAATGATATAAAGAAATACTGTAATGCTCTTTTTAGTGTTCTTTGTTTCAGTTATCCCATTGACTGCGTTTGTGCTTCAACAAAGTTCCCGAGCTTTTTATATTTTTCATACAGTGTTTCGTATTGCTGTATGTACTCTTTACGAGGATGAAAAATATGTTGAAAACCAGCTCCCATATGCTTCTGTGCATCTTCTATAGTAGCATGGATGCCACCTGCAACAGAAGCAAACATTGCTGCTCCTAACGCACATACTTGATCTGCAGCAGAAACATATACGCTACGCTGTAACACATCTGCAAGTACTTGCATAACATAATTGCTTTTACGAGCCACTCCCCCTACTGCAATCACCCGTTGTATATTGATGCCTTCTTCTATAAATCTGTCCTGTATACTTCTTGCTCCAAAAGCTGTTGATTCTACCAGAGCATGATATATTTTGTATGCATTTGTTCCCATAGTAATACCTGATATAGCACTCGTAAGGTACTGATTAGCATACGGTGTTCTCCGACCATTTATCCAATCTAACACACACAGCGATGAAGAGGGTGGATAGCTTTCACATACACTACTGAGATGCATTATCATCTTTTCTGATAATTCTTGTATAAGGGCTTTCTTTTGCTGTTCATCAAGTACAGTGCTAGTACCAATAAGTGCCAATGTAGGTTCTAGGAGCATATCCTTAAACCAAGCGTACAGATCACCAAATGCAGATTGGCCTGCTTCCATACCAATATATCCCGGCACTATTGAACCATCAACTTGCCCACAAATTCCTTGCACTAACTTGTTTTCCATTATAGAGTACGGAGCAAGTACCATATCACAGGTACTCGTACCAATAACCTTGACCATATCAAGACTTTGTATTTCCCCGCCTACAGCACCAAAATGAGCATCAAGAGCTGCTCCTGATACCACAACATGCGTAGGCAACCCTAAACGCTTTGCCCATTCTGGACTAAGATGCCCTACCATTTTCTCTGCAGTATCGGTAGTATGATATAATCGGGAACGAAGATCTGCTAACAATGGATCAAGAGCAACAAGAAAATCTTCTGAAGGTAAACCATCAAATGATGTATGCCACATAGCCTTATGTCCTGCAGTACAACGAAAACGTCTCATCACTGTAGGATCTGTTTTGCCTGTAAGTAATGCAGGCATCCAATCACTATGTTCTACCCAAGAAAATGCAGCGTTACGTACTTCTGTGTCTATTCGTATTATATGTAATATCTTAGACCAAAACCACTCAGAAGAGTATGTTCCTCCTACAAAGGTAGTAAAATCTTCAAAAGCAGCACTGTGTGCAAGTGTATTTATTTCTGTAGCTTCTGCAATAGCAGTATGATCTTTCCATAAAACAAACATAGCATTAGGGTTGTTTTCAAACTCTTTGCTAAGGGCAAGCGGAGTACCTGTCTTATCAACAGCACAAGGAGTTGATCCAGTAGTATCTATGGCTAACGCACAAATATTTTCAATGCTCTCTGCATCAAGAGTATGTATCGCCTCCTTAATGCTTTCCTCTAAACTTTCAATATAATCTAAAGGATGTTGTCTAAACTGGTTAATCTGATTATTACAGTATAATCCTTGTTTCCAGCGCTTAAATTGAGATATACCTTCACTTAATAGCGTTCCATTTGTAGAATCAACTATTATACAACGAACTGAGTCTGTACCAAAATCAATGCCAATTACATTTTTCTTTTTCATGTTTCTTACATATTTCATATACTTTATTCAAAGATTGTTCTGCTTTATTTTCTCTATAAAAATCTATAAGCAATACTTTTAATTTTGGAGCTGGCATGGATAAGCAAAATTAGACTAAACCAGCCTCCTTTATCCAATTATACAACACTTTATACATGTTTGCTATCGATCTATCACGAGTTCTGCAGATTCAAGGACTAAATGCGACAGAAAAGGTTTCAGCAGATGTCAAAAAAATATTACAATTCATTTGTGCAAAAATAAAAAATAGTTTATGCTTTGTATATGGAAGAATTAATAAAACAAGTTGAAACACTAAAACAAGATATTACTACTCAATGGAGGCGGCTTTGACTTACAAGACACCTATTCTCACATTACAAGCCTAGAACAAGAAAGTCAAAATCCAACTTTTTGGGAAAATATTGCTCAAGCAACACAAGTGCTTAAACAGATAACCAGCCTCAAAAACTCAGTATCTCAATGGGAGAAAATTCTACAGGATACAGAAAATTTAGAGACTCTCTGTGAACTTGCAAAAGAAAGTGACGATAGTAATGAATATAGCAACGAAATACAACAAGAATATGAACAGCTTATTCACGATTTTCAGCAACTAAAAATTTATACATTTTTTAGCAACGAAATAGACATCAATAATTCATATCTGAGTGTTCAAACGGGAGCAGGAGGAACAGAGTCTTGCGATTGGGTAAAACTATTATATCGCCTTTATATTCGATGGTGCGAAAAGAAACAATTTAGCGTAAAAGAGCTTGATATTCAACCTTCAGAAGGAGGAATAAAGTCTGTGTTATTAGAAATTAAAGGAGAATATGCGTACGGACAGCTAAAAGCAGAAACAGGAATACACCGCTTAGTACGTCTCTCTCCTTTTGATAGTAGCAATCGTAGACATACCACCTTTGCGTCTGTACATGCCCTTCCGATACTCAACGATACCACTACTATTGAAATAAAACCAGAAGAAATAAGAGTGGACACATATCGCTCCAGTGGAGCAGGAGGACAGCATGTGAACAAAACAGATTCTGCTGTGCGCATTACTCATATTGAAACAGGAATTGTTGTACAATGTCAAAATGAACGCTCACAAATTAAAAATAAACAAACTGCACTCAAAATTCTACGAAGCAGACTATTTGATCATTATGAACAAAAAAAACAAGAAGAAAGAAATGCTCTATCTCCTAAAAAATTAAATATTTCATGGGGAAGCCAAATACGTTCGTATGTGTTTCATCCATATAATTTAGTAAAAGATCACCGAACAAATAGAGAGACAAGTGATACACAAAAAGTTATGGATGGAGAAATAGACCATTTTATAGAAGCATACTTAGAAAGTATAGTTGAGAAAGCATAGTTCATAAAATGACAATTTAAGAGTTATAGTGTAAAAGTATAGTTTAAAATATAATTTATAAAGTATAGTATAACAGCATGTATACACGACATCTTGGTACAATCTTATTATTCGTTAGTCTCATCCAGCTTACAGGGTATGTATATTCTCAAGAAAATAAAGAGCGACTGCTTAGCACGTGGAATGTTGCTATTGTAGGAATAGTCAGTGAAGACTTTGATTCTCTGGACTCTCTGACTAAAACTACAAGTCTCTCAGTTATCCCTCTGCTCCAAACACTTGTGCGTGAAGTAAAAGAAAGACAATTATCAACAAAGGAGCTATATTTAGCACGCAAATTTTTACGCGAACGATCGTTAGAGGTACTAGGAATAGAACTCATAAAAAAACAAGATGAGCTGAATAATAAAAACCTAAAAGAAGAAGAAAATTTAGACATATGGAACAACAGACGTTTAGAAGAAAAAAAAATCAATGAAATGAAAGCGAGAATACAAAAAATCCGTGATATTAAAAATGAAGATATACCCGTAAAGAGCACTCTGCCAATAAAACTTATTGAAAACAATACAAGCTACAACATTCAATCGACAACAAGCCTTAATAGAATAGCAACAACAGTAAAAGCACAAGAGCTACTTTACTACACTGTTGAAACACTCAATCGTTTTGTAGTAATATCCCTGTATACATATCATTCTTTATTTAATGAGTCTACAAAAATTTTACAAACAATAGTGGAGCCTACCGATATACAACAACTATTCACTAGCATAGCCCCAACAGTACGAACAGCTGTTTTAGGTGTACCAGCTGGATCACTGAGCATTAAAGCAGTTACCGAAAACTCTCAAATACTCAATGATGCAAAAATTTTACTGGATGGAAACCTCATTGGGTTTGGTGAAGTATATCTTTCTACCATCATATCTGGTGCACATGCAATACAGGTAGCATATAACAATCAACAACGAGACGAAGTACTCATAGTACAAGAGTTAGAACCTATATCTCGCACCTTTTTATTCTCTACCACTAACAACGATACTATTACTATACTCACCGAACCATCAGACGCAAAAGTATATGTCAACTCAGAATGGGTAGGCAATAGTCCCGTTACCATTTTACGCCCTTCATTCTCAAAACAAATGGAAATAACATTCCCAGAACATACAACAAAAAGACTTACCCTTAACCACCTCACTCCTCCAGTAGTACGTTTAGCATTGGAACAAACAAATGCTATCCCCTTAGAAGAAAGATTAAAAAAAGAACGTAACGATTTTTACACTGCATTCACAGTAATGGGAGCATCACTCATCCCTCCTTTGATTTTATACGGATTGTACATAAATGAAGCAAATACCCTACAGAGTGCTGGCAACGATATACATTCCGCTTCATATCAAGAATCTATTACAAGAAGAGACACGTATTTTTACGCAACATTAGGAACTTCAGTGCTTTCTGTGGCTGCAATGTTTTGGTTATCATTTGAGATTGCTGATTATGTTCGTGTTGGCAACGAATTTCACACAAGATAGGAGTACAGCTATGGGATTTTTTTCTAAAATTATTTCTCTCTTTCAAAGCTCAGAAACAAAGAAAAACATAGAAGACATAGAAGACACATTATTAGAAGCAGGACTTGCCCCTACTCTCACATATGAGCTTGTTAATCAACTGAGCAACAGCGTATTAGGCAAAGATCCCCAAGAAAAAATTACTCAAGTAATAAAAAATTTCATGAGACCCATACTAAAAGAATATTCAATATCAGAATCTGTTCATGACAATCATCCTGAAGTGATACTTATGGTAGGCATAAACGGGGTAGGAAAAACCACCACTACAGCAAAACTTGCATATACCTATATGCACCACTATTCACTTACTCCTCAATCTCTATTATTTTGTGCAGCAGACACATTCAGAGCAGGAGCAATAGAACAACTCCATACTCATGCTAACAATCTCAATATCAATATTATAAAACAAACACAAGGAGCCGATCCCTCAGCGGTAATTTTTGATGGAATCACCCATGCAAAAGCAAAAAATATAAAAAAAATACTCATTGACACTGCAGGACGCATGCACACAAGAGATGATCTCATGCAACAATTAGAAAAAAATTATCGTGTATGTCTCAAATTAGTCTCCGAAGAACACATAAGAGTATTTATCACGCTCGATGGAAACAGTGGTCTCAACACTGTTACACAGACAGAAGACTTTATGTCCTGCCTCCCTATACACGCTACCATTCTCACAAAATATGATGGAAGCACAAAAGGAGGTGCCTTAGCAAGCATTAGCTACAAAACGAAGCTCCCTTGCGCATTTCTTGGGACAGGGGAAAAATACCAAGATTTACAAGCATTCAATAAAGAGGATTTTTTACATGACTTTGTTTCACAATAAAATATCAAAAATATATATGAATAGACAAAACAAACACAAGCATACAGCCACACAAACACCTTCTCAGATACTACGTTCTATAACACTGGTGTTACTCTGTATGACTGTCCTACCATATAATACACTCTCTGCAAAAAATACTATCTATCCATTTGAAAACATCGTAGGGCCATTCTTTATAAATGAATATTTTTTACAGTACCCATATGTTCCATTTGCTCCACAAACCTATGAAATTTGGTTAGAAGAAACAAAATCAATTACACAATACTTAGGGTTTAATGCCATAGATGCCCGTGTTAAATACCTAGACGAAAAAGATACCACCTATTTTGAATATGTATTCACAGATCCAAGCACTAATGTAGCAACAAAAGGAAAATTATTTTTACGAATCACTGGAGGACTTAACTACCAAATACTTGATGTACGCTTTGTTCCTTACTTTGATCTCAGAAAAGTAAGCCCTCAAAACAATACAACAACAGAACCACTCCCTCCCGATAAAGAAGCCTTTGAATCGTTACTCCCCTCTTCTTTAGAAATAACAGAAACGGTAGACGCCCCCCCTGTAGAGCAACAAGCACAACAGGAGATACCCGAAGAAGACTATGAAAATCCCGATCCTATACAATATCCTCAAATTATCCCGTCTATAGAAGATACCAAAAACAGTATTCCTCTTTTCATAGATATAGCCATTCTTGACGAAAACAAAAGAAAAGAAAACCTATTTCGATTCAATACTACAAGACAAAAGCTGTTTACAGAACAATATGTATACACAAGTAAAGGAGCGTTACAACGCCTTATACGAAATCATGTCAATGGCACTATTGAACGTTTTATCTACTATTTCTCGACTGGTGGATTAAAAGAAGTATTTTATCAAGATAAAGATGGATCATCCTATGTACTTCGCTATACATTAGGAGGAGATTTATCAGAAAAACAAATACGCAATCGAAATGGTAAAATAGAATACGATGAACGTAATCAGTACACAAAAAAAGGCACTCTTATTTCAAAGATTGAAGTGGAGTATACACAGAAATTATACACAGAAAATAATTACCGTAATGGTAAAATAACACTAAAAAAAGTATACTCTATTAGAGACTCTGATACTATACCCACAGATACTCAAACCATAGATCCCAACACCACTATAACAGTTGCTCAAGACTCAGTACTAGGGCCATTACCAAAAGAACAAGAGCTTGATTTATTGTATGAAGAAAATTTTCGTTACAATGAGAGAGGAGAAACTACAGGAGTGAGAAATAGAGATATACTAAACGAGCGCATCACTATCTCTCAGTATAATGATGAAGGAATACTGACAAAAGAAAAATACTACTTGAATGGCGAACTAGAATACGAAGTGGTGTACAGTAATAACGAAGAAAAACAAGAAATTTTCTATTTTAAGAATGAACCAATATTAAAAATATATTATCAAGAAAATAGTAAAATAAAAGAAGAAGTACTTAAAAACGGAAGAGTAGCTGAAATTCGCCAGTAAAAGTACGAACTATAATATATGACATTTTTTTTAGCTTTTCGCTCTATTTTTCGAATAAGAAAACAGAATATCTCACTTATTTTAACGATAATAGGTATAGCAATAGGAATATTTAGTATCATTTCCATATCAGGCATCATGAACGGCATGCAGGCATTACTTATAGAAAAACTTATACTTGTTGAAACATACGATTACCGAGGCTCTATCGTTATAGATGACAGCAAAAATATAGCAAATATAACAAAAGAAATTTTAAGCATAGAAGGAGTAACATATGCCACTGCATTTATAGACCAATTTGCTATTTTAGAACATCAAGGACGTTCTCATGTAGTAAATATTCGTGCCGCTGATTTTAACTCATTTTTGAAAGACAAAGAATTATTTACTAAAATGAAACTCTTACATAACAAATACCCTCAATACGCTTATGAAGAAACATCCTCTGCTCTTATAGGATATACTATTTCAAAACAACTTATTATCCAACGTGATGATGAAGTCAATATCACAGTACCTGGAGAAACACTTGGATTTGTTCCAGTACAGTTTGATATACTTATTTCCGATATTTTTTCAATAACACAAAAATATAACGCACATTGGATATTCCTCCCATTACAATATTATCTTACACAACAAAAACAATCACCAACTACAGTCAGCTTTGGTATACGAGCAAAGAAAAACAATACCGTACGAAACAATCTTGAGACGGTACTGAGTAATATTAGTACTTGGGAAGAAAGCAATAACTCATTTTATATTGCACTAAGAACGGAAAAAATTATGCTATTTCTCATGTTAGCGGCAATTTTCTGTGTTATTATTTTACATTTTCGGTTTTCTATGCTACGAAGAATTAACCGAAAACGAGAAGAAATTGTAGCGTTAAGAACTATTGGGAGTAATAGAAAACATATACAAAACTGGTTTATAGGAGAAACAGTTGTTGTTGGTATTCTAGGGTGTACAATAGGAATCTTCTTAGGATTATTGTTTCTCCACTATTTCTCTTATATTTCTCAATGGTTAGCTCAAACCTTTCACTTATACATAGATGTCGATACCAGCACTATTGTCGTATCCAGTATAACAGATATAATATACACAACAGTATTTACACTCTTCTTGTTATTTCTTACAAGTATTAGTATAGTAAAATCAGTAAACAAAATATCTCCTTCACAAATAATTCGATATGAATAAATATAACCTTCAAACATCACATAATAATTCTCCTGAAACAATTCTCAAACTGCTTTCAGTGAAAAAATCATTTCAAAAAGAAAAATTAATGATCACTGTTATTGACGAAATATCCACAAGACTATTTGCAGGATCAAAAACAATCATTACTGGAGAAAGTGGATCAGGAAAAACAACTCTATTGAGTACTATAGCAGGACTAGACACCATTGATGAAGGGCAAATAATCATCAACGATACTGTTATCAGTGATTTAGACGAAAAAAAGAAAGCAGCTTTTCGACTTAAACATATTGGTTTTGTTTTTCAATATCATTATCTTTTATCAGATCTTACTGCTCTTGAAAATGTCATGATACCCCTCCTTATGTTAGGAGAAAAAAAAGACAAAGCTATCCCCATTGCAAACGAAATGTTATATAAAATTGGCATCAAACAGAGAGCAAATCACTATCCTTCCCAACTATCTGGAGGAGAATGTCAACGAACTTCAATAGCACGTGCCTTAATAACAAATCCTACCTTAGTGCTTGCAGATGAACCAACAGGAGCATTAGATTCAAAAAACTCAACAATGATACGTGATATCCTCAGTGAACTTGTCAGTTTCCAAAATACAACATTAATTGTAGCAACACATGACAAAGATTTTCTTTCTATTGCAGACATTCACTGTCATATGTTTGATGGAAAACTAAAAGGAAAAATACTAAATAAAAAATTTATGCCATGAAATATTCATTTTTCAAAAAAATATGGGCTACCTCATTTACAAAAAACAGTTCAGTATGGATTATTATTGCTATAGCGATCATTCCACTTGTAATGGTACAACAAATAGCTGATAGTATGATAGAAGGAATTTCTCGCAGAATTATTGAAACAGACAGTGCTCATGTACGAGTAAAAGTAAACACCACAGAGTCCTCCACCGTAACTACCCTTACCAATACATTGCAACAAGAACCATATATAACATTTGCGTATCAAGAACTAAAAGGAGTAGGAATACTACAAAATAACAATAAAAAAATAGGAGTTACTTTTCGTGGAATAACAGAACGTTTTTTTGAAGAACAAGGAATACACACCTATCTTACACTCATAGAAGGCAGCACACATTTAGAAGAGAAAAACTCCATTATCATTGGTAGTGCCATTTCAAAACAACTACAAGTATCTGTAGGCGATACAGTACTTTTTTTAACTTCTAACTTTAAGGGAGAAAACCGACTTCCAAGAATCTCTCGTGCTAAAATAACGGGTATAGTAAGCACAGGATATGAAGAACTCGATAAAAGCTGGGTATTTATGAAAAGTGATACGCTACAATCTTTATTGCTCACTCAAGAACAAGTATGGGACATTGGTATCAAAGTAGAAGATCCATTTATCTTTAGAAATTCATTGGTACAAAAAAGCAAATATCACAGAGACAGAGGAGAAAGAATACTACGAGAAATAGAAAGACTCGTCTCGGACAATGGTACTACCTACACTTGGTTTGAATTAAACCAAAGTAAATTTTCTCTCTTTTTAAGTACAAAATCTCTCTTATTTATTGCTATGCTCATTGCAGTACTATTGGCAGTCATCACATTATCGTCAGCAATAGGAATGAGGGTAATAGACTTAGAAATTGAAATTGCCACATTAAAAGCTATTGGGGCTAATCCTGCAAAAATAGAACAACAAATTATACTACAAGGCCTCATCAACAGTTTTGTAGGGTCTATCGTGGGATGCATCATTGGCACTTTTCTTGCCTCTCAAGTAAATTACCTTGTAAAAATCATAGATATAAGTATCAACGGTATTAGAACATTACTTGGGTTTGATCATCCTATTTCCATACTAAACCCCGAATTCTATCTTACAGAGATTGAGTTTAAGCTGTATCCTGCAAATCTCATTACTATCATCACACTGGTATTAATACTTTCTGTATTTGCCTCATGGATTCCTGCAAGAAATATACGCAATATTCCCAGTCTAAAATTATTACGAAGACATTAGACAATTATCGCTTTTTTGAGGAACAATCCCTCAAAATTGCTTCTCTACAATTATAAATAAATTCTTGCTCATCACGAACTTCAAGCAGTATAGTATTAAAAATTGCTAAAATATCATTCGTTCTGCATACTTCCTCTTGAGAGGTGTCATATATATCCTGTGATATAGAACGAAATAATAACAGATCTATTTTCTTTTTTTTCTTTTCCTTCTCATAACACAATACTCTGTATTGACTAGAAATTTTTTCACACTCTATACTGTATTTTTTATTTTCTTTTGAGAATGCACTACTTTTTCAATGATTTTAATCCCTCTACAGGAAACAAAAAGCTAGACAATAATATAAAAAATACACTATAATAGTCAATGATACGCTATGAATAGTAATATTCGTTTTCTCTCTACTGCATCCTTTACCCCATTGAGAAAGGTATCTAATAATGATATTGCACAAGAAATAGATACTTCCGATGAATGGATACAGGAACATACTGGCATTAAAACGCGATATATAGCAGACTCTGATACTGCAGCCTCAGACCTTGCATATCATGCCACATTAAAAGCAATACAACATGCAAATATCAGCAAAGATGATATTCAAATGATCATAGTTGCTACTTCTACTCCTGATTATTTAAGTTTTCCTGCAACAGCATGCGTGTTACAACACAAACTTGGCATTGAACACTGCTTTTCTTTTGATATTACTGCTGCTTGTTCTGGGTTTATTTTTGGGTGTTCTACTGCAATAGATGCTATTTCTTCTGGAATGGTAGATACTGCACTCGTTGTTGGAACTGAAATTTTTTCTTCCATTATTGATTGGAAAGATAGAACAACATGCATTCTATTTGGTGATGGTGCAGGAGCATCAATCATAAGCTCTAAATTCTCTGGTTCTAGTAATATCATCTCTCGTCATCTTATGACAGCTCCGCAAGAATACTCTTCTCTCATACGAAAACAAGGAGGAAGTGCTCGTAGAAATATTCATCAAGGAGCTACAACACCATCAGCTCTCTCTATGGACGGCAGAAAAGTATACCAAATTGCACTTAAAATGTTAGAAACCACTATCCATAGCATTGTAGACAAAAGCCATCTTACCCTTAACACTATAGATTATATTATTCCTCATCAAGCAAACTTAAAAATGCTACAAAAAGGCATGCAAAAAATTGGCTTTCCTATGGAAAAAGTAATTATCAATATAGACAAATATGCAAACACATCTGCAGCATCTATTCCTATTGCATTATCAGGAGTCTTACATCAAGACAAAATAACACGAGGCATGAAAATACTGTTAGTAGGCTTTGGTGCAGGACTTACTTGTGGAGGTATATTATTAGAATGGTAAAAAAAGAGGTAAACAAACATGAGCATATCTAAAGTATTAGTAACAGGTGGAGCAGGATATATTGGTACCCATGTGGTATATTCTTTACTCAAACATAATTATCAAGTAATGGTATATGATAATTTATCAAATGGAATAAAAACTTCTCTCCTAAACAAAACAAAATTTGTAAAAGAAGATATCTGTGATACAAATGCTATACACAAAGCAATAAAATCATTTAATCCTGATGCTATTATTCATCTTGCTGCCTTAAAATCAGTAAGCACTTCATTTAGTCATATACAAGAATACACCAATACAAATATACTAGGAACTATAAATATTCTCAATGCAATGCTGGAGCATGGCATTTCATATTTTGTATTTTCTTCTAGTGCTGCAGTATTTGGTATCCCACATTATCTCCCTATCGATGAAGAACATGTAAAGTTTCCTGTTAACTATTATGGAGAAACAAAACTCATCATTGAAAAACTTCTTTATTGGTATTCAAAAAGCGAAAATCCTCCATTTTATTACTCTGCATTACGTTATTTTAATGCAGCAGGACATGAACCAGAGGTAGATTGGGGCATCATAGAACAAAAACCTGAAAATCTTATTCCTGTTATTCTTGAAACTGCCCTAAAAAAAAGAAAAAAATTTAATATATTTGGCAACGATTATAATACTCCTGATGGAACTTGTATCAGAGACTATATTCACGTAAGCGATCTTGCACAAGCACATGTTCTCTCTCTGCAATATTTGAAAGAGAAACAAAAATCAATAGAACTCAACTTAGGAACAGGAAAAGGATTTTCAACGAAAGAAGTATATGATATGACAGTAAAAGTATCACAGAGAACCATCCCTATGAATTTTAGTGAACGTCGTAAAGGCGATGTAGAATCATTATACGCAAAATCAGTATTAGCAAAAAAAATGTTACATTGGACACCACAATATGATATTGAAGATATTATTCTTCATGCTTGGGATGTGTATGAGAAGCATTCATAAACTTCTGAACAAAAAAAGGACATGGCTGTCCCGAACTTCTTAATACTACTTCCGAAGGAAATTCTTTGCACTTGAAATTAAACTTTACACAACTACGAGGAAACGCTTTATCCCAAGTTACCCTAAAATACATACACTGTAAGCAATTTGGTTTTTGTGAATTCACATAATCAATTATAATATAGAAAGGAAAAATATATGAACGAAATAGCAATAACATTAAATAAAACATTAGAAAACCATGTATCAAGTAAGCTACTTTCTTCGCTGGGAAAACGTATGTATTTTCCCCAAGGCATTGTAGCTCAAACAGAACAATCTAAGCAAGCAAGTATAAAAGCTACTGCAGGCATGGCATTAAAACATATGTCTCCTATTATGCTTAGTACTATAAAGGAAAAAATACCATCAATGGAAGCAAAAGATATTGTTGCGTACGCCCCTGTGGCAGGCATTCCAGAACTGCGCAATAGCTGGCAACAACATCAATTAGCACTAAACCCTGCTCTCAATACATCGCATATAAGCCTTCCTATTGTAAGCTCAGGACTTACCCATAGTATTCATATAGCATCTTCCTTATTTATCAACAGAGACGATACAGTTATAACACAGGAGTATATTTGGGACAATTATGAGCATATTGTAGAAACATATAGAGAAGCAACCATAAAGCGCTGTACTATGTTTGACACACAAGGGCATTTTCAAGCGAATACTTTCAAACATACCTTAGAACAAGTAGCACAAAAACAACAAAAGATTATACTTATGCTAAATTTTCCAAACAACCCTACTGGTCAATGTCTATTACAAAAAGACATAGAAAAAGTATGTACTACTATAGCAGAATTTGCAAAACAAGGAATACCAATAGTTATTCTCTGTGATGATGCATATTTTTCTATGTTCTATGACGATGATACTATGAAAACATCATTATTTTCTCATCTATCATCTCTTCATGAAAATATCTTGGCAATAAAGATAGACGGTGCAACAAAAGAATTATTAGTATGGGGATTTCGAGTTGGCTTTATCACATTTGGTAACCCACAGCTTAGCGATGCCATCATCCATGCTCTTGAACAAAAAGTTATGGGGCTTATCAGATCTACCATTACCAGTGCTTCTCGTTTGTCTCAAAGTCTTGTTCTGGATATACTAAAAAATCAGAATACTCCCCAAGAACTTGCCACTGTGTTTAATGAACTAAAATCAAAATATGCTATTGTAAAATCAACACTGAAAGAACTTACAAAAAAATATCCTTCTTCTCCTATAACTCCATTACATTTTAATGGAGGATATTTTATGAGCTTTAATTGCAATACTATTTCTGCAAAAAAATTGCGTACAGCATTACTAGAAAAAGAAAAAATAGCGCTTATTCAAATTGATAACCTATTACGTTTTACCTTTGCTTCAGTAGAAGAAGAAGATATTCCTCATGTACTGCATAAAGTATACGAACAAGCACAACAATCAATTATATAGTTCTTTTACTGATAGCAAATAACATAATACCTATGCAACTGAAACACACAGCATTTTACATACAATCACATTGTAAAGCACGGTATATACCTATGCTTGTTGCTATACTGTTTTTATTTTCCTGTGGTGGTGGTACTACAAAGAACAACGAAAAAAATACAGTACAGATACTGTATGATATTCCTGAAGCAGTGTTTGCAATCAATCTATATATTTCTCAATATCCAAATAAAAACATTATTCCTATTCAACTCTCAAATAATACACAACTATCAAATGCAGATGTACTTATTCTTAAACAATCAACCATAGATAACACCCCTTTTACATTAAACACAATAACAGAGAAATATACTGCTGAATCCACAATAAAACAAACAGCAGAAAATATGCATCTCATATCTTTTTCGATACCGTTACTCATAGTAAAAAAATCATCCTTAACAACCCCTCCTTCTGAAGCAAGAATTTCTCTTAGCACTTTACAAACACTCACAAAACAACATACTATAGTATCAACTAAGACATTACCAACTTTTGGGTTTGTTCCAGAGATGACAGACATATTTAAGCAACTGTTTCAATCTCAAGAAGCGTATAACAACTGGATAGAACAGAGCTTTGAAGATTATCAAGAATATATCTCATTATATCGTAAACATTTTACTCCTGTTTCATATATAGCCCAATTACAACACGACAATATTATATACAAATTAGTCACAAGTAATTTTTTCTTCAACCTTCCTTTAGATATTCAAGATACATTTTATTATTTTTTATTTACCTTACATAATGGACAAATTCAAACAGTATCGAACTCTTATATAGGAATAGGAAAAAATTCTCAACATAAAAACGATGCAAAATTCTTTATAAACTGGCTTTTTCAAACAACAACACAAAAAAAACTTCTTGAAACACAAAAAGAATTTTTTCCTAACAAAAAACATCAAAGATTATTAGGAAACACTTTCTCTACTAACTGGGATATGAATATACAAATATTTTCAGAACATAGCTGGCTTTGGAATAACCAGCCATTGCTACAACAATTACAGTTCTAAGCAATAAAAAAGCCTCCGTATAGGAGGCTTTTTTATTATTATCAATGATATATTATACACTGGCTACTTCGGACTTTAGCTTTGACAAGCTATCTTTCGCATCACCAAAAAGCATACGCGTATTCTCTTTATAAAAAAGAGGGTTATCTACTCCAGCATACCCTGTTCTCATACTACGCTTAAAAACAATAACGGTCTTAGCTTGTTCTACATCAAGAATAGGCATACCATATATAGGACTGCCAGGATTTTCTTTTGCTGCAGGGTTTACAACATCATTTGCTCCTATTACAAGAATAACATCCGTACTAGGAAACTGTTCATTTGCAGGCTCTAATTCAAGAAGTTTTTCATATGATACCTGTGCTTCAGCAAGCAATACATTCATGTGACCAGGCATACGTCCAGCGACTGGATGAATTGCATATGCCACTTGCACCCCTTCTGCTTCTAACTGTTTTTCAAGCTCATGACAAGCGTGTTGTGCTTGTGCTACCGCTAAGCCATATCCAGGGACAATCATAACTTTACCAGAATACTTAAGCTGTACGGCAAGATCTGCAAATGAAACTTCACGAACCACCTTATTCTCATCTCCGTCAACAGCAAGCGCAGTAGCTCCTAACCCACCAATCAATACATTGATAAGGGAGCGATTCATAGCTTTACACATTAAAATAGTAAGAATAGTACCTGATGCTCCCACCAATAGTCCCCCAACAATCATAAATGTGTTGTTATAGAGTAAACCTGAAATAGTTGCCGCCACACCACTAAAAGAATTAAGCAATGATATTACCACTGGCATATCCCCACCACCTATTGGAGTAACAAAAGTAAACCCATATACACATGAAATAAGTATGAGTAAACCAATTATTCCAAGACTGAGTACTGAGGCGGTCATCACATAATACCCTACCACAATGGTCACAATAAGTAAGACAAGATTAATAATTTGAGGAAATGGCAATTTTATTGCATCCCTTAAAAAACCCGAAAGTTTCCCCCATGCTACTATTGATCCTATCAATGTAATAGCACCAACAAATACAGCAAAAATACCAGTGAGTACAAGCAAAGGATTAGCTGCAACAGGAGTGCCTACTAGTTTATATAGCTCTGTATATCCAATAAGCATAGAACATCCACCACCAAAGCCATTAAACAAAGATACCATTTCGGGCATTGCAGTTAATTTTACCTTTACTGACGCATATATTCCAATAATAGATCCTGCTATAAGAGCAATAAAAATTATGGCATAAACAAGAACTACATTACTATTAGCATTGCTAAGCGGAGAAAATAATATTGTTACAATACCTATCACCATACCAATTGCACCAATAAAGTTTCCATTTCGAGCAGTATCAGGGTGAGACATTCTTTTTATGCCATAAATAAAAAAGATAGTTCCAATTAAATAGAAGATTTCTACTATAGTATCAGAATAATTCATTTTAAGAATCCCCCTTCTCTTTCTTAAATTTTTCAAGCATACGATTTGTAACGGCAAAACCACCAGCTACATTGATAGCTCCTAAGAACACAGCAAGTGCCCCTAAAAAGATAGTAAGCACATCCCCAGTGCTTGCAGTACGTACAAGATAGATACCACCAATAACAGTTACTCCACTAATTGCATTTGCTCCAGACATAAGAGGAGTATGAAGCAGTGTAGGAACACGTCCTATTATTTCCATTCCTACAAAAGATGCAAAAATTAGCATAGTTATCTGTGTTAAATACTGTGAAAGATACCCTAAAATTCCTTCAATAATAGTCATATTACTTCTCCTTATATAAAAGTTGTCCTTTATGAACAATACAGCTTTTTTCAACTACTTCATGAGTAAGAGTTGTAGGCTCAAGCTTCCCTTTCTCATCCAGCATAAATTTTATAAAATTAAAAGCATTCTTACTGTATAGTACCGATGCATGAGAAGCTACTTGCTCAGAAAGATCAGAATTACCAATAATAGTAATACCTTTATGCTTAATAGTCTTGTTATCTTTACTCAGTTCACAGTTTCCTCCCGTAGATGATGCCAAATCAACAATTACTCCTCCAGGCTTCATAGATTCTACCATTGCCTTCGTAATAATTTTAGGAGCAGGCTTTCCTCGTAACTGTGCAGTTGCAATAACAACATCAGAACGGGCTACACTTGCAGCAAGTGCTTCTTTCTGTTTCTTCTTATATTCTTCTGTCTGCTCTACAGCATACCCTCCAGCAGATGTATCATCAGTTGCTCCTTCTACTTCAACAAATTTTGCGCCTAAACTCTTTACTTCATCCTTTGCTGCAGCTCTTGTATCAGAGGCTTCTACTACAGCACCTAAACGACGTGCAGTAGCAATTGCTTGCAACCCTGCTACCCCTGCCCCAATTACCAATACTTTCGCAGGAGGAATACTTCCAGCTGCAGTAGTGAGCATTGGATAATACCGCGTAAGCGTGTTAGCTGCTATTAGTACCGCTTTATATCCTGCTATTGACGCCAAAGAAGACAATACGTCAGAAGATTGTGCGACTGTAATTCGTGGAATCATATCTAAACTAAATAGAGTGTGATTTTTCTTTACATATCCCTTTACCTTACTTTTATTGTCATAAGGGGCATAGCGAGAAATTAAAACAGCATTTGCCTTAAGTTTTAATTGATCAACTGATGATATCGGATTGAGTGAAACAATAATATCAGACTTACTTAGCAAAACAGGTTTAGTAACCACTTTTGCTTTTTGTTTAGTATACATATCATCTGGAAAACCAGCTGCAGTACCTGCATCCTTTACGAGCTGTAATGTAAGCCCTAATTTTTGCAGATCTTTGATACTGTCTGGAACTATTGCAACACGCGAATCAGATTCTTTTAAAATACCAATTGTTAGTGCCATAAATACCTACCATTTATAATTTAATTTTATTAGTAATAGTATACCATGAAATTACTTATTAATGCAATTTAATTTCTTGGAAAATTTGGAATTTTACCATAGAAATAAGAACAAAAAATCACATGAAACAAAAAAAAACAGAGAACGCTGTCTTATATTACTACTTTATCGCACTTAATGCTTGAATTTCCAAATACCGTATACCCACACTTGCATTTTTTTTTACTTGATGATACACTGTATATTACATGGGGATATAGCTCAGCTGGCTAGAGCACTAGATTTGCATTCTAGGGGTCAAGGGTTCGAATCCCTTTATCTCCATTTTTTATCTGCTAAACTTTTAGTTTCTCCTTTGTTTTTTTATATAATTCTCTCAACTCAATATCCCCCATATCCAATATTGGCTCATACATAAATGAATTGATATGAATATTTTCTGGAGTAATTAAAATTACTCTTTTTAAAATTTCTATATTCTCTTTTTTATTTGAGAATTCTTTTTCGTAATCTTTAAATAATTTCCAAGTTTGATTACCTTCTCTATCATGTTTGTTTTTTATGTTAGATTTCATAAACTGCTCAGCTTTTAATCTAATTGCAATTGAAAGGACTATTTTATTTTCTAAATTTATCCCTTCATTTGCATTTAAGCATTTATCTGCTGTCTCAAAAACTAACTCAAGTATTTTTTTATCTAAATTATCTTCTGGAAAATTTATATTTTTAATATTGTTCTTAAAAACCTCCTTTATACATCCTACTGTCAGATACTCAGTATTATTTTTATAATGCAATACAGATGTCAACTTTGAATAATCATCATTTTCTTTGCCTTGTGTATATTCAATAATATTTCTTAAAAATGGAATTGATGAAATTAATTTTTTATTATCCTTCAAATCTTTTTTCAATTCTGTGAAAGGGTTGTTTAAATATTGTACCTTTTCCAACGTAACTTCTGAATCGTTTTTGATTGCAATAAAACATTGGTTATAAGAAGAAATTCCTCTACTCTTTACTGTTCTAAAGAAATCAAAATTATAAGTTAATATGAGCATATAGAAATTTTTCTCTTCAGACATATACTTCAAATATTCAATTATTGCATACTTATTTTTATAATCAAAAGAATCTGCTATATCATCAAAAACAAATAATGTTTCATCTTCCTCTCCTTTTCTTGCTTCCATTTCAAAAATAATATTCAAAATATATAATGCTCTTTGCTCCCCTCTACTTAATATTTTTAAAAGCTCTTCTTTATCTTTGTAAATTTTTTCATCCTTGCTATATTTATCTTCAAACACAAATTCAATAGTTGGGGTATCCTCTCTTAAAATAACATCTTTCTGATTCTTTATTTCTAAATGAAACGGTAATTGAGAAAATCTTGTATTAAAAATACTAATCACATTATCCCATTCAGTTGTTTCTTTTTCTGCTTCAGCTAAAATTTCTTTAATCTTTTCTTGCCCATCTTTATATTTTTTTGTCAAATCTAAAAATAATGCTTTATGCTCTACAAAATATGAACACCATATATTTTTTGCTAACTTTGGCAGATCAGCCAATTTTGATAAAATTTCTTGATTGTTTAGTAAGTAATCACGAAAATTTCTTAAATCATTATTTTTGATTTTTTTATTAATCGTATCAAAAATGCTTTGAAGTTCTGCATTATTTAAAATGTCTTTTTTTGCTGTTTCTAAAGTTGTTTTTAATTCATCACTACTTGAATATTCATTTTTATTTTTACCATCAAATAAATTTACAGAATGACTTGCATTAAAAAAATTGTTTTTTTCAAGTTGGCTTTGTATTTTTTCAAAATGATATATATTAAATTCTCTTTTTAAATATGGTGATTCTTCAATAAGTTCATTATATTTTTCAATATATTCTTTTATACTCTCTTTAACATCTTTTGTCTCTAAAAATTTTTTAACTGTGCCATTAAAAATAGTCTGATATTGAATATCATGATACGGAAATGAATCATTTTTAGGAACAGAAATTTCCTTCTCCTTCTCAAGCAGGATATCAAGAAAAGGTTTATTATCAAATACATTTTCTATCTCTTCCTCTATACTATCTTCTCCTTGTCCTGCTAAGCCAGATAGTTCTCTAAATAGATCATCTTTTGCATTATCAATATTTTGGTAAATAGAATCATATGTTTCCTTTAGTTTTTGACTAGCAAGTAATGTTGATATCTTTTCTGATTGATACTTTTCGTCATATGGTTTGATAACAAAAATACTTTCAGGATTTATATCTTCTCCATCCGCTGTAATTTCTCTCACAGTTTCTCTATCTGGAAAAGCCTATCTTGTGTTTCTTCGTCTTTTGAGTAATCATCAAAAGTTTTTGCAAATGATGTTTTCATTACTCCATTTTGGGCATATATTGAAAAAGCCTTACTGTTATTTTTAAACTCAAACTCTTGTTTAAGGCTTTTAATGCCATAGCAGTGTTGAAAATTTACTTTCAATTTATTCATAAAGTTATTATACAAAAATTCTAAAATAACTGTTTTAAGCATTAGAGCTAAAGAATAGAAGTCCATTTTCCTAAATGAACTTTTGTATCAGAGTATATCAAAAAACGGAGAGACTGGGATTCGAACCCAGGGTACGGGGTTACCGCACAACGGTTTTCAAGACCGCCTCCTTAAACCACTCGGACATCTCTCCTACTAATTTTAATACTATCATTATTAGCGTTTCTATTCAAGAGAATTATAAAAAATATATGCACATCGTCATTACTGTTTATACACTTCTACCCTCTCCTTTAAGGGGATGCAGGTCCCGTATAGCTTCCTCCTGCCCAATCTGGTACCTTACCATTTTTTTCTAAAGCAGTACCTCTAAATGCAGAAGGCCAATCATTTTTGCTTACATGTCTTCCCCATTTATATATGTCCTGATTAAAGGCTGTTGCACCTTCCAATATACTCGTAAGATTATGTGTTGTTTCAAATACCCAGTCTGATATATCTTGATTAAAGGCTATTGCTCCCATAAACATCTCTCTTATATTTATAACTTTCCTTATATCCCACTTTGATAAATCTTGATTGAATACTTTATTATTCTTAAACATATAATACATATTTATAACTTTACTTGTATCCCATCTTGATATATCTCCATTAAATTTACTTTCCTCAAACATACCTTGCATATCCCGCACCTTCCCTGTTTGCCAATCTGGCATACCCCCATGCTTTCCCGTAAAGGAAGATCCCTTAAACATAAGTCTCATCATAGTAACATTCCTTACATCCCACTTTGATATATCCCCATCAAAATGAGAACCGCTAAACATACCAAGCATTGAGGTTACACTACTTACATTCCACCTTGAGATATCTCCATTAAATCGATTATCTCCAAATGTATACTCCATATTTGTAACTCTACTCACATTCCAATCTGCTATACCTCCATGCTCTCCTGTAAAGGAAGAACCTCTAAACATATACCACATATTTCTAACATTCCCTACATTCCATTTTGATATATTTCCATTAAATTTACTATTCCAAAACATACCATCCATATAAGCAACCTTACTTACATCCCAACTTGATATATCCTTATTAAAGGTTCTAGCACCATAAAACATAGCACTCATATTTCTAACATTCCCTACATCCCACAATGATATATCTCCATTAAAACGAGAACCACTAAACATGTACTCCATATTTCCCACTTTGCTTACATTCCAATTCGATATATCACCATTAAAATGTGCATTAGCAAACATAAATGCCATATTTGTAACATTACTTACATCCCACTGCGACATATTACCATTAAACGATGGAGATACTCCACTCCTAAAAAATAACCTGCTCATATTCGTAATATGCCCCGTATATATTACATTCAAATCCACATCATTCCCATATGCAGATATGAGTGTCTTCATAGCCTCTTGTAACTCTGATTTTGTAAGAGGATAATAGGTATAGGTCCCATTCACTTTGTGTATCGTTATAGTAAATGACTGCTCTGCTTTTTTTCCTGCATATGCATTATTCCCTGTAAACACTATAGTATACTTACCTGATACTGCTTTTGTAGGAGCTCCGCTTATCTGCCCATCACTTGCACTAAAGCGTAATCCTGTGTCTGCAGTAAAGGTACTTGGCTCTATGCTATATGCTCCTGTTGCATCAAAGTTTGAAACTCCTGTATTTGTCAATGATACTCTTATATCCTGCCCAGTAAATACTATAAACGATGATGATACTGTTCCTTTATAGCTCTGAGATACCTCATAGGCCCAACTCGGTATTTTCGTCTTATCAGAGAATATGTACCCAGTATCACTAGCATTAGTAAATATATCCGATACATTCACTGCTCTATCTCCTATATGTTCTGCCCATGCTTCCAAGTCCTTATCAAACGATGTCGCTCCTCGAAACATCCTCTGCATAGTAGTTACACTATCCACTGACCATCCTGTTATATCCCCATTAAATGCAGTATTACTTTCAAACATACTGTTCATATTTGTAACATTGCTCACATTCCACTTTGATATATCCCCATTAAAATTTCTCAATGCTACAGTATTAAATACTCCACTCATATCACTTATATTTCCTGTATATATTACATTCAAGTTAGCTGTATTTCCATTTGCATTCCCATCCCCATCATCGTCTGCATTCATTACCGCTTTTATCGCTGTTATCAAGGCTGCTTTACTCTTTGGAAAATACTTATACTCATAGATGCCACTTTTTTCTTCCACTTGTATCGTAAACACTTTTTGTGCATTCTTTCCATTATACGCACCATTCCCAATAAACTTCACCGTGTAACTTTTACTTACTAATGCTTTCGTGGGAGTACCATGTATCTCTCCTGTATTTTTATTAAAACGCAAGCCAGTATCCACTTGCAATGTATCTGGTTGTAGCTCATAGCTTCCTGTCGCAGAAGATGGATACTTCGTAAGAACAACGCTCACCTGACGCCCTGTCAACAAAGGAAATGTATTGAGTCCCGCCCCTTCATATGTTTGGGTAAATGTATATAACCACGATGGTATATGCTCACTTGAGAGTGATGCTATCAAGCCATTCCCTGATGCATTTTTGAACATATCTGATATATTGACTGATCTGCCCCCCATATGATCTTTCCATGCTTCTACATCTTGATCAAATGCTATTGCTCCATAAAACATCTTTTGCATATCAGTCACCTTATCGACTGCCCAGTCCGATATATCCTTATTAAATGCTTTCGCTTTATAAAACATCCATCCCATCTTTGTTACATTCCTTACATCCCAGCCCGATATATCCCCATTAAATGTACTCAAAGCAAACATACCTGCTATATTTGTCGTACTCCTTACATCCCAGCCCGATATATCTCCATTAAATGTACTCCCATTAAACATATCTGCCATATTCTTCACATTACTCACATCCCACTTTGATATGTCTCCATTAAAATTTCTCAATGCTGCTGCTTTAAATACTTTGCTCATATCGGTAATATGTCTTGTATATATTCTATTCAAATTAGCCGTATTTCCATTTGCATTTCCATCTCCATCATCGTCTGCATTCATTACTGCCTTTATTGCTGTTATCAATGCTGACTTATTCGTAGGAAAATACTTATATCCATTGACTCCATTATTTACCTCTACCTTTATCGTAAATACCTTCTGCACATCCTTGCCACTATACGCACCACCGCCTGTAAATTTTACCGTATAGCTTTTACTCGCTAATGCTCTTGTGGGTGTCCCGTATATCTCTCCTGTATTTTTATTAAAATGCAGGCCAGTATCCACTCGCAATGTATTTGGTTGAAGATCATAGCTTCCTGTTGCAGCAGATGGATTTTTAGTAAGAACGATATTCACCTGACGCCCTGTCAACAAAGGAAAGGCGTTGAGTGCCGTCCCTTCATATGTTTGCGTAAGCGTATATATCCACGATGCAATATTCTCATCTGAGAGCGATGCTATAAACCCATCTCCTGCTTTATTTTTGAATATATCTTTTTTATTTATTGTCCTGCCTTGCACATGCTCTGCCCAGCCATCCAAATCTTGATTAAATTTCTTCGCTCCTCGAAACATATTACTCATATTTGTTACTTTGCTTACCTTCCAGTTTGATATATCCCCATTAAATTGCGATTCACGGAACATCCAGTGCATCTGTTCTACATCACTTACATCCCAGCCTGATATATCTCCAGTAAACTGCGATTTATAAAACATACCTTGCATATATCTCACATTACTTACATCCCACCTTGATATATCTCCAGTAAATCGACTCTCCTTAAACATATCCCGCATATTGACAACATTACTTACATTCCAACCTGATATATCTCCAGTAAAGCTCCTCAAGGCACTATCATTAAATACATAACTCATATCTGTGATATTGCCTGTGTATATAACATTCAAATTTGCTCCATTATCATCAGGTTTCCCATTTTCATCTGTGTCCATCACTTCTTTTATTGCTGTTATCAAGGCTGCTTTACTCTTTGGAAAATACTGATAGGTCCCCTCTACTACCGTTATCTTCAACGGCAGGGTAAACACTTTGCCTGCATACTCTCTTGTCCCTGTAAATGTCACTGTATATTCTTGCATGCTCACTGCTTTGTTCGGATTTCCTGTTATTGTCCCCGTATCTTTATTCAACGTGAGCCCTATATCAGTCTGTATGTTAGGAGATATAGAATATGTTCCTGTCGCCTTAGTAGGATACTTCTTTTCTATCGTTATGCGAATATCCTTGCCTTGAAACACATTCAATACATTGCTCTCTTTTCCATCAAGCACGACACTAAAGGTATACAACCAAGTCGGTATCTTCCCTACTGGTATTACCTCTCCTCCATCTCCTGCTCCCGTATTGAATATATCTTTTTTATTTATTGTCCTGCCTTGCACATGCTCTGCCCAGCTCTCCAAATCTTGATTAAACCTCTTTGCTCCTTGAAACATCTTTTCCACATTCACAACACTATCAACTGACCAATCCGATATATCTTGATTAAACGCTCCTGTTTCACTAAACATCAACTTCATATTGCCTACCTTTCGCACATTCCAGCCTACTATCCCTTGATTAAATACCGTATTTTTATAGAACATTGCTTCCATATCAACAACATTTCTCACATCCCACTTCGTTATATCTTTGTTATACATTGCCTCTTGAAACATCCCGCTCATATGTTCCACATTGCTCACATCCCAGCCTGATATATTCCCGTTATATAATGACTTCTTAAACATATCATTCATATTTATCACGTTACTCACATTCCATCCACTTATATCCCCATGCTCCCCAGTAAATTTTGATCCTTCAAACATGCTATCCATATTCACAACAGCACTGACATCCCAGCCCGATATATCCCCATTAAAATCCCTCAGCACATTATGATAAAATATTCCACTCATGTTCGTTATATACCCGGTATATATTCCATTCAAATCTGCTGTGTTCCCATTCAATCCTATCTCTGTCTTTATGTTTTCTATCAGTTCTATTTTACTTTGCGGGATATACTTCTTGCCACTCAAATCATTGATGCTGATACTCAACGATGTACTAGCTCTCTTCCCACTATACGCATTCGTGCCAGTAAAGGTTATGGTATATTCTTTCTTACTCAACGCTTTCGTAGGAACACCGCTTATATCCCCTGTCGCTGCATCAAGTGTCAGCCCTGTATCTAATCGTAAGGTATTCGGCTCTATTGTATAGCCTCCTGTCGCTTCTTTCGGTACTCTTGCCATACGAAATACAACACTACTACTGTCTTTCTCTACTACTACTTCTGTCACTGCCTTCGCATTATAGCTATACTGCAACGCATATACCCAAGAAGGTAACTTTTCAGAAGATACTATATTTCCATTATTTGCCGCATTCCTAAATATGTCTGTCGTATCCACTGTTCTGCTTCCTATATGCTCTTTCCATGCTTCCAGATCCTGATTAAAACTATTTGCTCCCTGAAACATATGTTGCATATCAGTCACTCTATCGACTGCCCATCCCGATATATCCTTATCAAAAGCTATTGCTTTATACAGCATCCTCTCCATATCCACCACATTACTCACATCCCAGCTACGTATATCTTGATTAAATGATTGTGCATTGTAAAACAGAGAATGCATATTGTTCACATTTCCTACTTTCCAGCTTGCTATATTGCCATTAAACACTGTATTGTCCTTAAACATAGCTCCCATATCCGCTACTTTACTCACATCCCAGCCCGATATATCCCCGTTAAACTTTGATCCTTCAAACATGCTATTCATATTCACAACTTTACTCACATCCCAGCCCGATATATCCCCTGTAAAACTTGATTTCCGAAACATCTCATCCATACGCATCACATTGCTCACATCCCACTTCGATATATCTCCATTAAAACTTCTCAATGATGATTCATAAAACACTCCTCTCATATCCGTTATATTACTCGTAAATATAGTATTCAAATCTGCTTTTATGTCATCAAGTACTCTATCACCATCTATGTCCATCTTTTCTTTTATTGCTGTTATCAGCTGTGCTCTACTTGTAGGATAATGGGTATATTTACCCTGATTTTCCTTCACTGCTACCCTCAACACAAGCGCCTTACTCTTCCCTTGATACTGCCCATTGCCAATAAACATAATGGTATAGCTTTTTTTACTCACTTGTTTCGTAGGGATACCACTTATCGTTCCTGTCGCTTTGTCAAACTTTATCCCTCCTGTGTCCATTGCTATATCTGGATGTATTGCATACTCCCCAGTAACACTAGAAGGAAGTTGTGTATCAAGCAGTATCTTTACTCTTTCTCCTTGCACTACCGTAACAGTATCTATCTTTGATCCATTCAAGCGCAATTCAAATATATAGGCCCATGTAGGCAGCTTCTCCTCTGAAAATATCAAGCCTCCCTTCCCATTGCTGAATGCCTCTGTCGTGTCCACCTTTCTTCCTTCTATATGTTCTGCCCAGTCTTCTACATCTTGCGTAAACTGTGCTTCATAAAACATCTTTCTCATATCCACCACCTTGCCCACATCCCAGTCTGATATATCTCCATTAAACTGCGAACTTCGAAACATACTGTTCATATTCACAACATTACTCACATCCCAGCCCGATATATCCCCCGTAAACTTACTCAACACTTCATCATGAAATAACCCACTCATATCTGTTATCCCACTCACATCAATATCATTTAACGACACTGTTGCTTTATCAATACTCCCATTGCCATCGGTATCCACTATCTGCTTAAGAATTGCTACTAACTCTTCTTTGGTCGTTGGCACATTCTGCACGAGTACTGAGAGCGTTCCTGTCACATTGCTATTCTCAGCTTTCTCAAATGCTCCTGTCCCAGTAAAGGTAACTGTAAATTCTATCGGTGCATCCTTTGATGCAGCACTAATTGCTCCTGCACTTGCTGTTATTGTTCCTGTCGCTCTATCAAACACCATACCTGCAGGCAACTTATCTCCTGTATTGACTGGTGTCAGCGCAAAAGTCCCTGTCGCTGTTACAGGGTAACGGGAAATAGAAAAATCAAGTGCTTGTCCTACTACTGCAAACAACATTTCTTTTGGCTTTAATGCTACTTCTAATGTCAACCAACGAGGTTCTTTTGATACCCCAGAATCCTTAAACACATTCTTACTGCTGGTACTTACTAATGGTGCTACATTCCATAACTTCGTATCTTGATTAAAAGTTCTTGCCCCTTCAAACATACTATCCATCTTTGCTACGCTACTCATATCCCATTTCGATATATCTGCATTAAACAACACTGCTCCCTGAAATGTGCTACTCATATTTACAACAGCACTCACATCCCATTGGGACACATTGCCATTAAAGGCGGTTGCTTGCTTGAACATACTGCTCATATCTGTAACTTTACTCACTTTCCAATCCGATATATCCCCATTAAAGCTTGTTACTCCTTCAAACATACTGCTCATATTCACAACATTACTCACATTCCACTTTGATATATTGCCATTAAATGTAGGATATTTGACAAACAAACTACTCATATCGCTAATCTTACTTGTATCAATGCTATTTAAGTTTGCTCTACTATCTTTTCCTACCTGCTCAGAGATAAGCGTAAGTAACTGTGCCTTTGTTTCAGGCTGTACATATCCGTCAGGAGCAGTATTTCCCCCTGATGAACTACCAGATGAACCGCTACTAGGCTCTTCACAACTAATCAATACTACTACTGTCATATATATAGACAGTATCATTATAGAGAACAATACATATTTTTTCATATGCTCCTCCTTATGTACTTATAATATATCGTAAATGTGCTTATACACATCCATATTTGCGGATTCTTACAAAGAAAATTTTTGATAATAAATAATAGTATGAACTTACTTTGGGTGATTAGGAGAGAAATAAAGGCTACCCCCCCCCCCCCCGATTTTTTTCACGGCTTGTAACTCTTTGCGTTTGACCATATAGGTATAATATGTATATCGTATCATCATATTCATATAAGATACTCTATATCCATAATAGCATATTATCGTAAATTGTAAATAGAATAGAGTGCATTCTTTTTTGTTTTTTGTCACGTTTACTCCTTGAACTCATGGGGATCTAACCACAGTATTTGCGTATATGCTCCTTTCAATGTATACTTATTATATATAGTAAAAGATACGAGAGATATGGTATATGAGAAACAAAAAACATTTTGATGGATCAGGTAAGCTACTGAGTAATCTTGTTCAACAAGGAGAGCCTACTCCAATTAGGGCCCCAGTAGTGAATAATATTGATAGCAATTACCAAAAAGATAAATATTATTTTTTTGAATATGAGTTAGATAATCCTGATAGAGAACTCAGCTCTACTTTACGTGAAATTTTCATAAAACATGCTAGTAGCTTTATTTTATTTTCACCTGCTATATTTTTAGTAACTAATATTAAAAATGTCAAGAAGTTTATTGAAGATATTGCTCAACGATCAAACGAACTCCATATTATCAATTTTTCAGTCATAGCTGTAGAGAAAGGATATATCATATCCAACTGGCTTAAAAGAGTGTAAGCATATATTCCCCTTACTTAGCTGAAGAAATATCTATACTGTTATAGATAATGAGGCATAATAAAGAAAACAAAAAACCTGCTTTACTATGCCTGTATCATTCGCTTATATCACTCTGCAATATGTGCAGGCTAGGATGTGCATTCTGATGAAGCAGAAAATTTTGGGTACTTTGCTGTGTCACCATCCATACCTGAATTCTTAAACTGGTTATTTTTATTAAAAACACTACATGCTTTCCAACTTGATAGATCTTGATCAAATACTCTTGCATCTTCAAACATGCTCTCCATGTTTTCAACTTTCTCTACATTCCAGCTTCCTATATCTTGATTAAACACACTCGCACCACTAAACATAGAAGACATAAATATAACCTCATTTACTTTCCAGCTCCCTATGTCTTGATTAAACGCAGTCGCTTTAGCAAACATACTACGCATATCAGTAACCTTCTTCACTTTCCAGCTTCCTATATCCCGATTAAATGCACTTGCTTCTTCAAACATAGAACTCATACTAGTAACTTTCTCTACATTCCAGCTCCCTATATCGTTGGTATTTGATGCATTATTAAACACACTTGCTTTGTAAAACATGCCTGCCATAGATTCAACATTCTTCACATCCCAATCCCCTATGTCTTGATTAAATGCACTCGCTTCTTCAAACATATTATCCATGTTAGCAACATTCTCCACATCCCAATTTCCTATGTCTTGATTAAATGCACTCGCTCTGGTAAACATACTACTCATACTAGCAACATTCTCCACATTCCAATCTCCTATGTCTTGATTAAATGCCTTAGCATTTATAAACATTCCTGTCATAGAAGTAACCTTTCCTACATCCCAATTCCCTATGTCTTGATTAAATACAATTGCATGACTAAACATATTGTTCATGTTCATAACATTGCTTGTGTTCCAATGTGACATATGTCCATTAAATTGGCTTTGAAACTCAAAAAGTCCCTCCATAGTAGTAATAGCACTTGTATCTATCATATTGAGATCTGGATCAGCTTTCTCCTGAATAACATACGCTTCTCTATAAATAATATCTCGTAACGATGCTTTTGTTGTTGGTCGATAATACTTAGCTGATTCTCCTTGTATTCGTTGTAAGTCTGTTTCAACAACAATAGTGAGTGATACTCTTCCTGTATGTTCACTCCCAGTTCCTCTACAGTGTAACTCATAACTATAATTTGTAATTGTTGGATCATGTACATTTGATTTATTAGGCATTCCAGTAATAGCGTTCACCAATTTATTCTTGAGTGACACTTGTAGCCCTGTTTCTCTCTGCAAGTTATTTATCAATGTACCAGAACAGCTATAAGTAGCATCAGCAGGAAGTACTGTAAAAGGAATATCATTTATAGCTGTTCCTACCGTAGCAGTAATATTACTGGTAGAAATATTCATACTAAACGATGCAGTTACTACTCTGCTCACTGCTGATAATGGAGACACTTTTGTCTTGTTAAGACTGTTTACTGCTTCTACAGTAATATAATACTGTGTACTAAAATCCAGCCCTTTTATTATATAGTGTTTTGCTCCCAGTGGCACATCATCTTTTACTGCTCCTATTTTTATATCGCTTGCTCCTTTCGCTTGAGCTTTTACTGTTGCCGCATCTACTCCTATTTGCGATGACGCATAATAATATATCGTATACCCTATCTGGTCATCTTTCAATTCAGTAAACCCATCAGCTGTTGTTCCTTTCACATTTGGTGCAACAATACTTACATTGATAGTATTTCCGTTTTCCATCGTTTCTCTTGCTTGTATCGTAGGGGAACTGGGGGCTGCATAAGGATTTTTCGCTTGTGCTTGAAACTCTGATCGTAGCCCAGCCGATACTTTTGTATCATCAGTACTGTTTATTGCCTGTACTACTATTTCGTAATATGTACCAACAGTCCCTGTAAGAACAGTATGTGTTGTTCCTGCCACTACTGTTTTGGTACTTGTAGCACTTGCTTTTATTTGTGCTACCGTCCTCTGTGTACTGCCATTCTTGGCAACACTATACACCTTATACGAAACTTCTGCTACAGTGAGAGGATCGCCTGTGCTCGCTACATTATTATTGTCCAATACAGGAGCTTTCCATGATACTGCCATGCCTTTCTCTGCTACCTTTACTGTAATACCGCTCACTTCTGAAGGAGCACTGGCCTTTGAAGCAGTAGTAACACTTGCTACTGCCAAAGCATATGCTTTTTTGCTTAGATCTGCTTTTATTGCTACTTCTACTACAAAATGATATTGCGTATCTCCTTTCATAGCTATGGGGCTCACTGAGTCCGAAGACAGACCTAAACTAACAAGGGAAGCAACAGTGTACACCCCGCTTGCACTTGCCGTGCCTAATGCTACTCTCCTGCCCGCAAGCACTTCTGCTACTGTCGGAGTCGTGTCTTTCTGTAATCCGTACACTGTGTATACAAGCTGGGTATTATTTGCTATAGCTTTGCCATCATAGTTTTTTGCTCCAGTAAAAGTGTTTAACTCGGTGAGTACCAGCTTTACTGCCCCAGTAGTTGTTGACGGTGAAACAGCCAACTTTCCTGTCAATAATGATTGCTGAGGAGCTTCTGCCATTGAACTATAGACTTCCTTTATTTCGGCTATATCCCTATAGTAGCCAGGAGGAAATATCTTTGTGCTATCAGAAGCATCATACTCAGGAGATGTCGTATTGACTACTCTTACTCCTATATAGTAGTTTTTTGCTGTTTCTATAGGCGTCAATCCTGTACCTCTATTACTGGTACTGTCCACTATTTCTATGCTTATGGTAGCATTCTTTGTTCCCGTTGCTTTTGCATATTTTACTACTTTCAAACTACTTTTTTTGAGTCCCCATAGCACAGACACATTTTCGGGCTTTTTACTTGTATCTTGTTTTTTTACATATACTACATAGTAGGCAAGATCAGTCTCTGCGAGAGCTGTCTTATCTGCTTTGCTTACCCCTGTTACATCTGAAGCATTCACCTGTACAGTGATAACTTTCTTCCCTGCATTGCCTCCGCTATCAGGCACAGAAAATACTACTGCATCATTTGTGCTATAGGTCGTTGCTTTTGGTGTTGTAGGAGACGCTTGTATCACTACTGTTTTGATAGTGTTTTTTACTCCTGCTACCGTATAGTATGGACTAAGACTATTTATTGCCTCCACTGCTACTGTATAAGCAGCTCCCTTTTTGCCTATAAAATCTACAGTATGCTTTGTAACACTATTCTTGCCTGCTACCGTTTGTATACTCACTCCTGCAAGGGTTTTTATATCTTCCAGCGTTTTAGTACTATGATCCCCTTCTACTATATATACTCTATATTGAGCTTGCGCTTGTGTAAGTTGCTTTCCATTAGGAGCTTTATTCTTATTACTAAATGTTCCAACACTAAACTCATACTGTGCTACCCCTGTAGCTTGTGTTGTCGATAGCACATGTAGTGCTGCATTCTGTGGAGCAGGAGGTGCAGTAGAAACTGCATCATATACCGCTATTTTATCTGACTCAGTTGGAGTAAGATCGGTTGCTGAACTTATTATGCCTTGAGTTATAGCAGTAAGGGTAAACCCATATTTTTTTTCTGTTACTTTCGTTTTGGGTATTTCTAAACCATCTGCTATACCAAAAGTGATACTTGTATCTGTCTTTGTTATGCTTTTTTTTGACACTAATGTCGTTCCATCATACATATGTAGCGTATAATACTTTCCTGTTCCGGGAGCCTCCTTAAAGCTCGCTTGTATTTGTATCTGCCCCGCAGCAGTAACAACAGACTGTATCCTTGTAACAATATCTTTCTGTGGAGCTCTGAGCGATGGTGTTAATATTGCTATTCTTTTTATATCACTTTCATTTCCTGCATAATCTTCTGCACTAATATATATTTCATGATCATAAGATGCTTCAAGATCAACATTCAATTCTGCTTTAGGATATACTATTGTCCCTGTATATACATCTCTTGCCCTTTCCTGTCGGATAACTATGTTATACTCTTTTATATCTTTATTATTTTCTTTACTTACATCAGGGGCATCCCAACGTATATATGCCGTCACTACTGTAGGCTTAGAAGGCGTAAATGAATATGTTACTACTACATTACTCACTGTATCAGGAGCTATTCTATCTCTCTTTGTTCGTATATCATGCACTGCTTCTATGGTACTTTTATTGCCAGCTTTATCCACTGATTGCACTGACACTGTATAGAAAGTATCTATTGTTAATCCCGCTACTTCTGCAGTACGCACGGTAACATCTGTTATTTGCAGAGGCGTTCCAGCTACATTTCTACTAGTGCCTTTTTCTTTTACACTGATAATCACTCCTGCATAATCTTTTGCTTGCGGAGCTTCCCAGCCTACTATTATGTTATTTTCTCCTCCTGTTGCACTCAGCCTCAGAACTGGCTCTGTTATCTTGTCTGTTGTTTTTTGCAACTTTTCTACTGTAGTAGAGTACACTCCATTCTTAAACACTGCTACTTGTACTCTATACTCTTGTGTACCATACAACTTTGTCAGTGCTATTCCATCCTTTGCTACATAGAATGTACTATACCCATTGCTCTTAGCTGTTGCAGTAGTAAGTGTTGCATCACTACTGCTACTCACCTTTGTATCAAGCACTACTGCCTTTGTTAGCACCTCACTCACTCTTACGCTTAATTGCTTTCCACTGCTAAAATCAAAACTTCCCCACTGTATAAGCAAACTTTCATCTGCTATATTCTTGTTTTTATCCTTTGCTTCCATAACAAGATCTTTTTCTGTAAGAGCTGTTACTGTTTTCACTACATTTGCTATATCTATATCTGATAATACTTTTTTTGCCGTGCTTACATTTCCATTTATATCCTCATGTATTACCTCTACATCATAGTGCATGCCTTCCACTGTTAGTACTGATATATCTGATGTTCCTTGACTTACATCTGATATCACTACTTCCTTTATCATTTTATCAGTACTGCTTTCTTTTATTCTTATTGTTGCTTGCGCTATATCGGTCAGCCCTGCTTTTAATTGTTCAGCATCCCATGTTAGCTGTATACCATCGTCTATTTTTTTTATAGCTACCTGCATCAGTTCATCCTGAGGCTTAGTGGTATCTCTTTGCGTTACCACTTGCTGTACCACTTTTGATGATTCTGATCCTGACTTTTGAGCTTCAAGTGTTATAGTATACTGAGTAACCGATCGCAGTCCTTTGAGCATAAATGACTGTCCCCGTTGAAATAATGATTGATATTCTACTGAGGGAACACGTACTTGTATTGACGGTTGTCCTGATGCAGTTGCTACCACTAACACTTGTGTAGCTTCAGCAGAAGCGTCCCACTTGAGCTCCAATGTCCCATCATTACTACTAGGGCGTATCTGCACATTTGATAATGTAACTACAGACGGAGCTACAGGAGTAGTACCACTGCCACCAGTACTACTAGTACTGTCTTCACATCCTATCAAAAAGATAATATATATTACACATGCTAAAACAAGAAAATTTTTCATATTCTTATTTCGTACTTTTGACATCATATAAAACTCCTTACTTTCATTATATTGCCTCTTTATACATATACATAATCTCTTATTATACAAAAAATAGTATTTTAGTGTTTCTACAAATTACAAAATAATTGTATACTGTATATAAGAACATTACAGTAATTAGGAGGAATTATGAATTTTTGGCATATGCAATTACACCCTGATGAACCATACTGGGAAAGAGAAAGAGAGTTATTAAAAACACATTCAGTCATTGGTTTTTCACATCAGAGTGAACAAATTGTACGAGATTTTCGAAGAACAATGAAAAAAGGTGATATAGTTGCAATAAGAAGGGGATCAGAACCTATAGCACTCGTTGAAGTAGTAGGAGGCTATGAATGTAAAGAAGATACCCATGATGAAAATAGATTGGACTGGTTTGAAGAGCGAAGAGCAGTGAAAGTATTGGACATGCAAGATCGCTATGATTTTAATATTCCTATGGAAAGTTTTTCTGCTACAATAATTCGAGGAACATTAGCCATATGTGACAATGGAGATGAACCAGCAGCAACAGCCATTAGAGATTGGTATCAAAGAGTATCCAATACCCAATAAATAGCAGTACACTTATAGCATATACATACACTCTCATCTTATAGTAACTATTATGTTTGTAATAATATATAAGGAATAATAAGGATTACCTATGAAACCAGTACAACAGATACAAAATATATTACAAGATAATTTACAAGGAAAAGGCACAGGCATTTTTTCTGTATGCTGTAGCAACAGAGAAGTGCTGCAAGCAGTATTGTCAGCGGCAAAAGACAAACCGTACCCTGTAGTAATAGAATCAACATCAAACCAAGTAAACCAATTTGGTGGATACACAGGAATGACACCAACTGATTATGTACAACATGTATATACCATTGCAGATACCGTCAAGTACCCTAAAGAAAAGATACTACTAGGAGGCGATCATCTCGGACCAAACGCATGGCAACATGAAACAAGTACCATTGCTATGGAAAAATCTTGTGAATTGATAAAAGAATACATACAAGCAGGATACAGAAAAATACACCTAGACACATCTATGGCATGTGCCGATGATACTATACAAGAAGGCAAAGGAATTGGAGACACACTTGTAGCACAACGAGCAGCAACACTGTGCAAAGTAGCAGAAGAAACATGGCATACACTTACGAACAAAGGAGAAGCTCCTGTATACATTATTGGCACAGAAGTGCCTATTCCAGGAGGAAATACAGAAAACGAAAACAGCATAGTCCCCACTAGTCCAGAAGCAGCAGAACAAACATTTGCTATTACAAAACAAACATTTATTGACAAAGGACTTGAAGCAGCATGGTCTCGGGTGATAGCTATGGTGGTACAACCTGGTGTCGAATTTAGCGATGATACTATTTTTTGTTATGACCCACAAAAAAGCAAACAACTCTCAAATACATGTATATCATTTAGATTAGTGTTTGAAGCCCATTCTACTGATTATCAAAGCCCTATAGGACTCAAACATCTGGTACAAAACCATTATGCAATCTTAAAAGTAGGACCATGGCTCACCTATGCATATAGAGAAGCATTGTTTAATCTTGCCCATATTGAACAACTCATGATTGAATATAAATTATTATCCAAACAACCAAGTAATTTTAGAAAAAACGTTATACAATTCTTATCTAATAATCCAAAACATTGGAAAAAATATTATCATGGTTCTCCTTCTCACATACAATACAAGTGCATATATAGTCTCAGTGATCGTATTAGATATTATTGGGACACAAAGGAAATGAAAGAATATGTACACACACTCTTATCTCACTTAGGAACGAGAGCATTGCCATTTTCATTAGTAAGTCAATATTTTCCTAATGTTATCAACTCCTTAGCTCCCGAAAAAATGACTGCACAAAATATTATACAACAGCATATTATATCAGTATTACAACATTACGAACAAGCAATAGCATAAATCAAACAGACTCTAGAGCAGGAAACACCGTACCTGTATCTTCTGCTTTCCCTGTTCCTGCAAGAAAATGTAGTAAAATATCCCTTTGAAACGCAGATCCTATACACAGAGTACACCCTGCTGCCTGCGTTATTGTAGCAGCTTTTAATTTTGTAAGCATGCCTCCAGTGCCATAGTTAGTTCCAGTCTCAGCGTTGTTATTGTGCATATCCAACTCTGTATTTACGAGTAGCTCCTTAGCATTATAAATAACAGGAATACGTGTTGCTAAAGGATCTTTGCGTGGATTATTAGTATAGTATGCATCTACATCAGTTAAAATAATCAAAACATCTGCTTTTAGCTTACTTGCTATCATAGCACTAAGCTGATCATTATCACCAAAGCCATCATCAATCTCTTCGGTAGACACTGTATCATTTTCATTGATAATGGGTAAAATTCCTCTTTGTAATAATGCTTCAATACAATTTTTAATTGAAGTATATGAATATACCGAATTAAAATCATTTCTCGTAATGAGTACTTGAGCACAATTTAAGTTAAACTGTCTTGCTGCATATCGATATATATCCATAAGCAACGGCTGTCCAGTAGCGGCACATACTTGTCGTAACACAATATCTTTAATAGGGGGACTAAGCCCCAACTCTTTTGCTCCAAAACCAATTGATCCAGAACTCACCAACACAAATTGCTTTCCTTCCTGTTTTAGCTGTGCTATTTGAGACAACATTGAATACATAAAATGAGGATATTCACTCGTACCCATATCATTACTATTGTTTTTTTTATCCGTTTCAATAGCATGAGCAATATGAGTCATCATTACATTTGTCCCAATCTTTATTACAATACGATGAGCCTGTTGTAATTGAGAATAATCAAATGGAGAATGTTGCATACCGTAACACTTCCTTACTCTATATCCTTATGAGTAAAAACATACTCTCCATTCTCCATTGCCCCTACAGTATGTCCTGCCCCATCTACTATCCACTGTGTACTTAAAAGACCTTCCTGCCCAACTGGCCCTCTCGCATGAATACGAGTGGTACTAATCCCTAACTCTGCTCCAAGCCCATATCTATATCCATCAGCAAAACGAGGACTGCAGTTACTCATTACCGATGCAGAATCCACCGATTTCTTAAAATAGTCTGCTATCTGTGATGATTGAGTAATAATAACATCAGTATGGCCCGAACCGTACTGATTGATAAAATATACAGCTTCTTGTACACTTTTGACTGTTTTAATAGCAAGAATTGTATCAAGATACTCAGTCCCCCAATCATCCTGTGTTGCCAATGCATGAGCAATCCCTGTAGCTGCAAGAATTTCAGCAGCATCTTCATCTGCATGAAAAAAGACTCCTTCTTTCGCAAGCAGTTGCAATAACTGCGGTAAAAAAATAAGTGCATCCTCATGTACTACTAAACATTCCATAGCATTACACACTGCTGTGTACTGTAGCTTTGCATCATATAGTATCTTTTTTGCTTGTTGCAAATGAGCATCATAATGTACATATACATGGCATACTCCATCTGCATGCCCTAGTACTGGAATAGAAGAATTATTCATAATATAATGAACAAAATCATTTGATCCACGAGGAATAATAAGATCAATATCATCACTAAGCTGTAACATAGTACGAGTTTCTTCGCGTGTTTCCAGCAATTGTACCCATTCCTCTCCATTATTGTTTTGAGCACCTTCAGAGCTATGTTGTAAAAAATCTCGCGTTGCACTGCGAATACAATCAAAAAGTACAGTATTCGTTGCTATTGCCTCAGAACCGCCTTTTAGCAACACTGCATTTGCTGTCTTTAAGCAGAGGGAAGCAATTTGCACTAAAGCGTCTGGACGTGATTCAAAAATCATAGCAACAACCCCTAAGGGAACAAAGCGTTTATGCAAGAATAAATTTTGTGTAAGTTCACGACTGAAAATTGTAGAGTACACTAAATCTTTTTGTGACGCTACGGAAAAAAGTTTATCACACATGCTTTGTATGCCTTTCTCATTGAGAGACAAACGCTTTAGCAGAGGTTCTGACACACCTGCTTTTTCAGCATGTAACATATCTTGTTTATTTGCCTTAAAAATTTCTTCTTTTCTCTTTTGAATATGACGAGCAATACCATGTTGAAGCTCATTCCGTTCTTGAGACGCTATATTTCTCAGAATAAACGATGCCTGTCTTGCTTGCTTTGCTTTTTCTTGTATATTCATAGCCACTCCATCCTAGAAAATATATTATATATGAGATAACAATTACCCACCATATTTAGAGATAGAATTTGTAATGGTATGTCGTGTAGCAACAGTTCCTAAATGCGTATACGCAGAAAGCAAAAGTCGCTTTGTATCGTGTATATCAATACAAGCATCGGTAACCGATTTTCCATATACTAACTTTTTCTTCCCTTTTGGTATTTCCTGATTTCCTGCTTTTAAGTTACTCTCTAGCATAAACCCTCGCACACTATGCTCTCCTGCCATATATTGCTCTAACACCGACTGCAATACTAACTCCTGTTTCTTATAATCTTTCAGTGAATTGTCATGACTACAATCAACAATTATTCTTGGAGTAATGTTACGTTTTTTCATAAGCTCAGAGGCACTTTGTATATGATGAGGAAAATAATTTGGCCCTGTTCGTCCTCCACGTAAAATAAGATGAGTGTTCCTATTTCCAGTTGTATGTACTATACATGTTTTTCCTTCAATATTAGAACCAATAAAACCTCGTTCAGTACTACTCAGTACCATAGCATTTATAGCAGCATCAATATCACCACTCGTATTATTTTTGAATCCGACAGGAACCGAAACTCCACTCGCCATATCCCTATGTGTCTGACTTTCTATAGTACGTGCTCCTATAGATGCCCAACACACTAAATCATCAATGTAGTTTGGAATAATAGGATCAAGATATTCACTCCCACAAGGCAATCCTAAGCTGTTTATCTCTAATAAAATACTACGTCCTAATCGCAATCCTTCAGGAATATTATTGCTATTATCCATCTTAGGATCAATAAATAAACCACGCCATCCTAAAGTCGTGCGAGGTTTTTCAAAATATACCCGCATCACCACATATATCCTATCGCTAATCTCATCCCTAATTTCTTTGAGATGCCTTGCATATTCCATTGCGGCTTTATGATCATGAATAGAACAAGGACCCACTATAGCAAGCAACCGCGAATCAGTGCCATCAAGTATACGACATATAGTATTTCTTGCGTTCACAACAAGTTCTTGTACCTCTCGCGTACTTTGTACATATTGCTTTAACTCAAGCGGAGAAAGAAGAGGTTCTAATTTTTTTATATTTATATTTTCAAGCTGCAGAGACTTAGTTTTATTGATTGCCTGATTCTTCATACCACTTATTCACTTCCTCAATAAGCTCTTTCGTTCGTTGCTTTACTAATTCAATATCATTTGCATCAGGACTTCCCTTAAATTCTACCTTAGGTAACAGCTGCCACTTTAACTTTTTTCGCTCTATAATTTCCTCAAACTCTTTTTGTGCACTTGCTGCCCACCCATACGATCCAAACAAAAAAGCTCTTCTATTTAATGCTTTTTTATTTCCTAGCTCCTCAAGTGCCATAGCCATAGCAGGAAACATTTTATACTCATATGTTGGCGTACCAATAATTACTCCGCTTGAGTCCCATACATCACTAATAATAAACGAGTAATGATCTTCATCTGGCAGTTGATGTACTGCACATTCAATACCAGCAGCTTCTATTGTATCTACTACTGGTTGCACTGCTTTTTCAGTATTTCCATACATAGAGGCCCATAATACAGTAATTTTTTTTCTTGCAGGACCCTGCGAATAACCTGCATACTGTAAGTACTTATCTACAATATACATGGGATCTTTTCGCCATACAATACCATGCCCAGGAGCAATCATCTTTATAGGCAGCTTTCCTGCTTTTTCAATAGCACGACGAGCTGGCACCGAAAAAGCACCAACAATATTGGAATAATACCGTCTTATTTCAGGCTCAAGTGCTTCAATTTCTTCCTGTTCTAACTCATCATCAAACATTTTGTCTTCATCAGTAGCACCAAACGCACCAAACGCATCACAAGGAAACAGTACTCCCGATTGAGTATCAAAAGTCGCAATAGTTTCAGGCCAATGCACATTTGGAATCTCTTCAAAAGCCAGCACTCTCCCATTCCCTAAATCTAAAGTATCTCCTGACCGTACTGTTTGTATTTTTAAGTCAGTAATACCAAAAAATCGTTCTAAAAGAGGTATTGACTTTTCATGAGTAACAAGCGTAATATCGCTTCTAATTTTTGTCTTAAAATTTTCAAGCCACCCTGAATGATCTGGCTCCATATGATTTATAATTACATAATCTATATCCTCAGTCTTGAGTCCCATTTGATCAAACTGTTCTTCCAATGTTTCGGGTACTCCATCCCATCCGCATACACCATCAATAATAGCAACTTTTTCCCCTTTAACAATATAGGAACTCATTGCAACTCCTTTTGGAATAGGCCACATGCTTTCAAACAACAAATCATACGCATTTGCCGATAACTTAAACACTCCATCACATACTTGGGTATACTTCATCTTAAACCTCACTTTAAATATATTACTAGTAGTTTTATTTTACTATAAAAACGCTTTTTTGTTGTTCGTGTTTGTTGCAGTTTGCGGATTCAAGGACTAATTGCGACAGAAAAGGCTTCAGTAGAGAACAGAAAACAAACAATTATGCTATAATGAGTACATGAGTAACGGTAATAATAATTCTGCAAGCAATACAGGTAACGGCAATAAAAAGCCCCCTGCTAATAATGGGAACAAAAACAATGATTTCCCTAAAATACAAGGGGTAAAAACTGCCCTAGAGAGTGACAATCCATTAAAAGATAAGCCATAACACTCCACACATGAAATATAAATTCAGCTTCTTCTTTGATAATTACTGCTTGGTAGATATTGAAAATGACAAATAACACTACTATAAATATAAAAACAAATACTATTCCATAATACATATACCGTATTCCACTACCTATGTACTTTGCTAATTGAATTAACCGCTCTTCCCTTACCTGTAGTTGCTTAAATAAATAATATATAATTGCTAATTTAGCTTTATATTCTTCCTTGTATATGTTCAAATCATGAACAGGGGCAACCTCATAGACTATTTCATAATTCCTTAATACATTATGAAATTTTCGAGATGATAAAAACAAAAAAATAAAAGGTAATATTATACTAACAATAATAATACCGTTCCAAAATAAAGATTCTGTAAAAATCTTATCATATGATACGACTATTCCATTAGTAAGAAATACCATTAAAGTTATAGTAATTGGAAAAAAAATTCTTGCTTTGTCTCTTTGGATATCCATAGTTTTATCCTGTCTTTTTCCATATTCTATTACATTATTATAGATAAAATTAACTGTTTCTTTATCTGCTTCTGATCTAAGATCAAATCCTTTCAGCAATGTATCTATTTCATGTATATCAAATTTCAGTTTCATACCATATCTCCTTACTATTCTTTATTTCCAAAAACGAGGAGTAAATAAAATAAGCACAGTAAATAGCTCTAGTCTTCCTGCTATCATAACAAAGCTAAGAAACAACTTTACTGCAGGTGAAAAAAAAGCATAATTTTCAGTAGGACCAATAGCCCCAAACCCTGGTCCGATATTCCCTAATGCAGACAAGGCAGTGGTAAAAGATGTCAATATATCAATATTTTGTAATGATATAACAACAGTAGTCAAAAGCAATAAAAAGATATAGGTAAGAATAAATACTAATACTACACGAATATAATCACTATCAATCTTCTTATTATTTATTTTTATCACTGATACTTTTTGAGGCATAAAAAAACGAGTAAACTCAGATAATATAAACTTAATAGAAATAACAATGCGTATAACTTTTATACCTCCCCCTGTTGATCCTGCACAACCCCCAAAAAACATAAGTACCAACAAGATAGACTGTGCAAAATACGGCCATTGCTCAAAATCAACAGAAGCGAAACCAGTAGTTGTTATAATAGAAGCTGTTTGAAATAAGCTATCAAGCACTGCATCTCCAATACGAGCAACTTGAAATAGAACAAGAGTTATCGCAATCAGACACGATGCTCCTAAAGTAACGCTTATGTACCAGCGAAATTCGGTATCCTTAAAAATACTCACAGTTTTCCCTGTGAGGATAGTAAAGTATAATGCAAAATTGGTACCTGCAAGAAACATAAAAAAAGTGATGATTCCTTGTATGAGCAAACTGTACTCAGCGATACTTGTATTTTTAGTAGAAAATCCCCCAGTAGCCATAGTAGCAAAAGAATGAGTAACGGCATCAAATAAATTCATTCCTGCAAAGTATAAGAGCATCGTTTCTAGGGCAGTAAGTAACATATAGATAAGCCAAAAAATCTTTGCTACATTACTTATTTTTGGAGTTATTTTATTTAGCTCTGGACCAGGAGATTCAGCTGCCATCAAAGTGTTTCCTCCTATCCCCAACAATGGAAACAACGCAACTGTCAAAACAACAATTCCCATTCCACCTAACCACTGAGTAAACGCTCTCCAAAACAACATAGATTTTGGTAATATTTCTATATCAGTAAGTATAGAAGCTCCAGTAGTAGTAAATCCTGATACAGTTTCAAACAGAGCCGAACTAAAATCAGGTATCACTTTTGAAAATAAAAATGGAATGGTTCCTAACAAAGACACACTTATCCAACTAAACGAAACAAGAAACAAAGATTGCCGTACGGTAGTAGGCTGCTGTTTTTTTGTTTTTGTTAAAAACAAAATAATAGCCCCAAACAGTACCAACGCTATACTAGGAACAAGAAAATATAAGGTATATTCATGCTCTTGATACAGTAATGACACAAATGCAGGAAACAACAATACAAATGAGTATACAGTAAACAAAGCTCCTAATACACGAAGAGTACGTTTTATATGCATATACTATTATTCCTTATTTATCGGAAATAACTCAGTAATTTTATCAAGAGAATTCTTTTTACTCATAACTAATAACTGATCTTTATCTTCTATTTCAATATTCCCTTGAGCAATAAATGATGTGTCTCCTCGATTAATACACATAATAAGACTGTCTTTTGGAATACGAAGATCCTTGATTTTCTTTTTATATGCATAGTTTTTAGGACTCACTTTATGAGTAAAAATAGAAAGATCTCCATACGCTACACTCAACACAGAATCATAACCTCTTAATAAACTAATAATTGAATTAGTAAGAGCTCCTCGTATACTAAAAGAAACACTAATACCAAGCTCTTCTGCGATTTCAGAATATACAGATGTATGCACCACCGCCATTGTTTGCTTTACTCCAAGATTATGACTATGTGCAGCTACCACTATATTTAACTCCTGTGACCCTGTAGCAGTAATAACAAGATCAGCACTGGAAATCTCTATATCCTCCAATGTCTGCTCTTCAGTCACATCTGCATTTAACACTGTTATATCAGGAAAATTATCAGCTATCTCCCCACATAATTTCTCATCACTTTCTACGACCACAATATTTCGAGAAGAAACACGACTCTTTCCTATGAGCTGAGTAAACCCCGTTGTCTTAGAACTGTAAATATCTAATATTTGTGATGTTACTGCTCCACCACCAATGATCATAATTTTTCGAATATTTTTTCTTTCTTTTACTGATCTTCCTAAATGATAAAATAATGTATCAAGATCATTCATAGATCCAATAAAATATAATTCATCACCCTCTTGTAGCACATCACTTCCCGAAGGAAGAAAGATAGTATCATCTCTTTGAATCATAGCAATAAGAAAATTGTCTTCATTTTCTTGTGAAAAGTGAAGACTATTTCTAAAGTTACTTACAGGCTGATGTACAAGTACAGATTCTGATACTATACGATACGAACGTATTTGAATACGATTAAAGTCTATAAACGAAAATGCTTCACTCATACCTCTTCCATATTCTATACTCCGTATAATAGAGGTTGCTATCTCCCGTTCAGGCTGTACTACCTCTGTAATATTAAAAGTAGATTTTATTGATTGTATGTATTCAAGATACTTATCATTCCGTAATCGTGCAATACATCGTGTTTTCGGTGCTAACTGACGTACTAAACTACAGCTAATAAGATTGGTATCATCATAATTAGTAACAGCAACAAAATAATCAGCATCCTGAATATTTGCCTCTTTCAATACCTCTTGCTTTTTTCCATCATCTATAACTATCTTACAATCAAGACGATCCTGTAATTTTACTACCAGCTTTCGATTATTGTCTATAACTGTTACTGTATGGCCTTCTTGTGAAAGAAATTGAGCTACCTGAAAACCAACTTGTCCTGCTCCAAGAATCACATATGTCATGTACGCCTCTTTATTCTATGTATTTTATACATTAAACCGAAAATGCATAATATCCCCATCTTGCACTCTATACTCTTTTCCTTCAGTACGCAATTTACCAGAATTTCGTATATTTGCTTCACTTCCACATACCAGTAAATCATCATACGAAAATACTTCAGCACGAATAAACCCTTTTTGAAAATCACTATGTATAATACCTGCAGCTTCTGGTGCTACCATCCCATCCTTAAATGTCCATGCATGCACTTCTTTTTCTCCTGCCGTAAAAAAAGTACGAAGTCCTAACATAGTATACGCTGTTTTAATCAACAGTCCTAAACTTGACTGTTGTATTCCCACACTTTGTAAGAACTCATCTTTTTCTTCCGATGAAAACTGTGCAAGCTCTGCTTCAAACTTTGCGCTAATATACAATACACTACTTTGCTCTTCTTTTGCATACTCCTGCACTATGGTAGTATACTGATTACCTGTTTGTACTTCATCTTCAGGTACATTACATACATACATCATAGGTTTCATACGCAGCAGTTGTAACTGACGCAACACAGTCTGCTCATCATCACTGTATTCAAGCGTATACAAAGGCTTTGAATTATTGAGAGCATCTTCCAATTTATCAAGAAGAGGATGCATTATAGCAATTTTCTTCTGTACCTCTGCACTTTTTATTTTTTTTTCTTTTACGATACGATCCTTTTGTTTTTGCACCGTTTCAAGATCAGCAAGTGCAAGCTCAGTATTGATAGTAACTATATCATCAAGAGGATTGATAGTACCACTTACATGAGTAATAGTAGTATCATCAAAACAACGAAGAACATGTGCAACAATACCTGTTTCACGAATATTTGCTAAAAATTTATTTCCTAAGCCTTCCCCTTTTGATGCACCTTTTACAAGACCTGCAATATCCACAAACTCACAGGTAGTGGCTATTGTTTTCTGTGGCTTATATATACTGTGCAACTTTGCTACTCGCTCATCTGGCATTTCAACAAGCCCAACATTTGGATCAATAGTACAGAAAGGATAATTTTCAATAGGAGCAGCTATAGATGTCAATGCAGAAAACAAAGAAGATTTTCCAACATTAGGAAGTCCAACAATACCACAGTTTAGAGGCATACTACTTTTCTATCCACGTTCCAAGAAGTTGTCGTAAATTTGATTTTACTTTATCCACTGCAGGAGCAAACTGATCTTCAAGCTGCTGTAACTGTTCTTGCATACTTTTTACCATTTTTTGCTGAAACGCTAAACGTTGCTGCTCATTTTGTAACGCTGCACCGTGCTGTTGCATCATCTGTTGCATTTGCATTTCCATTTGCTCAGAAAACTTTAGTCGCTCATCTATATATTGTTGACACAGTTGCTGATACTGTTTTAGCAACTGTTCTGCAACAGCAGCCTGTGCAGACACTATCATTGTGGCTTTTATAATAGGATCGACAAAATCAGTATTCATTTTTGTGCTCGGAAGAATGATACGACTTAATATCGCTTCTCCTACTCCATAGCGAAACCAATCTCGTTCTTCTTCACTATAGGTATCAATTTCTGCTTGTAAGTCAACATTCTCTGCATTAAGAAACCTTCCACACAAGGAACGCCCTTTATCTATAATCTGTTTTCGTTTAAGCGATTTTTTATCTGCTTTCACATCTTGAAATCGTTCCATCGCTTTTTCATAGGCTGATTTTATTTCACTCATAGTGCTGTACCCTCTTAGTCATGTATTTATGTATATTATACCATTATTATAGCAAATATATGGGGAACTACAGTATGATTTCATTGCGTCTCCCAAACACCCCATAAAAAACAAGCATATTGAATAACAACAAAAAAATAACCGAGTATACTATAATACATATATAAGGAGTTTTATATGAAAAAAGAAACAACAATATCAAAAAATTTTCATTCATTCCATGAAACAGCGTCTCTTACACAAAATAATTCTTCTCCTGCACCTCATACACGACAGCCTATCACTCGGCTATCAGGTAGCTCTCGCCCTTTACCAGGAACCTCTCCTGCACCTCACACACGACAGCCTATCACTCGACTATCAGGTAGCTCTCGCCCTTTACCAAGAATCTCTCCCGCACCTCAAACAAGGCAGCCTATCACTCGACTATCAGGTAGCTCTCGCCCTTTACCAAAAATATAAAAATGCCTTCTTGGAATGAAATAGAAAAAGAAATCATAGAAGAACTCTCTAGAAATACTGAAAGTATTGATATTATTGATAGAAAACGAAAAGAATATATAAAGCGTTTATCTGATATTACAAAAAGAAATACAATAGTATACTACTCAGATTTTTTTAATAATAAAAGTAACAATGATAACAGCATAAATGATAAAGATAAAATAGGATTTATGACCACTATCAAGGGACTTAATAGAGACAACGGGCTTGACTTAATACTGCATACTCCCGGAGGTGATTTAGCAGCAACTGAATCTTTAGTTCACTACCTAAAAGACATGTTTGGTAATGATATTCGTACAATAATTCCACAACTCGCCATGTCCGCAGGTACTATGATTACTATGGCATCAAAAGAAATTATTATGGGAAAACATTCAAGCATAGGTCCCTTTGATCCACAAATAGGCATAACATCTGCACAAGGTATTCTTGAAGAATTCAAAAAAGCAAAAGAAGAAATTGAAGATAACCAAAGCCTTATACATATTTGGGGATATATCTTAAATAAATATAACCCAACATTATTAGGGGAATGCGAAAAAGCTATTGCATGGTCAAAAGAACTTATCACAACTTGGTTATATTCAAATATGTTTAAGGATGATAATGAAGCAAAAAACAAGATAGGAGATATTATAAAATTTCTCGGATCACATGAAACAACATACGCACATAATAGACAGTACTCTGCAAGTACCCTTACAAAAAAATGTAAATTAAACATAACAATGCTTGAAAATAATCAAGAATTACAAGAAGCAGTACTGAGCATACATCATATTTGTATGATGACATTTAGCTACAGTCAAGTGTACAAGATAATTGAAAACAACAGAGGTGAAGCATTTTTACAGCTCAGTGAATAAATCTATATAATACCCTCTTGTATTACAAACACCACACACATACAATGTTCTCTCTCTATTTGCTATAATAGAGAGTAGCCGTAACAAAAAAAGAAAGGAACACACAATGACAACAGAACAAAACTACAGAATAGAAAAAGACTCTATGGGCGAAATGCAGGTCCCCAAAACTGCATATTGGGGAGCACAAACCCAACGAGCAACAGAAAACTTTGCAATCTCACCTTTACGCATTCATCCGCAGATGATTAAAGCATTAGCCTTAATCAAAAAGCATGCAGCAAAAGCCAACCAATCCTTACATACTATTGATGATGAAATAGCACATGCCATTATACAAAGTGCAGATGAAGTAATAGCAGGAAAATTTAACGATCACTTTCCCATTGATGTAATGCAAACAGGAAGCGGCACTTCATGGAACATGAACATAAACGAAGTGATAGCCAACCGTTCAAACGAAATACTTGGACTTGATAGAAACACAGAACACTATATAGCTTCTCGTAAAGTACACCCCAACGACCATGTCAATAGAGGGCAATCTTCCAATGACACGATTCCTACTGCAATTTACATTGCATGTCGATTACAGCTAGAAACATGTATTACACAACTCCATTCTCTTATTGACGGATGCACTACAAAAAGCAAAGAATTTTCAAATATCATAAAAATTGGACGTACCCATCTTCAAGATGCCGTACCTATGACCTTAGGACAAGAATTTTCAGCGTTTGCTTCCCAGCTTGATTTTGCAAAAACACAGCTTATTCGTTGTAAACAAGATCTTTCCGAACTCCCACAAGGAGGAACAGCAGTAGGCACAGGATTAAACTGTGCAAAACATTTTCCAGAACAATTTATACAATCTTTAGTACACGACACACATACTTCCTTTACTTCTGCAGAAAACAAATTTGCTCGCATGGCAGGAGCAGAAGCCTTTGTAAGTCTTATGGGAGCTATATCAGTGTTGGCAACAGCACTCATAAAAATAGCAAATGATATACGCCTATTAGCAAGTGGGCCTCGCACCTCATTAGCTGAAATAGTATTACCCGAACTACAGCCAGGCTCCTCAATCATGCCAGGAAAAATAAATCCTGTTATTCCCGAAATGACTATACAATCTGCAGCTCATCTATTAGGCAAAGCAGAAACAGTACGCATAGGAGCACAAAACGGACCCTTACAACTTATTATGATGTATCCTGTTATTTCACATGAATGTATCAGTGCATTAGAGCTTGCAGGCAACACATGCGCAGTCTTACAAAACAAATGTATTGCAGGCATCACTGCTGACGCACAACGAAGTAACTATTGGATAGAACAATCGCTTGCACTTGTTACCCCACTTGCATTAAAAATTGGATATGATAAAGCAGCAGCACTTGCTCACAAAGCATACCACGAAAAACGAACTATCAGAGAAGTCATTTTAGAAGAAAACATATTAGAAAAAAACGAAGTAGAAACATTACTAGATCCAAACACTATGATATAACAACCTAGCATAAACAAAACACACAATAGAATGGAACATACCAATACTTCTTCATTATTTATTGCTCCCATAAAACACACCTCTCTCTCAGGCACTATAGCAGTGCCAAGCTCAAAAAGCCATAGCATCCGCGCTTTATTACTTGCTGCAATGGCAAAAGGATCAAGCACTATCAATAACATCCTCCTATCAGGAGACACAGTAAGCTGCATCAATGTACTCACAGCATGGGGAGTAAAAAGCACCATATTAGGGCAATCCATAACAATAGACAGTCCTGGACTCCATAATTTACAGTTTAACTCTCACTTAGCCCGTACACAATCAAACACAAAAAAACACACCATACGCTCAAACAACAGCATTACTATTGATGTAGGAAACAGTGGCACCACTTTGTACCTTGCAACCGCTCTCGCAGCGCTAGGAAACACCCCCGTATACTTTACAGGAGACGCTTCTATACAAAAACGCAGTGCCAAAGACCTCCTTGTTGCACTAAAACAGTTGGGAGCAACGATAACATATCACAATACCACAGAAAAACAGTATTATGCCCCTTACAGTATTACAGGTCCCATACAAGCAGGCAATGTATCTCTCTCCTGTCCCACCAGCCAATATCTCTCAGCTTTACTCATAGCTCTCTCTTTTCTTGAGAACAAAAGCACCATACACGCAGAACTAAACGGAGAGTTTCCTTACATTGATATGACATTACAATGGCTAGAACGCTTTCACGTACCAGTACAGAATCAAAAACAGTATCGCTCGTTTACTATACAAGGCTCTTCATCCATAGCTCCTTTTCATACTACTATCAGTGGAGATTATTCTTCTGCTGCTTTTTTTATATGTGCTACTGCACTCTTTAACGATACTATCACTATTACTGGACTTGACAAAGATGACATACAAGCAGACAAAAAAATACTTGCTATTCTTAAGCATATGGGAATTCATTTTTACTGGCATCAAAACTCGCAAGGAGGATGGAGTCTTTCTAAAAAAACAGAAACACAGCACAGTCATCAGCTTCCTCAACTATCAGGCGGAACATTTAATTTACAAGACATTCCTGACTCGTTACCCATACTTGCCGTATGCGCCTGTTTTGCAAAACAGCCCATCACCTTTACTGGGGTTGCCCATGCACGCATAAAAGAAACTGATAGAATTGCAATAATGACCAAAGAACTGACTCAATTAGGAGTACAATGCCAAGAACATGCGGACGGTATGACAATATATCCATCCACCATACAAGGCGGAACTATCCATTCACATGGAGATCATCGTATTGCTATGGCGTTTGCAATAGCAGCCCTCCGCTCTCAAAAAGGCATAACTATACAGGACTATACTGTTGCTGAAATAACATACCCTACCTTTTATGCCACGCTAAAAACACTAGGTGCTACCTACAATGTTATACAGACCTAACTCTCTATACATGATAGTGTTTAAAAAAACACCCTCTCTCATAAGAAAAAGGGTGCTTTACAATAGATATACAATTATTTATTGTAGTAACTGTTATTCAACAATAGCTAAAATATCCTTGAAAGCAATGACTAAATGCTCTACTGAATCTATTTCAATTTGAGAACCTGCATACTTATCGTAAATAACTTTGTTCCCAACTTTTACTTGTTTAATATCAGAACTATCACCAATAGATACTACTGTTCCTGTCTGTGTTTTTTCTCTTGCAGTATCAGGAATTATAATACCACCTTTTGTAGTACTTTCTTCGGGAGCTATTTTTAATAACACTCTATCTCCAAGGGGAGTTACTTTCATCTTATCCTCCTAATGTTAAGTATAATTTTTTATTGTATGTTTATATCATAGTATGTTTGTCATTATATGTCAATACACACTATTTGACAAAAAAAAATTTTTTTTTATATTCTTATGTATATAGGTTGAGGATAGCTATTTACATAGTTACAAATCATACCCGCAGTATACTGCGGGTTTTTTTATGAGTAAAGGCTGTGATAATTATATATGGGAAAAATCAATGTACTCATAGTGTAATGAGTATCATCAATAAGACATATAATTGTCTATAAAAAAAGCCAGTGCATAATGCACTGGCTTTTTTGCTTGAGAAGAGTATCTATACTCTTCTGAACTTCAGTATTGGTTAATTGACTGTAACTTGAATAGTAGTAGTAAGATTAGATTCACCACTAGGAGTAGGATTAAATGTTATCGTATATGTTGTTCGAGAACTCGTTTTATTTGGAGTTCCTGATATTTGTCCTGTAGTAGTATTAAAAACTAAACCTGTATTAGTAGTCAGATTTGGACTTATACTAAATTGACCTGCAGAGCTTGTTCCTGTCTTTGTTACTGTTTTTGCACTAATCGCACTACCGTCTGTAAAAGTATAAGGGCTACCAGTATAGCTTATTCCTTGTACTGTAATGCTTATAGTAGTAGTAAGATTAGATTCACCATTAGGAGTAGGATTAAATGTTATCACATAATTAGCTGCTGCTGCGGCTACAGTAGGTGTTCCACTTATTACTCCAGTATTACTAGCTAAACTTAATCCAGATGGAAGACTAGGATTTACACTAAATGCTCCTGCAGAAGTTGTTCCTTCTTTTGTTACTGATTGATTAGAAATCGCACTACCTCTTACAAATGTAAATGGTGCATTAGCATAGCGTATTCTTTGTATTACTGCAATACTAACAATAACAGTAAGATTAGACTCACCACTAGGAGTAGGATTAAATGTTATCGTATAATTAGCTGCTGCTGATAATGCAGTAGGTGTTCCACTTATTACTCCAGTATCACTAGCTAAACTTAATCCAGTTGGAAGATTAGGACTTACACTAAATACTCCTGCAGAAGTTGTTCCTACCTTTGTTACCGATTGATTAGTAATCGCACTACCTTTTATAAAAGAATAACTAGCACTAGAATAGCTTATTCCTTGTACTGTAATGCTTATAGTAGTAGTAAGATTAGCTTCACCACTAGGAGTAGGATTAAATGTTATCACATAATTAGCTGCGACTGCGGCTGCAGTAGGTGTTCCACTTATTACTCCAGTATTACCAGCTAAACTTAATCCATTTGGAAGACTAGGACTTACACTAAATGCTCCTGCAGAAGTTGTTCCTTCTTTTGTTACTGATTGATTAGAAATCGCACTACCTCTTACAAATGTAAATGGTGCATTAGCATAGCTTATTCTTTGTATTACTGCAATGCTAACAATAACAGTAAGATTAGACTCACCACTAGGAGTAGGATCAAATGTTATCGTATAATTAGCTGCTGCTGATAATGCAGTAGGTGTTCCACTTATTACTCCAGTATCACTAGCTAAACTTAATCCAGCTGGAAGACTAGGACTTACACTAAATGCTCCTGCAGAAGTTGTTCCTACCTTTGTTACCGATTGATTAGTAATCGCACTACCTTTTATAAAAGAATAACTAGCACTAGAATAGTTTATTCCTTGTACTGTAATGCTTATAGTAGTAGTAAGATTAGCTTCACCACCAGGAGTAGGATTAAATGTTATCACATAATTAGCTGCGGCTGCGGCTGCAGTAGGTGTTCCACTTATTACTCCAGTATTACCAGCTAAACTTAATCCAGCTGGAAGACTAGGACTTACACTAAATGCTCCTGCAGAAGTTGTTCCTACCTTTGTTACCGATTGATTAGTAATCTGAGTACCTTTTACAAATGTATAGCTAGCATTAGCATAGCTTATTCCTTGTACTGTAATTCTCACAGTAGCAGAAACATTAGGCTGACCTGCAGTAGTAGGATCAAACTCTATTGTATAATCAGCTTGTGCTTTTGGTTCAGTAGGTGTTCCTTCTATTGCTCCTGTACCAGAATTTACACTCAATCCTGCAGGAAGAGGAGTTTTTGAACTCACGCTATATGTACCTGAAGCAGAAGGGTTGACGGTTACTGTGTTGCTAGAACCAACACTTGTACCTTTTACAAATGTAAATGGTGAACCATTATATGTAACACTTGCTGCAACTTTAATCGAAATTTTAGTGGTAGATACTGTATGTGTACTAGTATCGGCAGGGGTATATGTAACAGTGTATTCTGTTGCTTCTTGATATGCTGATGGTGTTCCTGTTATTGCTCCTGTAGCCTCAGCAATACTTAAGCCGTCTGGAAGAGCAGGAGATATTGAAAATTTTCCTCCATTAGGATGAGTAGCACCACTTGCCACAGACACTGTTGCACTAGATATTGCAGTCCCTTTCCTAATGTTGAATGGTGAACTAGCATAAGAAAAAGAAGTTAAGCCTTTTGCAGTTACGTCAAAGTTAATCTCATAACTTCCTGATACTGACTTTGATAGTGCAGCGTTTGGAGTAAGAATTAATGTATATGGACCTTTATCTGCTGCCTTTGGATCTGCTGCGATAATAAATCTTTCTGGGCTATCACTTGGGGCTGATACATCTATTATTGAAGTACCAAGGAGTAATTTACCCTTTTGTAATACTTGTGTAGTATAGTCATTTGGAGTAGCAGGGAGATTTGTCATATTCACTGTTCCTGTTACCTCTGTATCCCCTACTTTAATTACATTTCCTGAAAAACCTGTACTATATGCATGTGTCACACCAGAAAGACCGTTCTTCTGAATGGTAATACTTACGTCTTTTGTCAGTACCACATATGGAGCAGCAGAACCTGTAGCTGTAAGAGATACTCTGTATTTACCAGTTCCTGCTACATCTACATTACTGTTAACAGTTATTGTTCCTGCATCATTAGATATCTGACCACCTGATAATGCTCCTGGTTGCAAACTACTTATAGTAACTGCATCAGTACTTGCATTAGAGGCGAGCTTAAAATTAACACCGCTTACATATGTCAAAGTAAACTTAGTTAATGTAGCTCCTGAAGGAATGGTAAGGCTTGCTAATGTTGGTTTTGCTATTGTTTCAGTCTTACTAGAGCTACTATAGGGAAATACGTATGTATTTGCTACCTTAGGATCTCCATTGCCTGCATAGGAGAATGAAGCATCAGATCCAAGTGCTGTAGCTGTTTTTTGTTGTGCTTTTCCTGTTGCGGTAACATTGTTTGAGAAAGAAGTATTGAAAGTATTGATAGCTTCAATAGCAACGGTAAAGGTAGCATCTTTATCATCAGCACTAAACCCAAAAAATTTCACTGTTCTATCAGCTCCTGCGTTTGTTCCTTGTACTTGAGCCATACGAACATTTGCTATATCTTTAATGTTTTTGATTTTATCGTCTGCTGTGCTTCCCGATACCGACTCTGTAGTAGCGTATACTTTATACAGTACTTTATTTGGAGCTACATTATTATTTGAAGGATCTTTCGCTGCTGTACCGCTTGATTCTTTAAAAGGCACAGTTAGTTCACCAGTAGTTTCATTAAAGATTAAAGTAGAAGTGCTTGCATCACCAGTAACTCCTTCTATTTCTGCTGCTTCTGGTGCTGTTGATACTATATCTGCTACGGTAATATCATCAAGGGCAGTAGCTTGTGAGTACAGTCCAGAGTTATATACTTCAAACAGTTTTGCTTTATAAGTCATACCACCACTTTCTATAGCAGTTTTGCCTGTATTTTCTGTTCCTTCTGGAAAACTAATGCCATCTTTTTCACCAAAATATACAGATCCAGTAGTATCAAGTTGCTTTGCTGCAATTGGTACTGTTTCATCACTGCCGTATAGAGCAAGTAATCGTTTGCCACTACTAAAAGTAACTGTAGCTTTAATGAGAGGTACTCCATTATCATAGCCACTTACACTACTTGCAATTTCTATACCATAGAGATTATTCCCTTTTGGTGTGTTAGTAAACGCTACTTCACTTTTCTGTGGAGCAGTAGATACTGCATCAAAACTCAGAGCTTGATCAAGACGATTCGCTGCTACTGTTCCATCTCCGTTTCCAAATACATCTGTGTAGTATATAGTTGCAGTATATTTAGTAACAAGAGAAGCTGTGTCTCTCTTCAAATTTCTCAAAGTCATAAAAAAGCCTGTTGATGGCTCATAGGTACTGGTACTTACTACACTCGCTGTTGCTGCGGTAGCTGCTGCAGTATCTTTTCCTTCTTTTTTACTGAGTATAACGGTAGCACTCTTTACATCCTGTAGAGCAAAATTGTTTGAAGGAGCAAAAGATAATTGGAGTACTACATCTACCTCAGTACCATTTGCTTTGTAATAATACTTTGGATAATTTGTAGCTAACGTTGGTGCTGGAGGAGCAGTAGTATCTTTTTTTGCATCAGATGCAATAGTAGCATCTACTGTTGATTCTACAAACAAGTCTTTGTCTCCCTGTTTAGAAACATTGCCAGTTGCATCCACAGTAGCTACTGCTACTCTATAAACACCTTCTTTTACATCATTAAATACTGCTCTTAAAATAGTATCACCTCTTATCTCAAGAGTACTTACTACATTTTTATCAGGATCATCATCTGTAGGCTTAACAGCATCAGCGGTATCTAATAATCTCACATTTACCCCTACATAATCGCCAATGTTTGGTACGCTCCAGGTTGCCACAATACTATTTCCTAATGGTCTACCAATAACACCAGTTACTGGTTCTGTTTGTGTATCAGTTGTTTTAGCACTTGCTGTCATTGCACTAGACATACTGCCATAATCATCATGTACTACAACAGATACATTATATGTCTTTGTACCATATAAATTGCTCACCCATATTGCATTTTTCGTTGGAAAAAATACAGTACGACCAGCAGCAACTGGAACAGCTTTATTTATATCAGTAACCGATGCATTGTTGACAATTACTGTTTTTATAGGAAATTTTCCAACACTTACTGTTACTGCTATTTTAGTTCCTGCTTTTGCAGCACTATAGTCATAGCTAGTCCAGCTTATATACAATGCTTCATCAGCATCAGCACTATTTGCTTTATTTTTTGCTTCTACTTTTAAGCCTGCTATTGCTTGTATATCGCTTTTTAGCTTACTAGGAACAAGATTTATCACCATTTTCTTTGCAGAAGGTATTCCATTAGCACTGGTATATATCGCTTTTACTGTGTATGTTGCAGGATCAATGGTATTTATATCAGAAAGAGTAACTTCTCCTGCTGAAAGATCATCTACATTGTACACAGCAATTTCGGTATCTCCTGCGGTATGTACGGAAAAACGTACCTTTGTAAAGTCTACTAGTCCTGCTTGAATACGATTAGTATCCCATTTTAATTTTATAGATTTATCTTCCTCTAATAGTATAGAAACATCAGATTGAGAAATTACATCTTGTGGAGCAGTAGTTACAACAGGAATTGCAACTTCTGGAAGATTTGATACTGCTGATGATTCCCCTGATTCAGAAACTGCATATACATTAAATGAATAGGATGTATATGAGCGCAACCCTTTCAAAATTATTTTTGAGATTGCACCACTTGAGGAACTAGAAACAAATTGTGAACGTGGTACTGTAACAGTAACTGTTTTTGCTTCTTCAAATGAAGAAAGCACGCTTCCCAATATCGAATCAAGAGGACTGTTTAGTCCTTCCGATGTTGGTGTAGCTACTATTTTGACTGCATCCGCTTCTGGCGGAGCGACAAAAGAAACATCTACATTTGCACCTGTCCCTGAAGCTACAGTGACGTATGATAGTCCTGTTATTGACGAGGAAGAACCACCACTGTCAGAGCTGTCTGAAGAACACCCTGCAAATACTAACGAAATTATGGTTATTGGTAACAATAACCATAAAGGGCTTTTTTGAAAAAGACTTTTTTTCATAAAACTCTCCTTATAATTTTATTATTTTACTTCAATAAGTATATTATTGGTAATATGTCAAGCTATGTCAAGCTATTATTACAATAATTTTTACTTTTTTTTATAAATAGCATTTTTTTTATTATGTTTTTATCCACCAATAACTAAAATATTTATTGTATGTTTTATTATACGTATTTTTCATTCTATAATTCTTATCACTGCAATTTTATATGTTTATTATAGTACGGCATGCTGTATTAAATTCATCTAAACAGACAAATAGGTGATATAATGTACTAGAAGGGGAGTTAGGTGCTACCATAGTTCCGTGTATATCGTAGCAATCATACCAAACACCTGATATATCATGGGAACAAAAATAGGTATTGAGCGTTTCTAATGTCTGTATTGCAAAATCTATGTATGTTATATCTTTTGAATATTCGTACATAGCAAGATGTGCTTTTAATTGTTCGGTCTGTGCCCACATACGCTGTGTTGATTTTACAGGAACACCATTGTGCTGTACTATCTCGTATGGAATCTTTTGTTTCGATATTCCATGTTCCATAGCAAACCTATAGATGTTTTCTATCATATCAGTATCAATAGTATCTCGTAGAAGAATACGGTATTTATGAAGAAGCCATACCCATTCAAAATGATGTCCTGGCTCTATTTTATCTATGGCCTCATGTTGAGGGCTATAGTCTTTATGTAAGTATTCTAACACTACCCTATGTTCTTTGTCATAAAAAAATTTGCTAAACAGAGTGTATATGTTAGTTGCTTCTGCAAGCCAATATTCTTCTTTCATTATTTGATACACATCTAATAATGCTTCAAAAAGATGCATATGTGGATTTTGTAATAGAAGAGCATCACTTTGTTTCTTTGCTTTATTGCTGGTAGCAAAACCATATTTATCATATGAAAGTGTCTCATTGATAGTTTTCCATACTGTCATGAGATTGTATTTGTATTCTTTCTGCTGTGTTGCGTGGTATAGCCATGCAAAAGCAAGCAATGTAAATGTTTGATCATAGAGTACAACGGTGTCGTTTATGATGTTCCCTTCATTATCGCTAAGGGTGGCAAAGCCTTGTTTTTTTTGCCAACATGTTTCCATGATAAATGAGGTTGCTTGTATTGCTGTATCTATATAATTGCCATATCCTTTTACTGTTGCTGCAGTATGTGCAAATATATTTCGAGGATGTATACGAAAGCGTCTGTGTAAGGAAGTAATGGGATTTCCATGAAAGTCTACTGCTTCATAGTATCCTCCATTTATATTATCGTATCCTGTAGTTGCCCAAAAGAGCAAAGAGTTTGATATATATTCTGTCATTTTTTCACTAAACGATTGTAATTTTAGTTGCATCGAATGTATATCCATATGTACTCCCCCCTTACTATGTATTACATGCTACGACTGGTATAGATAGTATATCATATCTCCTTATTATAGATGGGAGCAATCTACGAGTTTAAGCACGAGTTTAAGTATTAAATAGCTGTTCGTTTGATAGGTATCGTTCGCCAAGATCATAATTAAAGGTTACAATACATGTTTTAGGAGAAAGTTGTTTCTGTTTGTAAAGACGCGATATTGCAGTAAGCGAAGCTCCAGTCGATATACCAGCAAGGATACCTTCTTTTTTAGCAAGGATACTGGTGGCATAGAACGCTTGTTTTTCACTTACATGTATTACCCCATCTATATAGCGTAATTGTAGGTTATCGGGAATGAAGCCCGGTCCTGCCCCTGCAATAGCATGTGCATGGGGCGTACCGCCTGCAATAACAGGGCTTATATCTGGTTCTACTGCATATACTTTTAATGATTTCATGTGTTTCTTTAAGTGTTTTGCTATGCCTGTTATATGAGCACCAGTTCCTGACGATGTTACTATATAGTCTATCCCTTGTGGAAAATCTGCCATTATTTCTTTTGCGGTAGTGTTTACATGAATATCAATACAATCTTTATTAGAAAACTGGTTGGGCATCCATGCGTATGGTATTTTTTTTACAATTTCTTCTGCTTTCTTTACTGCTCCTTTTGTTCCTTTGTCGGCAGGGGTGAGTATTATTTTAGCACCAAATGCTTTCATTACTGCTACTCGTTCGGGACTCATTTTTTTTGACATTACTAATATTACTCTGTACCCTTTTATTGCTCCCATCATTGCAAGTGCTATGCCTGTGTTACCTGATGTAGCTTCGACAATGGTACTTTTTTTATGGATGTCCCCTCGTAGTTCAGCTTGTTCAATCATGTGTTTTGCTACTCTGTCTTTAAGACTGCCTCCTGGATTAAAGCGTTCCACTTTTATCCAAATGTTACGGTTTGGAAACAATCGTGATATATGAATAACGGGAGTGTTACCTATAGTTTGACTTATATCAGTGTATTTCATACTATTTGTAGTGTAATATATTCTATACTTTCGTACATTATAGTGCTTGTATGCATATAGACTGTACAGGAGCATAGTGCTGCAATGCTTTGTATACATTCTGAGCGTCCTGTTTTGTGCTACAAAAACAGACGAACGCTCCTCCTCCTCCTGCTCCGCTCAGTTTTGTTGCTATGCTTCCTGCTTTCATTGCTATCTGCATTGCCTTTTGCATTGTGGGAGTGCAGAGTCCTATGTCACAGAGTTTCTGTTGTAATGCGTTGACAGTAGTGGCAAAGTGGTGGTAATCAAAAGGGGCTATCTTGGTGTGATGATTGCTATACAATGTATAGTATGATTGTAGCTGATGCAGTACTGTAGTATGTAGCTGTTGTAGTGTCTGTAATTGATGAAATTGTTGTAGCTGTTTTTGTACCTGTGCTATGAGCTTCTTTGTGGGTATTTTTCTTATGACTACGGCTGATACTATATGCAAACAATGAGGGATTTGTGATGTAACTGCAAGTGGGTGTACTGTAATAGGTGGGGGTGCAAAGCTATGCTTTTTTCTGCTGTTTTGTTGCGGTACTTGATGGGGAGAAAGCATTATTGCTTGTTGGTATGTACACAACGCTGTATCAATGCCTGATGCAGGAGTATGAAAAAATTGTTCAAGGTGATGTGCAAAATGCCAAATATCCTGTTTTGATATGCCTTGTTGTTCAAGAGTATGATCATTTATTTGTTGTTGCGTATTTTTAGTATTGATCTGTAATATATTTAATGGTATATTTTTATGATAATGCAGTATTCCTTTTGCTAATGCTACACACAATGCTGCAGATGATCCGTATCCGCTTCCTATGGGTATGGTACTTTCTATATATACTTTACTTTTTGGTAGTTCTTTCTTATAGTGTTCTTCACATACTTTTTGTATGTGATCAATAAAGCTCGTATCAATAGGGTAATCACTTATGATGTCAAATTTCGATATGGTATTTTTTTTTTCGTTCTTATATTCTTTGTACACAAAGGTTGCTTTTAATGTAAAAGGCAGGGGTATTCCTATGACACTGCTATTATAAAATACAAGATGTTCTCCAAATAAGATAAGTTTTCCACATACTGTTATTGTAATGCTTGTGTCATGGAGAGTGGTACTGTTACTGTTGTCTTTTTTATGGTGAGAAATCATAGTATATCTATAACACTTAGCTGCTCTCCTTGCTTATATATTTTCTTGCCTAAACCCTTCACTTATTGATACTGTATGTGTTTGTTCTTTTAGTGTATCGTGCTTGTTTGCTTTTTCTGTTTCCTTAAGTATACCTATGCCTTGTTCATTTCCTGCTCCGCATGCTTTGTGAGCTTGTATTACATATGCAGTTGTTGGAAGTGCTATGTTTGCACTTTGTCCTATTGCTTTGCCTAATGTAAGTCCTAATTTCTGCATAGTGCTAAGCCATGTACAATAGTCATTGTGTGTCTTGCACTGTGTATATGTTTCTATGGTATCACGTATTTTTTGTGTGCATTGTTGCTGTTGTGTTGGATATTGTCGTTTCCATTGTATATATTTCTGTAATGCGGTACGAGATGAGATGTTGTTTTGACTATTCCACATTACCCAAGAGAATTGTGTTGGAAATGACACTGTTGTATGAATGAAAGGCTTTCTTTTATGTTCGGGAGTGTATGTTGTGTTTACATATTTTTGACGCTGTAATAATATTGCTCCTCCATACAGAGAGGCGTAGAGTTCATATCCACTTCCTTTTTTTTGTTGCCATTCATAGTGTAATTGAGTGGCAAAGTCATGGAGCATATCAATATGTTGTAGTGGATCGTACTGACAGAGTACCATGTGTGCTGCACAGCTAAGTATAGCACAGCTTGCACTTGAACCGAGTCCTAGTTTCTGCTTATGTTTCTTATCGTATAATTGTGAGGTATCTATATGTACTTCTATGTGATACTGTTGTGTGCTATGAGAAAAGAGAGCTATGCTATTTTTTACATTTTCATTATACATATGATATTTTTTATAGAGAGGAATGCTTAGCTTTGAGGCTATGTTCCAAAAGTCAAAATCATTGGCTTGTAAAAAAGTAATAGTACGTGCAGCATAGGTACACATAATTGTCAGTGATGTTTTAGATTGTGCTACTTTTGTTTTTTTTATATGGAGATACGAGCGTGGTTCTATCCCTAAACAAATGCCTGCCCCATTCTCTTCTGTTATAATGTATTCTCCACAGAGTAATATGCTTGAGGGAACACTGTATACATATTGTTCTTCTTGTTTATGGTTCATATTTTTTCTTGCTGCTGTTTTTTACAATTCTTGGACACCTTTTCCTACTTTGCATACTATATATTTGCATTGTGGCATATGCGTTTCTATTGCAGAGAGTATGGCAGGAACATGTTGTTCTTCAGTGAGATATTTTACTTGTGGGCCTGCATCCATCGTTTCCCAGACTTGTATTTTATCTGATCGTAATGTTTCTGCAAGATGTATTGCTTGTACGCTGGCTGCTTGCCAATATAATAATGGCGGGTTCATAGCAAGCATAGTAGCATGCATGGCATTGTAGCTTTGTCTCATACATGTTCCTAAACTTTCTATATCTTTATTCTGTATTGCAGTAAGCGCTACTTTTGCGAGGGTATTGTTATAGCGTACCCATGCAGGATAGTACACTGATTGTTTGGCACATTGTAGCATTGCTTGCCGTGAGCTTATGGATTTTTTTTTGTTACTTATAATAAGCACTATCATGCGTAAATTGTCCCAATGAGAGCATGATGCTAGCTGTGTTGCGTGATCACTTCCTTGTTGCCATTGTGTAAAGCCACCAAATATTGAACGACATGCTGATCCCGATCCTAGTCGGGCTAGCTGTGATAGTTCTTTGTTATTGCATTCAATAGCATAATATCGTGCCAATGCTACAGTACATGCAGCAATTCCTGATGCTGAGCTTGCAAGGCCTGCTCCAGTAGGAAAATTATTATCTGCTTCTAATAGAAAAGGAGGCATGGCTGTATTTTTATGCTTTCTTCCCTCATTTCTCTTTATTTTAAGTGCCTGTATAATGGGCAGAAGATAGTCTAATGAGGTTTCCTTTCCGTTTAAGAGAAAGCTATTTTCTTTTGTTTGCAGATTTTGTGTTATACGTGCGGTAGATTGTAGCGTATCAAGTGTTATTGCAATACTGGTACAAGAGGGAATATTAAGGCCCTGAGGCTGTTTTCCCCAATATTTTATAAGCGCAAGTGATGGTCCTGCTGTTGTTGTTATTGTTTTGTTTGAAATTGCTAATTGTTGTTGCATATGATAGTTTCAATTATAATAAGGGTGATTTTGTGTGTAATTTTTTATGATGATACTGTAAGTGTCCATGTTGTATGCCAGTACTTACTAACGCAAATAGAGCGGCAAAATTTTGTGCAAGTCCTAAAGCGGCAGCAATACAGTTAAGCTGATGCGATTGTATTGCTTTATTACTATTGATAGAAAGTACTCGAAAGCTCCACTGTGCAACTGGATGTGAAGTTGCTCCTCCTACTGTAGCAAGTAATGCGGGTATTTCTAGCTCTGCTTTTAGTTGTCCTTCTGAATAATCAAAGTGAGAGAGAGGGCTATAGCTTGAATAATAATGCGGATCTACTGCTTTGCTTGTTGCTAAGGCATGCGCTGCTGCTTCAAATGCTCGTGTATCATTTCCTGTTGCAAGAGCTAATCCTGATACTCCGTTCATAATGCCTTTATTATGTGTTACAGCACGAAACATGTCTTCTTTTGCCCAGAGGCTCATGTGTGCAATTTTTTGTGCAGCAAAATGTGAGGGAATATGTGTTGCAGGTAGATATTTCTCTTCTAAAATAAAATGTGCATTTGCTGTACGTTCTTCACTATAGTTGCTGAGAATTGCCGCAAGGGTATGTCCTCCTGTAATTTCTTCTAGTAAAGGAGCTATAGCTTCTGCTGCACTATTTACAATATTGGCTCCCATTGCGTCACGTACATCAACCGTAAACTGAAATACGACAAGGCCGCTCAGCAACCTACGAAACTGAGAGCCTCGCAGTCCTCCTCCTCTCCTATGCATATTAGACAGGAGACTCATAAGTGTTGTTTGTATTTTTGACCACTGCTCTGTAAGAGATTGTTCTCCTTTTGCACTCACTTGTTCTAAACTAATTTGGGCTATCTGTAACGCAGGTGAACTTTTTGCTACTATGCCATGCGATTGCTGTTCTTTATTTTGTTTTTTTGTAGCATTCGATAATATAGTTGCCGCATAGCTAGCGGCAGATATGACTGAGGCTTCTTCGGTAGCAACAGGGATATGTACTATCCGTCCATTTACTTTTACATTTTTCACTATCCCTATAGGTATCATTATTCCACCAACAGCAGATTCAATCATAGTATCTGACATATCAGATACTACGGTATTGGGTAATAATAATGTGTTTTCTATGTGTATAAGTTTTTCTTTTAGCGTATCTTTTTGTTCAGATTGATGAGTACTGTTGCTTTCATCAAAAAGCTGTTGAGAAGAGAGTATTGCTTTTCGCATCATTGTAAGACGTTCTGCAGGAGATTTTTTTCGGAAGGTAGCAGGTAAGACTATATTGTTGTCCACATATATACTATAGCAGTTTTTTCCATTTCAAAATACAGTTCAAATACATGTCAAGATACATTATCTATGCGCTTCATCTTTATACAAAAGACTTGTGATAGCATCAGGCACATTAGATCCTGTTGCTTTACAGTACGCATGTAACTGCATTTGAGTACTCGGTTCTATCCATAGAGGACACGATACTATATCTTTCACTTTTTTCGCACCAATAAGTAACATAAGTTGTTTTAATTGAGAGCTAATAATTGACAGGAATGTCTCTAAGGCTTTTTGACTTATAGAGGCACTACGTACAATAGGAAGTGCAAGCCCTGCCATAGTTGCCCCTAATAGTAAACTTACAAGTATATCATGTGCATTACGTATACCCCCAGAAGCTATACGTCTTTCTATGCCGTAGCTTGCAAGCAACAACAATCCTGTGGGATGTCCCCAGTTATCATACGCTGCAAAATATGATTCTTGTAATACTTTATTTTTCTGTACTGTATTGCTTGCATATCGTTGTAGTTCTATTCTTGCCCAATTACTGCCTCCTGCTCCTGCTATATCAACATATGAAGCACCGTATCCTAACAATAACTGTATTTCTTTTGGATGTATTCCCATGCCTGTTTCTTTTATAATGACAGGCACTTCACTTTGATGAATATACTCATGAATGGCTTCTTGTATTCCTCTAAAATTTCGTTCTCCGTTTTCTTGACATAATTCTTGTGCTGGATTTAAGTGCAGTACTATAGCGTCTGCTTTTAATTCTTTTAGTATATCTTGTAGTTCTGATACATGGATGGACAATAACTGTGCAGCACCAAGATTTGCAAGTAATGGTACTGATGGAGCAATGTTCTTTAACTGAAAATCAGGCAACAGTGCATTATTTTCTAATAAAATACGAATTGATCCTAGTCCAACAGGAATACCAAACTGCTGTGCTGCTTCGGCAAAACGTTTGTTCATTGTATATGCTTTACGAGAACCACCAGTCATACATGAAATAAAAAAAGGATATTGTATATGCTGTTTTAGAAATATCGTAGAAGTATCTATTTCATCTATAGTAAGTTCTGGTAAAGCACGGTGTATAGGATGTATGGTCGAGAGTAATGTATCATGCGTTTCTACATTGTCGTTGATACAAATATGTAGATGCTCATTTTTTCTTTTGAAAATATCGCTCATGAAGCCTGTGTATATAAACGATACCCATCTTCACGTAATTGCTTTAGGTATACTTCCTTCTGTGATAATTGTGATGTATCGGTATCACTCGGTGGAATAACCTCATTGGCACTATGCCATTCACGATATTTTTTCTCATCTACTTCTATGCCTTTTTCTATTTGTTGGAGCAGAGACCATTTTTGTATTATATCAGGAGCTCCACTAGAAATAGTTCCTGACATAACAATAGAAGTATTTCCTGACCCATAGGTGAGCAACAGTATTTTCTTTCCTACAATATTTTCTTTTATTGATTGATATTCTTTGTACAAGGTATAGCCAAGTGAAAAATAGGTTGATGCAGTATATGTATTTCCTATAGCAGCAATGCCTTCAGCTGATTGTCGGATATGCTTATCAACAAGAAATGTTTCTATTTGCTCTGCACTCCATTTGAGTTTGCTTTTAAGAATATGCTCTAACGCTATCACTGACATATTTGCAAATGGTAAATGAAACGAAAAGTAGTCGTGAGCATCAAGCACTTCTTCTACTGTCATAGCACTGTTATTTGCATAATCGCATAATGCCGAATACACAGATTGAAGATAGCATCTCATTGAATATCTTCCACGTACCCTAGCCGTAATACTATGTATAGGACGAAAAAAATCGTCAGTATCTTCTGCATATAACCCTACTGTATCTGCTTGCAACTCTATAAGGCGAGGATTTTTACTAATAAATAATGATACTGCTCCTGCCCCTTGTGTTACTTCTGCGGTGCTGTCTTTTTCATAGCGTGCAATATCGGACATCGTTACTAATGCAGATGCTTCTTGTTTTGACGCTAAAATCATGCTTATACATTGAAACAAACTTATTGTTCCTCCAGCACATGCATGCTGTGTTTGAAATACACTCATATTTTTAGGTAATTGAAACCCTGCTTGTTTTAGTATGCCTAACAAGTATGCTGCAATGGGCTTAGATGCATCAACTGATGTTTCAGTAGCAGACGCAATAAATCGTAGTGTATCAGTGGTAACTTCATCAATCACATCAAGGATAGATTCAGCTGCAAGACACACAGAATCCTGCCATTTCTGCGTTATTCGCATAAATTGCTGTCCAGTAGTCTTTATTGCATTATACATATGTTCTAATACTTCTGGTTTATTTCCGAACAAAGCTTCTATTGTTTTGTTGATTCTTACCTTTAGTTTAGGAATATAAAATCCTATGTTATCAATACCTACTTTCGTCTTCACTATGTATATATTGTACTATACATATAAGTAATTCACAAGTATGCATTAAGGTGTTTTGCAAGATCAAGGAGCAAGTGCGACAAAGAAGAATAAAAGGCATGCTCTATTCTATGATAAAGTAATTACTCACAGATGCACAAAACAACGATGATAACAGAAGCGTACGACATGGAATAAAGATAGTGAGAGTTTTTAAGATACAAAAAAGGTATAATATATTATATGAAAGAAAATATAATTAAACCTATACTAATAGAATTTAATAATCTACCGAATCAAACAAACAAGTATAAAAAAGAACATAAGAGAGACAAAAATGCAAAAAAATAATGTTCAAGAAAGGGAAATAGAAAATTTATTAGAACAATATCTTAAAGAAAAACATTATATCTATGATTTTGGTAACCCTAATAGAAATGTTTATATGCAATCCCCAAAAACAGAGGAAGAATTTATTATATTAGAAGGGAAAAGACCTGATTATATGATATATCTTTATGAAAATGAAACAAAACCTAATATAATAATAGAAACCAAAAAGCCTAACATGAATCTCATTGATACTCTAGAGCAAGCATTAGGGTATGCAAAAAAACTAAAATCTGAGATAGTAATAATATTTGATGGTATTACTTTAAAATCTTTTTTTGTTAAGAAAAAAGAAGAATTAAAAATTGATGGAATCGAAGTAAAAGAAATATTAGAAATAGAACAATATAAAGAATATATAAGAGAGAATACACCCAATCTTATCAAAGAAACAAAATTGGAAATTAAATCTAAACAAGATTTAATTAGCGTTTTTGCTTTTGCTAATAACAAATTACGAAAAGCAGGAATACAAAAAGGAATCGAAAGATTTACAGAATTTACTAATTTATTATTTCTTAAGCTGATTAGTGAAGAAAATGATGTAATAACAGAGAATATACCTCAACATATCAAATGGGATAGTTATAAAAATAAAACAGGAGATGAGCTCTATTCTTATATAAATAACATAGTAATTACAGAATTAGAAAACATTTTTAATCGACAAAAAGAAGATAGTTTATTTACAAAACTTATGATAAGAGATAAAAAATCATTAAAACAAATTATCAATAAATTAGATCAATTAAATTTATCTGGTATAGAGACAGATATAAAAGGAGATGCTTTTGAGTATTTTATCCAAAAATATAATTCAAACAATAAAGATTTAGGTGAGTATTTTACTCCCAGACATATTGTAAATTTTCTAGTTGAGCTAGCAAATATTACATATGGAGAAAAAGTATATGATCCTTTTTGTGGAACAGGAGGAATATTAATATCAGCTTTCAATATATTAAAAAAACAGTTGCAAGATAAGAATATTTTTACAGAAACTGTGAAAAAAGACTTAAAAGAAAGTACATTTTTTGGTTCCGAAATATCAACAACAGCAAAGGTATCTAAAATGAATATGATTTTAACAGGAGACGGACATAGTAATATTATTCAACAAAATACTCTATTAAATGCAGTAGAAGGGTTATACGATGTAGTTATTTCAAATATACCTTTTAATTTAGAAGTTGATAAAAATGAATTATATTATACACATGATACAACTGATGGAAATAGTCAATGTATAGAACATATCATGAAATCTTTGAATAATAAACCAACAGCAAGGGCATTTATAATTATTCCTGAAGGTTTGTTAAATAACAGTGCTTCCAAAAATACAAGAAAAAAAATCATTGATAATAATTTATTAAAAGGTATTATTTCTTTACCTGTTGGAGTATTTTTGCCTTATGCTGATGCAAAAACATCTATATTAGTATTACAGGGATTTAACAATACTCCTATTGATAAAGTATTTTATTATAAAGTAAAAAATGATGGATATACATTAACAACAAGGAGAAGAAAAAAAGATGGAATAAATGATTTAGATGAATTTAAGTCTATTTCTTATGAAAATCTTCAATACATTCCTTATGATAAAATAAAAAAAGATGAAAATTATAGCTTACTATATTTTAGGTACGATAAATCAATTCCAACAGGACACATTAAATTCAGAGAGATAATTAGAGAAACGAATATTAAAAATGAAGAAGAACATCCTACAGCTTCTATTACAAATAGTGAATTTTATGGAATCACATTAGGAGAGGACTATTGGGGGGAAAATTTTATATCTGTTACCTCAAAAACAAACGAGAAATATAAAGTTATCAGAAAAAATGATATAGGCTATAATCCTTCAAGAATAAATGTTGGTTCTATTGGCATCAATACTACTAATCAAAAAGTAGCTGTTTCTTCTGCATATGTAACATTTGAAGTTTTTAATAATGATTTTCTTCCTGAATTTGTTTATTTATATCTCAAAAGTAAAAAAGGGAAAGAAGAGATAATAACACGATGTTTTGGTTCTGTAAGACAATCATTAAATTTTTATGATTTATTGGATATGGGAATACCTAAAATGGATAAAGAAAAACAAGAAAAAATATGTAGTAATGCAAGAAAAAAATATAAATTATATATGAAAGCGAAAAATACTGTCAATAATTTTGACTTGTTTAATACTGACATATAAATGAAGTAAGAATATTATATATCAGGCTGTATTGTTAAAAAACAAAAAAAAGAATCTAACGAAAAAGTATATTGGCAACAGTATAGTAAGTACTTTTAACAAAAAATGTTATATGTTATGAAGAGAGAATAAGCATACTAAGTGATACTGTCACTATTTCATCTTTTTTATTTCTTGTATTTCATCTCGAAGTATGCGTGCTTCTTCAAATTCAAGGCGTTCTGCATGTTCACGCATTTGCTTTTCTAACGCTTTAATGAGCTTTTTACGATCTTTTTCTACAAGAAGATTATGCGACTCTTTTAATACACGCACTGTTTCCTCTGTAGCATCTTGTTTTATAAGCGTACTGCGTACCAAAATATCTTTCACTGCTTTCTGTATGCTTTTCGGTTGTAGTCCATGCTTTTCATTAAAGGCATGCTGTAATGCTCGCCTTCTTTCAGTTTCTTCAATAGCTTCTTTCATTGCATCACTTTCCTTATCAGCATACATGACTACTTGCCCATGTATATGACGTGCTGCTCTCCCTATCGTCTGTATGAGTGAACGCGTTGATCGTAAAAATCCTATCTTATCTGCATCAAATATGGCTACTAATGATACTTCTGGCAAATCTATTCCTTCACGCAATAGGTTAATACCTACCACTACCTCAGTTGTTCCTTGTCGTAAACGCGTAAGAATTTCAACACGTTCTACTGTTTCAATTTCAGAATGCAAGTATTCCACCTTAAAGCCTACATCATTAAGATAATCACTCAGCTGCTCTGACATTTTTTTTGTCAATGTGGTAACAAGTACTCGCTCATTTTTTTTAATACAATCTTTAATTCTAAAAATTAAATCATCTATTTGTCCTTTCGTAGGAAGCACGGTTATTTTAGGGTCAAGAAGTCCCGTAGGACGCACCACTTGTTCTATTACATCTTGGGTAGTTTGCAGTTCATATTTGCCAGGAGTAGCAGAAACAAAAGTACATTGTGGAATGATACTTTCAAACTCCTTAAAGGTAAGAGGACGATTATCTTTTGCAGAGGGTAACCGAAACCCATATTTTACAAGATTTTCTTTGCGTGCTCTATCCCCCTCATACATCGCCCCAACCTGTGGAATGGTAACATGAGATTCATCAATAAACAATAAATAATTAGAAGGAAAATAATCAAGTAATACCGATGGACGTTCTCCTTCTTCTCGCCCTGATAAATAACGAGAATAATTTTCAATACCAGTACAAGATCCTAATCCTAGCAACATCTCTATGTCATATTCAGTACGAGATTTAAGACGCTCAGCTGCTACTATGTCTCCTGTATCCAATAATTTTTTATATTGTATATCTAGCTCTTGTTTAATTTTTTTTGATACTCCTTTTATTTTTTCGCTTGTAGTAACAAAATGCTTTGCAGGAAATACCCATAACTTATCCTGTTGTTTTATCACTTCTTGTGTGACTGTATGTAGTTTATAGATTGCTGTTACTGTATCCCAATCAAGCACTATTCTGTATATACATTCTTCATATGCAGGATAAATATCAATTACTTCATCTTGTATACGAAAATTTCCTCGTTCTAGCACAGCATCATTTCGACTATACTGTAAAGAAATGAGTTTCTCTCTTAGCTTTATAATATCAAGCTCCTCTTTTACTTGTACCACTACTGTCATATTCTGATAATCAGTGGGATTTCCTAAACCAAAAATACAAGAGACTGTTGCTACAATAATTACATCATTTCGTGAATATAAACTCGTTGTTGCTGATAAACGCAAACGATCAATTTCATCATTGATTAAGGCATCTTTCTCAATATAGAGATCTCTTCCTGGCACATAGGCTTCAGGTTGATAGTAATCATAGTATGATACAAAATATTCCACTGCATTGTTAGGAAAAAATTCCTTAAATTCACGATATAACTGAGCAGCAAGTGTCTTGTTATGAGAAATAATAAGAGTTGGTTTCTGTAACTTTTCTATGGTTTTTGCCATAGTAAATGTTTTTCCCGAACCAGTAACCCCTTTTAGTATTTGAAATTTTTTGCCATTTTCTATTCCTTTACTAAGCTCATCAATGGCTTTTGGCTGATCTCCAGCAGGCTCAAACTGAGACACTACGGTCATAGGACTATACTGCATCATAGCATGATGACGCAAATCAACTGATTGAGGAGTATCTTGCTTTGTGTTCATATGTTTTACAGTATAGTATATTTATATTTATTTTTTCACTGTTTGTTGTATAGGATGCGGTTCAAGGACTAAATGCGACAGCAAAGGCTTCGGTAGGGTGTGAACTCAAGTGATATTATAATAATGAAAAAGAGAGCAATTACTACTGCTCTCTTTCGCTATTAAAAGATGTATGAGACTAATTGGGATAATCTTTGTAACTTAGCTAGCTTCCGCTTGCTTTTTCAGCTTAATAGCTTCTGCTTCTGCTCTTGCTTTTGTCTTAATAGCATTGGCTTCCGCTTCTGCTTTTATCTTAATAGCTTCTGCTTCCGCTTCTGCGTCTTTCTTTGTAGCGTATTCTTTCGCATCTGCGTCTTTTTTTGCAGCGTATTCTTTCGCATCTGCGTCTTTTTTTGCAGCGTATTCTTTCGCATCTGCCGTCTCTTCAGTATTTACATTGTCGGCAGCACCCTTAATGATGATACCAAGAGCAACTGCACCAGTAATAAGTAGTATTCCACCTGCTTCTTTCCAGCTATCTCCAGATCCACCACCTGTTGGTAATTGTGTAAACATAAGTTCCTCCTTATTTAATGTTGGATATGATACTTTTTAAGACATACCACTATTATACAATATATGCTATTAATATATATTATGCAAGTACACTGCAAGAGTTCAAGCATTACATGCAACAAACAAGAAAGTAAGAAAAAGCAAATCTTTGTATGCTACACGATTATTTTTTTTGTAATAGCTTTGTAATAAAAGGAATAGGAATTGCTTCTTGTTGAGAAAGTAGCGCAAAATGATGCTGATCTAAAATATTTTCTTCCCATCCTTCCAGTATGTCATAGCGAATCATATTTACTGCGTATAAATGGTTAAGCGGAATTACTACGGTTGTTTCAAGTAATATTCGTTCTGTATCTTGTAATGCAGTCAATTTATCATCATCGTCATCATTGATAGACATTGCCTGTTTATATGCTTCTCTGTATTCTTCGTTATTATAGCTATGCCCTAAATTATTATTAGGACTTACCCACATTTGAAGAAACGCAGCAGGACTCACGTAATCTCCTATCCAATCATAAGAGCCTATCACAAAATCATCAGTGCTGAGTGAAGACAAGTATTCATCACTAGGGCGTGTTTGAATGTCTACAACAATACTTGAGGTATCTTCAATATACGATTTTATTGTATCAAATATTTCACTATACTCATCATTAAATGTAGGGACCAATATCACTAATGGAGGCAATCCTTTTCCTTCAGGATACCCTGCTTCTTCTAGCATCATCAATGCTTTTTCAATATCCTGTTTACTTTCCACTTCGGGAGGATCATAGTAATCATATAAATAAGGAACAAGCGTAGTTGCAGGAAAACTATAGTCATTATTGCGTATATCATCAAATGGAATAAGAAGACGTATTGCAGTACGGACTTCTGCGTTATTCCACGGTGCTTGTGCAGTACGAAAAAAAAGATATGATGTACCAAATATTGGATTGATATATAACCACGATGTATCAATCTGCTTGTTATCAACACTAAAAGTAGACCAATGTATATTTCCGTACAAAAAATCTTCTACTAACTTCTCTTCTTCATCACTTTCATAAAAATGTAATACAACATATTCTGATTGCACAAACTCCTTTGCCCAATATACCTGATTTTTCTGTAACAAAATATAGTCATCATTCATTTCACTGATAACATAGGGTCCCGAATAGGGAATCAAGGAAATCATACTTTCCCAATTATCCAGCTTTGAAAAATTTGCCTTTGTTATTGAAAATACACTGTGTGCAATAATTTTAATAAATTCACTATTTGGTCGTTCAAGTCGTACCCGTACTGTTTTATCTGATACAACATCAATTCCTATGTCTTCAATAGAGAGCTTTCCAGCTTGATACTGTAGTACTCCCACTATTGGTTCAAGTAAATAACTAAAACCAGAATGAGAACGCAAAATAGTGAGCCATGACTCTTTTACATCTCTTGCAGTAACTGTTGTTCCATCAGAAAACACAGCATTTGTCCTAAGATGAAATGTGTATTCTGTTGCATCATCGTTTACAAACCATGAAGCAGCAAGGTTATTTTGAATGCTAAGTGTAGTAGCATCTAAAGTAACCAGTCCACTAAACAACGCTGTTTGTATATGACTTTCTAGGTTACTCAACCCTTTATAGAAATTGATACTAAAATCGTGTCCATACAGAGCTATATGCACAGTATCTGATAAATCTTTTATATTGTCAAATGTTTGTCTTTGATTATCTTGTCTCGTATATGCGTATCCCTGAAAAACAAGCAACATAAGAAAGATGATTCCCACACAAAAAACACGAGTAGAGAGTAATACTCCCCCCTTTGAAAAATTTTGTTTTTTGCATATACTATTAGTATATGTCATTTTTTGCACGATCATCATATGTTCTCATAGTATCATTTTTACTTTTTTCTTGCACCTCAGTCAAATATTCATCAATGTACACAAGAGCATTAAAAGCAGGATTAGAAGAAGTAGAAATACAATACAAGGTGAATTTTGATACAATAGAACAACTTGAACTATTTGGATTTTCTACAAACAACATAACAAAATTTAATACCACCGAACAAGGAAAAACCAATTTTCCTGGAAAATTAGTAAATAGAATAAGAAAGTCATTTTCAATTATAGATCCTACTGATGATATAATAAATGCAGAATCTCTTTTCATTTATACACGAGATGGCTTTTTATTAAATGCTCCACGTTCTGGTGTTTTTTACGGAAAAACTGCTCAATCTGAGTTTCCATTTACTATATCCCTTATATCTGATAAAAATACAAGGGTAATGAGCGGAAAATCAACAAGAAAGAATTATTTTTTAGATATTAAAGGAGATGAATTTTTTTATCAATCACAAGGAAAACATTATACAGAAACAGGATTTACTTTGTACTATCAAAATAATCTTGTTGCATTATTCAACAACACAAACCCTCCATCTGTTTTCATTGCACCTGATATTTATAATGCTGATCTAAGAAGAATAATAGTAATTACTATTCTCTTTTTATCAACATACGAAAGAAGTTCTCAGTACCCAATCATATGAAATATCTAGCATCATATACACGCATGTATTCTTTCTCTTTGCTGTATACTTCCATTTTCTTGTTGTGTATATCGTCCTTTGTATATTCTCAACAAATAGAAGATTATTTTCAAGAAGATATATTTTTTACTGAATCTCCCCTACTAGGTCCTTCTTATCCTGGGGAAGGATTTATCAGTTATATTCTCCAAGATTGGAAAATGCGTGGAGTAATACGAAATCCTATGTTAGGAAATCTTATGCAACAAGCAGTTATTAACTATATACGCACTTCAAACCAACTCAAATATACTTTAATAAACGAAGCAGATCAAGACTTTCAAGTTACAGGGTTTGAAGTATTCTTAAAAGAACCTCTCCGTCTTTCTAATCTCGGATATGCACTAACAAACAAAGAAGATATCATATCTGATTATTTTATCGTTGCTTTTTTTGGAAACGATCCCTCTGATAATGAGATACGTCTCATTGCCTATTTTACTCCCAGTTACGAGTTAGTGGCAGAAATTGTAACAAGTAATAACGTTTATATTATGACAAGTGAGTATAAACAATATTCTCCTACAGCACTTTCAATAATTGATGCGAATGAGCCATACCTTTTATTTATTGATCGCCTAGACCAATCAACTATGGCTATTACCAATACCAGTGTCGAAAAGGTCGCATGGATAGCGGATGAATTATCAGGAGAAGAGAGAAAAGTAGTGCATTTTACTATATCAGTATTTCATGCCCTACGTTTTGCTCCTAAACACTATAACTTACAAGCAAAACGAAAAAAATACCTACAAGATCTAGAGAATATTGTTATTACAGACACCATCATTGATGAAGATTCTATAATCCCCCCATCAAAATTACAGGGAGAAACAGAGGAGAATTTATCTTTAGAATAAATCTTCTTACAATAAATTTTATGTCTCACAAAAAAGAGACAAGCTAATTCATAACAACTTTTTATAGTACCAGTACTACTATACTAAATTATTAAAATTTGTCTGCCGTAATAATTCATACAATGCTATCCCTACACTTACTGCTAAGTTAAGACAACGTTGTCCTTTTATCTGTGGAATACGTAGCATACTATTATGATCCATAAATCGTTGCATAATCCAATCAGCAGTGCCAAACCCTTCGTTACCAAATAATAATGTAGCATTTTGAGGAAACTGCACTTCAGTATATACCATATTTGCCTTTGTAGAAAATAAAAAACTTTGCTGCATATCTAAATTATCCATATACTGCTCTACAGTACTGTACTGCTGTACTTCTAACTGTTTCCAATAATCCATGCCTGCTCTTTTTAGCTGTTTATCGTTTATCTCAAACCCTAAATTTCCTACAAGATGTAATGAAGTACCAGTTACCACACAGAGGCGTGCTATATTTCCTGTATTTTGAGGTATTTGTGGCTCTAATAAAGCTATAGTAGGCATATCTTAACGAATTTCAAAAGAAGTACACCCTAGTACAAAAGCAACTCTCTTTTCCTCTTTCACAACTTTTGATAAAGGAGGCCCTTGCAAACAAGCATCAATAAATGCAGTAAGTATTGATGATGAAGAAGATTCACAGTGTACCTTTACTGTTCCATCAGGACAATTTTGTACCCATCCCTGTATAGTACCAAAACGCAACGCAGTAGTATACACAAAATAACGAAAGCCTACTCCTTGCACTCTTCCAAAAAGAATAAGCTCCATCGCTACATATTTATTTTCATGTTGTGTTGCTTCTTGTGCCATATACTCTATACCTTCTTTCTATTTCCCCTATATAATACCTGTATATACCCCCCTACATAATACCACAGCACATACATCAAAACAAAGAATAGCGTACCATACTCCTGCATACTTTACTTAATATGAGCAGCATTACCACAATGCTCACATAGTGATTCAAGAACACATCGTTCACACTCTGGTTGTCTTGATTTACACACTCGCCTTCCATGAAAATTTACCACCATAGAAGCCATCCCCCACTGTTCTTCTGCAGTAATATCTCTGAGAACAAACTCTACTTTTGTAGGATCTGTCTCATCAGTTAACCCTAAACGTCTACACACTCTCCCAAAATGAGTATCCACAATGATAGCAGGTAAACTATAGATATGGTATAACACTACTCCTGCTGTTTTTCTACCTACACCTGGAAGAGTTATCAATTCTTCTATAGTGTCAGGAACACAAGAGCTAAAATCATTTACTAATTTTTTTGCACAAGCAATAATGTTTCGTGCTTTGTTTTTATAAAATCCAGTGGCATGTACTAAGGTTTCTATACTTGACTGACGAGCATGAGAAAGACTTTCTGCGTCAGGGTACTCAGCAAAAAGATGCGGTAACACTCTGTTTACTTGTTCATCAGTAGTTTGTGCTGATAAAATAACAGCAATAAGCAACTCAAAGGCATTTGAGTACTGTAATAATGTCGTATGATTTGGATATTCAGCATCAAGTAATGCAAGTACTTTTTTTACTTGTAACCGTTTATTTTTCATATACTCTACAAAGAAGGGTTAGGAATCTCTCCATGAATCTTTTCTATTTCCTGTAGCAGTGTACTACTAAGCTGTACATCAGCCGAAGCAATATTTTCCTGTAACTGCTGCATATCTGTTGCCCCAATAATATTACTTGCCACATACTTTCTTTTATTTACAAAGCTCAGTGCCATTGTTGTAGGACTAATAGCATGTTTTTTTGCAAGCTCAATATAACGAGTAATAGCACTTGCTGCTTGTGTATTTATATATCGTGGCATAGACTGGTTGCCCCAAGTAGTGAAACGAGCTCCTTCAGGACGTTTTCCTCCCTCATATTTACCACTTAACAATCCTCCAGCAAGCGGAGAGTATGGCAATAAGCTAACATTTTCACGCATAAATACTTCGGATAAATTACTATCAATACTGCGCGTAATAAGATTATATACATTCTGTACACTTTGTATACGCGGTATTTGAGAATCTCTTTCGTGTAATCGAAGACAATGCATAACTCCCCAACTGTGTTCATTAGACAATCCTATTTCACGAATTTTTCCTTCTGTAACAAGTTTGCCCAGTACCCCAAGTGTCTCTTCTAATGCATCATCCTTCTTAAGCCATGTCTCATTATAATCGCGTATTCCAAAACGCGGAGTCATCCTTTGTGACCAATGAAGTTGATATATATCAACATAATCCATCTGCAAACGTGAGAGACTATCCTCTAATGCTTTCACAATACCATTAGGGGTAAAGCCTTCACCATTTCTAATATACTTTATGCCCGGCCCCGCTATTTTTGTTGCAACAATAATATCCTTTCTTTTTGTAGGGTGTTTCTTAAAATAATTTCCAATATATTGTTCTGTTGCTCCATATGTTTCTCTGCTTGGAGGTACTGCATATAATTCGGCAGTATCTATAAAATTTACACCGTTTGCTACAGCATAATCTAATTGCTCAAATGCCTCTTTTTCGGTATTCTGATATCCCCATGTCATGGTACCGAGGCATATTTCACTTACTTGCAAATTTGATGTGCCAATTTGTTTATATTTCATATTAATGTTAGTATATCATTGATACACTACAAATTCAAGGACTAAATGTCAACAAAAATTCAACTTCAGAGCAGAAGACAAAAATAATAAGGAGCTATTATCTCACATAAGACAATAGCTCCTCCATATCCAAGAGTATACTTATGTTCTATTTAGAAGATGGTCCTGTATAGGTTCCTCCTGCCCAATCTGGTGTCTTATGTCTTATAGCAGTACCAGCAAATGCATTTATCGCATTAACCTTTTTTGATCCAAAATGTTCTTTCCATTCATAGATATCTCTATCAAATGCTGTTGCACCATTAAACATATGAAACATATTAGTAAGACTGCTGACATCCCAGCCTGATATATCCCTATTAAACGCATGATTGTCCCAAAACATATTTTTCATATTTTTAACCTTACTTACATTCCAGCCTGATATATTCGCACTAAATGGGCGAGCATAGCGTAACCCATAGGATGAAAACATATGTTCCATATTCGTAACATTACTGACATCCCAGCCTCCTATACGACTATTAAAACCATCTGTGCTTGCAAACATATAGCTCATATCTGTCACTTTCCCTACCTTCCAGTCTTTTATATCTCCAGTAAATTTTGATTGTTGAAACATATATGCCATATCGGTAACATTACTCACATCCCACCTTGATATATCCCCATTAAATTTCGATATATAAAACATAGATCGCATAGTGGTAACATTACTGACATCCCAGTTTGATATATCCTTATTAAAACTCGATTCATGAAACATACCTTTCATACTTGTCACATTCCCTACCTTCCAGTCTGATATATCTCCATTAAATCTTGAATTACGAAACATATTGTACATAAATTTCACATTATCTACCTTCCATTTTGATATATTCCCCTTAAATGATGTATTAATAAACATATTACTCATATCGGTAACATTACTCACATCCCACCCCGATATATCTCCCCTAAATGATGATGTATGAAACATACTACTCATATCGGTAACATTACTCACATCCCACCTCGATATATCTCCGTTAAATGATGATGCATGAAACATACCTCCCATATCGGTAACATTACTCACATTCCAATTTGATATATCCCCATTAAATTTCGATTTATAAAACATACCTCTCATATTTTTCACTTTATCTACCTTCCACCCCGATATATCTCCGTTAAATGATGATGTACTAAACATACTTTCCATATCTTCTACTTTATCTACCTTCCAGCCCGATATATCTCCATTAAATGACGTACCCCAAAACATACGATTCATATCGGTAACATTACTCACATCCCATCTTGCTATATTCCCATTAAATTTTCTCAGAAAACGATCATTAAATACCTTACTCATATCTCTAATATTTCCTGTGTATATGACATTCAAATCTGCTCTATTATTAGTAGATATCATCTGCCTTATTGCTTTTATCAATTCTGCTTTATTCGTAGGTCGATATTGATATGTCCAGCTTGGTATTTTATCATTAGGTATCTTAGTCCTATCAAATATACCTGGTATGTTTATTTTCCTTCCTGCTACATGCTCTCCCCATGCTTCTAAATCTTGATTAAACTCTGTTGCTCCGTTAAACATATATTCCATAGTAGTTACTGCATCAACTGCCCAGCCCGATATATCTTGATTAAACTCTGTTGCTCCGTTAAACATATAATCCGTATTGGTAACTTTCTTTACATTCCACCTTGATATATCCCCATTAAATTGCGCATAAGCAAACATAAAGTACATAGTAGTAACATTACCGACATCCCAACCCGATATATCTTTAGTAAATGGCGAATCATAAAACATTGCTTCCATATCAGTAACATTACTTACCTTCCAGTTTGATATATCCCCATTAAATTTCGATTTATAAAACATATGTTCCATATTACCAACACTACTTACATCCCAGCCTGATATATCCCCATTAAATTGCGATTCACGGAACATCCAGTACATCTGTTCTACATCACTTACATCCCAGCCCGATATATCTCCAGTAAACTGCGATTTATAAAACATACCTTGCATATATCTCACATTGCTTACATCCCAGCCTGATATATCTCCAGTAAATCGACTCTCCTTAAACATATTTCGCATATTTCTCACATTACTTACATCCCAGCCCGATATATCCCCATTAAAACTTTTCAAAGTACTGTCATAAAATACCTCACGCATATCTCTTATGTATCCTGTATATATTCCATTCAAGTCTGCTGTGTTCCCATCAGGGTTACCATCCCCATCAGCATCTGCTGCCATCACCGTTTTTATATTTGCTATCAAAGCACTCTTTGTTTTTGGGTAGTATGTATATGTACCACTGCCGTCATATATGTGTATGGTAAACTCTTTTGTACGCCTTTTTCCTGCATAATCACCAGTCCCTGTAAACACAATTATATATTTTCTCAGCGCAAGTGCTTTTGTAGGACTTCCGCTTATTGTTCCATTCACTGCACTAAATGTCAAGCCTGTGTCTGCAGTAAAGGTACTTGGCAGTATACTATAGTCCCCTGTCGCATTAAATGTACTCACTCCAGTATTAGTCAATGGAATACTAATGTTCTGTTGCCCTTTTACCATAGTAAATAATGAAGCAACATTGCCTCCATATCTCTGTGATATGCTATATATCCAGCTCGGTATATTTTCATCAGAAACATTAGCACCGGTAAATATATTTCCCTTATCCACTGTTCTTCCTTCTATATGTTCTCCCCATGCTTCTAAATCTTGATCAAACGCTGCTGCTTTGCGAAACATGTCTTTTATGGTAGTTACACTATCAACTGCCCACCCTGCTATATCTCCATTAAATTTCGATTGATAAAACATGGCGTACATGTTTGTAACATTACTTACCTTCCACTTTGATATATCTCCATTAAATGATGATCCCCAAAACATATATTTCATATTACCAACACTACTTACATCCCATTCTGATATGTCTCCAGTAAATGGCGTTTCAGTAAACATTGCTTCCATATCAGTAACATTACTTACATCCCATTTCGATATATCTTCATTAAATGGTGCATAGGAAAACATATAGTGCATAAAAGTAACATTACTTACATCCCAAGCTGATATATCCCCATTAAATTTCGATTGATAAAACATTGTTCGCATAGTGGTAACATTACTTACATCCCAGCCTGATATATCTCCATTAAATTTCGATTGATAAAACATAGATCGCATGGTGGTAACATTACTTACATCCCATTGCGATATATCTCCATTAAAATTTTCCAAATCACCATAACTACTAAATAACTTATACATATCCGTGATATTCCCCGTATAGATGACATTCAAATCGGCACTGTTATCATTAGGACTCCCATCATCATTGGTATCCATCACATCCTTTATCGCTGCTATTAACTCTTCTTTATTGGTAGGAGAGTAACTATACTTTCCTGCTGCTACTGTCATGATAAATGGTATCTCATAGCTTTTGCTTGCATAGTCTCCTGTTCCACTAAAGAGCAGTGTATAGCTTTTTGTACTTTGTACTTTTGTTGGACTCCCACTTATCGCTCCTGTACTTGCATCTAAGCTAAGCCCTATATCTGTTATGCTCGGAGAGATAGTATAACTCCCCACTGCCGTAGTAGGCAATTTCTTACTTACTGTTATTGCACCATCTGCTTCTATGGCTTTGCCTACAAACCCACTTATAGTACTGCTTTCGGTTCCTCCAACTGTAAGCACAAAATCGTAGAGCCATGTAGGTATGTTTTTATCAGAGAGTATCACTCCACTATTATCTGCGGTATTGAATATTTTATCAGTATTTACTGTTCTTTCTGCTATATGTTCTCCCCATGCTTCTAAATCCTTATCAAAGGCTGTTGCCCCTTGAAACATTGACTCCATAGTAGTCACAACATCAACTGCCCAGCTTGATATATCTTGATTAAATGCTCCTGTTTCACTGAACATCTGTTTCATAGTAGCTACCTTGCTTACATTCCAATAGGATATGTCCTTATCAAATGCTGTGTTCTTATAAAACATTAATTCCATATCTGCAACATTTCGAACATCCCATAGAGTTATATCATTGTTATACGCTGTTTCTCGAAACATCTCGTTCATAGTTGTGACATTCCTTACATCCCATGTACTTATATCCCCTGCATATGACGACTTCTTAAACATATCATTCATATCTGTTATGTTCCCTACATCCCAACTTGTTATGTCTCCATTTTCTCCTGTAAACTTCGATTCTTCAAACATACTGTCCATCGTAGTTACATTACTTACATCCCAGCCCGATATATCCCCATTAAAATTTCTCAAGGCACTCTCATTAAATATCCCACTCATATCTGTTATATACCCTGTATATATGACATTCAAGTCTGCTGTATTCCCATCAGGGTTACCATCTCCATCAGCATCTGCTGCCATCACCGTTTTTATATCTGCTATCAAAGCTGCATTTGTTTTAGGGGTATAAGTATAAGCACTCACATCCTGTATCGTGAGAGTGAGAGGGGTACTTTTTTTCCTGCCAACATACCCTCCATTTCCTGTAAATGTTATGGTATACTCTTTTGTAGCCAATGCTACCGTAGGAGAACCACTTATCTCTCCAGTTGCTGTATCAAATGTCAATCCTGTATCTGTAGTAAATGTAGTGGGTACTACACTATAAGTTCCTGTTGCTGCTTTTGGTGTTTTGTCAATAGACAAAACAATATTTTTATCACTCGTAGTGAACACTTTCTTATTTACTGTAACGCCTGTATCTTTGTACACAAGAGTATATACCCATGATGGAATTTTTTCATCAGGCAAATGAGAAAATATACCTGTTATATCCAGTGGTTTTCCTGATTCTGTTATCTCTGGTATATGCTCTCCCCATGCTTCTAAATCTTGATCAAACGATGTTGCACCATTAAACATTTTATACATAGTAGTGACTTTCTCAACATTCCACCCTGATATATTCTGATTAAAGACTTTTGATTGATAAAACATTGTCCGCATAGTAGTAACATTACTTACATCCCAGCCCGATATATCCCCATTAAATGACGAATCCCAAAACATATGTTTCATATTACCAACACTACTTACATCCCATCTTGATATGTCTCCAGTAAATGGCGTTTCAATAAACATTGCTTCCATATTAGTAACATTACTTACATCCCAGCCCGATATATCCCCATTAAATTGCGCATAGGCAAACATAAAGTACATAGTAGTAACATTACTTACATCCCATTTTGATATATCCCCATTAAATGGTGCATAGGCAAACATTATTGCCATATTAGTAACATTACTTACATCCCAGCCCGATATATCCCCATTAAATGACGAACCACGAAACATAGATCCCATATAAGTAACATTACTTACATCCCATTTTGATATATCCTCATTAAATTTCGATTTATAAAACATAGATCCCATAGTAGTAACATTACTTACATCCCAGCCCGATATATCCCCATTAAAATTTCTCAAGGCACTCTCATTAAATATCCTACTCATATCCGTGATATTCCCCGTATAGATGACATTCAAATCAGCACTGTTATCATCTGGCGTCCCATCACCGTTTATATCCATTACCTTTTTTATTGCTGCTATCAATTCTGTTTTGTTATTAGGAAAATACGCATATTTCCCTTGATTTGACTTTACCTCTAATGAAAATGGAATAACAAGACTCTTGCCTTGAAACTTAGCGTCTCCAGTAAAAGTAATTGTATATGCTTTTTTTGCTACTTCTTGCGTTGCTATTCCTTTTATTATTCCCTTTTGTGCATCAAATGATAATCCTGTATCTGCACTAAGTGTATTGGGTGCTATACTATATTGTCCTGTCGCATGTGATGGAAATTGCTTTTTAATCCTCACTACTATGTTTTGATATTGCAACACAGTAATATCGTTTATTCTTGCTTCTTGATATACTACATCAAACACATATGCCCATGTAGGTATCTTTTCATCAGACACACTAGAGCTATCAAATATATCTGTTTTATCTACTGTCCTTCCTGCTATATGCTCTCCCCATGCTTCCAAATCTTGATCAAATGCTTTTGTTGAATTAAACATATTCTCCATAGTAGTTACCGCATCAACTGCCCAGCCTGATATATCCTGATTAAAGGCAGTTGCTCCTTCAAACATACCATCCATAGTGGTAACTTTCTTTACATCCCAATTTGATATATTTCCATTAAATCGCGATCCACGAAACATATTATTCATTTCTCTTACATTACTGACAACCCAACTTGATATGTCCCCAGTAAATTGTGAGTCACGAAACATACTATTCATTTCTCTCACATTACTTACATCCCAGCCTGATATATTTCCAGTAAACTTTGATCCTCGAAACATCTCATTCATATATTTCACATTACTGACATCCCAGCCCGATATATCTCCAGTAAAATGTTTCAACATACTATCATTAAATATACCACTCATATCCGTAATAGCACTGACATCAATGCTATTGAGATCTGCTGTAGCATTATCAATAATCCCATTCCCATCCGCATCTACTATCACTTTTATGAGTGCTATCAGCTCTGCTTTTGTCTTAGGTTGTGTCGAATAATCCTTCACTGATACCGATACAGCTGCTTGCACATTTTTATTTACTGCTTTATCAAATTCTCCTGTCCCATTAAAAGTAACAGTAAACCTGTGAGGACTTCCCTTTGTTATCGTCTTAAGGTCTCCTGCATTTGCTGTTATTGTCCCTGTCGTGCCATCAAAATTCATCCCTGTTGGAAGTACATCTCTCCCTACTAACACTGGGAGTAATGCAAATGTTCCTGTTGTTGTTACTGGCCACCGAGTGATAGACACATTCACTGCCCGTCCTACTATTGCTACTACTACCTTTGGCTCTAACAGCACCTCTAATGTCAACCATCTGGGATCCTCAGTAACCCCCGAATTCTTAAATACATCTTTACTCACTTTACTTACCGCAGGTGCTACTGCCCATTGCTTCAGATCCTGAGTGAAAGCAGCTGTTCCTTCAAACATGCTGTTAATCTGTTTTACATTACTTACATCCCAGCCTGATATATCCCCATTAAATTTGGTCGCTCCCTTAAACATAGTATTCATGTTTGTTACTTTGCTTACATCCCACCTTGATATCCCTCCACGAAACCCTGTCACTCCTTCAAACATACCACTCATATTTGTTACATGGCTTACATCCCACTCCGACACATTGCCACTAAAGGTAGGAAACTGCACAAACAAATTACTCATATCAGAAACCTTACTTACATCTATATCGTTTAAGTCTGCTGCCTTGTCTTTACTTAACCGCTCAGAGATAAGCTGTAATAATTGTTCTTTTGAGCTAGGTTGTACCTTTCCTCCTCCCCCTCCTGGAGCAGGAGAAGATCCTCCACCAGAGCCCCCTCCTGGAGCTTCACAGCCCAATAGTAGTAGTACTAGTATCAATAGTAGCATTACCCCCCCCCCCCCCATATATACAGATTGCTATGTATAAACAAATTATTTTTTCTCATATGTATCTCCTTACTTTTTTTTTCAAAAATATTCAATATTGTATATAATAAACTATATTACATAATATTACAATACTGTTTCTGCAATCACCACGAGTTCAAGGACTAAATGCAACAGCAAAGGCTTCAGCAGGGTTCAAAAAATGAAGACATTTTCGTGGTCTATGATCGATAAGCATTTATACTTGTAGTATATCACTTTGCTTGACTCTGTGAAACAACATCTTCTTAGGAAAGTAGTGACATAATAATCCAATAGAGTGTTCAACTCATCCTTTTTCTTATAATACAATATACAGCACAGTAAGGAGACAAAAATAAGAACGAGCATTCAGGCGTGTATTTATTTCGGTATAGAGCATAAATTCATTGCCATTATCATAAGTGAAACTGTTACATAAATGGCGTGGTATATTCCTCAGAGCAAAGAGCATGCCATACTGTACGGTATGAGCAGTGTTTTGTCAGGTATCTTATGAAAGAGAACATAACGAGTATGTGTTTCCACTAAAGCAAGCACAGTAGCTTTTGAAGAAGAGCCAACAAAATCCACTCCCAATGGCCATATTCGTGTGAAACATCGCCTCTTTCGTGTACTGAGACACGATGAGGGATACGAGAAGCGGAGAAAGAACGAGATATGGTTCTTTTTTTGCGTGTTGTGTGTTGTTTTCTCAGATACTGTGTCAAATGAGGCGTATTGCTATAGCATTGATACTGTACTTTGCATGACGGAGCGTAGCGATAATAGTACGATATTTGTCTGTCAGATGATAAAATGAGTTTTATGGTATACCCATAAAGGATGTCTCCTAATTTGTTTCGTTTATACAATTATAGAGTGCATTCCTTTTTTTTATTTTTGCTTGCTCTTTTTTTGCTCCTTTGTCGCATTTAATCCTTGAACTCGTGCTTGAACTCGTATTGCACTATCTTTATTTACAAATATATTTTATAGTTGTAATAGAATGAAATTATTTTTAGTAAAATTAAGCGGAAAAGTTATAGAAAGTCCTCTCCTCCCTCAGTTATTGCAAGAGATAAACGCATTTTGTACACACAATAGCTATAGATATATCATCATACATGGAGGAGGCACCTTACTTAGCGAATACAGTAAGAGCATAGGCATACAGCCGACATTCGATAAAGAAGGACATAGAATAACAAGCCCTCCCGAAATGATTGCTGCACAGCGTATACTAGCAGGACAAATACGTTGTCATCTTGTAGCAGAGTGCCACAAAGCAGGAATATCAGCCGTTGGAATAAGTGCAAGCGATGGGCACATGGTAGAGGCAAAGCAGTTATACAAAACAAGCAGATCAAATAGCAACTGTACTGGAACAATATCCTCTTGTAACACTACCATGCTCACTGCTCTCTTAGATGCTCACTTTGTCCCTGTTGTTAACTCTGTAGCGTGTAGTAAAGAGGGAACATTGCTCAACATCAATGCAGATGAACTTGCTGTAGCCATAGCATTAGCATACACCACGCATACACTCTTGTTTCTCTCGGATACAGAAGGGATTATACAAGAAGATGCAAGCATACTACAAGAACTTGATACAAAAACAGGAATATCACTTATTGAATCAGGCACTATCCATTCTGGCATGCGAAAAAAAGTAACTATGGCATTACAAGTAGCACATAAACACAGCACACAAGTACTTATTAGCAACTACACACAAAAAAACGATATTACTCGTATTATAGAACATAAAAAAGGAACTCGTATTTATGACTCATAACACTATACTTACTACATATCCACAACTCACTCATAGCTATAATCCTCAGCTCATAATAAAAAAAGCAAAAGGAGATTATGTTTGGGACATACATGGAAACAAATACATTGACTTTACTGGAGGCATTGCAGTACATGCATTAGGACATAGCCATCCTGCAGTTATTAGAAATATCACGAAACAAGCAAAAAAGGTACTTCATCAATCTAATCTGTACACATACCCTGCAAGTATTGAGCTATGCAAACAACTTGTTGATACCGCAAATAATGAGTTTCATCGTACTCACACCGTTTCTCATGGAGAAGCTACAGCAGAAAACTCCCATCATGATACCACACATTTTGCAGCAAGCTTTTTATGTAACAGTGGTACCGAAGCAAACGAAGCTGCACTAAAGTTTACACGACTGTACTTTTATCGCAACAATATGAAACACAAAACGCATTTCGTAGCATTTAAGAACTCCTTTCACGGAAGAACTATGGGAGCATTATCAGTAACAGGACAAGAAAAATACCGCAGCCCCTTTGAGCCACTCCTCCCACACTGCTCCATTGTCCCCTATAATGACTGTACAAGTTTACAGCAAGCAGTCACAGACCAAACTGCAGCAGTGATATTTGAACCAATACAAGGAGAAGGAGGCTTAGAAGCTCTCACACAAGAAACAGCAACATGCTTACAAGCATTAGCAAAAAAATATTCATTCTTTATTATTGCTGATGAAGTACAAACTGGACTGTACCGTTGCGGAAACTTTTTCGCATCATCGCTTTTACCATTACAACCAGACATCATTACTCTTGCAAAAGCATTAGGAGGAGGAACTGCAGGAGGCGCAGTCATTTATTCTCAAAAGATTCAACATATACTACAAGCAGGAGATCATGGCACTACATTAGGAGGAAACCCCTTGACTGCCTCCTGTGGACTGACAGTATTGTCATTACTACAACAAAAACACATACAAAACAAACGACATATATCAGCACAATCCTTAGAAAAAAACATTACAATACTCTGTAATACATATACACATATACATCCCTTAGGAAAAGGACATTTACGCGGTATACATTTTTCAGAAGCCGATACAAACAAGAACGCAATAAATACCACTATCACCTCAATAATTTCGGAATGTCAAGAAAAAGGACTCCTTATTTTACGTACTGGTACACATGGACTTAGGCTAGCTCCGTCCTTCCTATGTAGTCCTCACACAATACAAAAAGCATTTAGCATACTATCACAATCAATAAAAAAATGGCTATAGATACAATGCTTATTCAGTTTGTGTATACTGCTGTAATGAAACTGAGTCTCCTTTCCTATTATTGAGAATATCCCATTGAGTATCGTACAATGCGGCAGATATAGCACTTTTTTCAAACCATGGAAAAGGAGCAACAATAATACTCTTTTTCTGTCCTTTATGTGTAGTTGCCTTCACAGAGAGTCTCTTGGGTGTTAATCTCGCTCCCCACCAAGCAAAACTACTATTACTATGGATATAATGAGTACCGCTATTCATCAATATCATTTCATCTACTGCTGAAAAACTATTCGTATATACTGTTACTCCTTCCAGTAGAGAAATATACTTTTGATGTATATCAGTTTTGCCTGTAACCAAAACAAAGGAAACCCCTATATCAAAATGAGTAGCACACCACTTTGCATCATCAGTAAAAACAAGAAATGTAGCCTTAGGATCCTTTGCTAATACAACTTGTACTGCTTTTCTATAGTAATCAAGGGAACACTGAGGATATTGCGTCAATAAAAAATCAGTTCGTCTTACATGTATTATCGTTGCATGAGAAAAATCTACTGCATACTTTTGTTGCAACTCTTTTTCTGCATGTACTACCATCTCATTTTGCTGAGTATTCAACACACAAAAAACATCCCTCTCTTTTACTGCACGATATAACCGCATATCTTGCCAATATCCTCTTACAAACAATGGTATGGCAGTATCTTTGTGTACAATATCGTTCAATAATAACAGCTGTTTTTCCGTTAAACAAGGCTGTATATTACTATCATGAAAATACATACTATCCTGATACGAGGAACTCTTTTCATCAAAAAATTGATATGTACCACAATCTTTCGCTTCACGATAGGGATATATCTTATTGATAATTCGTTCAAACCTATTTAATGAACAAAGTACCCTTGACTGTAATAGTGCAAATAACTGTTTACGCTTTGTAATATACTGTACACTCCTCCCTGTCGTATCAACGAAAGGAGGAATTAAGTGCATAATATCTGGACATCGTTGCACATCACGGTAGACACTTGTAACATCAAGGACAAGACTACGTCCGCTTAACTGAGATAATAAAACACCGAAATTATACTGAAATAGCTGATTTCCTACCCCACCTGCCAGCTCCATAACAATAGGAGCGAGTTTAGACACGGTAGCATTATTCTTCATAGTGAGAATAGTGTATTCTATTGCTATAGTATTTATTTTTCAGCAATAATTTCTATTTCTACCAGTACATCTTTTGGTAACCGCGCTACCTCAACACAGCTCCTCGCAGGATAAGGGTCAGTAAAATACCGTGCATACACCTCATTAAATACAGCGAAATCATTCATATCTTTCAGAAAACACACTGTCTTTCGTACATCTTGTAATGTCAAATTATAACTTCGTAGTAAAGCAATAATATTTTTTATCACCTGCTCGCACTGTTCTGCTGTATTATTTCCAACTATATCACCTGTTTGAGGATCTAAGGGAATCTGTCCTGAACAAAATAATATATTACCACAAAGAATAGCACTTCTATAAGGGCCTACTGCTTTTGGTACTGTATTAAGATTATCATCACTCATAGTAACTAGTATAGTATATTTTACTCTTACTGTAATATATAATTATCGTTGTTGTTCATATAACACTTTTGCTAGCTCAAAATCTATGTCACTATCTATATCAACTGAGCGACTTTGAGGCATAACATACGCATAGCTATTTTGGTCAAAAGGATTATACTGCTCATGATATGTATCTACTCTGCACCAGAAAATAGCACCATGTATCTTATAATAACGTGGAAGTGATTGTCTTGGCATGTTATAATACTCTTGTGGAATAAAACCTCTCATACTATAATCACTAGGAAGCTCCTGTACCCAGGGTTTAGGATACGAAGATTCACATACACTTATAACAGTATCAGCTTTTTTATTTACTAGCAAATTATACGAATCAATAATATCTTTTGCATTACGAAGTGGAGAACTTACTTGTAGCACAGAAAAATATGTATAATGTTCATCATTATGAAAAAGATATTGCAATATTTCAGCACTCACCTTTGATGTAGGGACAGTATCTTGAGATAGCTCTACAGAACGCAAATAAGGAACGATAGCACCATGTTCTATGGCAATGTTTGCATACTCCTGTGAATCAGTTGAAACAATAACTTTTTCAAATAACGCACTTTCTAGTGCTGCATGTATGGTATGCACTATGAGAGGTTTTCCTCCTAACAGAAGAATATTTTTATCTTTTAAGGATTTCGATCCTTTTCGAGCAGGGATAATAGCAACATTCATTTTCTCTCGTATATTCTGCGTAACAAAAATTTCCCCTCATTCGTGCAATCAAGCGTATAAAAAACAGCACAAGATAGCGTACCCAAGAGGACTTGAACCTCCGACCTTCAGATCCGCAATCTGACGCTCTATCCAGCTAAGCTATGGGTACAACGGAGAAGGTGGGATTCGAACCCACGGTACCCCGGTAAGGGTACAACTTCTTAGCAGGAAGCCCGATTCAACCACTCTCGCACTTCTCCTATATACTTTTAGTATATACTGCTCTCTTAAATTACACAAGTGGCATCTGTGGGATCCCACGAGTTCAAGGATTAAATGCGACAAAGGAGCAAAAAAAGTAAGAAAAAAAATAAAAACACACAGAGAAATATAAATATGCTATGCTAATTACATGTCAACTATGAAATTCAACAATAAACAAGTAAGATCCATTCTCTTATTAAATGCTGTTATTTTATTCTTTGCATTTTGTTACTTTTTATGTCACATATTCTTGGGGTATAGTAGCCCGCTTGATGTTTTTACCACAGAATTTTTTGTCTTTCCTCTTGCTCATACCTTATTTTCAAGTTTTATCCCTAGCACTATACTGCAAATACTGTTACTTCTTGTTGTTCTCTTATTGCCTTCTATTGTTTTTTCTTATATAAGCCGAAATATTATTTTCAAAATATTCAGCATTAATGGACGATAAAATACATGCGCCATATTCTATGGATAAAGAGAATGCCATAAACGAGTTGGGACTGTCCACCAACGAAATTTTTTTGTGTCAATATAATGTTGCTGAGTATAGAAAAAAACAGGAACAACTCTTTTTTGCTCTTGTAATACATACAAATAATTTTTTATCTGTGTATAAAATGCAGAATACTGTCCATTTATAAGCTGATCAATAGTATCTTGTACAGAAAAGAATGTGTTCGATAAGGAAAAAAGAGCATTTGTGTTATTCTTGAACATATGATATTCTAAGGCTAACAACATGGCATAATGATCATCTACTACAGGACTAAATAATCTCAATGCTACATCATACGATTCTTCACTACTATCATTTTCTCCTAAAGCTCCTATTTGTTTCAGCTCTACAGGAATGGCATTTGCTTCAAAGTATTCTCGTGCAACATATTCCGCTACATCTTTAAGAACAATAGAATCATATGCAATAGTAACAGCATCAAACTCTATTTTCTCATCATTTCGTTCTACATATCTTCGAAGTAATTGAACATAACTTCTATTTTTTTGAAATTGCAACAAATCAATATATTCACTTTCAATAACAGTATCGTAAGACACTGTTTGAGACATATATTCTTGCAATGTATTCGGTAACTGTGTAATAAAAGAAAGGGTACTGAAACTACTCGTACTAATATAATAGGGCTTGAATACACTATTTGCTATGTATACAGGCATAGCTATTTCTGTTGTTGCAAAAGCATCATAGACAGCAATAGCATTTCTCAACACATACAACATTTCAGCCACAGCTCTATCAGCATAGGTATCATTCAATGTATTCAAAGTAAAATTCAAGCGTATGTTTGATGCTACCCCAAGATCTTGTCGAGAAAATTTTGTATGTAATAGAGATGTGTTTGGAATATCTAAAAACATAAGATGCGAGAAACGCTGGTTATGTATATTTTTATCATCTTGATTAACGGAAGTAATAGGAATACGTGGGAAATTTTTTACCCAATCAATATGAATATTTTTTTCTTTATTAGTAAAGCGTTCCATTTGCATGTCTTTACTAAGTCCCATTGTAACAACTACCGATTTACTCCATGGTTGTACCCAAAATTGCGTATTCTCTTGTAAAGTAAGCGTATCTTCTGTCATCTGTACAGGAACATATGATCCTAATCCAACCCATGTATCTGGATCTACACTAAAATTATGCCCATTATACTCATCACGAAAATCTTCAATAGGAAGTATCGCTGCTTGCGGATGAGCTAACAATTGTAACAAAGGAATATCTATCGTCTGAGTGGTAATGGAAACAGTAGCAGTATCAATTACTTGTATTGCTACCTCTTGTGAATAGCGTACTATTGCTTCGTCACTTGCATTCTCTTGTAGTGTAAAAAAATTCTGAGCACCTTTAATACTATGAGCTAACACAAAAGAAAATTCAGTATTTCGCTGAGGAGACATTGCACGTAAAAGACTTTGCTGTACTTGTTGTGCAGTAACTTTTGTGCCATCTGTCCATGTTGCATTACGCATACTAAAAATATAGGTATACCCTTCCTCTTGCAAAGAAGATTCCCAATGTTTCGCTAAAGCAGATCGAGCTGTACTTGTAATTGGATCAAGCGTAGTCAATCCTGTATACAATGCATGTATCACTTGCAACACATCATGGCTTTTTGTACTATGAGGATCTAAGGTCTCATATCGTTGCTCTGTAGCAATACGTAACTCTTTGCTCTGCGGATATGTATACAATAGAGAATCATCAAAACGCTGAACTTTCTCCCTTACTGTTGTGGTGCTTGCATTATTTACTTGCTGAGCATCCTGTGATTCTGTACATGACATAAACAGCACAGAATACACAGATACCTGTAAAAGAACACAGATGAGAGAAATATATACAGTAAAAAAACGTGCTTTATTTTGAGAAAAATTCCACAATTTGTTGCTCTTCAGCTACAGTAGTTATCATTTCACGAGTTGGATACATAGTAATTTTTGCAGACAAATCTTCACGTTCAAGCCATTCGGGAACAGCCCTAGCACTATTATCAGCAAGCAATCTTCTCACTAAGTTTACAGAGGCTTGCTTGTCAATAACTTGTATAGTATCACCAAGACGTACACGAATCGAAGGGATAGTTACCCGTCTTCCATTATGGAGTATATGCCCATGAGATACCAACTGCCGTGCTTGATTTCTACTAGACGCAAACCCTAATTTGTACACAACATTATCTAAACGACATTCAAGTAAAATAAGCATATTACGCCCTGTTACTCCATCCATTACCTTTGCACGAGCAAAAATATTTCGTAATTGCCGTTCACTCACCCCATAACAAAACTTAAGTTTCTGCTTTTCTAATAATTGCCGACCAAACTCAGTTTGTCGTGGTCTTCTTTGTCGTATTTCACCGGGAGGATTTGGTTTTCGTTTTAATAACTTATCATATTTTTGGTTTCCAAATATGTTTATTCCAAATCTTCTTACTATTTTTCCTTTTGCTTGCAAAATTCTTGCCATATCAATCCTCCAATCTATTTTTATTATTTCCTCATATGTTATTTTTTATTATTGAGTAATACTATTTTTCTCTATACCGTCCCCATATGGTCTATACAGATTATATAATTACTACTCTATTTATATAGTAGCATTATTAGTATTTTTCTGTAAAAGCCTATAACACCTCAGCTTGACGTTTTGCAATAGTTCGTAATGCAAAAAAGGACATTAAGAAAGCGCATATCCACACATTCAACACCACAGCAATAAATAAGCCTATGATACCAAAATCAAACACATACACAAAAAGAGGAATAGTAATAAAAGGCAGGAGTAACTGTCTCATAATAATAATAAATATTGCTATATGTGGCTTTTTCATGCCTGTGAGAACACCTTGTGAAAGATTCAATGTTTGGTATCCCATAAACGCAGCTAATGCAAAAAATAAGTAAAGCTCAGTGGTTGCAATAACCTGTACATTTGAAGTAAAAATGGTAGCAAAAACATTTCCAAACAATGTAAGAGGAAGCATAAGACTAATAAGTAATAACACCGCTAAATATATTACCGTTCGATAGCTTATTAAAATACGATCAAATTTCTTTGCTCCATTATTTTGTCCCACCAAAGCAGAAAGGGCAATGGATAATCCAAACGCAGGAATAAGAGCCATCTGTTCTATCCTTAATCCTATTCCATACGCAGCCGAAGCACTGTTTCCTCCTAACTGAAACAGAAAAAATGTAATAAGTGAAAGCCCTACTGATACTAGTAATAATTGAAAAAATGATGGCAACCCATACACTATAATTGATCGATAACACTGTATCCTAGGAGCAAAACATGAAATAGAACGAGGGAGCATATCATCTTGAAAACATTTTTTCAATAGTATTACTGCCCCTAATACTTGTACAATAACTGTCGCTAACGCAATTCCTCCTATACCCATAGCAGGAATAATTTGTATTCCTCCAAAAGAGAGGCCATATAACAATAAGGGATCCATAAGCATATTGATACATACATTCATGATAAAAATATTTCTCATAAATTTTGTGTTTCCGCGACTTGTAAGTCCTGAGTTAAGGGTAAAAGTGAGCATTAAAAAAGGAAAGCCATACAATAAAATTCTTGTATACTGCACAGCATAGGTAAGCACTTGCCCACTTGCCCCTTGAAATGCTAACAGAGGCTCAAGCACTATTTGAATTACTACTACTATTACTACCCCAATTACAAGACTTAGTACTGACGCTTGTGCGAGATAGTCTTTAGAATCTTGTTCACGTTTTTCTCCAAGTGCATTAGAAATCAATACCATAGCTCCACCAGCACAGAGCTGTCCTAAGGCAAGTGAAAGTAAAAAAACAGGAAATGATGCTGCAAATGCAGATAATGCGTCAGCAGAAATTTTTCCTCCCCAAAATGTATCAATCCAATTATACATTGAATTAAAAAATTGTCCTAACATTGCAGGTAACGCAATTACTTTTATGGATGAAAGGATATCTCCATTACTTAGATCCATACTACCACTACGAGTTACTCGTTTTTGAGTCTGTTGTAAATTATTTGACATACATGCAGTATACTATATAATACTCCCTTATGTATATATAGGAAACACATGCTACATGTATCCAAGTAACACTTAGTGTATGTGTCCTCCAAGATATGCTTCTTTAATACTGGAATGATTTAACAAATACTGAGAATCTCCTTCTAATATCACCTCTCCTGTTTCAAGCACATACCCTCTATCAGAATGATGTAATGCTAAACTGACATTTTGTTCTACTAATAAAATAGTAAGATTACGTTCTGTACGTAATTGTTCAAGAGTAGCAAATATCTTCTGAATAATAATAGGAGCAAGCCCTAACGAAGGTTCATCAAGTAATAGTAATGTTGGATGTTGCATATACGCTCGAGCTATAGCAAGCATTTGCTGTTCACCACCACTTAATGTACCGCCAAGCTGAGTGCTTCGTTCCCGCAAAATAGGAAAGAGAGACATTACATAATCCATATCCTCTTGCACTTGTTTTGCATTATTGTTTAGTATAGCCCCTAACTCTAAATTTTCTTGTACAGTAAGTCGAGGAAAAATTCTTCTTCGTTCAGGAACAAGGGCTATCCCTGCTGTAATAATCTCACGGGTACTTTTTTGATGAATGTTTTTCTCTAAAAATGTAATAGTACCGCTTGTAATAGGAACAATTCCTGTAATTGCCATCATTATTGAAGATTTTCCTGCACCATTTGCTCCAATAATAGTAACAAGCTCTCCTTTGTTCACAGTAAAAGAAATTCCATTAACGGCAGCAATAGCTCCGTAATGAACATGTACATCACTAAATTGTAACATACTCATACGATAGTTTCTCCTAAATAAGCAGTAATAACATCTTGATTATTTTGTATTTCTTTTGGAGTTCCTTGAGCAATAAGTTTTCCATAATCAAGAACATAAATTCTATCAGTAAGAGACATTACAAATTTCATATCATGTTCGATAAGAAATAATGTTGGATAAAAATCTCGCTTTACTTTTATAAGAAGTTCCATAAGCTCATGTGTCTCTTGTGTATTAAGCCCAGCGGCAGGTTCATCTAATAACAATAAGGTAGGATTTACTGCCATAGCACGTACAATCTCTAATACTTTTTGATTTCCAAATGGCAAATCTCCTGCAACATTATTAGCAAGCGAATCTAACTTAAAATACTCAAGGAGATAAAAAGCTCGTTCAATACTTTCTTTTTCTTCTTTTCGTGTTCTATGGCTATTTGCAATAGTCCCCCAAAAGCCTGCATGCAATTTAGAATGGAGTCCAACAAGAACATTTTCTAATACGGTAAGACGTTGAAATAATCGCACATTTTGGAAAGTACGTGCAATGCCCGTACGAATTATTGCATGGGTAGGCAGTGATGATATTTCTTTTTTTCCTTTATTGTTTGCATCAAAAAATATAGCCCCTTTCGTAGGGGTATAAATACCAGTGATACAATTAAACAACGTTGTTTTTCCTGCACCATTTGGTCCTATAAGGCCAATAATTTCATGAGATTGAATTTCTAGCGATACAGAGTCTACCGCAACGAGTCCACCAAATTGTACAGTTACATTTTCTACGTATAACAATACTATCCCCTACTTATTATTCTTTTTATATATTACTCTTTTCTGAGGAAGTAAACCCAGTGGCTTAAACCTCATCATAATCACTAAGATTGCACCAAAAAGAAGCAATCTATACGTTTGAAATTCACGTAAATATTCTGGCACAATAATAATAATCACAGTACCTAAAATAATCCCGTTAAGAGATCCCATGCCTCCTAGTATTACTATACTTAGCACAGTTATGGAATATAAAATAGTTGATACATGAGGACTGACATAGGTACTGCTGCTTGATAACAACATTCCTGCTAACCCTGCGTATGCACCTCCTATTGAAAATACCATAAGACGCACAAAACTTATATTTATTCCCATAGAGACTGCTGCTATTTCATCTTCACGTACTGCTTGCCACGAACGCCCAAAGCGACTACGTTCAAGACGTGCACTTATTACATATCCTATCACACAGAGTATAAGGCATATATAATAGAGCAAATAATATTTTTGCACAAAATTCAGCTGTATTCCCGGAATGCTCGGTGGTGTTAGTCCCGATATGCCTCTCATACCACTGGTAAAAGAATCCCAGTTTACCAATATGAGCCGAAATATCTCTGCCAATGCTAAGGTGACAATCCCTAAATAATCTCCATTGAGTCGTAACGTAACCAAAGCAACGCACATACCACACAGAGCACCTATGACTGTCGCTAATACTAATGCAGGGTAAAAATTGAGCTGAAAATATTGTACTCCCAATGCAAATGTATATGCTCCTGCAGCAAAAGGGAGGACATGCCCTAAGTTGAGTATACCTGCATATCCTACCGTATAGTTAATACCAAGTGCAAATATAAAGTATGAAATTGCATAGATGATCACTTTTGTCTGATACCGAGAAACAATAAAAGGAAATACAATAATAAAAAACAATAATAACACAAGAAGTACTTTGTTTTTTCTCAATCGAGCAACATTTCCTTGTGTTTTCTGAAGCATCTTTTGAATAGCAGGATGATGAATAAGGCGAATATGTGGCTTAAATGTAAATATACTCAAAATGATAACATACAGTATAAAAAACCTTACTATATTGAGAGGATACCATTCCATAGTTTTATCTATGGTATTTACTTTTACAAGAATAAAAGTTGCACTAGGAACAAGCAATAAGAGAGCGTTAATTATTACTGATCGAAAAGAAACAAGCCATGAAGTACTCTTCTTTTTTGTACTTTGTTGCGTACCTTTTAATGCTGTATCTGAATGCGTAGTGCTATTTTTAATTTCTTCACTTTGAGATGAGTGCGATAATGTTTTATTTATACGCGTATCTGCCATTGTAATCTCTCGCTATACTTTTTCTTTTGTAGATTTTCCTAGTATACCATTTGGCTTAAATATTAAAAATATTACTAAAAACAAAAAGGCATATACATCTTCATACGAGCTTGATAAATATCCTGCTCCCATACTTTCAACAAAGCCAAGCATATAACTTCCTAGCAATGCACCGGGAATACTCCCTATGCCTCCTAATACTGCAGCAACAAACGCTTTAATTCCAACAAGAAATCCCATATAAAACTGAATTTGTCCTACATATTGTCCTATAAGCACTCCACCAACTGCTGCAATCCCTCCACCGATAAGAAAGGTAATAACTATCACTTTGTTTACATTTATCCCTAACAGCTGTGCCATAACAATATCCTGTGAGGCTGCACGCATAGATTTACCAAGCAATGTAAAGCGTACAGTCAACATTAAAACAACCATAACAACAACAGACACAATTAAAATTACTGCCTGTGCTTGATTAAAATACCCTTTTACAGAAAGAACACTCCAGCTTTCGGGTAATATCTTTGGAAATGGCAAAAAATTAGCAGTCTGTGTAAGTAATACAAAATTCTGTAAAAATGTTGACATACCCACTGCACTGATAAGCAATGAAAGACGCACAGAGCTTTTACGTAAGGGACGATACGCAATACGTTCAAGCGTATAGGCATAGAGCATAGACGTAATTGCACCATATATGATTACAGATACTAACAGTGCTAAACCTCCCATGCCTAAAGAAGTCAACACAACAGTTGCAATCAAAGCCGAAAAAGCACCAATCATATACAGCTCACCATGAGCAAAATTAATGAGCTGTATAATACCATAAATCATAGAGTACCCCAACGCAAGAAGAGCATACATACTCCCTCTCGTTAAGGCACTAAAAACAATAGAAATAAAATATTGCATAATTACGCGTGCTTTGCAGTATCACTACCATTCAGTTCATTCACACTTTTCGATATACCATATACACCACTTATTTGATGTTGGAATAACCAAACTATACTTATAAAAACATTATATAAGACTTATACAAGTAGCTATGACCATCCTGCTATATCGTATGAACCAATTATTGTGAAACTGAAGTAAACTCTCCGTTTCTGACTTGATATACATTAAAGCCTACTCCATCTGCATCACCGCGTGCATCAAAAGAGATAGTGCCAACAAGTGTATCAAAACTTCCTGTTCGAATAGCTTCAAGTACTGATTCAGAAGTTATTTCTTTATCACCAAGACTCATAATTGCTTGATATATCACTTGAAACGCAGAATGCCCTTCATTAAAAAAAGCACCAGGATCTTCCCCATACTTTTCTTTATATGCTTTCACTGCTTGCGTATATGCATCAGATTCGCTTACATCCTGTGGCCCAGTAGTATATACTCCTTCAGAAGCATCTGCTGCTAACTTGATAAAATCCATACTGTACAATCCGTCTCCAGAAATAAACACTCCTTCAAAACCTCTATCACGGAGCTGACTAATGAGTTTAGAGCCTTCAGAGTGGTATCCACCAAATACAACTGCGTCTACATTAGCACTTACAATTTTAGATATTACCGCAGAATAATCTCCTGCACCAACTGTAATACCCTCATATACAGGCACAGACACTCCTTTACTTTCTAAGGATGCATTTGCACTATCAGCAAGCCCTTTTCCATAATCTTGATTATCATGTATCACTGCAACAGAAGATATTCCTAAGGCATTTACAAGAAAATCAGCCTGCGTTATCCCTTGTGCATCATCTGGTGCAATAGTACGAAAAAACACAGGATATTTGCCACTCTTTGTAAGTGTTGGATTTGTCGCTGACGGAGAGATAACAGGAATATTTGCATTCACATATGTTGGAAGAGCACTTTCTGTTGCTCCTGAACATACATGGCCAATCACTGCTATTACGCCATCATCTACAAGTTTACTTGCAAGATTTGCTGCTTGTCCAGGATCACAAATATCATCTGCGGGAATAACATCAATCATCTTTCCATTTATTCCACCATCAGCATTGATCATTTCTGCTAATCGTTGCACTTCATTTAATGTTGAAAAACCATATGGCGCAAGATCTCCAGAATGAGGACCTGCTACCCCTATCTTAATGGTTGACTCTCCCTCTCCTGCACTCAGCAGTGTAAATAAAGCCACTCCTACTGTTAGTATAGATATTATAAGTCGTTTCATACTACCTCCATAGTAAATAATTTAGTTTTATTATAGTATACTTTATTATTTAAAGTCAAAAAAAAAGTTAATTTTTCTCATATTTCCGATTTAATTTGAATTTCCATATGGTGCAACCAAAGCATTTGTAATGAAAATCTGAGAATATCACTTTATAATGATATATGAAACATATTATTATGAGTGACAAAGAATTTTTATATGAAAAAGCACGCCTTGCTACAAAAAGCTGTCCTTACAATACCTTATTCTTTTACGCCACCTGCAACCATACCAGAACGAACATTGCGTACTAAAATAATAAAGAATAGCAGTATTGGAGTAAGAGTAAGTGTGGAAGCTGCCATTATTCTTGCCCATATTGCATTTTTAGAAACAAAGAGAGTCTGAATTCCTATAGGGATAGTGTATAATTCGGGATTTGCTTTTAAGAATACTGATGCATACAAATATTCATTCCATGCAATAATAAAACAATAAATAAATACTGTTGCAATAATAGGGCGAGAAAGAGGAACAATGATATTAAAAATAATTCTCATATGCCCACACCCATCTATTTTTGCTGCTTCATCAAGGGAGACAGGCAACCCTCTTATATAATTTCCTAGCATATACAAAGCAAGAGGTAATGTTTGTAGTACATAAATAAGCAATAAAGAAGTAATGAGTCCCCAGTTTGTACTAGTAAGAGAAAGTCCATTTGCCATCTGATAGAGAGGCACCATTATGACTATACCCCCAAGCAGATACACAAACAGTACACTTCTTTGCATAAGTGCTTTTCCTCTAAAACGCAACCTACTGATAGCATAAGAACCAAGAATACTTACTATGAGAGAAATACATGACGCAAGCATAGCGAGAGCAAAAGAGTTAAACATAAATTTTAGAAAAGGAAAACCACTCCCTTTATTATATTTATCAATAATTGCCTGACGCTGTTCATTGCTTAGCTTAGGATTGTTAAGTATTTTTTGTACATTAGGAGGTAAACTTTCAATTTCTGCAATAGTTTTTGAAAGTCCTAATAACTCTTTATATGCATCTACACTTATAACTCGAGGAATGAGATTTGGATTTCCCCACTCTAATGGAGTCTTAAAAGAAACAGAAACAATTTGCAAAAAAGGAAAACAAGCAAAAAATATAAGAAACATACAAAAGAAAAATAATAGTATATTCTGTGTTGCTGATCTTTTTTTCATAATACTCCTCTTTTTCCTATTACCATTTTAATATATGTTTTACATATGTCCATATAAGAATACCAACAATAACAAGCTGTACAAGTGATATAGTAGCAGCAAGTCCTTGATCAGGAATTCCTGCAAAGGCTTGTTTATAGGTAAATATAGAAAGTATATTGGTATTTGGTGAAATTAAATACACATCTTCAAACCTGTTTAAGTTCCATACTAAGCGAAGAAGCATAACAGTACCCAAAGTAAACTGTAGCTCGGGAAGTGTTACTGCAAAAAATTTCTGAACATTATTTGCTCCATCTATATCTGCTGCTTCGTATAGATTTTTATCTACGCTTTTGAGCTTTGCTAGTATCATAAGATAAGAAATAGGGTAATATTTCCATATATTAAAGATCACCACAACGATCATTGAAGTACTAGGATCACCAAGTATATTCTTTCTTTCATTTGTAAGTTTAAGTACTTCAACCATTACGTGATTATATATGCCATTCACTGGATCAAAAATAAACTGCCAACCAAAAATAACAGATATTACTGGAGCAAAGTAAGGAAGCAAAATAATCGTTTGTAGTAATGCATTACCGCGAAAGTCAATGTTAAGAACTAATGCTACTACAAGTCCGACTAAAGTGGTGCCTACTACCGTAAAGAAAAGAAATTGAAATGTAAGAAACAGTGCAGCATAAAAATCTTTATTTTGAAAGAGAGTAATATAGTTTTGAATTCCTATAAATTCTCTTTTCCCTGAGAGACTAACCTTAAAAAAACTCAGAAAAATATTAAAAATAAGAGGATAGAATACCAACCCCCCTATTATAAGAAGGGTAGGAATAAGAAGGCGATACGCAATAGCTTGTTCTCTTTTTTCTTGAATATTTAAGGCTCTCATTCCTACCATCCGTAATTGAGTACTTACTCTAATGTTGCTTCTATTTTTTTCTTTGCGTCTGCAATAGCTTGTTGTACAGGAACATTTTCTTCTGTAACTTCGTAAAGCATATCGGGGATAATCAATTTAGATGCTACTACTGCTGCTTGAGGATATACCACACCATCTCGTATAAGAAACGACTTTGGGTAGTTTATGCCTGCAATAAGATCTTGTATTTTTTCTTTCCCATAACGAGCATATACTCCTTTTGGATCATCAAAGAAATCGCTATCTTGAGAGATAGATTTAAGCGTAGGAAGCATGCCTCCAGGAACCATATGCACATACGCAATGTAAGAGTCTTTTTCAAAAAGAAATTGTATTACTTTTTTAGCTCCTTCAACAGCCGCTTTATTATCATTTTTCAAAATAGAAAGCCCTCCAATTTCTGCATAGCTTGATTCTTCATCCCACTTAAAAGAAGGCACAAACCCAGTGTTCACCACAAGATTTTTGTCAAACTCTGCTCCTTCTAATTCTGCAAAATTTTCTGCAGTAAGAGAATTTGTTGCTATTTCTTGTAATGCAAGATCATCCATAATAAAAGAAGAATAGAAGAACATTGCAAGTTTTCCTTGCAGGTAGTAATCGCGTGAACGCCATGTTTGTGGACCAGGAGGCGTATATTGTGATAACTCTTTATAATATTCTACGGCTTCTATCATTTCAGGAGAATCAATAGCAAGAGAACCATCTTTATTAAAAAGATACGCATTATGGGCAGTGGCAATCTGTAATAGATTCTGCTCGTTATACTGTTCTTGTGCTTTTGTGCCTATCAAGAGTCCATACTGATTTTTGTCAGGCTGATAAAAATATTTTGCTGCCGTAAGCAAGGCATCTTTTGTATTAGGTGCTGAAAGTCCTGCTTCATCAAACCAGTCTTTTCGATACCATATTCCTTGCACAAAAAAATGATGAGGGACCATAAAGTCTCCATCATTTTTAATACTTTTGCTTATATTTCTTGCACCAGCAAAAAAATCGTCTTTCCCAATAATATCAAAAACCGCTTGAGTAGCCTGAGTATCTATTAACCCTTCTTCATCAATGGAAAGTAAAAATTGTGTAGAAGTGGTGATAATATTAGGCAAAGTATTAGAACTTGCCGCAGTGCTTATTTGTGTTGTAACATCATTTACATCCACCGCTACTAACTCAACCTTGTATTCGGGATTAAGTGCCTCAAAGGTATCCATAAGTAACCGTGTTTGTGTCATACGTTCAGTTTGAGTTTGATCTGTCCAAAATGTTATTACAGTTTTGCCAGAACTTCCGTTTTCATTTCCTCCCGCACCAGTAAGAAATAAAATACATACTGTCGAAACAGCAATATACATAAGTAATGAAAAAATAGTATTCTTTTTCATAATACCTCCTTAAAAAATTTGTTTACATATATTAAAATCATACGCTTCTGTGTCTAACCAAAATAAGAAACTTGCTGCAGTCCAAGAAAAACAGCTTCCTCCATATCCTTTTCGGGTAGTTGGTTCAAAATTCTCATAGAAATCTCCTATTGCTATCTGTTCAAGAGAGCGCTTTTTTATTTCTTCTGCTTCTGTTTCCCAGCTTTGTAACTTGCAAGCACAAAATATCATAAAATTAACAATAGTCCAACTAGGCCCTCTCCAATATCTTATTGGCTCAAATTTTGCACTGTGTATAGAAAGAGAAGGCATATCTTGTTCTATCCATTGTTGTACTGTCTGTTTGTATTTCTGTTTATTTTTTCCTGTTATCCGAGCAAGTAAAGGGAGCATTGATCCTGATATTTCTTCTTTAATGTGTGTTTTTGTTATACAATCATAATCTACATATCGTGCCATATCATCATCCCACAAAAAATCAAATGCTTGCTGTGTTTCAAATGCCCATTGTTGTAGCTGTTGCCTTTGTGTGTTGTTTCCATAGCTATCCACTAGAGAGAGTAATGCTGTATTTCCTGTTTGTACTATTGCATTAAACCCTGCGTCTATAATACTCATCTCACAAATAGAGTCATACTTACGAGAATCATAATCAACACTACGCATACGCTCAAGGATAGAAATATATCGTTCGTAATCCCATTGTGTTGGCCTTTGTTCTTTAGGAACAACATTGTTATCTTTTCGTTCAAATACATGTTGAGTAGGACTTACTCTTTTTAGTGCTTCATCCCACATAGGACTGTTATCAAATGCTTCCCAGCCATGATATATCTTACACAATTTTGTAATGGGATCTCTCCTGTAAGTATAGCACCATGCTTGGTAATCATAGAGCTTTGAAAACAAACTGGTCATATGAGACTCTGCTAACTCTCTATCATTAGCAAGGTGATACATAAGAATAGTGAGGGGTATTACAGCAGGAATTTGGGTAATACCAGTAGTGGCAACCCCCATAACAGAACTACACTGCCACACATCTGGACCAGGAAAGTAATGAGAAGATTTTTCATGAAAAACAATACTGGGTATCATACCATTTTTCCACTGCCCCTTGCACAGTGTTTCAATTTCTTGCCATGCACGTTTTTCATCAATACGTAACCATCCTAAAGCAACAAAAACAGAATCCCAGTTCCATTGGAAAGGATATACATCTTTATTTGGAACTGTGTACCCTCCTCTATCATTTGATTCCAATATAGAACGAGCAGAGTATCTGAGTGTTGCATAATCAAACATAATAAGCTATTTATTTTATTATATTCTATATTTGGATAATTGTCTAATAATGCTAGGTTGGGAATTGGATTTTTACTATCTCATGTGTACTTTGTAATAAAATCAGTATACTGCAAAAGAGATACTTTCATGATAATATAGTGCTTTCTATAGCAAGAAAGGAGTATTCCTTTCTTGCTATAGGTTGTATTTCTTATGCTCCTATTATGAGCTACACTGTGGAGATCCCTTAAATTTTGGATATTTTTTTAAAACTCCGTTTATAAGTGTACCTAAAAAAATACCGTTACCACCAGCAGGTGGTTTGAAACTACACATTTTCCACGATGATAAATCTTGATTAAATGCAGAAGCAACGGTAAACATAGTTGATGCACTAGTAACCTTTCCAACATCCCATCCAGTTATATTTTGATTAAACTTTTCAGCTCCAGCAAACATATTACTCATATTAGTAACCTCACTCACATCCCAATCTCCTATACCTTGATTAAATACAACTGCTCGCAAAAACATATCAAACATATTCGTTACATTACTGGTATTCCACCGTGTTATGTCTCCATTAAAAGTTCTATCTTTACTAAATAAACTACTCATATCAGTAATAGCACTGGTGTCTATCATGTTGAGATTGGGACTAGGGTTACTGTTTCCTCCTGAACCTTGCCTTGTCTTTTCTTCACTGATAATAGTTTGTAGTGCTGATTTTGTTGTTGGTCTGTAATAGGTAGCTGACTGTCCTGCTAGTTTCACCAGCCCTGTCTCTACATTGATAGTCGCAAGTGCCTTTTGTCCCGAGTATGCTCCCGCAGAAGTAATGGTACATTCCACTACTCCATAGTTATACTCAGTTATAGCAGTATCATGTATGTTTGATTTATTTGCTGTACCTGTTATTGTTACTGTATTGGTATTTTTTGCAAATGTTACTGTTAGGCCTGTTTCTTCTTTGAGTGTGCTGTTATCGTTATCTATTGTGCTTTCATCACAGGTAAAGGTAAGTCCACTAGGACTGATACTGGTAAGTACTCTCGTTGTATTTTGTGCGAGTGCTGTGCCTACTGTTGCTGATACCTTTGTGGCGTTTCCTATCGCTACTGCTGGCGTACTTGCAGATACTGCTGTTGCTTCTGCTGATACCTTTGTCTTTTTGAGGCTGTTTACTGCTACTGCGGTGATATAGTACTTTGTATTCAATCGTAGATTGCGTATTGTATAGCTTGTTGCTCCTGTTGGCACATCGTCTTTTTCTGCTCCTTCTTGTGCATCGCTTGCTGCTTTTGCCTGTGTTTTTACTGTTGCTCCATCTATGTCTTTTGTTGAGGCTGCATAGTATACTATGTAATCTATTTGATTATCTCTTAAATCAGTTCCGTCTGCTGTTGTTCCTTTTACGGTTGGGGCTGTTATGGTAAGTACTATGGTTACCCCTTGTGCATTTGCTTGTATGGTGGGCTTTCCTGGTGCGGCATAGGCTTCTTTTGCTTCAAACTCCTTGCGTAGTCCTGTTGCTTCTTTGTTGGTATCGGTGCTGTTTACTGCTTGCACTACTATTTCGTAAGTTGTGCCTACTGTCAATCCTGTCAGAGTGCTGTTGGTTGTGCCTGCTGCTACTGTTGTGGAACTTCCTGCTGCTGTTTTTATTTGTGCTACTGTCCTCGTTGTACTGCCACTTTTGGCTACTTTGTATACTTTGTACGATACTTGTGCGGCTGTTAGGGTAGCTCCTTTATTTGTTTTGTGGCTTGCACTGAGGCTGGGGGCTGTCCACGATAGCCTTGCGCTTCCTCCTGTTACTCCCCCTACTTGTATGTTGCTTACTTCTGCGGGGGCAGTCGCCTGCGATGCGGTTGTTACGCTTGCCACTGTTGAAGATGCTATTTTCTTGCTTGGGTCTGTTTTTACTGCTACTTCTACCACAAAGTAATACTTTGTTGCTCCTTTTATTGCTACTACTGGTGCTGTGTCTGATGATAAGCCTAAACTGCTAAGGGACTGTACTGTGTACACTCCGCTACTTGCACTGCCTAGGTTTATCTTTCTGCCTGCAAGTACTTCTGCTACTGTAGGGTCAGTGTCTTTCTGTAAGCCATACACTGTGTATGCTAGCTGATTGCTTGCTGTTATGCTTGTGCCATCGTAGTCTTTCGCTCCTGTAAATGTGCTTAGCTCGGTAAGTACTAGCTTTATTGTGCCTGTAGTATTTGTTGACTGTGATACTACCAGCTTTCCTGTGAGTAATGACTGGCTGGGTGCTACTGCTTTGGAAGTATACACTTCTTTTATTTCTGTTACATCGGTGTAAAAGCCTGCAGGAAAGAGCTTGCTACTATTGGATGCATCGTAATTGGGAGATGTCGTGTTTACTATCCTCACTCCTATGTAGTAATCTTTTGCTGTTTCTATGGGCGTTGCTCCTGCATTGCTTCCACTGGTGCTGTCTACTATTGCTATGGATATTGTGTCTTGAGTTGTTCCTGTTGCTTTTGTGTACTTTGCTACCTTTACACTGCTTTTCTCTGTTGCCCATAGTGCCGATACACTGGCAGGCTTTCCTGTGGTATCTTCTTTCTTGAGGTATAGCACATAGTACGCAAGGTCTGTCGCTTCAAGGGCATTGCCATTTGCCTTGCTCACTCCTGCTATGTCTGAGGCATTTACTTGTACTGTTATGACTTTTTTCCCTCTATTGCTTCCTGTTGTAGGCACTGCAAATACCACTGCATTACTGTTAGTGTAGGTTGTTACTTTTGGTGTGCTTGGTGGTGCAGTAAGAGTTGCTTTCTTTATTGTTACTGATGCTCCTGTACTATACGAGGGATTGAGGCTGTTTATTGCTTCTACTCCTGCAGTATAGTCTGCTCCTTTCGTTCCTATAAATCTTACTTGTAAGGTACTGTCTCCTGCTATATTCTGTGTTTGTACTCCTGCAAGGCCTTTTATTGCCTCTAGTGTTTTTGTGCTGTGATCTCCCTCTGCTATGTATACTTTGTACTGTATTTGTGCCTGTGTAAGTTTGCTTCCACTGGGTGCTTTGTTAGTATCAGTAATATCTCCTGCACTAAATGTATAGACTGCTGTTGCTGTTACTTGTGTTACTGACTCTACGGAGAGCTTTGCATCTTTGGGAGCGGGCGGTGCTGTCGAGGTACTATCATATACTGCCACAGTATCGGCAAGAGTAGTTACAGGACTTACTATGTTATTTGCTATTGTCAAAAAAGTAAAGCGATAATTCTTGGCATTTGCTTGTACCTTAGGTACTTCTACGCCATCTGCTATCCCAAAAGTAATGGCTGTTACACTTCCTGTTATGCTTTTTTCTGCTACCAGTGTAGCTCCATCGTACATACGCAAGGTATAGTATCGTCCTATGCCTGGAGCTTGCTTAAATGTTGCTTTGATCTGCACTGCTCCTGTTGTGTCTAAGCTAGGCTTGTTTTGAAAAAGATCTTCTGACGGAGCTGTGGGTTGCGGAGTAGTTATGTCTTTTGTTGCTTGTGTGCTTTTGTTTCCTGAGTAATCTATTGCTTGTATTGTTATGGTGTATGTTTTTCCTTGCACAAGTTCTTCTACAGAGAGTGATGTTGTGGGATAGGGTATTTTCTTCTCGCTTAGTACTGTGGTGCTTGTGCCTTTTTCTGCTATGCTTATGCTGTACTCTTTTATGTCTTTGTTCTTTGCTTTTGTTGTATCGGGGGCTGTCCATGTTATCTGTGTGCCTATCTTTGTGGGTGATACAAAGGGATAGCTTGCTTGTATGCTTGTTACTGCATCGGGGGCGGTGCCATCATCTACTGTGGTGGTGGTTGCTGTTATTTTTGTTCCTTTGTTGCCTGTGGAATCTTGTGACTGTACTGCTATGCTGTACTCGGTAGTGGCTTTGAGGTCTGTTATCTGCGTGTTTCTTAGTGTTCTCTCTGTTATTGTTACTGTCTTTGCTGTTGTTGTTGTGCTGTCTTTTTCCGTTACTGTTATAGTCACTCCTGCATAGTCTCTTACATCGGGGGCTTGCCAGCCTACTACTATGCTATCTGCTCCTCCTACTGCACTCACATTGCTTACAGGCTCTGTGCTTTTGTCTGTTGTTGCTTGTTCTTTTGACACTGCAGTGGAGTACTTTCCATTTTTAGAGACATACACTTCTACTTTGTAAGTAAGCGTGCCGTAAAGTTTTGTGAGTGCTATACCGTCCTTTGCTACATATACAGTGGCGTACTCCTGGTTGTCTGCACTTGCAGAACTGAGTTTGGCTGTACTGCTATTGCTCACTGTTTCGTATGCTATGAGAGTATTTGTTGCTGTTGCTATCACTCGTACTTGGAGATTTTTATCTGTAAAGGTAAAGTTTCCCCACGTAATAAGCAGGCTTTCATCGGCTGGGCTATTGCTTTTATCGTTTGCTGTTACTGTAAGGTCTGATGCAGAAAGTGGCGTTACTGTCTGTGAGAGTGCTGATGGCACTATGCCTCTGAGCGCTTGCTTTGCCGTGCTTTCGTTGCCATTGCTATCTTTGTACACTACTGTTACATCATAGGCTATGCCGTCTATGGTGGGCACTGCAATAGTTACTTCTCCTTGTGTTACATCTTGTACTGTTACTTCTTTTTTTACATTAGTGGTGCTTTCTATCACCTGTACTATGGCTTCTGCTATGTCTGTTTTGCCTGACGAGAGCAGTGCTTTGTCCCATGTTATCTTTATGCCATTTGTTGCTGATTCTACTGCTACCTTGTTGAAGGTATCTTGAGGTTTCGTTGTATCTGTCAATGTTGTCACAGAGCGGGTTGTTTTTGGTGATACTTCTGTATCTGAGCCTGAGTTTGACTTCTGGGCTTCTATCTCTACAGTATAATCGGTAGTGGCATGTAAGCCTCTGAGTACATAAGGTCTGTTTTGTTGAAACAATGTACGATATTCTATTGCAGGAACACGCACTTCTATTGATTGTGCTGGCGTTGTTGATGTAGCTTTTACGACTACATGCGTAGCATCACTGGGAGCTTCCCAGCGTAACGAGAGTGTCCCATCATTGCCTGCTGCTTGTATCTGCACATTGGACACTGATGCAAGTGTCGGTGTTACCTGTTTTCCCCCTCCGCCTGAGGAACTACTGCTACTCTCTGCACATCCTACGAGTACGAGGGTAGTCATTGCTAGCACTAAAAATAGTGCAACAACTATAAATATGTTCAGCTTACCATTTAGCTGATGGTTTAGTTTTTCATTACTTTTTTTCATAATGTTCTCCTTATAATTATCTATTTATTGTATAATCATACTATACATAATACACAAGTCTTATTATATCAAAAAAACTATTTTTTGTGTTATATCTGAAAATTAAAAAAAAAAAAAAAAAAAATACACTGGATTACACAAAAATGCATAGCAAAAACACAAAATTCATATCTTTATTATCTTCTCACATACGATATACTGTAAGTATATTCTTATGAATATAAAAGAATCTCTCAAAGAATTAGCCACGACTTTTCCTCTTTGTCCTGGAGTGTATCTTATGAAAAATTCCAGTGCTGACATTATTTATGTAGGAAAAGCAAAAGAACTCCGAAAACGAGTACAGTCATACTTTCGTGATAAAAATAGTAACAAAGTATATGTATTGATGAAACAAATAACAGATATAGAGTATCAAGAAACACAAACAGAATATGAAGCCTTACTATTAGAACACAATCTCATTAAAAAATATCAACCAAAATTTAATATCTTGTTAAAGGATGATAAAACTTTCCCTATGATAAAAATCACCAATGAACAGTTTCCTCGTATTTTACGTACTCGCAAAATTGTCAATGACAATGCAGAATACTTTGGCCCATATATCGAAGCACAACTCATACAAATATACCTTGACTTTATTGAACGAACCTATCCTCTTCGCAAATGTCGAAAGATACGACAGAGAAAAGAACCATGTTTTTATTACCACCTAGGAAGATGTGCAGCCGTCTGTGCAAACAAAACAGATCATGCTCAATATCAAAAAAGAATACATTCTATACGCACATTGCTAAAAGGAAAACCTCAAAAGCTGTATACATCAGTAGAAAAAAAAATGAATGAAGCTGCAAAAAACCTTGCTTTCGAAAAAGCTCAGAGATACAAAACATCGCTTAAAACACTCTCTAAAATATCGTATTCTCAGTTCAAACTGAACAAAGGATTTCGAGATTATATAAATTTTGACTCGTACCATAATCAATGTTGTATAACATTAATTGAATGTAAAGATGAACTCATTATCAATCAGAAAACAGTACATATAAATGTGTTTGATAATCAAGATGAAATATTTGAACAATTTTTAATGGCTCATTACATAAACACTATTGAAAAAAAAGCTATCGTACTCTCACAACACATAAGCTCTGCCTTACAACACTACTTTGACAAAAACAGCACTATCACTGTCTTACTTCCAACGAGCTTACAAGAACGAAGTATGATACAAATGGCAAAGGAAATTTCTCACCAACAGCTCTATAAAAACTTACAACAGAAAGGAGATAGTGAAGGATTATTAGCATTACAAGAAGAGCTTGCTTTGCCTTCTCTTCCTGTGCACATTGAAGGCTTTGATATTGCTACCCATGCAGGATATCATACTGTGGCATCATTAGTATGTTTCAAAAATGGAGCACCAGAGCGTAACCAGTATAGACGCTTCTCAATAAAAACGCTACAAGAAGGAACTATGAACGATTTTCATGCTATCTCCGAAGTTATAAGTCGCCGTTATACACGATTATTAAATGAAAATCAGCCTTTCCCTGATCTTATTCTTATAGACGGTGGTATTGGGCAAGTAAATAGTGCAGATGCAGTATTAGAAGCATTAGGGTTATGTATTCCCATTATAGGACTTGCCAAAAAAAATGAAGAAATTTACTTTCCACACCAATCAAAGCCTCTCATACTTCCTCAACATCATCCAGCAAGTAAATTATTACAGTTTATTCGTAACGAAGCACATAGATTTGCAACTACATTAAGAGCAAAACGACAATCAAAATCACTTGTAGCATCTGAGTTCAGCACTATTACAGGGGTAGGAAACAAAACAATACAAAAAATTAATACTTTCTACCCTACACTTAAATCAATATATAATAGCGATATTATATTGCTTTCAAAAAACCTTTCTGTATCACGTAAAATAGCACAGGCTATTCAGAAAAAAGCAAAAGATATAGAAGAAAAAAATATACATTAAATCCTTTACTTATCGCATATTCTTCCGAAATATATGTATACATGAGTACTATTACACAGACAATAAAAAACCATATTCTTACTATTACTGGAAAAAGAAGACTTACTATACTACAAAAATTTATTGATACCACTTATAGCAAACCAGAACAAGCATTACGGAATGTAGTGGGAGAATATAGTCCCAAACAAATAATAACAGATCTTAGACAAATAAGTACTTTTATTAAAAGTCTTTGTGCCAATAACGGACGTAATTTTAAGAAATACTACTCATATACTCAACTAGACACTATTCAATCTATTGTAGCACAACTTTCGGAAATATTTGAGCCAATTCAAACTTCAACAGGACAGAATACTCTGCGTACCATACTTTATGCAATTCCTCAACACTTAGAATCACTAAAACAATCTATAGGCCCTCATTTTGACATAAAAGCCACTGAAATTATTTCTGAGTTAAAAAGTCAAATAGCAGAGTATACAGAACAGCATACTGATTTTGAAGAACTTCGTGAAGAACTCAAAAAAGATGCAAAAGAAATACAGAGTAATCTTACAAAATCAAGAAAATTAAAAGATGAAGCTGATGTACTTATGAAAGAACTTGCCAGTACACAAAAAGAGTTTACCAATCACGAAACTATGGCAAAAGAAATAGTAAAACGTATTCAGACAATAAGCTCTTCTACCAATACAATACAAACAAAACTAGAAAAGAGCATAAAAGAACTACAAAGCAAAGAAGTACAAACACAAGAACTATCAGATACAATCAAAACAAACGCAGATGAAAGCTCATATCTTGCAGGTACCACTCGTACCATAGCACAGGAGATAGAAAGCATCCGATCAGAATTACAGTATCTTACCGCACAAGCACGGCATGCCCTCCATATTAACCACGGAGCTGGCGTAGCAAAATCGTATCAAAAATTAGCAGAACAATCCAAAAAGCCGTTGCCACAAGTGATACTTGTTTGCTCATCACTCGTATTTTTTACTATAGCAACACTTCTTACTATTCAATCGTATTTTTCTATTCGTGAACTTTCTTCAATAGGAAGCATAGTTACTCAGCCACTTCTGTTAGGAAAAATTATTCTTATCCCATTATTGTTAATAGCATTCTTTAGCTGTATTGGTACGATACGAACACGTATAAAAAATGCAGCCTCATTTTCCAACAAAGTTGCTGCATTAGAATCATTCCTCCATGTATCAGATAGGTTTCCCTATAACAGCCCCGAAAAGCTCAATACTGCAAACTATATATTTTCTATCATCCGTAAAGACTTTGGACTAGAACATGAAATGGGAGGATATGTACAGAGTAAGTAGAGTATGTATGAGAGAGATGCTCTACTTGATTCCCAAAGAATTATATATCCATTTTTCTTCTTCACCTAAATCTATATCGCCTTTATCAATATATCTCCACTTATAACGAAGTAGCTCAGATTGTTGTTTACTGCCTATTTTCTTACTATCAAAAAGCGAGTTGATGATACATTCAAAAGAGACTCCTAACTCTTCGCGATATTTCTTTAATAATTTTTTCATCTTGTCTGTATCTGTAATATCCAACTTTCCTTCTAAGGTATCAAAAACATCTGAAACAAGGAAAGCACCAGCAAACTTATTTGCCAAATCTTCTCCTTCACTATAAAGCAAATGATACAATTCATGAGCGATAGTAAAAAAGCATCTTCTCAAATTTTTAATATCAGCTATATCAACATAAAGAATAATGGTAGGCATTTTTTTCTCACCAACATATCCACAGATCCCATCAAGAATATCGTGTTTCTCCTCAATTAATAAAAAAATACCATACTTATGCAAAAACTCACGCATATTTTCTACTACATCATTATTTTGCTTTTTTTCTTTCTTCCGTATTTCTTTTGCTTTTTCTACTATTTTCTCTAAGAATTCATTATAGTCAAAATTCTCCTTATAATAATCATAGGTATATAGTTTTTTAAACTGCTCAAAAGCCTCTTCATTATATTTTTTAAATTCTTCTGTTTGTGATACTTTTGAATGCACTTCCTTTCTATATTTTTCATCTATCTTCTCATGTATATTAACATATATATTCTTCTTTGTTCTTGGATAAATGTTTGAAAAATATTTATCATCTCTATCTGCGACTTTCTGCCTCTTATAGGTAAAATATACAACAGTATCATCATCCTCATCATTATATACATATTCATCAAGAGCTTCCCCAACAACAGTTTGAAATGTTTCATCTTCATAAAAATGAGGATATGTATGCCATATCTCAACACTTTGCCATCTTTGCAATTCACCTGCATCAGAATACTCTTCTAAACGTTCTATTCCCATCTCTATGGGATATTCAATCTTTTTAGAAGGTATCTTTTTGCTTTTTATAGCATCTTTTATTACTCCTACTATGTTTTTTGCTGCTTCTAAATTTTTTCTAGTAGAATACATTTTCTTCTCCTAATTTTTTTGCTATTTCTTTTATTATACTATTTTCTTTCATTAAATCATTTATTATATCTCTAACAATACAATATTCTTTCTTCAACTCCTCAAAAATATCATTAACTCGTTTCAATCCTGCATAATCAGCAATATTTCTGTACTGTCTTAATTTAATTAAAATCCCATGAATCACCTTATCATACTTCTTAGTAGATTTATTACAATTCTCAATAAATGTCTTAATCATTGTTGTGTGTGAAATGAATTTTTTATGATCATCGGAAAGTAAGCTTTTTAATTCTTTATAATCTGTATCTGATTCTATAATAGCATCTATTATAGATTGATCATATTCATTTATTAGAATAGAAAAAAGATTGTCATATCTTTCTTTTAATTCTTCATACCTTTTATATTCATTCTTAGTAATATTACAAACCCTTATACGCTGATATATTGAATAATAGTACCGACTTATAGCAGCATCATATAATTCTTTCTCTTCTAATAATTCTCCTGCCTTATGATTTTCGTTAGACTTGATAATCATATTTTTAGTAAAGTCTTCTATATTTATTCTAATAGCATTTATTTTATCACTATCCATATCGCCTTATTGTAGTCCTGCTTTCATTGTATCACACTATATATTGCTCCTTTCTTCCATCTCATTCTAACATAGCTTTCTATGCTACACTAATAGCATGAGTTATCCTATACGTACCACTTACTGTGGGCTTATATACGCAAAACACGCACAGTCAACAATCACCATAAACGGATGGGTAAAAAGCATACGAAACCACGGAGGTTTACTGTTTCTCATTATTCGCGATAGAACTGGCATAGTACAAGTAGTCATTGACGAACAATCAAATCAAGAGCTCCAGACAATAAGTAACACTCTCCATCCTGAGTATTGTGTTGCCATCACTGGAAAAGTGACATTACGGAGTACCGATACTATCAATCCTGAATTGAGTACAGGCGAAATTGAAATACGACCAACAAACATAGTAATACTCTCAAAAAGCAATGTTCCTGTCTTCACCATAGAAGAAGAAAAAAGTAATGCCGATGAAGACACTCGTCTTAAGTATCGCTACTTAGATCTTCGCAGTGGATGGATGCAAAAGAACATACAGCTTCGTCATAGCATAACACAATCATTCCGTGAATATCTTAACACACATGCATTTCTTGAAATAGAAACCCCTACACTTATATGTTCTACTCCTGAAGGAGCAAGAGACTTTTTAGTGCCTTCACGATTGCAACAAGGAAAATTTTACGCACTTGCACAAAGCCCTCAAATATATAAACAGCTTCTTATGATATCAGGATTTGACAGATACTACCAGTTTGCTCATTGTTTTCGAGATGAAGATTTACGTGGAGATCGTCAGCCAGAACATACACAGCTTGATATAGAAATGAGCTTTGTTACAAAAAACGATGTATTGTCATTTGTAGAAGGACTATTTGGTCATGTGTTTCAGCAAATCCTCAATATTGATCTTCCGCCTTCCTTCCAGCGTATAAGCTATCTTGACGCTATGAACACTTATGGCACCGATAAACCCGATGCACGCTATCAACTTCATTTACAAGATATACACGATATTGCAAACACCATTGATTTTGGAGTATTTAAGACAGCATTACAACTCCCTACAGGAACTGTAAAATGTCTCGTTATTCCACAAGCAGCCTCACTCATGAGTCGTAAAAACATTGATGCTCTCGAAGCTCTTGCTAAAAAATTTGGAGCAAAAGGACTTGCTTGGACAAAATACACCTCAGCCACAGAAGGATTTACAGGAGGAGTTGCAAAATTTCTTGCTCCTCATACAGAGAAAATAGTGTCAACATTAGCACTAGAAGCAAACGATATGCTGTTCTTTGCTGCTGACACATGGCATACAACATGCACTGTACTGGGAGCTATACGTCGCGAAATGGCTCATACGCTTGGATATATACCAACAACAAATATGCAGTCTGCAAATGATTTCTCGTTTCTGTGGGTAGAAGATTTTCCGTTATTTGAATGGGATGAAACAAACAAACGATGGGCAGCTTCACACCACATGTTTACCATGCCTAAACAAGAATATCTTGACACTATTGTAGACAATCCAGCTACAGTAAAAGGCGAGCTATATGACTTAGTATGTAATGGAGTAGAATTAGCGTCTGGATCGGTACGTATTCATGACTATGAATTACAACAAAAAATATTTCAACTATTAGGAATGTCCCAAGAAGAAATACATAAAAAATTTGGGTTTTTCATTGAAGCACTACAATATGGAGCTCCTCCCCATGCAGGCATAGCTCCTGGCCTAGATAGATTACTCATGATTATCACAGGAGCACACTCTATCCGAGATACCATAGCATTTCCTAAAAATACACAAGGAAGCTCCCCTCTTGATAATAGCCCTAGCCCTGTAGAAACAGCACAGCTTCAAGAATTAAGCATACAAATCTCTCACAAAAAATGACATACGATATTTGCATCATCGGTGCAGGAGTTATAGGATGTGCAATAGCAAGAGAACTTTCTCGCTATGATTGTAGTATACTATTACTCGAAAAAGGCAATGATGTTGGATTAGGCAGCACTAAGGCAAATTCTGGCATTCTCCATGGAGGATACGATGCCACGCATAATACAAACAAAGCATTCTTTGTATACAAAGGAAACCAGCAGTACACACAATGGAACAAAGAACTTAACTTTGGCATCCAAAGATGCGGATCACTCGTACTTGCTTTCAATGATGAACAAACGCAAGCATTACATGCTCTAAAACAAAATGGACTTAAAAATGGGATCCCTGATCTTAGCATCATCTCTCAAAAAGAGATTTTAGAAAAAGAACCTCATCTTAATCCTGAGGTACAAGCAGCCTTACACTGCAAACATAGTGGAATAGTGTCGCCTTATGAGGTAGCGTTAGCATTGGCAGAAAATGCAATAAAAAACGGAGTACAGTGTATCTTTCATAGTAATGTACAAGCACTCACACAAAGCCCCAATAACACATGGGTTATCAGCACCGAAGATACCGAGTATCACGCAACTATCATTATCAATGCCGCAGGAGCATATTCTGACACTGTAGCAGCCCTCACTGGTATTCGTTCATATACCATAACACCAAGAAAAGGAAATTACTATGTATTCAGACGAGACTATCATCCAGTAAACCATGTGATCTTTCAAGTTCCTACAAAAAAAGGAAAAGGAGTATTAGTAAGTCCAACATATCATGGCAACATGATTATTGGTCCTGATGCATACGAAGCAACAAGCAAAGAAGATACTGTTCCTGATGAACAAAAACTTGCAATCATTGAAGAAACAGCAAAGCATACTCTTCCTTCACTTGACATGAAAATGGTATTACGTACCTATGCAGGTATACGCCCTACATTAGACACCATAAAAGATTTTACAATAGATTGTAGTAAACATAATTGCATACATCTATTAGGCATAGAATCGCCAGGGCTAACATCAGCTCCTGCTATCGCTCAATATGTAATACAAAAAATAGCCACATTGCTTCCCCTCTCATTACGATCAGATTTTATAGCAACTCGTAAAGCATACATTCCTCGACAAATAGAGAAAGAATTTCTTCCTATAAAAGAAATAGCTCAACTTGCGAAACTTAGTATGGGTGATCCCAAGCGTATAGTATGTCAATGCGAACAAGTAAGAGAACAAACAATACACGAAGCAATGATACGAGCTCCTTATCCTGTATCTATAGATGCAATAAAAAGACGTACCCGTGCAAGCATGGGATACTGTCAAGGAAAAATATGTCGTCCTCGTATTCGTGCATTGCTTGCCCATTTAATGAAAGTAAAAGAGGAAACTATTGATGAAAAATAAATTACATATACATTAAAAATAATATTCCTTATTTTTACATATTATAACAATACCCCTCATAATACCCAAACACATACTATTCCCATCCCTGCGATTTTGTTACAGCTTTTTTCCATCTTTTATATACTACATCCCGTTCATCTGATTGCATACCAGAACTAAATTTCTTATCAAGACACCAGCGTTCTTTTATCTCTTCTTTACTATTCCAAAACCCAGTGTATAACCCTGCTAAATATGCCGCGCCAAGCGCTGTTGTCTCTGCAATAGTAGAGCGCAGCACATCTGTCCCTACAATATCTGCTTGAAACTGCATTAAAAAATTATTTGCCGAAGCCCCTCCATCTACCTTAACACTGTTCACTGCTATGCCCGAATCTTTTATCATGGTAAAAATAACATCAGCACTTTGAAACACAATAGACTCTAACGCAGCTCGTATAAGATGATTTTTATTAGCACCACGTGTAAGACCTACTATCGTACCTCTTGCTGACGAATCCCAATAAGGAGCACCCAACCCTACAAAAGCAGGTATGATATACACCCCATGAGTATCATGCACTTTGTTTGCAAAATACTCAGTATCGACCGCATCCTGTATAATGCCCAATTCATCTCTCAACCATTGAATAATAGCCCCACCAATAAACACGCTTCCCTCTAAAGCATACTGCGTACCCTCTTCTCCTATACTTGCAGCAACAGTAGTGAGTAAGCCATTATTACTTTTTATGGGAGTACTTCCCGTATGTTGCAAAATAAAACAACCAGTACCATAGGTATTCTTTATATCTCCAGAAGAAAAACATGCCTGTCCAAACAACGCTGCTTGTTGATCGCCCGCAACCCCAGTAATAGGAATACTCTTATCCTTATACTGAACTTCTCCAAACAGAGAAGACGATGCTTGCACTACAGGAAGCATCGCAGCAGGAATATCAAAATACTCTAAGAGAGTACTATCCCACTCCAATGTATGAATATTAAAAATGAGTGTCCGCGAAGCATTTGTGTAATCAGTAACATGTACCTTCCCTTGTGTTAAGTTCCAAATAAGCCATGTATCAACCGTTCCAAACAACAACTTACCTGCCTCAGCTTTTTCACGAGCTCCTACTACAGTATCAAGAATCCACTTAATTTTCGTTCCAGAAAAATATGCATCAACGACCAACCCAGTAGTATCGACAATATATTGACATATCTCTTTGTCTCTCTTCAATTCATTACAGAAATCTGCTGTACGCCTACATTGCCATACAATAGCATTATATACAGGGTCTCCCGTATCCTTATCCCACACAACAACAGTTTCTCTTTGATTTGTAATACCAATACTCTCTATATCTTGTATCTGAATATGTAATGATGACATTGCTTCTGTCATAACTGAATTTTGAGTTGCCCATAACTCCATAGGGTTATGTTCTACCCACCCTGCTCTTGGGTATATCTGAGAAAATTCCCGTTGTTTTATCGCAACAATAGTTTGTTCTTTATCAAAAATTAACGCTCTTGAACTTGTAGTTCCTTGATCCAATGCAATAATATACTTAGACAATACATTCCTCCTTATATACCATATCTAATAACAGTATACTTTTTTTGTCTATTACATGCTCATACTATACATATAGTATATGCATTACATATGTTTTATTACATGCTAATTATCTGGTTGGGAGGAAAAACCATCAAGAATCTTGTTTGCTACAACAGTAAGCACTTCATCAGAAGGATTGTCATATGTTGTAAGCAATTTTTTTGCAGATTCAACCTTATCTATACGTACATCAGGAGTATTAGAAATGATTTCCATTGCCTTTTTGTACAAAGCCTGTCGCTCTGCATTTTTTGTAAGATCAACACTATCATTACGCTTTTCTGTTTGTACTGTATTAGTTTTATCAACTGACTTCTGCTTTGAGATAGGTTGAACTGATGGTACAGAAGTAACTTTTTTAATATCCATGCTATTCCTTTGTGTATTTAGTTATCGACAAATACATATATAAATTTTATCAGTTTTTTACAGGATATACAAGTATTGTAAACTCACCTTTCAAGACCTTTTTTCCTGTTTTATACAGATCAAGTAAGTATTCTACCGTTCCACGCACTACTTCCTCATATACCTTACTTATTTCCCTTACAATAAGAACTTTCCTACTTTTATCAATATCTGTAATCTCTTCCAAAAGCGATATTATCCTGTACTGTGATTCAAAAAAAATACAGGCTTTTTGAATATATAAATATGTTTCAAGTATTTTTTTACGTTGTCCCTTCTTTCTAGGAAGAAACCCCTCAAAAATAAAGCCTTTTCCATGTAACCCTGCTATGCTTACCACTGATGTAACAGCACTTGCCCCTGGAATTGATATAACCTTGATATTATGTTCAAACGCTTTCTCTACTATTATATTTCCTGGATCACTAATGCAAGGTGTTCCTGCTTCACTAAGATACGCAATAGACTGATTATTTTGTAATATAGGTAATAATGTTTTACAAAATACATATTCCTCATTATGAGAATGACAGCTCACCATCTTTGTATGTATATCATAATGACTAAGCAACTTACGACTTGTGCGTGTATCCTCACATGCAATAAGCGAAACATCCGCTAATACATGTAATGCACGGCTGCTTATATCAGACAAATTACCTATAGGACTAGCAACAATGTACACTATCCCCGTATGCATACTATCCATCTTTCTATCCGATACATATCAATGCAAATAAAACTCATCAATTTGATGCAAATAATCAATAATAATATCTTCCATCTGCTTATATTCTACTAAAAAAGCATCATGCCCATATACCGAACTTATCTCCCTATACTGCACCTTAGGAATAAATGGAAGCACAGATTTCACTTCACGCGGATAAAAAAGTATATCTGAATCAATACCAATCTTTAACACATCAGCTTTAATAGATCCAAGTGCTTTCTCTATAGTTTCATGCTCACCTTGTATATTATGTTCATTCATCATTTCTAACAATCCCATATATGAAAAAATATTAAATCGTTCAAGAAATTTTGTTCCTTGATACTCTAAATAACTACTCACCATCCTTTTCATATCATCTATTCTAAATGGTTCTTCAAACCCCTGCTCGTCAGCTTCATTTGAGAGTCGCATATTTACACTTTGAAACAGCTGAAAAATGATAGGAGAACGAAAAGAAAGAAAAGCAATCTGTCGTGCTAACTTTAATCCTTGTTTACCTGCATATATATCCTTGCGTTTCCATGATGGATCAGAATAAATACTTTGTAACTGCAAATAATTATAGGCTACCATCCATGACGAAATTTTTGCATTTGCAGCTATAATAATAGCAGTCCGTATTGACTCTGGATAGCTAACAAGCCATTGATATAATAACTGTCCTCCCATTGAAGTACCACATGCTATTCTTATTTTTGTAATCTCTAAATGCTCTCGCAATATATCAAACGCTCTTATACAATCTTTCATACTGATAAAAGGAAAATCATGTAAATACTGTTGTTGCGTTTTAGGATTAATATCCAAAGGAGAAATAGAACCATACGGTGAGATGGGATTATTCACACAGATAATACAGTACCTATTAGGATCAAACACATGTCTTTCCCCTACAATACCCGCCCACCACTTTGTAGGATCATCTGTTGCAGTAAGTGGATGAAGTATCCATACTATGTTATCTTTCTGTGCATTCAATGTGCCATACACAGTATAATGTAAACGAAAATCTTTGAAACAGTAACCTTTTTCTGTAACAAAATCTTTAATTGTATAAACGGCTTCGCTGATGCTAATAATTACTCCCGCATAATAATACACATAACTATGTATATACAATAGTTATACTCTATGTTACACTACTCTTTTTATCTGTAGTGCTTGTTTCCTTTGCTTTCTGTTTAGAAGAAACATCAGAAGAAGAATGTTCCTTTTTCTCCTTGTTAGGCGTACTCTCTGTATTGCTTCCCGATGTTGAATCAGGCTTCTTATCTGCAGCTTTTACATCCGCTTTTTTAGCACTACTCACAGATTTACTGTCATTCACATAAAACCCGTCCCCCTTAAACAGTACTCCTGCTCCTCCTGATATCAAGCGCTTAAGAGTCAAATTGCTACACTGAGGGCATTTTCTTTTAGGAGAATCTTTTATTGAATGAAATATTTCTATAACTTCATTACAACTTGAACATTGATAATCATATGTTGGCATAATACATCCTTTCTATACTATTTTATACTCTCTTCATTTTCTATTTATCTATCTACTGTATTGTACTATACATACTGTACTACACATACAATACTTACTCCTGTACATGGGCAACACCACCTACTGTATGTTTCCTCCGTTATTCTTCCCTAATAGGGATGCCAGCTTGCTTAAGAGCCGCCTTTATATCAGCAATACTGTAAGTGCCATAATGCACCATCGATGCAATTAAAGCAGCATCAGCCTTCGCAGAAGATAATACTTCCACTAAATGATCGGGGATACCAGCTCCTCCAGAAGCTACTACGGGAACAGTCACTTCTTCTGAAATACAACGTGTTATCACACACTCGTAGCCTTCCTTTGTTCCATCTGCATCTATACTATTGAGTACAATCTCCCCTACCCCTCGATTAACAGCCTCTTTTGCCCAAGCCAAAGCATCCTTATCTACTTTCTCTCTCCCTCCTCGAATAACAACCCTATACCCACTTGGCATTAACGCATCTGCTAATACATCCAACCCCAACACTATGCATTGACTTCCAAAATGCTTTGCTCCTTCATCAATAATAGCTGGATTAAGTACCGCTAAGCTATTAACACTTACTTTTTCTGCTCCAGCCAAAAGTAAGTTATGCATATCCTGTACCGATTGTATGCCTCCCCCCACCGAAAAAGGTATATATATATGTCTTGCTATATCCTTCACAATATGTATCATGATAGCCCTCTGTTCAAAAGACGCAGTAATATCATAAAACACTAACTCGTCTGCCCCAGCCTCATAATAATGCTGAGCAAGCTCTACAGGATCACCTATTTCACTATTATTCTTAAATCGAATGCCTTTTGTTACTTTTCCTTTACACACATCAAGACATACTATCACTCTTTTTTTTAACATAATACAAGTACTATTTTTCTACATAGTATACAATACTGCATAGAAACTATTACTAGTATAGCAAATTAGCAAAGAAAAACGAAATAGTACGAGCAAAAATAAAAAAAATTTTTAGCACTACTATAGAGGTGGATATTTTTTTGATAAATCTCTATACAACTCAAGTCTTTCTTGTCCAAATGATTCTCTCATAAAACGAGATGTATAGGCATATATCTTTTCAAAATCAACCTCTTCATATTGTAACATATCTTCTTGATACTCTTCACGAAGCCCTTTATTTGCAAGAATAATATTTGCATACGACTTGGGAAACCCTTTCAATTTAGATTCTTTTGCATACATAAATCGTTTTTGTGCTCCAAATCCCCGACAAAAATCATATATCTCTTTCAATCTATCAGAATACTGACTATATTTAGGGTGTTTATCTAGTTTTTTATAGTATTCATGATCCAAGTGTAATTCTAAACAAAACTTACTATCTAATTTTACTATTGAAGCAAGAAGAAATGCTACCTCTACAGACACTGCTATATCATATGCATTACAACATTTCCCAAAACGAAACCCTATGTCCAAATAAAAACTCACCCAATCTTGTATTTCATCCTTGTTATCATATTTATAATACATACTATCATCATCGGCATTACTACTCCTATTTTTCCCATTATCAATTTCTGTCAACACATCTTCATCCTCTTCAATAATCCATATTCTCCCTCTCACTGACTGATCAAAATCACTTGTTACTTCTATAATCTTCTGAAAATTATCATAATATTTCATAAACTGACACATATTGTGTATCTTTTGACAAAAAATCCATTCATCTCCAAGAAACTTCCATAACGGTATTTCCAAACCTTGAAGTTTAGCGTTCAGATCTTGAATATCCTCCATCCACTTTTTTTGACCATGTAATAACTTTAGGCTTGTGGAATCAACAATATCTATTGAGTAAAAACAGAAAAAATAATTATGAGGCTTCGCGTTTTTCTTTTTCTTGCTCACGAATTAAGTCCTTGATGGCAGTCTCCTCTTCAAACAAAGATAGTTTCATAACACTTTTAGGTATTCTGTCTTTAAAGTTTTCAAGAATATCTTTAATACGGACACCTTCTTCCTCGTTTCTCTTTGCTTCAGTATAAATAAACTCAGCGACTTCTCTTAGAGAAACTAAAAAAATGGACGCAAACACATCGGCTTCCCTTTCCACCAATGACTTTTCTACCCCATGCTCTCTATCCACCACAGTACTTCTTTGAGCTTGATTAGGAAAAATATGTAATATAAGATGTCCAAACTCATGTAAGAGAGTAAATACTCTATTTCCATTCTCATTCTCGTCTGAAACATATGTTATACTAACTTTAGCTCCTTCATGATCCTCAGTATTAGGATCCGGTTGATACTGTAATCTCCCATAAGAACCATATATACTCTCTCTTGTAGGAACAGAGGAAATTTCACATTCTACATTTTTCTCTTTTTCTAAGTAATCTACTATGGCATCCTTTACACTTTTAATATTTTCAAAATTACATGACCTAAAAGGCTCACTATCTTTTATCTCTTTGATTCTTTCCTCAATTTCATTATATTTCTCAAATGAAGATTGTAATATACCTCTCATAATCATTACTATCCTCCTTTTTTCACAATAAGTAGTAATATTGTACTATATTTAGTAATGTAAATCTAGTAGTATGACAAAAAATTACGTAGTAACTGCAACCCACTAGCACCAGATTTTTCAGGATGAAACTGTACTCCAAACACAGATTCCTTTGCTATGATAGAAGAAAAAGAAACAATATAATCAGTATACGCAAGAGTAGAATCTTCTGTTTCAGTAGATAAGTAATACGAATGAACAAAATACATATTTGTTCCATTTTGTATATCCCTTAATAAAGGAATATTCTCCTGTGTAAAGCGTATAGTATTCCATCCCATATGCGGTATTTTATCATGTTTATGTTCTGCCTTAAATTTTTTACAATGACCCGAAATAATATCCAAACAATCACGAGATCCTTCCTCAGTAAACGATAACAGCACTTGTGCACCAACACAAATACCAAGAAGAGGATTTCCTTTTGCTGCCCAATCAATCAATACTTCTGTCCATCCTAACGCATACAAACATTGCATCATATACGAACCATCACCAACGCCTGGCACAATAATATGAGTACAACGATGAATATCCTTTTTATTTGAGCTAATAAGAGGAGTATATCCTAAATATTCCAGACTATTCTTTACTGAAGCAAGGTTTCCTGCCCCGTAATCAACCACTAATACCATAAAAGATGTAATACCCCCTAATTATACGAAAAATTTGTAATATATGCCATATATTCATCTACTTTTTTAGGAGATATATGAATTCCCTCAATAATCATAGTCGTATCAACAGATGTAATAAATGGAAGAGAAGTATTTTCTCGTACATCAAAGTTATCCAGTATTGCTGGAAGTATTATTTTAATAGTTGCTAAATCCTTTCGTAAGCCCGAATAAGGAATGGCAACAGTGGTAAGCAAGTAACCTGCTGCATCATATCCATTAGAAGTAATGAATCCCCACTCAGGAGAAAAACCACTATCAAACAAAAATTTATCAGTAAAATCAAGTTTTCCATGAAGCCAAAAACCACTTTCTGTATCAACAGTGTCTTTAATAGCATCATTAAGCGTCCAATCAAAAAGCAAATGTAAGTATAGCTCTGGATCAATATTAGTAATTGCAACTACATTTTTATACTGCATATCAAAATAAAGCATATCATACTCTGGATCAGAAAGCGACCATAATCGTCCATCAACCCCCATAGCCTGCATACTGCTTACTTTCAATATATTTTTTTTACTGACAAGACTGTCAAATCGAGCCTCAATAAACACTAAAAAATCATCGTCTATCTTATTTACATATATCTTTCTAATGAGATTCCCAAATAAAGTAATGTCAATATTAACATTCTTCAATATTTCTGCTGTAATTTTCTTTATAAGAGATGAATCCTGCACAAAAGCATATAAAGAAAAGCCACTATAAAAAGGACTCTTTGGTAATTTCACTTCAGTAGCTATAGGAACTTCTACTGTCTCCTCATTTTTCTCAGAAGAAGCACAACCTATAGTTGACACAATAATAACAAAGAGCAGTACCAAAGAAAAATATATATTACGCTTCATGTATTTTTTTCATCCCAATTTCAATAGATACAGAGTTTACATCATACATAGTAGAGACAAAAGAGTCAGATGTCTTGTTTCTACTTATCACAATATGCTCTGCCAATGTTTCTTCCATCACATACGACTTAAAAGATTCAAGTGCAGACATATACATATCATCATTTAATGTTACTTCTAATTTTATTCTATCAGTTATGGTAAAATTTTGCTCTCTTCGTTGTATTTGTATTAAACGAATAATATCTCGAACAATGCCTTCTTGTTGTAACTCTAACGTAAGTGTAGGATCAAGTGCAACGGTCATAGAACCTTCGTTTAATACTTTAAGATTATCTTTTTCAAGCCTGTCCACAATAACATTGTCTTTATGTAATTCTACTTCCTGACCATTTACTTCAATAGTGAGAGTAGTCCCTTCTAGTAATGACTGAATTTGATTAGAATTGAGAGAAGCAATCATCTGAGCTGCCTGCTTCATATTTTTTCCTAACACCTTTCCTAGCACTTTGAAATTAGCTTTTACCTGATACGAAACAAGATCTTCTTCATTTTGACGAAACACTACTGTTTTTACATTAAGCTCTTCTTTGAGTATATCTTCCATTTCTTGTAACGCTATTCGTTCCTCCATATTTCTCGTAACAATATACAGAGTAGCTAAAGGCTGCCGATTTTTTAGTTGATACATACTTCGTATTCCTCTTCCCAAAAATACAGCTTTTTGTACCGAAGACATACGTTGTTCTAAATCGACATCTCTTGCATATATCGGTGTAGGAAAATCACATAAATGCACCGATTCAGGCATTCCTTCTATTTTAAGATTCTGATAAATTTCCTCACTGATAAATGGCACTATAGGGGCAGTAAGCATGACAAAGTTTATAAGTACCCGATATAAGCACTCATATCCCTCAATCTTATCATAATCATTTATACTTCTCCAGAACCTTCTTCGAGAACGCCTAATATACCAGTTATTCAATATATCTAAGAAATTATATAACGCTTTTAATGCTACTAAAATAGTATACTGATCTAAACAGCGATCTACAGTCTCTATAAGCAATGACAGTTCTGAGAGTATCCATTGATCAAGAGGATTCTTTGCGACAAAATCATCTAAGGTACTGGGCCTTACCCCATCTATATTGGCATATGTTACGAAAAAACTATACGCACTCCACAATGGAAGCAAAAAACGTTTTGTTTCTTCTTTAAGCTGTTCATCAGAATATTTTAAGTCTTCAGCCTTTAGTACCGAAGAATTCATAAGAAACAATCTAAGAGCATCTGCACCAAAAGTATGTATCACTTCCACAGGATCAGTAAAGTTACGTTCAGACTTACTCATTTTTTTGCCATCTTCAGCCAGCACTAAACCGCTTACAATAACATTATTAAATGCTGGGACATCAAATAAAGCAGCAGACAATACAGTAAGAGTATAAAACCACCCTCTTGTTTGATCCAATCCTTCACTAATAAAATCGGCAGGGTAATTATTTTCAAAAAATTCCTTATTCTCAAAAGGATAATGATTTTGAGCATAAGGCATAGCTCCTGACTCAAACCAACAATCTAACACCTCAGGAGTACGCCTCATTGTACCTTTTCCGTTTGGTGCTTCCCATGTTATTTCATCTATTTTGTGTTTATGCAAATCATCAATCTTTTGTCCTGATTTCATTTCCAAATCTTTTACAGAACCAATAACCTCAATGCAAGACTCATCCTCATTCATCCATACAGGTAAAGGGTTGCCCCAATATCTATTACGCGATATAGCCCATTCCTGAGCGTTGTCTAACCATTTTCCAAAACGCCCCTGTTTTAAGTGTGATGGCTGCCACGTAATTGTATTATTTGCCTGTATCATCTTCCGCTTTATTTTTGCTATATCAACAAACCAAGAACTTACCGCCCTATAAATAAGCGGTTTCTTTGTTCTATAACAAAATGGATAATTATGTAAATATTGCTCACGTTTTACAAGGTTTCCTTCTTCTTTTAAGCGCTGAATAATAGGCTTATCAGCATCTTTTACAAACATCCCTTCATAATCAGGAACCTCATTAGTAAATTTACATTCCGCATCAATAGGACATACTACAGGAAGCCCTGCTTTCTTACAAACAATAGCATAGTCATCTTCTCCAAAGCCTCCTGCCATATGCACAATACCTGTACCCTCGTCAGTACTCACAAAATCAGCACTATGCACAACAAACCCTCCTTGTGAAGCCAAATCACTAAAATAAGGAAATAACGGCTCATAGGACAATCCCACTAAATCTTTCCCTTGATATCGCTGTACTATACTGTACTCTGATGCATCTTTATAATAATAAGAAAGGCGCTCCTCAGCTAAAATATAGATTGCATCTTTATCTTGTACCTTTACATACTTAATTTCATCTCCTACTGCTAACCCTTGATTAGAAGGAAGTGTCCAAGGAGTAGTTGTCCATGCAAGAAAAAATTCATTGTGTGCATTTTGTACCTTAAAACGCACAGTAACCGATGGATCGTATACCTGTTGATAGCCTCCTAAATTCACTTCAAAATTAGACAAAGGGGTAGCAAGCAACGGACTATACGGAAGAATATAGAATCCCTTATAAATATATCCTTTATCCCATAATGTCTTAAACACCCACCAAATTGATTCCATATAAGGAAGATCCATTGTTTTATAATCATTGTCAAAATCAACCCATCTCCCAAGCCGCTCAATAACCTCTCTCCATTCAGATGTATAGCGTAACACAATATTTCGACAACGTTCATTAAATTGTGCAATACCAAACTTCTCAATATCAGTCTTCCCAGAAAGTCCCATTTCCTTCTCTACCTCATACTCCACTGGCAAACCATGACAATCCCAACCAAATCTTCGCAACACATGCTTCCCTTTCATAGTATGATATCGAGGAATGATATCTTTTACTGTACTAGGAACAAAATGCCCAAAATGAGGAAGCCCTGTAGCAAAAGGAGGACCATCATAAAAAACAAACTCTTCTTTCCCTCTATTTTTCTCAAGAGATTTCTTAAAAATATTCTGTTGTTTCCAAAAAGATAATATATTTTCTTCTATTTTTGCAAACTGTACTCTTGTACTTACTTCACGATACATATTATTCCTTCCATCTATTTATTATTTCTTATAGTATATGACCATACCTCTTTTCCAAATCGATGTACAAAAAATGTTGCGTCTGGCATTACATAATAAGGAATACGTAATTCTCCCCCTGTTGATTCAAACTGAATATACATTTGTTTCTCTCCCCCATTATCAAATTGTACATATATTGTTATCATGTGTTTCGGTTCTATTTCTGACAACGGAATAGTAAGCAACTCTACATCATATCCCTTACTTATGTCTCCTATACCAGTGCTATTAGATTCTTCTATTGGCACTATCGGTTCTTGCACAGTTATTGTATTCTTGCGTAACCCTATATACAAAGAAGATTCTGAATGTATACTCTCTCCTGCAATAGGTATTTGATCTAAAATAGTACCTGCTACTAACTGCTCACTTTCTCTTTCACTATCAAGAATAAGAGAATCATTTTCAACAAAATAAAATTCAAACTGAGGAGAATGTTCTTGTATAAACGAAAATACTTCTGTAAAAGATAACCCTAATACATCAGGAAATATATTCTTATCCTCTTTATTACCACGACTTACAACAAGCCGTACATCAGTAAAAGATGAATGAAGAAGAGTATTAGAAGGAGGATCTTGCCCAAGCACAGTACCGGGAAAACTTTCATCAAACACTTTATTCACTGAATAAATGTCAAAATACCTCCCAAGCCCATTAAATGTATTATCATAATCCTCATAAATATCTTTAAGCATAATACCCACAAAATTAGGAATACTTTCTACCATTCCTCCCTTACTTATAGTGAGCTTGATTGTTCTGTGCTGCTTTACATTGATACCATGTTTAGGATCTTGAGAAAGCACTTTTCCTCTATCTTCAGGATTATCAGATTCTAACTCTATTATTTCTGTTTTCAATCTTTTTTCCTGTAACTCCAGCATAGCAACCACTAAATCTTGTCCTACCACATCTGGTACTACCACCGATTCTGAGCTTACAAAAAATATAAGAAATACTACCCATGCAGCACTTACCATAATAAGCATGTACAGTAACAGTTTTATTGAAAATAAGAACATGGAAACAATAAATGATTTTTTCTTTTCATTCCCATGTATCTCAGTTTTTTCTACAACAAAGGTATCTTGTAATTTTTTTTCTTGTTGATTTTCAGTATGATACACATTTGTGCTAAACATTATATTGTTATCTTTATCTTCCATTTTTTATCTCTATAATTTTATCGTATTATAATATTCTCTGCTACTTTCTCTTAAAATTTACATTACAGCAGTTACACTATAATCTACCGAAATATGCTCCCAACAAGATGTTTCTGTCCCTGCACAAAATCTTTCCAATGCATTTTTCGTTTATGCTCTAATTGTAATTCTTCTATTGCAAGACAGTCACACACTGTATTTACTATAATACCATATTTTCTATGAATACCAAGCACAGTACCCGGCATAGCTTTTTCTCTGCTCAGCATCCCAGTTTCTTTTTCTATAATTTCGTTTGAAACTACCTGTGCTTTCCATATTTTTACCAACTTTCCATGTAAATGCACTTTTACTCCCGAGAGCGGAAAAGAAAATGCTTGCGTTAAATGAACAATTTGTTTTGCACTTTCACACCAGAGCAAATACCCATACCGAGAAGTATACTTTAATGTATACACTGCCTGCTCATTCACCTGAGGAACTGCATTTGCATAGTACTGCTCATACTCCGTAAATAGCTTTGTAATCAATTCTGCTGCATCATGAGCAAGAACAGACTCTAACTGTTCATACCCATATTCAGAGAGCATCTTTCGTTTACTTTGTAATACTATATCCCCTGCATCCATCTCCTGTACCATCTTTTGTAACGTAACCCCCGTATGAGTATCATACGATAGCAGTGTTGACAAAATAGGATTAGCTCCTCTATAACGGGGTAATAACGAAGGATGCACATTTACCGTACCTTTAGGAAACAATGCAAGAAATTTCTCTCCAAACATTTTTCCATACGCTACACATATCATACAATCAGGGCTATACTTTGCTATCGTATCCCGACACTCCGCACGTAACACTTCAGTATCAATAACAGGAATACCTTTCTCCTGTGCATACAATTTTACAGGAGTAGGACGGAGAACCAATTTTCTTCCAGCAGGCTTATCTGCTCGCGTAAGCACTGCCACAACAGTACCACTCTGTATACACGCTTCCAAAGAAGGAATAGAGAATTGAGATGAACCAGCAAATAATATATTCATACATGTCCCATTTTCTTTAATTATTTATTTTTGTAATGACTGATACTCTTTCAGTATACGAGAGCACATATTTTTAGGCAAATGATCTACAAACAATATTCCCTGTAAATGATCATATTCATGGAAAATAATGCGAGCAAAAAACGTATCAGATTCAATTTCAAAAAAATCTCCTTGTTGATTTTGAGCACGAATACGTAACAATTTAGGGCGAGTAACATCTGCGTACACTCCAGGAATACTTAAACACCCCTCTTGATATGTCACCATTTCTTTTCCTACATGCAATAGCTGAGGATTGATAAATGTATGCACGGTATCCTCATACTTTACAAGAAAACACTGGACATTCCAATCTACTTGAGGTGCAGCTAACCCCACCCCTTTTTGCTTATCAAGAATTTTTTCCATTTGATGCAACCCACTCTTTAATGATACGTTAAAATCATGTATCACATCGGCTTTTTTACGAAGAGCATCATGAGGATATACAACAAGTTTTAGCTTCATACTTTCATTGTACTATAACTATAATAAATTAGAATCATTGTAAAAAATAGGCAAATATAGCATAATAAAACTATGAATTTACAACAAACTACTCAGAACATAGTTATTATTGGCAGCGGTCCTGCAGGCCATACCGCTGCAATATATGCATCACGTGGATTTTTACAGCCCGTAATGTTTGAAGGTTGGTTAGCTGGTGGTATTGCAGCAGGAGGACAGCTCACCATTACATCAGAAGTAGAAAATTTTCCTGGATTTCCAGATGGAATTTCTGGCCCTGATCTTATGGAAAACATGCGAAAACAATCATTACGTTTTGGCACTACTATTCTTACCGAAACAGTGGAATCTGTAGAGCTACAACAATCTCCTTTTATTGTTCGTTCTAGCACCACTACTCTTTCAACACATGCGCTTATCTTTGCCACAGGAGCCATAGCAAAGCGACTCGAAATAAAAGGAGAGAAAACCTATTGGGACAAAGGAATTTCTGCTTGTGCCGTATGTGATGGAGCGCTTCCTATTTTTAGGGACAAGCCGCTTATTGTCATAGGAGGCGGAGACTCTGCATGTGAAGAAGCAACTTTTCTTACAAAATTTGGAAGTAAAGTGTACTTAGCAGTTCGTCGTAACGAATTACGTGCATCAAAAGCAATGCAAGAGAGAGTACTACAACACCCAAAAATAGAAGTACTTTGGGAAACCGAAGTACAAGAAGCAAAAGGAAGCGAAGGATTACAAGGAGTACTAAAATCGGTAATAATTACTCACAAAGGCAATACATCAGAGCTAGCAGTAAACGGACTATTTTACGCTATTGGTCATACTCCTAATACCACACTTCTTGAAGGACAAGTTGATCTTGACAATGCAGGATATATTATAACTCAGCCTGGCACCACAAAAAGCTCAGTTGAAGGAGTATTTGCATGCGGAGATGTACAAGATCCCCATTACCGACAAGCAATCACCTCAGCTGGGAGCGGATGTATGGCAGCATTAGATGCTGAACAATGGCTTCTTTCACAAAACAAAACATAAACACTTGCCTATTATATAAAAAAAGCGGTGTTTACACACCGCAAAAATTATATAGGAGGATATTATGACTATTTTTCTAAACCAATAGTGAGAGAAGCCCCTTCTCGTTTAAGACGAAACAACACCTCATTTTTACTTGCAAGATTTAAGTTAGAATAAAAATCCTTTAAGTTTCTTATTTTTACATTATTAATTTTTTCAATGACATCTCCTGCACGCAACCCTGCAGTTTGAGCAATACTTTCAGGATATACAAATGTAATGATGACTCCCTCAGATACTTGTATTCTATCTTTTACCCCCTCAGTAATTTCAGATATCTTAAACCCAGGCCATACTTCTGCTTCTTCAGAGGTAGCCTCTTCTCTATCACCTAAACGTATAGAAAGAGAAAGAGAAACATTACTCCGATACAAGTCTACTGTTACTTTTTTGTTAGGAGGCAAAGATGATATTCCTGTAATAAGCTCTCCTGTATCTTTAATACTCTTATTATCAACAGCATAAATAATATCACCAGGACGCACTCCTGCTTTATCTGCTGGTGAGTTTGGGTACACTCCAACAACAAAAGCCCCTTCCTTTTGTCCTAAAGAAGACATTTGTCGAAATACCACATCACTGATATTTACCCCTAACCACCCATATTCTACTTTTCCTTTTTCAATAACCGAATCAATAGAGAGAATAGCATTATTGATAGGCACAGCAAAACTTAGCCCTTCATTTCCTCCACCACTCTCAGAGTAAATCCATGTGTTTATACCAATAACTTCCCCATTGATATTTACTAATGGACCGCCACTGTTACCTCTATTGACAGCAGCATCAGTCTGTATATAATTATTAAGATTTCCCGAATCTTTTCTTCCACGACTTTCACGATTGAGAGCACTAATAATTCCAAATGTTATTGAAAATTGAAAATCATAGGGATTACCAATAGCAAATACTATATCACCAGGATTGAGTGAATCAGAATCTCCTAATTTAGCAACAGTATGATCTTTTTTAGATTCAAAAGAAATAATAGCTAAATCACGCCCTACATCTACTCCAACTAATTGAGCAGAATATTGTTCTCCATCATAGGTAGAAACTAATACTTCATCAGCATTATTGATAACATGTTCATTTGTAAGCACATAATATGTATTAGAATTTCCCTTACGAACAATAATGCCTGATCCTAATCCTTGTTGACTATATTCTCGTTTTGGTACATTATTATCCTCATCATCTTGACCATTAAACGGGTTATCAAAAAAGAAAAAAAAGTTTTCTCTATTGCTTACCTCCACCGTACTTGATACATCTATTTTTACTACAGACGGTAACACAGTATCTGCGATATTACGAGTATCCTTTTGCAATGCTTGTAATAGATTGCTTTGAGAAAATACAGAAGGAACTGCAATGTATATTACTAAAATACTAAGAGAAAGTATTTTGATTATCTTTTTCATTATTTATTCTCCTTAATGTTATAATATTTTAATTTCTCTTTATATATACTATATCAAACTCATATTACATAATAATATCTTTATCATTACAATTTTGTAATATAACAAACGTTAGTATCTCTCCCATTGGCTTATACACAGCATACCCATTATATAGAAGGAAATACCACTGTAAATATAGTTCCTTTGCCTACATTAGAACGAACAGATATTTCGCCATTATACGCATTCACAATGCCCTTTACTATACTTAAGCCAAATCCTCCCCCTTGATGCGTTCTATTGCTATCACCATACCGCTTTTTCCATGTACTCTCCCAGATATGAGGAATATCACCTGCACTTATACCATAACCAGTATCGTTTACAACTATAACAACAGAGCTATCTGTTTGATATACATATAGTCCAATAGATTGCCCTTGTACTGTACACTTAATAGCATTGTCAAGCAAGTTTCCTACTAATTGACGTATTCGTACCTCTTCAATAAGTACATAGCACCTCGTATCTATATCATAATGAAAGGTCACTGCTTTTTCTTCTGCCATCAAACCATACATATCGACTATACTTTCAAGTGCAGCAGCAAGATGCACTTTCTTACGAGGAATTTTGTTTCCTCCTGCTTCTATCTCAGAAAGATCCAATACTTTTCGTGCTATATTCTGTATATTTCTAATAGATTGAATACTATCTTGTATTCTTTTCGTTTTATCGGGACTATTTTGCCCCACAAGAAGAGAATCTTCTAAATAATTTAAGATTCGTGTTAATGGAGTTCTTATATCATGTCCTAAACTAATAGCAGAAGAACGTAAACTGTTTACTTGACGTTCAATGACATCAAGCATCTTATTGATATTTTGTTGCACACGAGTAAACTCCCCTCCTGTATCAATAGGAATCCGTTGATCTATATTCTGTTCTAAAATAATTTTTTCTGCAAACTCATTGATTCTTTGCAGTGGACGCAATGCACGAGCAATCATAATTCGTGAAACAACATATCCTATAATAATAATTACTAATAACCCCCCAATAGAGCTTTGTAAAATACGCCCAAGAAATATATTTCTCTCTAAAGCAGATACGATTATCTGTATATTATATTCTGCCTGTTGTACCTCATATAACATGAATTGTGTTCGGTTTATGTTTCCATCTTGAATAATTTCTAGTACATTTCTAGCATTAAGAGAAAAATTTCGAGAAAAATCAATTTCTGTAATATCTTGATTTTTCCATAGCTGTGGATATAAAAAAAGTATCACCTTATCGTCTCTTTCTATACGGAGTGCATACTCATTTGTATCAATATCTATATCTCTCTGATATTCATTTCCTATTGTAGTGATAGTAGCTCTTGCTTCCATATTTGCTCCACTAGAAAGATGAGATAATAGAGTCCAGTATTTTAACAATTTTTGATTTACTTGTTTTTCTTCTTCATCTAAATATTGCAAATAAATATTACAAAAAAGAACAATAAAAATAATAATAAACCCTAACAGACTAATAAGCGTTGTCTGTGTTGCCAAAGAAAAAGAAATGTTGAATTTAATTTTTTTTAAGAACATAGCCTACTCCTCTATTTGTATGAATAAGCGAATTCTTAAATCCTTTATCTATTTTTGCCCTTAAACGAGACACTAATACATCAACAACATTTGTCCGAGGATCAAAATCATATCCCCAAATTCTCTCCAAAATCATATTCTTTCCAAGTACAAGTTCAGCATGCTCCATAAAATACTGCAACAGCATAAATTCTCTTCGTTGCAGTTCAATCTCTTTTTCTCCGCGTATAACCGTTCGTTTAAGCAAATTAAGCTGTAAATCTTCATACAATAAAATATTATCCACATTTCCTTTTCCTGCTCTGCGTAAAAGGCTTTGTACACGTACAGAAAGCTCAGAAAAAGAAAAAGGCTTGCATACATAATCATCAGCACCAGCATTAAACCCATCTATTCTATCTTCAACCCTATCACGAGCACTAAGAAATAGCACTGGTATATTCACTCCTTTTTTTCTCCATGCCTTCACCATCTCTATGCCATTTATAGCCCCCTCAAGCATAATATCGACAATGGCAATTTCAATATCGGTTGTTTCAATATATCTATTGGCATCAAAGGCATTGCTTGCTTGCTCAACAGAATATCCAAGCTGCTCAAACCCTTTTACTACAAAACTAAGAATTTGTGTATCATCCTCTACTACTAAAAGATACGCCATAACTACCCTTTATTTTTTATTTTAATATCATGCAAAGCATACACTATAGAATTAGGAGGAACAGATTCTGTAAGAAACACATTACCATTTATAATACTATCTTTTCCAATGACAGTATCTCCGCCTAAAATGGTAGCATTTGAATAAATAATAACATTCTCTTCTACTGTCGGATGCCTTTTTACTCCTTTTAATGCCTTTTCCACTCGTTTTGCTCCAAGAGTAACCCCCTGATACAAACTGACATTATCTTTTATAACAGTGCTTTCACCAATAACCACCCCAGTACCATGGTCAAGAAAAAACCGTCTTCCTATTGTTGCTCCAGGATGTATATCAATGGCTGTTTTACTATGTGCATGTTCAGTGAGCATTCTTGCTACTAACGGTTCATTAAGTGTATATAATATATGTGCCATACGAAAAATAGCGATAGCGTACATAGCAGGATAACACAAGAGTACTTCTTGTAACGAAGTAGCAGCAGGATCAAACGAAGCGAGACTTGAAGCATCTTCAAATAAATATTCTCGTAATATATCTGTTTTGCGTAACACTTTTTGTTCACATAATGTATCACCATTAAAACAGCTCAGTAAATTTCTCAACGAATGTACAAATTGCTCCTCTTGTGTATTACTAAATATATACACATAAAATGCATCTGCACAAGGAGCAACATATTGTCTCAATGACATATCAATATATTTATACATACTTTCCTTTCTTATGGTAACGCTCCATTTTCCACTAAAAATACCATATCGTCAATACATCAATCCCTGAGTTTATAAAACTTGTTGTTTTTATTTCATACTTTACCTTATTTGAAGGATCATCACTGGCTGATGATACAATAGTATGGCCATCTATAAAAGTAATAGGATAATATGTCCCTTTCACTCCTACTTGTAAGCCAAAATAACGCATAAACCGAAACTGTATCGAAGCCTGTAGTCCTACCCCAAGCCCCCATGTCCCTCTTGGATTAGTGCTACTAGGGTTTTCAACAAATACATTGGTTGCAAACCCTCCACCAACTATAAATATCATAGAATCTTGTGGAATAGTCTGTGTTATTCCAAATAACCATTCAAAACCAAGCCCTTTCAAAGTTTGTGCTTCAGTATCGTTTACTAAATAATCCACTTTTGATGTAACAATTTTTACTTCACTATCATTCACTACAGGGGACACTACTCCTTCTGTCGATAAAGGAAAATATATATCCATAAGAACAAGTAAATGTATATTACTCCATTCTATAGGAGGCTCTATCATTACAGCGGTATTAAGAGATAAAGATTTATAATACGAAGATTGATACACAGAGTCTGTTGAACCCGAAGATGAACTAGCTTGTGCCGAACGTTGAAGACGGTACGACCAATGTACATACTTATATCCTAATCCTAACAAAACCCGCAACGATTCATCCTCATATATCGTTTTAGCATTTTGTGCTACTTGCTTGTTTATACCTTCAGTAACCGTATTTTGACCATACAGTGGTGCATACAACAGCAATGATAGGCATACTACTACAATGTATTTTATTTTGTGTACCATTTTTTCCTCTCTCCTTAAATAGTATAGTTTAATAAAACATAGATATATGTATTATATCCTTTTTTGTTTTTTTGTTATTATAAAACATATGAAACAATTTACTACTTATTTATTACAAGGTATATTTATTACCTGCACGCTATTTCCCTCATTTTCTCAAACACAAGAAAAAAATACAGGAAACTGGCTTATATCTCGTACTTCTCCCACTATTGATATGAATCAAGAAGAGAAGAAAGAGAATTTTGAAAACTTTGTAGAGCTCATGAACTCTTTGCTTGAAAATAATATTACCCCACAAGCACTTGACAGAAATGTTGCAGGAGAGATGATAATTTTATCACAAACAACACCACCAGCACAGCTAGCCCGTAACTGGATATTACAATCATATAAAAATGAAAAAGAAATGCTACAAGACATTGAAAGTAAATCAAAAGAACGTATCTACCCTGTAGGGTTGGATGTACAAAAAGACGGTGCCTATGTATTATTTTTACAATCACAGCTTACAATGAAAAATTTTCGTCTTATAAAGGTACAGAAACAAGAAACTCTCACAAAATCAATCGATGACTATCTTTCCTTAGGGCTTATTCCTATTGCGATAAGCTCTTTCAACGAAAGCATATGGGTTATGCTTGCTAGTTTTAAGGAAATCATAGCCGATTCCCTTGAACTTCAGATAAAAATAACTCCTATTGATACTGTAGGAACTACCCTTGACACTGTATTACAAAACGAATCATCACAGATACGCTCTTTTACTACCATAAGTGCTGCCAATGCACTTCTTATTATTCAACATAATAAATAATACACCAACATGCATAAAAAAGGCAGTGTATTACCACTGCCTTTTTTACTATTTGTATTGTATATACTAGTTTCTAGTATTCAATTTTTGCCCCTATAGCGATGAATCCTAACTTTGCACCATTCACTTTATTAATGGTATCTTTTGTTGTATAGAACGAAGAAGTAGCATTATATGTTGCTTTTACAATATCATCAGACTTCATTACGTTTCCAGATTCCCACCATGCAGAAAAAGTTACATTCTTTACAAGGTTTACAACATCAAATCCAAGTTTAAGTCTCAAATCACTTTTATCAGCAAGTTGTTGCAGTTCTCCTTTTTGAACATTAGTACCGCCATCAATAGAATAATCAACTTCAACTTCAGTAACATCTGTTATGTTAAACATACGCCATGCAACATTCAAGAAGGGCTTAATATAACCAAATGTCATAGCAGTTTCTAGCAATAGACCAAAATCTTGACGTGCACCAAGTGTAAATTTCGTATTTGTTACTTTAGTATTAGCACCTGTAACTGAACCTTCAAAACCTTCTGGTTCATACTCACCACCAAACACATAATTATAATTTAATACCAATGCAAGCTCTAATGGAAGCAGTCCTGGTTTATCGTCATCTTGACTATCCCACACTGATATCTTCGCTCCTACATAGTTGTTCTTAAAATCTCTGAACACAGCATTTGGCATAGAACCATACAGTAATCCTAATGAAGCACCATCAGTAACTTTTATGTCCTTTCCTGAACCAGTAGCATCAATGTGATCATCATCTTCATCTGCATCATATCCAAGACTTTTCCAATCATATTTTACCCCAAGTGCTGCTTCAAATGCAGTTACATTTACTGTATCGTCACCTGTTCCTGCAAGTTGGGCAGCCACTACACTACCTGATACTGGAACAGTCAAAGAAAATGCACCAAACTTATCTACTTCATTTTCTAAAGAAACTTCAAATCCAAGAGAAGTAGTGAGGGTATTTATTCCCATAGGCATTTTATACCCAAGGAGTAGTCCTACAGTAAGAGGGTTCCCTTCTGATAAAAGTTTCCCTTCGTCATCATAATCCTCACCAGTACTTCCACTAGGATGTACCCCAGCAATAGCAGTTGTTTGTAACTTCAATATAACATTCTCAATAGCAAGAAGTTCAAAAAAGAGCGAAAGTTGAATTGGATTATTTTTCTGATATGTTTTATAACTTCCTGCAGAAGAAACTCCTAATCGAATATCAAGTAACTTATCTTGCTTAAACCCAACAGAAATAGCATTGTTTGATCCTGCTAATTTATCAGCTAGTGTATCTGATCCTTGGTTAGTACCATCGGTGATATCATTGTATACTATTTTACCATCAACATTCTTTACTCTGTATTGAAATAGTTGAGGAACAACTGGTAATTTATCCGAATCTATTTTTCTTGCACCTACATACTGTGCTGTATCTGATGCTGATATTATACTGTAATTTATAACAGAATAATCTAAATCACCATCATCTAAGCCTTTTTCAATAAACCCTTGATCCCCATGACCATCATGAGCAAGTTTCACATATACGGGTCCTGCATAAATAACACCTGATATAGTACCCCAAGAAATTGAAAGAGGCTCTGTGTTAGTATTCTCAGTAGACTTATATTTTTCTGATGTACTTCCAGCACCTTCATGTTTCGCAGTAGCCTTAATCTCAAGGTCTTCTATCTTAACATATCCGTATGGTTTCTGATCTTCAGAAAATTCCATATCAGCTTTATCAAATATTGTAGAAGTAATCTCTAGCTTTGCTTTTCCTTCTAAGCCAGCTCCTCCTACATCTAAATTGTAGCCAAAGTAAGTTGATACTTCTGGCTTAAATTCCCATTCCACAAAAGCCTTCTCGTTTAGCGTTTTATCAGTAGCAGCAAAAAGTGAAGTTGCAACTAATGATAACACTACTAATGTAAATAATCGTTTCATATTTCCTCCTTCGAAACTTTATTAAATTATATTATATATAATCACCATTTTAATTGATTTTGTCAATAAAAAAATGTAAGTTTTTAAAAAATCAATCATTATTTTTTTATTTCTTATACATAAAGCCAATAATCAGGCATACAACCATTCTGTATTCTTTTTTATACCCTCTATAAAAGCATTAATTCACCTTATACCTTTCATATATTTATATATATACTATTCCACATCTTGCTTGGCAAAATAGGAAACAGTCTGTCCTGTTCCTTTTCGAAGAATAAGCAATCGATTATTCTCATGTACTACCACTATATCCGATACACCACTTATTGCAACAGGTATATCTGATCGGACACTTACATTATACGCATCCTGTGTATATACTTTTTGCGTAGCTTCAATATACTGAGTTACTTCATCCCAGCTTCCTACATCGTTCCAATGAAAACGGGCTGGTACTACCACTGCTTTTTGTGTATGTTCCATAATGGCATAATCTATTGATACTTTTTCAAGTGTCATAAATTGAGGATATACAGGTGTATACGAAACAAAGCCTCCTACCGCTCCAGTGTTCCATTCAAATGTATCGTGTAATACAGTATGAAATAGCTCTTTTGCATAGAGAGAGTATTCTTTGTACATAGTGGTAACAGAAAAACAGAACATGCCACTATTCCAAAAAAAATTTCCACTTGCAATATACTGCTTGGCTGTTTCATAATCTGGTTTTTCACGAAATGATACTACGCTGAGTACTGTTTCCTTTTCGTTGCCTCTCTTTTCTCCACATTCAATATAGCCGTATCCAGTTTCTGGTTTGCTTGCATAAATACCAAAGGTTACAATATTTCCTGCTAAAGCATGCTCTATTGCTATATGTGCATCTTGTATAAACTGTTCAGTACTGTGTATAATCTGATCAGCAGTAATAAGTAGCATAATTGCGTCTTGGTACTTTTCTTGAATATATCGAAGCGCAAGAGCAATAGCAGGAGCTGTATTGCGTGCGCTAGGTTCCCCTATAAGGGTTATTTTGCTCACATACTCTTTTGGTAATGACATATGAACAGGAAATAAATCAAAATACTGCTGAGAGGTAAGAATAAGTATTTCATCACCCAAAGGCAGTACTCGTTTGACTGCTTGCTCTATAAGAGTTTCCTCTCCTATTTTTAGAAACTGTTTAGGGAATGCAGGTAACGAAGCTGGCCATAATCGAGTGCCTTGCCCTCCTGCTAGTATTACTGGAACGACTTTGCGTTTTCTTTCAATCATATATTATACCTTATGAAAAAATATTCAACACTATAATATCTTTATTATACCATATAACTGAGAAAAAATTATTTGCATATACTCTCCATTATATGTATACTAATTAGTATGAGTGGATTTTCATTTAACCCATACCCTTTTCGTTATTCTGCAAAATACAAAGATAACAACAACGCAGCAGTATGGGAAGAGCATTTTACAGAACTTCCTAACAAGGGAAGCGAAGAGCATATGGTAAGTGAACAAGAAAAATTAGATCTTATACACAAAAGATCAGAAGCAGGAGCATTTCCTTTAGTAAATTATTCTACCCAATATGCTTTGGGATGCTTTGAAGGCTTAAAAGCATATCCTCAAGAGGATGGTGCCCTTGCATTATTTCGTCCTGATAGAAATGCAAAACGTTTTACTGCTTCTATGCAAGCCTTGTATATGCCTCCATTTGAAACACATATGTTTATTGATGCAACAAGACAGCTTCTTTCTTTATCACGTAGTAAAGGGTTTTTTCCTCAATATGATGCTACATGGAAGGACAGTCACTTTTCTACTGCAACAGCAGTATATATTCGTCCTTTTACATATCCTGAAGGTGGTATTGGACTTAATATTTCAAAATATCCATGGGTAATCATGTATGCTACAGAAGTTGGAAAATACCTTGATACACGTACCCAGCATTCACTTATAGTAAGTGAAAAAATAAGAGCTACTCCAAATGGTACTGGCTGGATAAAATGTAACTCCAATTATGTTATTTCTATCCTTGCAAAACAAGAAGCAAAAAACAAAGGATATACTGAGCCATTGTTTTTAGATGTCAGTCGTTCCTATGTTGAAGAATGTGCATCCTGTAATGTATTTTTTGTACTAAACGACAATACGATAGTAACGCCTGAGCTTGGAGACACAATATTACCCGGTATAACAAGGGATAGTATTATTTGTATAGCAAAAGATATGGGCTTTGTTGTGGATGAGAGAAAAATCTCTATTGAAGAAGTTATGAGTAATGCGAAGGAATGTTTTGCAACAGGCACTGCGGTAGGTGTTGAATATTTTGGTACACTTCATTATAATGGAACATCTGTGCAGTTTGGGGATGGTACAATAGGGGAAATTTCTCATATATTACAATCAACACTTAAAAAAATTCAATACGGACTCTTAGAAGACAAGCATAATTGGCTTACCCTTGTATAAAGTACCAGGTATAAAGTACAAACTAGATTACCAGCTCATATTACAAGAATAATAAAATATATACGACTGAAATGTATTACTAGCTACTGTAAGAGTGCCACTACTTGTTCATTGTTCCCATCATCAGGAAGCTCTGTGGCTACTGCTTCAAATATTTTCATATCAATATCAGTTACATTCCCCAGTACTATCGATAAGTTAGTGTACGGAAGATCAGTATACGCACTACGAATAGTATCTTGACGATATATATTTTGAAGCATAGTGTGAGATTCTCGTAATTCCTGTAATGCTCGTGTCAGGTATTCTTTGTTAGAATAATCACGTTGATATAATTCAAAGAAAGCTACACCTATATTGTTCTTTAAGTATGCTAAAGTGCTAACTGCTTCAACAAAAAATATATCCAGCTTTTTATCTATTAAAGACACTGCCTCTTCGCTCTTAAATATTCTCTTCTGTAATTGTATTGCTTCTGTATAATGTACTATAGCAGCTTCATAGTTTTCTTTCTTAAACAAACTATTAGCAGTAGAAACAAGTAACCTTTTTCTACTTTCATTCTCTTCGGGATAAAAAGATAATAAATCCAAAAACATACTACTTGCTTTATTCCAATTTTTTTGTACATATTGAATAAGTGCATATAAATAGTGTACCTGTGCTGTATTGTATTGCTCTTGTAATGATTTACGAACATAGTGTCCTGCATTTTCTAATTCATTTCGATAAAATAGTAATTTAGCTTTATAAAAATAGAATCGAGCAATATCATTTTTTCTTGTGATAAAACTATTACTTGCCTGTGCTTCATACATATGTTGTGCTTCGTTAAGAAACTGTTCAGCAAGTACTATTTGATTATTATTTTCTAATGCCATTTCTGCCTGCACTACTTTTGATTCTATAATACGATATATATCTTTTAAGGTAAGTGTGCTTTTTTGTTCATATAATACTTCGCTTCTCATAAACTGCTCTTGAGCAAGGGCGTACTCCTTATTCCTAAACAGATATTTTGCTTGTAATACATGTAGAAATGGATCTTCCGAAAATGAACTGAGAAGTGTTTCCAATATAGGAGGAACATAATCATAATAATCATATTGTAAAAGATATTCAATAGTATCAGTATACGCAAGAAAAAAATGTGATTGAAATGATTCATTTGTAAGTATTTTCCTTATCATAACCATGTCTTCAATAAATTGCTGTGCATGATATGATTTATCTCGAACTGCCCAACGGAGCATAGGTATCTGTTGACGCACAGCATAGTGCGTAATATCTGCTACTTTATTGTACTCATATTTTGCATAGTGTAAGTATGTATCATCTAAGAACATATCGTACATATCTATGTAGGTATCTGCTTTTCCTAATATAAATTCTGTGTCATCCTTATGATTAAAAAGCCACATATTATACAGATGTATTGCTAACTCATTATTTCCCTGATAATTACGTACAAAAGAAATAAGGTGTAAAAACCCCTCACGATTATAATTAACACTCTTGGCTAGTACATATTCTTTATTGTCAATAATAATTCTCTTAAAATAATCATTTTGTGCTACTCGTTGCTTTATGTATTTTCGTAAAGAATCATTTAACCCAAATAGTAATTGTTCATATTTCTTCTCTGCGTCAAGATACAATTGTTGCTGAATATATTCTTCAGCATATCGAAAATAATAGGAAGCCATATATCGTATTGAGCTTGCTTTAAGAAACAAAGTCTCACTCTGTTCATACTCTTGTGCTTGTAAATGAGAGTATCCTTCTCTATATAACAACCATGCTCGTAATGGCTGCACTATCCAAAGATATGAACCAAATAATAACGCAACAGCAACAGCAACTTTTGGAAATATACGCAGAAAAAAATTACGAGTGGCTCTTAGTACTGTATCACTTAATGAGCTTAGTTGTACAGAAAGTTCATCAAATTTATATACATGAGAATCTTCAAAAAGAGGAACTGAATACCCTAACGCTCCTTCACACACTCTACGAATATAGCTAGAAGATAACTTATTGATGACAGCAGCAATAAGAGAAACAACTATTTTATCATCTTTTGTATTTATAGTTTCAATAATAGCTCTTTGTAGAAAAATAGTATATAATTTTAAGTTATTAAAAAATTCAGCCTCTTCCTCTTCTTCAAACTGAACTACTATACCATCCTCTTCTTCGCTTTCAATGATAGTTTCTTGTACTTGATTTCCTGTAAATTCCTCTTTTATAAACTGTAATATTTGTTCATCTTTAATCTCTACAGAAGATTGTGCTAACTGATCCTCATACTGCTCTATACTAAAATTATGTATATCCTCTAAATCACTGAGTTCAATATCAGTTTCATCTGTAAGATCTCCCTCTGTACCCTCATCCTCTAAGAGTGAGAGAGAGCCCATGTCTTGAGCATCTATAACACCTTCTTGTGTAGTATCGTCATCACTTACAGTAATGCTCTTGTATTTGCTGGGGAGAACAAATTCAGTAAACTCATAGTTCTGATTTTCTTTTTTCTCTTCCTGTATTGGAACTTGCTCTTGTGATACATCACTAATATCAGTGCTATCAATAGCATCTATGACTTGAGAAGAAGTGCTATGCTCAGATTCCTGTTGCTCTTGTTGTTCTAATGCAGTGTCAAGAATACTTGATAGCACGCTATTTTGTTTTTGTAAGTGTCGCTTTGCATCAAGTATTGATTGAAAAGGATGGTTTTCGGTATATATCCTATCTTCATTTGCAATAGTGAGAAGCTGTTTTTCAAATTGTAACAATTCATTCCGATCAGGCATAAAAACGTAAGAGTACTATACTTTTATTCCTATTATAATCGGCATAAAGCTATTATGCCATAATATAAAATTACTCTCAATAACGATAATAATGTTACACTACCCATAAATTTTAATCATGCTCCTTCCTTTTTTGTTCGAAAATGATAGTATGAAATTGTTGAGACAACACTTTATAGTTATATGTATACTGTGCTTTTTTACTATTTCTGCAAGATCCCAAACTACCGAAGTCCCTTCTCAAACAACAAATTCTCAATTCATAAAAATAATTACTTCATTTATACAAAATGTATCTACAGGCATTTCTTCTTTTTTTGTAGGAAAAGCTCCATCACCACCAAATTCTGTTGAGACACAACAAGGATTACAGGATACCTTACTATTTCAGGCTCTCAGTTCAATAAAAGAACAAATTCCTCCTTTCATATATGACAAATATGCCGTATTCACCTATTTTGATACTAACGAAAATAGTTCTGTATCCATTGCATCATCTACTAATAATTATAAAGAACCTCTTCCTTTTTTTCGATTACAATCAAATAAAAAAGTACTGGTACAATTAATACAACGTAAAGCCTATGATACAACATTGCAATACAGAATGGTCATCAATGGTGTGTGGAGTTATGATACTAGCAATCCTAATACAATTATAGATCCTAATGGAATACCATTATCAACTATCACTATCCCATCACTTGATAGTCAATATATTCCTTCTTTTATACCACTTGGCAATAACCGCGTACGGTTTGTACTCTCTTCTGCTACCTCAGCAATCAACCTCCATTCTACTGCTATGAGAGGAGCAGCTATAGATCTTAGTAAGGCACATGCCATATACCTAAACGCAAACTTTACAGGCTGGGATCCCTTTTTATTGAAAATGGAACAAAATACTATCATAGACGGAGCATATATAGCAGATGTAACCCTTAGTCCAGGAACACATTATTACTATTTTCAGATTGATGGAAAAGGCATTCTGGATCCAAAGAATGATGATATTGTGCAACTTAAAAATGGACTGTATGTCAATAGAATTGTAATTAGCGATACATCATCATAACTCATTCTCCATAACTTATAGCTAGCTCCCTATACTTCTGTTGTCATATTAAGCATAGAAACATTTTGAGTATAATCTACTGCCAAATCAATAAGATGCAGCCCTTGAGAGTGAATACATTCCTTAAAACACTGAATAAACTCATCATCATTTGAGGGACGATATCCTTTACCACCAAAACTTTCAATAAGATGCACAAAGTTGGGATTACCAAAACTAAGTCCAAAATCAGCAAATCCCATGTTTTCTTGTTTCCACTTAATCATACCAAATGCCGAATCGTTGAGTATAATGACAGTAAGGTCAAGATTAAGACGTTTTGCTGTTTCAAGCTCCTGTAAAGACATCATAAACCCTCCATCACCACACAGAGCAATCACTTTCTTATCAGGATGTATGAGCTTTGCTGCAATAGCCGAAGGAAGTCCTGCTCCCATTGTTGCTAAGGCGTTGTCTAATAATAAACTATGAGAGGTGAGACTGCGATAATTTCTTGTAAACCATATTTTATATATTCCATTGTCTAAACATAAATGACCATCAATAGGAAAATTATTATAAATAATATCACATAACCTTTGTGGAAGCATAGGAAACCGTGTATCATCAGCATATTTTTTATACTGTGCGTTTGATTTCTCTCTGACTTCAAAACAATGAGTAAAATCCCATTCCTCTTTATGAGAAACTAATTCTCCGAGCTTTTTCATTGAATGCGAAATACTTCCAATAACATTATGTTGAGGAAAATATATCTCATCAATTTCCGAAGGAACATGATTGATATGAATAACCTTTCTTCCATCGTATTTTCCATATTCCATAAGAAACGGAGGCTTTTCAATAACATCATGCCCAACATTGATAATTAAATCAGATTTTTTTATTGATTGATGAAGAAAATCAAAATCGGATAACGCTGCAGTGCCTAAATACGATACATGGCGCTCATCAACTACTCCTTTTCCCATTTGTGTAGTAAAAAAAGGTATTTTTGTTTTATTGATAAATTTACTAAGAGACTTACGAATACGCGTACGGTTTGCATTACGTCCAATAAGTAACAAAGGCTGTCTTGATTGATGTATGAGCTCTGCTGCTTTCGCAATAGATGCATCTGTTGCTTGAGGATATTCATACCCTACTGGATCAAATAAATGAAATGATGCTACTTCTTTGCCCGCAACATCTTCAGGCAACTCAAGATGTACAGGCCCCATTTTACGCTCCATAGATACTCTAAATGCTTCTCGTATAAGGGCTGGTATCGACTCAGGATATACTACTTGCTTTGAAAACTTTGTAATAGGAGACATAAGTTTAATAGCATCAATAATTTGAAAACGTCCTTGTTTTGTCTTTAAGGGCTTTTGTCCCGAAATAATTATCATGGGCATTGCTCCCAAAAAGGCATATGCAGAAGGTGTTACAAGATTTGTAAGACCAGGTCCTAATGTCGATAAACAGACACCAGGCTTTTCGGTAATACGACCATAATTAGCAGCCATAAAACCAGCTCCCTGTTCATGTCGTGTAAGAATAAACTTAATTGATGATGTATGCAAGGACTCCAAAAAATCAAGATTTTCTTCTCCTGGCACACCAAAAATATACTCTACCCCTTCATTTTCAAGGGCTTTAATCAATATATCTGAAGCTCTCATATTCATAATTGTAGCAAAAAAGCCAATAAATATACAAGTAAATACATTAATTTACAAAATTCAAAGATATAGCCATAATATAACAAAAAAATCTACAGAATTATTATTGAATAATACTATATAATAGTTATGTGGGGTATGTCTATGCAACAATCACCGTGTTTATCTGGGCTTTTTGGTTTGTTATTTCTCGTCTAGGGGTCAGCTCTTCTGCACTATCTCCCATTGATATTATTTTTTTACGTCATTTGACTGCTTCTATTGTCCTTCTTCCATTTACGTACAAAATTATACTAAAACGATGTCTTGTGTTCCCTTGCCTTTTAATAAGTATTTGTATTGGAACCATGTATAACTTATTTTCTCTGTATGGACTGATACTATTTCGTTCTACTCATGGTGCAATTATTATCACAGGCTTTACTCCTATATTTGGATCTTTATATGCATTTCTATCAAAAAAAGAGTTTCCAAAACAAACATATCTGGCATTATGTTTCATTGTGGCATCAGTATTCCTATTCCTCTCAGGCTCATCTTATACAAACTCTCTTTTTTTACAAATAGTAGGCATACTATTACTCCTTATTTCTGCGTTTCTCCATAGTTTTGGTATTTGGAATATAGGAAAATATGCCTTCAGTCCTATAGAAGTAGCAAGCAGTGCTACTCTTTTTAGTTTAATTGCTATATTTCCTTTCTATCTTCTTTGGGGAAATATATCCGCACTAAAAACTGATACTGTTTCTGTATTGATACAGGCTTCCTATCAAGGCATTGGAGTATCCATTATAGCAGTATTGCTTATGAGCAAAGCAATTAGTAAAATTGGGAGCTTAAAAATGTCTTTTTGCACCACATTTGTCCCTGTAATCACTACTTTCTTTGCATTTTTACTAGGAGAAACAGTAAATATTCAAGATATTCTCTCTGCTATACTGTGTACCATAGGCATTTATATTGCAAATACCCATAAACAAAAACTATAGTATAATCATATAATAAGACATGGACATATTAGATAAAAAAAAGCTGGAACAACTCTACATAAAACGAAAAGAAAAAATTACACAAATGATACAAAGCATGCAATATTCTCAAACACTGAATGCAACGAAAGTATTTGAGCCGTATAACCCTAAAAACAGAGAGTTAGTATATGAAATTGTCGAAGATTATATTTACCCTAAAAGTACCATAGTACATCCTGAACATCTTGAAACATTACTACAATTAGCAAAAGAAGGAAAATCTTGCATTATAATGTCTGAGCATTATAGCAATTTTGATTCCATTGGCTTGTACTGTATTATACGACAAAAATATCCCACATTAATCCCTTTATTTGAAAATCTCATATTTTTAGCAGCATCAAAACTAAATACTGAACATAAAGCAGTTCTTGCTTTTTCCGAATCAATGAGCCGACTTATCATTCATCAAGCTCGAGCACAACAAGAAAATATACCACAAGACGAAGCAACGCTTCTTGCATCATTGGCAAAAAATTCTTTTCAAAAAATGCAAGAATTGAAAAATGAAGGAAACATCATATTTATGTTTCCTTCAGGAACACGATTTCGCGAAAATGATAAAAATAGTAGACAAGCCATTGAACAAACAGCGAGTTTTCTTAAACGGTTTGACTATGTATGTTTCTTAGGCATAAAAGGAAATGTATTAACAGTAAATGCATCTACTAAGATGTCAGTTGATGAGTTACAGATGGATACTCTTGTATATCATGTAGACGCTCCACAGAAATGCAGTGAAGTATTAGAAAAAGCACAGCAGTATCCTATAAACGATACCGAACATATTGTAGATGAGAAACAACAAAACAAAGCGACTATACTTAAAAAGCAAGTATCTCATTTTGTTACCACACATCTCTTACAACTGCATGAACAAGCAACACATACATACAAAGAAATTATGGAAGATCATACTCCTCAGTTCATAGGAGAAATACTATAAATAGCAAAAAAAACTATGTATACTGTATCCTAATGTACATTTGCATCTGCGATAATTTTGGTATGTATATTCTTTTCACCAGCTTTTAATGAAGTATTATCGCCCAACATAAATACATGAGAAACAACTTTAAGAGAAAAGTTAGCAAAGGTATCTATTTTTAACTTTGTATACTCCTGAGGAGCAGTACAGTTCTCTGGGAGTACTTGTGTTGCTACTTCACACTCATCGGCAAATAAAAGCTCTATTGCATCATTATGTTCCTTTATCGGATCAGTGGCCAATAACATTCCCTTACTTGGCACTCCTCGAAATTTAGCTGGCTTCAAATTTGCAACAATAAGTATATGTCGACCAACAAGTTCTTCTTCGGTATAATAGGGACGAATTGAAGACACAATAGTACGCCCTTCTTCTGAACCATCATCAAGACGTAAAATATACAATTTATCAGCATCGGGATGCACTTCTACCGTAAGAATTTTTACCACTCGCAACTCAACTTTCTGAGCAAACTGCTGAGCAAGAGATAGCTCCTGCGTATCTTTATTGTTCTCTCCTAAAGAGGTTTCTGACACATTCATAGCAAAATTCTCCTGTTTTCCATGATATTTCACGCTTAATTCTTGAATAACACTGTCTTCTAAACGAGCAAACAAATGCGTAGGAGAAGTAAGCGTATGTATTCCTTTTAGCGTTCCTAGCATACTCCAATTAAATGTTGTGTAATTTTTTGTATAAAAGTGAGTGTTATTAGTATCATCACTTCTATCAGATACTACCTTGCGATTAAAGCTATGTGGATACAAACAAGATAACATGGAATGAGACATTATTGGAGTAAACGGCTCTATAAGAATAGCAATATCACGCAAAAGATATATGAGGTTACGGATCAACCACTGTGTTTTTTGTGTATCTTGCTTTCGCAAATTCCATGGTTCCATATCTTGAAACAGTTTATTTCCATAATCAGAAAGAGCAAAAATACTACGATATGCACTCCTTAATTCAGTTTTTTCAAGATAGTGCGTTATTGTATCCTCTCTTTCCTTTATATCTTTCCATATTTTTTCTGTCTCTTCGCCAAAGTACTCTTCTTGTACAAGCGTGTTACCAAAATATTTACATTGAAAAGAAAGAGTTCTATGATATAAATTAGCAAGATTATTTATCAACTCACCATTTACCGAATCTTGAAAATCTTTCCATGTAAACATAAAATCAGAGTTTTCAGGTCGATTATAAAACAAATAAAAACGCCACATATCAGATGGCAACCCTATGTCCATCACATCATTGCCAAATACTCCTACACCACGACTTTTTGAAAATGCACCGCCTTCATAATTAAGATACTCTGAAGAAGATATCTGATGCAACAAAGTCCATTCGCTTTCCTTTGTTTGACTTGCACCAAGCAAAGAACAAGGAAACATCACTGTATGAAATGGAATATTATCTTTTCCTATAAACTGCACTAATTCTACTTGTTCAGGATTTTTCCACCATTTCTCCCACTCTTGCGTATGGGTAGCGGTAATAGAAATATATCCTATAGGAGCATCAAACCATACATAAAACACTTTATCAGTAAATTCTTCAAGAGGCACAGGGATTCCCCATTGTAAATCTCGTGTGATAGCTCTTGGCTTCAGACCATCTCGTATCCATGCCTCTGTCATACGTATAGCATTTTTAGACCAGTTATGCTTTACGCTTTCTAACCATCCCTCAAGTTTTGGCAAAATTTTTGGAAGATTGATATACAAATGCGTTGTTTCTTTTAATATTGGAGCAGTATTGTCTATTTTAGATATTGGGTTTTTTAGCTGAGTAGGATCAAGCAATGTACCACAGTTTTCACATTGATCCCCTCGTGCATACTCATAATCACAATGTGGACAAATACCTAAAATATACCTATCAGCAAGAAACATCTTTGATACTTCAGAGTAATATTGTTGAACAGTCTGCTTTTCAATAAAACCAGCATGATATAGCTTTAGAAAAATATCTTGCACAATAGCAGTTTGCTCAGAGGTAGAAGTACGACCAAACATATCAAAGCTGATACAAAACCACTGATATATATCTCGATGAATAGCAAAATAACGAGAACAAAGTTCTTGAGGAGATACCTTTTGTTCACGTGCTTTTGTTTCTGTTGCAGTACCATATTCATCTGTTCCACAAATATATACTGTTTCATACCCTCTGCTCCTACAAAAACGTGCATAGACATCTGCAGAAAGCACCTGTATAAGATTCCCTAAATGTGGCACATTGTTCACATATGGGAGTGCTGATGTAATAAGTCTTTTTTTGTTCATCATTTCACTCACTCTTTGAAATTATTTGTATTAGTATATAACACAAACAACTCTATTTCTATTATATATATATTTATGATACCATAATAATATGAATAAAGGGAAAACAGACCAATCTCATCATACTCTTGCTTTTGAAAAAATATTTCATACTACAATAGAATATACTGCATATGCACATGCACGAGCAAATCTTATTGGAGAACATACTGACTATAACAACGGCTGTGTTATGCCTGTACTTCTTGATAACAGCACCACTGTAGCGGTGGCTCAATCTCATACCCAAACACAAGACACAGTAAACATATATAGTACTTTCGATACTCACACACATACCGCTCCTCTTATACACACCCGTTTACTGAGTGAACAAAAAAAACAGCATTGGACAGATTATGTACTTGGAAGTGTACGAGAAATAAAAAAGCATATACGCTCACCTCTGCCTGCCATACATATCTTCATTGACTCAAATATTCTGAGTGGAGTAGGCATTTCAAGTTCTGCTGCACTAGAAGTAGCTACGATACGTGCAATTACTGCTCTTTTGAAAATTGACATTGGTGATCTACGCATTGCAAAGATGGCACAGAGATCAGACAATGAGTATGTAGGCGTACCCTGTGGATTGATGGATCAAATGGTGGTAAGCATGGGTATGCAACGCCACGCTATGTACATTAACTTTTTTAACAGCGAACACCCTAGCTATGAGTTTGCTCCACTATTTGATACTGCTAATTTTCTGCTTATTTCATCGGGGATAACACATGCATTTGCCGATGATGAAGGGTATGCTACTCGTGTTGCTCAATGCAAAAAAATATGTTCTCTCCTCGCTATCAATCATCTTAGTGAACTAAAGCCTGATGATTTACAAAACATATCACTCAAAGACGAACTCCTTATAAAACGTGCTCATCATGTGGTATATGAAAATAAACGGGTACACGATGCGTACACAGCACTCCTTGAAAAAGACATACATACATTTGCTCGCCTTATGGATGAAAGCCATGCATCACAAAGAGATCTCTACCATACCTCTCTCCCAGAAATTGATGCAATGTGTAATACTGCAAAAGAAGCTGGCGCTTTAGGAGCTCGCCTTACTGGAGGTGGGTTTGGTGGCTCAATAGTAGTAGCAGTAGCACCAGAGCAAAAAGAACAGGTACTAAATACAATACTCACCTCACACCCTAAAGCAAGTCTTTTAGCAAGTATTTGATACTACACGCACTTACAGTATCACTATTTCTTCTGCATTCTCACTATTTTTTTTGCACTATCCCTATATCAATCATCTGTTGAAATGTAGCAATCAGAGCATCTTGTACTGAACGATATTCTAGCCCTAAATCTTTCTTGCTATACTCATTATCAAACTCAAGAGGAAAATTTACAGAATATCGTACCATATCCCGTGACATACCAATAAGTGGAGCAAAAAGAGAGAGCATCCATTTAGGAATATTTTTTTTAGGAAATGCATATTGATCCCCAAAATGACTGCGTAGTATATTAGCCATCTCTAATAGAGAATATGATTTTGCTGTCAAAATATGTCGTCCTGAAACACCAGGCTTATATGCAGCAATGATATGAGCATCAGCAATATCCTCTACATCCACTATTGCAAGCATCATATTCATAGTACCAAGTTTCATAGAACCATCTCCTAATTGCTTTAGCAACATAAGAGAACTTTCTACTCTCTTATTTAATGTTGGTCCTACCACAAATCCAGGATTCATCACTATCAACTGCCACCGTTGCTCTTTTTGTTGTTCTGCATATTGCCATGCTGCTTTTTCTGCTACTGTCTTAGCATACGAATACGGTCCCATCGTAAGAGAAGAAGAGGTATTCCAATGCTCTTCTCGAAATTTCTCTATATTCTGACGTTGCATATCTATAGAGTAGCCGTATACAGCCGCTATACTGCTAGTAAGTATCACTTTTTTAACACTTTCGCATGCATCAACCGAATGCAGTATATTCTTAGTACCAAACAAAGCAGGGTCCACAATATCCTTTTGGGGATTCTTTGAAGAAAACATCACAACAGAAGCAGTATGAAATACTATTTCACACCCTTGCATGGCCTGTGAAAAAGAACCCTCCTCTAAGAGATTTGCCTGAAAAAACTTCAGTGTTCCTTTACTCCCCTCAGCGATTTCCCTCAAATGACCTACTCTCTCATTATCAGAAGGATCTCTTACTGTTGCATGAACAGTACATCCTTTATCAAGTAGCTTTTTTACTATCCAGCTTGCAATATATCCATTCGCTCCACTCACCATAACAGGTTTGTTAGTATCAAGTGTAGACATATTTATACTCCTTTATTGCTTTTATTTTCTATACAATCTTTTTATTAGTATACCATATTAATCTCACCTATGATACTATAAACATATGATTAATGTTGCAATACTTGGCGCTACTGGTACTGTAGGACAAAAATGTATCAGCTTGTTACAAGGACACCCCCAATTTCGTATAACCGAACTTGTAGCATCAGAACAAAGTGCAAAAAAACGCTACAAAGATGCTTGTGTATGGAAACAAGAAGAGAATATTCCAGAGAACATTGCAGATATGATTATCCGTTCTACACAAGATACCCTTAGCAGTCCTCTCTTATTTTCAGGGCTTGATAGTACTGTTGCACTTGAAGTAGAAGAACAGTATGCACGTCAAGGACATATTGTTATAAGCAATGCTAAAAATCATAGAATGAATCCCCTTGTACCCCTTGTTATTCCCGAACTAAACCATGAGCATTTATTTTCAGTACAAGAACAAAAAACAAAGGGAGCTATTATTACCAACTCAAATTGCTCCACTATGGCAATAGCTCTTGCAATAGGACCATTGCATAAAAATTTCACTATTACAAAACTCATGGTACATACTATGCAAGCTATCAGTGGGGCAGGGTATCCTGGAGTACCTTCCCTTGACATACTCGATAATGTTGTTCCGTATATTGATGGAGAAGAAGAAAAAATAGAGACCGAACCCTTAAAAATACTTGGCGACTACATTCAAGGCAAAGGAATAGTCTCCACCCATTTTGACATCAGTGCTCATTGTAACAGAGTTCCTGTACTTGATGGACATACTGCCTGCATCTCATTGAGTTTTGAAACAACCCCCACAGAACATGATATTATTCAAACATGGCAAAACTTTCAAGGATTTCCACAAGCACAAAAATTACACTCAGCCCCTCTCCATCCATTGCTCTACTTTACAGAAGAGAATCGTCCACAACCACGACTTGATAGAATGAAAGAAAAAGGCATGGCTTCTTGTATTGGAAGATTACGCCCTTGTACTCTATGCGATTATAAATTCACCGTACTAGGACATAACACCATTCGAGGAGCAGCAGGAGCAGCAATCTTAAATGCAGAAGCATTTGTTCGTTTAGGATTACATTCACCCTATTTTTAGTTTCATTATGCATACAAAATCTATACTAGTATTTGACACTACTTATTTTGAAAAGAAAAATAACCTTGTAGACATATGCACAGTAATATGGAAACATGCACATCATAGCCCAGACTCTCATATTATTGTCTTAAATGGAAGTTATATGCGTTCTCATGAACCTTTACAACAACTTGCCACACAAGCACTTACAAAGCCACGTGCATATATTGAAGATGAGTTTTCAAAATTCAAAAGAATAATATCACTCACTATACAAAATGTGTTTACTGATGAAACACAACAAAAACAAGTACTCCATGCATTTCATTCTGATTGTAATGATATACTTTCTCTTTTACATGGAATCTGTGCAGTAAAAGAAATAAGTGCAAAAACATTCTCCTCTTTATTAAAAATAGCATCACATATAGCATCAGTACTTATAGTTACCATGCTACAAAATAGGTATCCTATGCTTCACTGTGCTATTAGCAATGTGTTATCTGTATCGAAAACATTACAGCACACTCCTATATGCATCATACCTATAGAAAATATTCCCCATACTATAGATTTTGTAGCTACCCGTCTTGCTAAAAAATATAAGGCAAAAAAAGTAGCCATTTGGAACAACCTCATGGGAATACAAACTGCTGATCCTACTATCATTTCACAAGCAAAAACAGTAAAAGAACTTGATTATACCACTGCCTTAGAAATATCGTATCTGGGAGGAAAATTTTTTCATCCTAGTGCCCTATATGAACTCTCTCAACACAATATCCCTATTATGATACATTCTCTTCATTCCCAAGCTCCTATCACTACTATCCACAACCAAGCAAAAATCAACAGTACTACTTGCATTACCATTACCCATCGCAAAGACTTTATCATACTCACATTACGATCTGCCGATATGTTTCATCAACATGGGTATTTAGAAAAAATCTTTGCAATATGTCATCAACATAAAGTATCAATAGAAACTCTCACAACATCGGAAATATCAGTAACAATGACATTTCATAAGAGCTATTTCAGCACTTCTTTTGTTACATCACTCAAAAAACTAGGAGAAGTACTCTACCAAACACACCGAGCTATTATCAGTCTTATTGGAAAAGATTGTTGGACTACTCCTACAAAAACAGGCGACATACTACAATCGCTACACACTGTTGCTATCAATACTATCTCTTTAGGGCAAACAGGAAGCAATCTTAGTATTATTATTGCTGAACAAGATCTCCAAAAAGCCCTCATACAATTACATAGCACTCTTTTTGAGCATTAGCAAAAGGAATTATCACACTATAAATTGTCTTACAGTAAAAAGCAACAGTATACTAGCCATACTATACAGGGAATATTTTCTATGCTACTATATACTTATGGCTGGTATATTGCTTGGAATTATTCTTCTCATTGTCTCTTTGTATATGGTATTGCCTTTTGATTGGGCATTAGGATGGACAGAAGCATTTTTATTTGTGATACAAGGGGTACTCCCTTTATTTCTTATGTCACTTGCTTTGTTTTTCATCATCATTAGTATAGCAGACATATACGATGCTAAAGCAGCAAAAGAACAAGAGGAAAAACTAAAAGAGAAATTAAAAGAAAACAGTAACAAGGCATCATAGCTACTCTTTTGTTCTTCTCTTATCGCTACTATCATATTAGTTTTATATGAGGCTGTGCTGTAGTAATTGTTGCTGTGCAGTTTCAATATGCATATACACAAAGCCTTGTAATACAAGACGAGATTTCAATGTTACGTATGCATGCTTTGTATTTTTTTGATACTGTTGATACAACGCTACCATAGTAATGAAGCTCCACAAATCAATCCTTTCTATCTGTATACATGTATGTTCAAATACCATGCAGTAATGTGGAGTAAACTGATGCTGTAAAAATTCTTCTTCTAGTTGTATGAGACTATTGGCAATACAGGATGCTTCAAACTTTCGTATAGCAAGTTTTTGTACAAGCCGTGCTTTACTATGCGGTTTTGTATCAAGAAAAAACTGTGCAAACTGATAACAGAGAGTACTATCATCAAGATACTTTTCTTGTTGTAGTTGTGAGATAACTCCCTCTACTATGCCTTGAGGATAGTGTTCAAGTAATTTTAGTGCTAATGCTCGTGTAGCGTAACCTTTTTTAGATAGTAAACGGAGTGCTTTTGTAAATGCACCATGCAGTAATTCTTGTTGTTCTGGGAGATTATTCTGTAAAATATATACTAACGTTTAGAGAACTGAAAAGATCGTCTTGCTCCACGACGTCCATATTTTTTTCTTTCTACCATTCTTGAATCACGCGTGAGTAAACTATGCTGTTTAAGCGTATGACGCAACTCTTCATCACTTTTTAAGAGTGAACGAGCAATGCCGTGAGCAATTGCTCCTGCTTGCCCCGTAGTACCACCGCCATATACATTGATTATTACATCCCAATGAGATTTTTGTTTTGTAACTGATAGTGGCAAAAGTGCTTTGTCAATAAGCTCTTGTTTTTTTAAGTAGTCTTGTATATTACGATTTTTGTTTATCTTTATATTTCCAGTACCTTTTCGTAAATATATTCTTGCTACTGATGTCTTTCGTTTTCCTACTGCACCAAAAGAACTCTGTTCCATATTATACCTCGTATTTTTCTGGTTTCTGTGCTATATGAGGGAGAGGATTAGGCTCTCCTGCATATACCTTAACATTAGTAAACAGTTTATTGCCAAGTTTATTTTTTGGCAACATGCGTTTAATTGCTAGCTCTAAGGGATAGCCAGGCTTTCTATCGTTCAATCTTTTATAATTCTCTGATTTCAGAGAACCGGGATACCCACTATGTCGGTGATACATTTTCTGTGTTTCTTTGTTACCAGTGAGCTTTACCTTGTCTGCATTGATAACTACCACATAATCACCAATCTCTTGGTGAGGAGTAAACTCAGCTTTGTGTTTTCCACGTACTAATCGAGCAATTTCCACTGCTACTTTTCCCAATACTTTATCTTTCGCATCAATGAGATACCACTTACGCACTACTTTGCTTGGGGGAATAAATATAGTTTTTTGGTCTAGCATATCCTTGTACCTTGTATCTACTATTTAGTGTACCTATATCATTAAACATAAGTCTCCACTATGGAATATATTATATTGTGTTTGTTTATGCTATGTCAAGCAAAAATAAGGATTTTTTTGGAGTTTTACTATCTCGTTGTCTATATAAGCATACAATACTATAGTGCAAATATATTTAAACTATGGAATTTTTTATTTTTCCTCTTACTGTTTGGCTTTCTTATCAAAATTTACACGGACAAAAGATACTTTAATCTATCAAACATCATTCTTGCTTTTTCATTGTTACAGTAGTCATTGTCATGCTCTTCATCCACACTCATGAAATCAAATGTTGAGATACAGTATTTGTGTTTTTCTTCAAAATCTAATATTTTTTGTACACGCTCTTTTGTATCTTTCCCTTGTCTTTTATCTAATATTCCATCACAAGAACAAGCTGTAATACAAATACCACATTTATTTTCTTTAAAAAATTTAATATTCTTTCGAATAGCATCAGGTTCATCACCTTTACTAGCAAAACCAATAGTTATGCCATTAATTTCTACTGTTTCTTGAATATCTCCATCTTTATCTTGATTTTTATACTCTGCATTCTTTATTTTTTGAAACGCTTCTTTAGATTTTGGTTCTAGTTTATCATAATCTGATATGGACATATCTTGTTTAAATTTCATCCATTTATTATATAACAAATTAATCGTGAATGTTTTACCACTGTTAGCAGGCACAGCCAATAATAATATCTCTTTTTTAGATTTACTCATAAAACTTTCCTTTATATTTACTCAAGAAGCTGATTACATTTAAGCAAATTAATAAACAATACTCCCTTATTTAATTATACTGTAATTTTACCATCTTGTTGCCGTATCAAAGATATAAGAATATACTGCAAAATTTTTGCAATAATGGAGCTTTTTATTTTTCCTCTACTGTTTGGCTTTCTCATCAAAATTTACACAGATAAAAGATACTTTAATCTATCGAACATTATTCTCGCTCTTTCGTTGTTACGATAGTAATCATCTACACCTCTAAAATTAAATATCGAAATACCGTATCTATGCTTTTTTACAAAATCTAATATTATTTTTTGTTTATTTCCATCTCTTAGTAATCCCATACAAGAACAAGCTGTAATACAAATATTACATTTCTTTTCTTCAAAAAACTTCATATTATCTCTAATCTCATACCAGGTATCACTTACACTAGCAAAACCAATAGTTATGCCATTGATTTTTATTGCTTCTAGAATCTCTTTGTTTCGACCATGTTTTTTATACTTTATTTCTTGAAATTCTTCCGATCCGTATTCTGGTTTTAGATTATCATAGTTCAAGTTAGAAATATCTTTTTCAGATCTATTAAATCGCTCTAATTTATCATATAACAATTTAATCGTGAATGTTTTACCATGTTTAGGAGGCATAGCCAATACCAACATCTCTTTTTTAGATTTATCCATAAAACCTCATTTGTATTTAATCCAAGAAGCTGACTACATTTAAGCAAATTAGCAAACAATACTTCCTATTTAATTATACTGTACTTTCACTGTCTCGTGTTACCGTATCAAAGATATAAGAATATAGTGCAGAATTTTTGCAAAAATGGAGTTTTTTATTTTTCCTTTACTGTTCTCGGATACTGATTAGACTTTACACGGATAAAAGATATTTTAATCTATCAAACATCATTCTTGCTTTTTCGTTGTTAGAGTAGTCAAAATCATGCTCTTTATCCATACCCATGAAATCAAATTGTGAGATACAGTATTTATGTTTTTCCTTAAAATCCCTTATTTTTTGTATCATTTCTTTTTTCTTTCCTCGTCCTGTACCTAATATTCCAAGGCAAGAACAAGCTGTAATACAAATATCACATTTCTTTTCTTCAAAAAACTTCATATTCGCATCAATCAGATAAGGTTCATCACTTGCACTAGCAAAACCAATAGTTATGCCATTGATTGTTACTGTTTCTTGAATATCTCCCCAGTCATCTTGATTTTCATACTCTGCATCCTTTATTTTTTGAAACTCTTCTTTAGATTTTGGAGCTAGTTTATCATACTTCCATTTAGAAGTATCTTGTTCTTTTTCATTAAATTGCTTCAATTTATTATATAGCAAATTAATCGTGAATGTTTTACCACAATTAGAAGGCACAGCCAACAATAACATCTCTTTTTTAGGTTTACTCATAAAACCCTCCTCTGTATTTAATTCAAGAAGCTGATTACAGTTAAGCAAATTAGCAAACAATACTTCCTATTTAATTATACTGTACTTTCACTGTCTCGTGTTACCGTATCAAAGATATAAGAATATAGTGCAGAATTTTTGCAAAAATGGAGTTTTTTATTTTTCCTTTACTGTTCTCGGATACTGATTAGACTTTACACGGATAAAAGATATTTTAATCTATCAAACATCATTCTTGCTTTTTCGTTGTTAGTGTCGTAACAATACTCATCATCATGATATTCCACACCTGTGAAATCAAATTGTGAGATACAGTATTTATGTTTTTCCTTAAAATCCCATATTTTTTGTATCATCTCTTTTTTCCTTCCTCGTCCTTTACCTATTATTCCAAGGCAAGAACAAGCTGTAATACAAATATCACATCCATTTTCTTTAAAAAACTTAATATTCTTTTTAATATCATTAGGATAATCACCTTTACTAGCAAAACCAATAGTTATGCCATTAATTTCTACTGTTTCTTGAATATCTCCATCTTCATCTTGATTTTTATACTCTGCATTCTTTATTTTTTGAAACTCTTCTTTAGATTTTGGAGCTAGTTTATCATAATCTGATATGGACATATCTTGTTTAAATTGCATACATTTATGATATAGCAAATTAATCGTGAATGTTTTCCCACTTCTATCACGCGCTGCCAACAATAACATCTCTTTTTTAGGGTTACTCATAAAACCCTCCTCTGTATTTAATTCAAGAAGCTGATTACATTTAAGCAAATTAGTAAGCAATACTTCCTATTTAATTATACTGTACTTTCACTGTCTCGTGTTACCGTATCAAAGATATAAGAATATAGTGCAGAATTTTTGCAAAAATGGAGTTTTTTATTTTTCCTTTACTGTTCTCGGATACTGATTAGACTTTACACGGATAAAAGATATTTTAATCTATCAAACATCATTCTTGCTTTTTCGTTGTTACAATAATCATTATCATGCTCTTTATCCATACCCATGAAATCAAATGGTGAGATACAGTATTCATGTTTTTGTGCAAATTTTAATATTTTTTGTATGCTCTCTGTTGGATATTTTCCTTGTCTTTTACCTAATATTCCATCACAAGAACAAGCTGTAATACAAATATTACATTTCTTTTCTTCAAAAAACTCCATATTCGCATCAATCAGATCAGGATCATCACTTGCACTAGCAAAACCAATAGTTATGCCATTGATTTTTACTGTTTCTTGAATATCTCCCTCTTCATCTTGATTTTCATATTTTTTATCCTCTATGTTTTGAAACTCTTCTTTAGATTTTGGAGCTAGTTTATCATACTTCCATTTAGAAGTATCTTGTTCTTTTTCATTAAATTGCTTCAATTTATTATATAGCAAATTAATCGTGAATGTTTTACCACAATTAGGAGGCACAGCCAACAATAACATCTCTTTTTTAGGTTTACTCATAAAACCCTCCTCTGTATTTAATTCAAGAAGCTGATTACATTTAAGCAAATTAGTAAACAGTACTCCCTATTTAATTATACAGACTTTCCACATATTGTCAAAGGGGCTGACCCAGATAAGAGAAAAAAGGCTATTCTAAAAGAATAGGCATGAGAAAAACAAGATTATCACATATCATAGTAAAAAGAATAATAGAACATTATGTAGCAGGAACACCAGCAAGAAGTGCAGCATTGCTTCTAGGAATAAATAAAAAAACAAGTATATCGTGGTATCATAAATTACGGTGTATTATAAGAGAAAAGCTCAGTGAATATGAAATAGCACTTTCAGGGGAAATAGAAATAGATGAAAGTTATTTTGGAGGAAAACAAAAAGGAAAGCGAGGCAGAGGAGCAGGAGGAAAAACAATAGTGTTTGGATTATATAAAAGAAATAGCTATGGTGCATGCACTAACAGTAAGTAATACAACAACTTGCACACTCTATAGTATCATAAAGAAAAAAGTAGCTCCTCAGAGTATTATCTATACAGATACCTCTCCGAGTTATAATATATTGGATGTATCAGACTTTCAACACTATCGCATAAATCATGCAAAGGAATTTGCACACAAGCAAAATCATATAAATGGAATAGAGAATTTTTGGAATCAATCAAAGAGGCATCTGAGAAGATACAATGGAATACCGAAAAACCATTTTGAGCTGTATCTCAAAGAATGTGAATTTCGGTTTAATTATAGACCAATCACAAACATGTATAAAGTGTTGTATAATTGGGTACAGGAGGCTGGGTTAGTCTAATTTTCATTAAATGGGTCAGCCCCTTGTCAAAAATATCATTCAAAAAGTAAAAAAACATTGACAACACATATGCTCATCCAGTATAATACTATTATGGATAAAGAAGAAGAATACACAGAAGAGAAGAAAAAAGAACATACAGATCATTTTGAGAAAAATCACGAAAAATATGAAAAATACTATGATGAAGGGAAGTTTGAAAAATTAGTAAAAAAACTCCCAAGAAAAGTAAGTGAGCCGTTTGTACGACTATACTTTGTAATGAAACATCCTGATATTGACAGTACAAGCAAGATTTTTTGCATTGCAGCGTTAGGGTATGTAGTATTTCCTTTTGATTTAATACCAGATGCAATACCTTTTGTTGGATGGCTTGACGATTTGGCAGTAGTAGGGTACACACTCAAAAAATTACATGACTGGACACACAGTGATTGGGTAAATGAGAAAGTAAAAGAGTTTTACAAAGATAAAGATACAAAATTATCACCGCTTGAGTAATTAAAGATGCTCTTTATTCTTCCCACTCTATATGACCATTGATATTATATCGCTCAAATACAGACAATATATCACGGTAAAACGATATAAGCCTCTCATCTAAATTTCTACTTTCCTCATCCATTGCCGTATTCTTTTATGCTTCGTACTCATCAATAGGAGGGCATGAGCAAATAAGATTTTTATCTCCAAAAGCATCGTCTACTCGTGAGAGCGGAGGCCAATACTTATTATTGTAGAGCGAAGGTATCGGGTACGCTGCTTCTTGCCTTGTATAACTGTGATCCCAGCTATCACTGCATATATCTTCTGCACAATGAGGAGCACATACAAGGGGATTATCATCTCTTGCCCACACAGCATTTTCTATGTTTCGAATTTCTTCACGAATACTAATCATTGCATCACAAAATCTATCCAGCTCAGCTTTCGATTCACTTTCTGTAGGCTCTATCATAAGCGTATTCTGTACAGGCCAGGACATAGTAGGAGCATGAAACCCATAATCTATAAGCCTTTTTGCAATATCAGTAGACATAACATTTGCACTCTCCTTAAAAGGCCGTGTATCAAGTATACACTCATGTGCAACTCTCCCGTGTTTTCCTGTATACAAAATAGTATAATACTTAGACAGCCTTTTTACCACATAATTAGCATTTAATACTGCAACCTTTGTTGCTTCCTGTAGCCCCTCCTTTCCCATCATTGTCATATACATCCATGATATAGGAAGTATTGAAGCTGATCCCCACGGAGCAGCTGACACTGGTCCTACAGAATATGGCTTTTTTTGTACAAGCATATTAGCAGGCAAAAAAGGAACAAGATGCTTCTTTACTCCCACAGGTCCTATGCCTGGACCTCCTCCTCCATGCGGAATAGCAAATGTTTTATGAAGATTCATATGTGCAGCATCTGCCCCTAAAGAAGTCAGTGTTACTATGCCAACAAGCGCATTAAGATTAGCCCCATCAATATATATTTGTCCACCATGTGTATGCACAATATCACATATATGCTTTATATTTTCTTCATATACTCCATGGGTGGAAGGATATGTCACCATCAAAGCCGCTAATACCTCAGAATATTTCTCTGCTTTCGCTTGTAAATCTTGAATATCAATATTCCCTTGCTCATCACACTGCACTACCACTACTTTCATTCCCACCATAATTGCACTTGCAGGGTTAGTGCCATGAGCCGAAGATGGTATCAAACAAATATTTCGTTGCATATCACCATTACTCCTATGATATGCACTAATTGCAAGCAATCCTGCGTATTCCCCTTGACTTCCTGCATTTGGTTGCAATGACACTGCATCAAATCCAGTGATGCTACATAGCATACTTTCTGTTTGAGTAATAAGATTTTGATACCCAACAGTTTGATCTAACGGCACATACGGGTGCATATGAGAAAATTCTTGCCATGAAACTGGCATAAGCTCAGATACAGCATTCAGCTTCATAGTACACGAACCAAGCGGTATCATAGATCTATCAAGAGCCAAATCTTTATCCATAAGAAAGCGCATATAGCGCATAAGTTCTGTTTCAGTATGATATGCATTAAATATAGGTTGACTTAACAAAGAAGTATTTCGATACATATGAGCTGGCAATGACAAAGGTACTGACGATCCAAGATTTTTTTGTAAAAGTATATCAAATATATTCATATCTTCCGATGAAAGATCAAATATATTTTGTGAAAGAACTTTTACATCCTCAAGAGTACATACTTCATCAAATGAGACAGAAAGTGTCGTCTTATTTATACATCGTATGTTATACCCTGCCTGTAACGCAGCTTTCTGTTGTGTCTGTGCAAGGGCACTCTCTTGAACAGACCATGTTATAGTATCAAAAAAAGTATCATAAAGCACCTTACTATTTTTTTGTCTTTTTGCTACATTCCAAAACAACCATGCTAATGTATGAATATACTTTGTAATATGTTGCAGCCCTTTTCCTCCATGATATACTGCATACATGGAAGCCATAACAGCAAGTAACACTTGGGAGGTACATATATTTGATGTTGCTTTCTCTCTACGAATATGCTGCTCTCTTGTTTGCAATGCAAGCCTATACGCAACACGTCCCTTAGCATCTTTCGATTGTCCTACAAGCCGTCCAGGAACCAAACGTCTGAACTTTTCATCACATGCTAAAAATGCAGCATGTGGTCCCCCATAGCCCATTGGTACCCCAAAACGCTGTGTTGAACCCACTACAATATCAATTCCCCACTGTGCAGGAGTACCAAGAATAGTCATCAATAATGGATCAATTGATGCTATGCAAAGAACCTCTTGCTTCTTTGCTTTTTGTACACACAAAGAAATGTCATATACCAATCCCTCAGTAGTAGGCAACTGCATTACTACAGCAGCCGTATCGGCTGCTAGATGAAATGTATCTTGTTCATATTCCTGTAACGATACAATTTCAATAGGTATGTTCAGTTTATCTAAACGAGTATAGAGTAATTGCATATTCTGTTCATGCAAACCTTCTATAACAACAACCCGCTCTTTTTTAGAATATCTGCATGCAAGTAACACCGCTTCTGCAAGAGCAGTAGATTCATCTAACAATGAAGCATTTGCAACCGATAACCCTGTGAAATCACTTATCATTGTTTGAAAATTAAAAAGTGCTTCAAGCCGACCTTGTGATATCTCAGACTGATATGAAGTATACGCTGTATACCATCCAGGATTCTCTAAAATATTTCGGAGTATCGGAGCAGGCGTAATAGTATCATAATATCCCTGTCCAATAAGAGATTTCACTACAACATTTTTCTGAGCTATATTTTTTAATTTTTGAAGTGCTGCATATTCTGATACAGCTTTTGGAAAATCAAACTGCGTAGCATCTTTTAAGCTATCAGGAAGCACTTGATCTATTAACTGTTCAATAGAATCTACCCCTAATGCCGCAAGCATGTGCTTACGATCATCACCGTGTACCCCTATATGCCTTTCTGCAAAAGAATGAGATATTTCCTCTGCTACATCTACAAAAGTATTTTTTTTATCTGACATAGTTATTTACAAAGAAACAAACAACAAGAATACTCATCGCCATATTCTCATAATGTCTGTATATATTCATTATATTCACTTTCATTCATCATTTCATCGAGCTGATTCAACTGATCAATGTTAATCTTAAAGAGCCATCCATCCTTTTGGGGACTTGTATTTATAATAGAAGTCTCCTCAATCACCGTATCATTTATCTCAACTATGGTGCCACTAAGAGGGGCATACACATCAGATACAGACTTTGCTGATTCTACTACTGCTACTGCATCAGATTGTGATACTGTACTATCAATAGATGGCAATTCAACAAAAACAACATCCCCTAAATTATCTTGTGCATAAGAAGTAATCCCTACTGTAGCAACAGTTCCCTCTATTAACACCCATTCATGATTTTTTGTAAAATACATTTTTATCCTCACTTTCCTTTCATCTTTACAGTTACTATATACTATTTTTATTTTTATAATACAATATTATCGCTTATAGTTATGGGGAACAAAAGGAGATGAAGTAACACTACATCTATATCGCTTATCTCTTCTTTGGGTCCATAATGTAGTACCTACAGTACTGTATGCTACAGGCACATATGCAAAACAAATGGGATAATCAACACTTGGTGTTATTGCTCCCGAACTTACCCATCCTATTGGATGCTCACTATGTTCATCAGAAAAAATTTCTGCCCCTGACCGTATAAGAGTTCTTTCTTCTATACGCACCCCTACACGAAGCTGTTTTACTTGTAATGGAACACGATTATCATCATGTATAAAAAATGGCATAATAGCAGAAGCTCCAACAAATCCTCCCTGTTCTCTGCGTTTTTTAGCAATAGCAAACTTTAGGTTTGCTTCAATAGGATTTATATCTTCAGTCATATCAGTGCCATACAAAGGAAGCCCTGCTTCTAAACGAAGACTATCTCTTGCTCCAAGACCAGCACACTGTAATTCAGTATGCTCATATAATTTCTTCACAAGAGAGAGGGCATGATCACTTGCAATAGATAATTCAAAACCATCTTCTCCTGTATAGCCACTTCTGTTTATCCATAACTCTTTTCCTTCATAACTAAGAGGCATCCCTTGCATAAAAGTAAGCTGAGACACTTCTTTGGTAAGCAAAGACAGCACTTCTTCTGACTGTGGCCCTTGAATTGCCAATAATACATTATCTTCTAACAGAATAGAAACTGCAAAGTCCTGTGCTATTTTTTTAATATGATCAGTATCTTTTTCTCGGCATGCTGCATTCATCACTATATGATATCGAGACGCATCCTTCTTTGTAAGAATAACATCATCTATAATGCCGCCTTGCTCGTTAAGCATAACAGTGTATTTACAACTTGCAATAGGCATAGAGGAAACAGAAATTGGTAACAGATACTCTAAAAATGCTCCTACATCATCTCCAATAATATGTATTTGCCCCATATGAGACACATCAAACAAAGAAACATGTGTTCTTGTATGTATATGCTCTTGTGTAGCTCCATGAGCATAGGATAACGGCATAGAGTATCCTGCAAACGCTCCCATCTTTGCTGATTGTTGGAGATGAAAATTATATAATGGCACTCTTTTTAATTCACTAGACATACAAAAATAAACTCACTATATATAGTATATCATAACTATACGATTAATAAATTATAACAGAAGATAGCAATAATTTACATATATTTTTTTCGTAATTCTCTATGTAATACCTCTTCAAGAACACCATATTCTTGAACAAGAGACTTAAACTGTACCATATAGTCATCCTGCTGAGTATCGTGCGGTGTTGGTAAAGAAGTCGATTCATCATCAGAGGTATGAGGACGAAGAGCAAAGTAATGGGTACATACCTTTCTTTTTTTGTCTTCATCGTTAGTATATAATGCATCACATACACATTCACGTATCATATTTTTATCAAGAAGCCTTTCAAAAGAAAGCTTTTTGACTTTCTTAAGTACCGATCTATCAATAAGTGCTGTATTACCAAAAAACCCAATAATACCAATATACTCTTCTCTTGTTACATGCTTTGCCATATTACAATTCTCCCTTGTACTCTCTATAATAAAGTATCCTAATAAAAAGGGAGACTTATAGTCTCCCTTTTCTTCTTTTGTATCATTCCATGTATGATAGTAATTACATCATACCGCCCATTCCACCCATGCCTCCCATTCCTGGATCTGGCATTGCAGGAGCAGCTGACTTATTGTCTTCTGGTAAATCACTTATTGCACATTCTGTAGTCAATAATAATGCAGCTATAGATGCTGCATTTTGTAAAGCACTGCGAGACACCTTTGCGGGATCAATAATACCTGCTTGTACCATATCTTGCCATGTATCTTGAGCAGCATTATACCCAACACCTTTTTTCTCTTGTTGTACTTGATTTGCAATAACAGCCCCATCTTTTCCTGCGTTAGTAGCAATTTGGCGTATAGGTTCTTCAATAGCACGCATAATGATTTTATATCCTACTTGTTCATCTTGAGTAAGATCATCCCCTTGCTTACTTTTAAGAGCATTAAGTGCATATGCATAGATAGTTCCTCCACCAGCAACTACCCCTTCTTCAAGAGCTGCACGAGTAGCAGACAATGCGTCTTCAACACGATGCTTTTTCTCTTTAAGCTCAACTTCGGTTGCTGCACCTACGTTGATAACTGCAACTCCACCACTGAGCTTAGCAAGCCTTTCCTGTAATTTTTCTCTATCATAATCTGATGTAGTATCTTCAATTTGTGCCTTAATCTGACCTACACGTTCTTTAATTGCTGATGCTTTGCCGCCCCCATTGATAATGATAGTATTCTCTTTATCAACTTTTACTGAACCAGCAGTCCCAAGCTGAGATATATCAGTATTTTCAAGTTTATATCCCAATTCTTCAGAAATAACTTGCCCACCAGTGAGAATAGCAATATCTTCAAGCATTGCTTTTCTTCTATCGCCAAAACCAGGAGCTTTTACTGCACAACAATTAAGGGTACCGCGTACATTATTCACTACTAAGGTAGCAAGCGCTTCTCCCTCAATATCTTCGGCTATAATAATCAATGGTTTATTTTGCTGAGCAATTTTTTCCAATATAGGAAGCATATCTTTCATATTGGATATTTTCTTATCATGAATAAGTAAAAATGGATTTTCCATTTCCACTATCATAGTGTCTCTTTTATTAGCAAAGTAAGGGGAGACAAATCCTCTATCAAATTGCATTCCTTCTACAAACTCAGTGGATGAATCAATAGTTTTAGATTCTTCAACAGTAATAACACCATCTTTTCCTACCTGTTCAAAGGCTCCTGCTATTTGCTGCCCTATTTCTTTATCACTATTGGCAGAAATAGAAGCAACTTGTGCTGTTTCTTCAGTGGACTTAATGTTTTTTGCATTTTTTCTAATTTCATCAACTACTATTTCTACTGCAGCGTCTACTCCACGTTTAATTTCCATTGGATTAGCACCTGCTGCAACTGCTTTAAGCCCTTCCTTTACAATGGAATATGCTAATACTGTTGCGGTAGTCGTACCATCACCAGCAACATCATTTGTCTTTGTAGCAACCTCTTTTAATAATTGAGCACCCATATTCTCATATGCATCCTCTAACTCAATTTCTTTTGCTACAGAAACACCGTCCTTAGTAACAGTTGGTGCTCCAAATTTCTTATCTAAAAGTACATGTCTTCCCTTTGGTCCAAGTGTAACTTTTACCGCGTTTGATAGTTTTTCGACACCTCGTAATAATGCTCTTCTGGCGTCTTCACTAAAGAGTAATTGTTTTGCCATATGCAACTCCTATTTTTTATTATTTTTATTTATTTCGCTATTTACAAGGTATTTATTCCCCTATAAATCTGAATGCACTGCATAAACTATCGTAATTTTTCATACAGTATTTATATGTTACCTAAAATACAAAATATTTGCAAGTATATCAATACAAAAATTGGAAATTTATTGACAAAATAATGAATAATTATACTATAATAGATTTATGGATAATAATAATTATACAAACGATACAAATCAGGATGATGAGATTGATATAAACTCATCAACATTATTTGAAGATGATCAGTCATTTTCCGAAGATGAACATACTGATCAAAATAATGAATGAGGGTAAATCATTATCAATAAAATACAGGATTGATACCACTACTATCAGTAATGATAAAAATATCAAACTTAATTTAAAGCCTTTCATTCCTTTATCGAGTAATTTGGCCTGTTGTTTCATTTGTTGATAATTTGCATCATAAGCTTTCTCCAGAAATTTTAATGCCTCTATTTTTAATTTTATAATCTCTCTCTTATTCATATTCATAAGAACTTTATCAAATTCCTTAGGAGGTATACTTGAAGCAACAATTTTATGAGTTTTTAGTACTTGGTAAAATTTTAGAAATGCAGATAACATAAACCATATTAGTAGTAGTAATAATAGTAAGACTATAACTAGTGCTACAAAAATATAAACATTCCTGAGTACAAACAGTTTTTTTATCATAGTACTTACCGTAGAAATAGAAGAATATATTCCCAATATTACTAATATGTACCCTGACATGAAAATTGTTGCCCTTTGCTTGATCTTATCTAATGTCTTTATTATTTTATCTACCATACATACTGCGTTATCATACACAAAGTCTAGTACTTCAGATTTGTCTTGTTCCGCAAAAAATTTTTCCACTTCTTTTTGCATAGATACATTATAGCAAATAAATAAAAGGCTTTATTATTGACTAATCTCTTTATTTCGCATTTTCTAAAAAAATATTGATTCACAAAATAAAACAACATGATATATTACAAGTACAAATACTTATCAATAATAGATCGCTAAAACTATTTTTTGATGCCTGCTAAAGCCTTTGATGTCACACCTAGTCCTTGAAATCACAAACGATAAAATATTATAATATTCTTATGCAGAAAACTATTGCCCTTGACTTAGAAGGAGTACTTATTCCTGAAATATGGAAAGAAGTAGCAAAAATTACAAATATTGAACAACTTGGACTTACAACTCGCGATATATCTGACTACGATCAACTCATGGAAATACGTATTAAGGCATTACAAAAGCATGCTATTACTATACATACCTTGCAAGACATCATAGCTACCATGACTCCGCTTCCTGATGCATTGGATTTCTTCATGCACCTTCGTAAACACTGCGAGGTCATTATTGTATCTGATACATTTGTAGAGTTTTTTACCCCATTTCGAGCACTGCTTCAATATCCAGTTATTTTTTGTAATTCACTTGCCATTGATACTCAGGGGAACATACAATCGTATATACTTCGTCAACACAATGGAAAATTTCATCTCACAAAACAATTACAAGCATGTAATATCTTTGTTGCTGCAGCTGGAGATTCATATAACGATATAACAATGATACAACAGGCAAACTATGGTGCATTTTTTCGTGCTCCACAAACAATTACAGATCTATATCCATCTATACCAGCATTTGAACATTATGAGGCACTCAGTCAAGCATTACTTACATGCAAGTAATAGAGTACTCTATTGAAATTGTATTGTATACTGTATACTACTTATACCGCTTCAGTGATTTTTTCATCGGTAATAAACTGCGAACGCATTGTCTTAAACACATTTAGAGCTTGCTGATAATTCATATGGTAGGTCATAGAATACAACGAATGTTCTTCCCATGTATTATTTACATCAAAGAACCCTATGGGATTTCGTAAACTGGCTTCCAGCTCATTTGTATCAACATTATGTAAGCGTAAATAATGTGCAAAAGTCATGTTCTCAAGCGCTATATGGTTGCCTGATTCATCATATAAAAAATCTATACCATCATGTAACTGCTCAAAAGGACCGTTAGAATATTGAAAAAACCGTTTATATCCTCCACGCAATAGCATTTCTTGAGGGAGCATGAAATAATTTTGTAATGTTTTATCATGTTTATACATATCAGCAAACTCAGAAACATGCATGAACACATTGTGTATCACTTCCCTAATGAGTATATAAAACTGTTGATATGAAAGCACCGTACGAAATAGCAATACTGCACAATTAGTACCCTCATGATGTTGCATCATTAAGCTGGGAAAATCACAATTAATGATAAAAAGTTCCTTATTATCATGATCACACACCATACTCACTGTTTGCCCTTCTATATAATCGTTCATGCCTTCTTTTGTACAAAGCCAGTATCGTGCTAATTCAATTTCATTAAGATTCAAATATCTAAGGGCTTCAAAAGGGCTGATAATGTTACTATCATCAAATTTTCTATGAAACCGTTGCTCAAACTTTTTTCTCATGCTTGAAGTAAAACTTGCTTTTCCATGTATAGAAAAATAATAACGATGACGATAATGTGCGTTCATAACATTATAAAATGAAAGAAAAGTACCAGGTAAATTTGCCATATACTCTAACCACAGAGATTTTCTATAATAATGAGACGATCGTAGTACACTAAGAATAATACTTTCTATTTGATAACAATTAGTTGCAGGACGTAAAAGAATAAAAATGTCCTGTTCATTTTCTTTTCCTTTTCCAGAATAATGCTGCAATATATGTGGCTTACTATGTATAGTCTTTTGTTGCATAATAATTTCCCATTGTTATTATAGTAATCATATATAGTATTTCAATACCCTTATTCTTATAAAAGCGTAAACATATCTAAAAAGAGCTCGCCACCAGCACATGGCATGGTAATATCAAACTGCTCTAATATTCGTGGATGTATCTCACCAAATATTCCTAGCACTACTTTATCAGATTTTCGTACTACTACTGCAGCTCTATCTTCAAGAAAACGTGAATCTTTCACTGTTTTTGCTTCCCAATCAATATCATGATAAAAAAGTATTGCAGCCACAATAGAATTTATTTCTGTAAATCCTGCTTGATTATCTGCAAGCAAAAATCCAAGCATTTGTAATGTCTTAGATCCATAATTTTCATTTGTATCTTTTGTTACTGTTTCACCAACTTCACATATCCTATGAGGATACATAGTATTAGCAGACACACGTTCTGTTTCAAGTAAATTTGGCAGAATGGACTGTCGCACATACTCATAGTTTTCCGATATAGGATTAGCTACCTTTACAAAAGTACTTTCTTTGTCTGCTATTTCTGTTTTTTCATATATTTGCACAATATGTTGTTGCTTAGAACCAAGATACGGAAACATCATTTCTTGAAATCCTAGCCCTATCATCGTTTGTAAGATGCTTCGCTTCATTTTTTCTCTTGTGCTTACGCGTCCTATTGTAAAACTTTTAGGCATTTCTGGTTCATATTGAGACAGTCCATAGCCAATCATAATATCCTCAACAATATCCACTGAATGCAAAAAATCATTACGGTAAGGAGGCACTGTCACTTGCAAAGTATGTTCATCTTGCAAAGAGGTTTCCAGCCCCATACATGTAAGAGAATCGGATATTTCCTGAACACTATGATTGTTTCCAAGCAACTTATTTGCCTGTAGTATATTACATTCTTTTGTTGTCTGAAAATAATGCGGACAGACAACTTCTTTTGAATAGCCTGTATCATACTGATACAAAGACTGTATTCTCGTAATCTGAAACCCTAAATCTGCATAATCACAGGCACAGATTGAGGTAGCTAAAAAAAGCATTTCTAAATCCCAACCAGTAAGTTCTATGAACAAATGATCATCCCCTACCTGTACTGCCCCTAACTGTGCACTATTGATAATAGGAGGCATACTTAATACTTCATCTTTTGCATCGACAAGAAGAGGGTAGAGAGAATAGTCTTTTATGATATGACCATACTCTTTTCCTTTCGCATGTTCATGTACTATCTTGCGTAAACTTAACGCATGAGTATGCTCTAATGGTACAAACTCAGTGGTATCAGGATCGCAGGCTCTATAATGCACAGGCCATTGTATTTCACTTGCTCGATATATGCCCATAGCTAATGCATAACGCTTTTGTCCAAAATTTTCACATAACTTTTCTTGATTTTGAATAAGCTCTATAAGAAGTGCTTCATCAATTTCTTTGCCTGATATTTCTAGCCCCACCACATAGGGACGAATATCTTGCAAACGAGAATCTACAATAATAGTTTTTTCTTGTGCAGGAGCTTGATCATAAAATGAAAAATGCGGAACAGTATGGGTAAGATAACATTTAAGCTGACGTGCTAAACCAGCAGCTGACCATAAATCAGGGCGATTTGTATCATTTAATTCTATTTTCAGTGTTGCACCAACCCCTTCTGCAAACTCTTCAAGCTCTGCTTTTGCAACGACTAAAAGATCCTCTAATCTCTCTTTGTCAAGCCTCTGTCCTAACAGAGAAAAAAATAATTCTGTATCAATTTGTATTTTTGGCATAATAAATGATAATAAATATTTCCTTTTTATTCTTTATGTATACATGTGGAGTATTATACTTAGATGTGCATCTCTCATCAGGTTACGCCTGCTTTTGATATAATACTTTCTCTAAATCATAACTAAATAGATCTCGTAAATCACTAATATTCATCTGCATAGTAGCCATTCTATCTATGCCTATCCCCCAAGCTGCAACGGGAACATCTATCCCAAGTGGCTTTGTTACCTCAGGACGAAAAATACCAGAGCCTCCCAGCTCCATCCATCCAATGTTTGGATGCTTAATATGCACCTCTACAGAAGGTTCAGTAAAAGGAAAATAACCGGGCACATAGCGTATTTCTTCTGCATGAGCAATTTCTTCTGCAAATACTCGCAATAAACCAAGCAATGTTCGTAAATTCACATCCTCTCCTACAATAATACCTTCCGTTTGATAAAAATCAGAAAGATGTGTTGCGTCTATTTGATCTCTCCTAAATACACGAAGAATACCAAAATATTTTCCCGGAATTTTTGCATGCGGCAAGGTCCTGGCTGACATAACCGTACCTTGACTTCTTAAAATTAAACGTTTCGTAAAATGTTTATCAAAAGAATATCTCCATCCTCTACTGCCTGTATCCCCTCCATTCTCATGTACTTTCGCTACATTATGCAACCAAGGCTCATCTATTTTTTTTGCATGGGTAGGGGCATCTACATAGTACACATCATGTATATCACGAGCTGCATGAAATTGTGGCATAAACAAAGCATCAGAATTCCAAAATTCCGTTTGAACAAGGGATCCATCAAATTCTTCAAAGCCTAGTCCCACTAATGTATCCTTCACTCCTTGTAAAAATTGAGAATAGGAGTTTCTTCTCCCTACACTTACCCTGTTAGGAGGCAAAGAAATATTATACGAACGAAACTTTTTTTCTTTCCAGCTTTTATCCTTTAGCATCTGAGCGTTTACTGCACCAACTTCTTCCCCTGTTAAACCAAGTAATTTTGCCTGTTCTATGCTCTGCTTTCCTGCATCACTTATTATATACTGTATTACCTCACGTTCTACTCTGCGGAAAGGAACAGAAGCAGAGCCTCTCTTTTTTGCATATTTTTCAATAACTTGCATTTGTTCTGTAGTAAGGAGGGATCCATCAATTTCTTCTTGTTGTAACAGTAACTCCAGTGCCATAAGTTCAGATGGATACACAGCATTCTCTACATACTCTACCTGCTTAGTATTACTTAAACGCAGCACCTGTGCTTTTGAAAGAGTACCAAAGGCAGAGCCTACCTCTTTTGCTTCTATACCAAGTTTTTTAGCAATGGTCTGTAAATCACTCTTCTCTTCATTATCCTGTACATACTCCACAATTCTTCTATACGGAGTTTTTTTATCATTCCATTCTGCTCCTAGTGAAGTTCTTTCATACCACACACTCGCAGTCTTACTTTTTTCTTCTACATATGATTTTCCCTGTAACCAACTAATAGCTTGATTTACTTGTCCTTCCAATAATCCTGTCCCTTCTATAATATCATGTACCGATATACCATACTCTTGAGAAGCCTTCTGAGAAGATTCTTGAGATTCAAAGTAGAATAACACTTTTAATTCTAAGGGATGTAGATATTTGATTGCGTCCTGCATTTATTACATTGTAAAGAAAAAAAAATATTTTTGCTATAATATTAGCATAAAAATAGTGAAAATTTTTAAGTATATGATAAAAATGCCTATAATAATAAGTATAGTATGAAAAATGAAGAATATCTGCACCAAATACATAGCTTTTATGAGGAGAATTTATTTGTTCCTCCTCAAAGCGAAAAAAAAATTGATATACTGCTACAGCCAGAACAATTTTACAAAAGCATCATGTCTCAATCAGAAGATAAAGCAAGGCCTCTTCATAAGCACCTTACTCTTCTTTTAGAAAGCGACTTCACTTCTTCTGACTCTGAAGCACGAGCTCAATTAAGCAACAGTTATTGGCAATTTTTAGAAAGTGTTATCTCGCACACTCCTTCCTTGAATGAAGTTTCTGTAAAACTACTATTACGCTACGGGGTAATAGTAAGCTCAGCTATTTCAAGAGAAATATTACGTATAATAACAGAAAATGACATATATGCTCCCCCAAAAGTATCAATTTACTATTTAGACGAATGGTTTGATGGAGTTATGAAAGGAGATATAAGTCAATCATTGATTGATACTATGCAAGAGACTTCAAGAGAAATGCTTGCCCTTAATGAAAAACAGAAAATAAATCAAATTCAGAAGATACGAGATTCTTCACTGCATAAAGCACAAACTATTTCACAAGAAAATCAAGAACTATTACAAAAAATACTCTCAGTAGGAAATTCACTGCAATCATCTATGGAAGAAAATGAGTTCGGGTATACATTTCCCATTCCAGAACATGCTATGGCAGAACTATTTTCATGTATACAAACAATCCAGACTATCCGTATGAACAATAAACAGTTAAAAGAGACTCAAAGCACCATTGAAAGATATACCCAAGACATAGAACATACATTGGATAGTGTGTACGAGCAACCCTCTCCTAAAGAAGATGATGATACTGATAACAGCAATCAAGAAGTAAACGCTAAAATAATATACGAAGAATTAAACAGTATAAAGCAAATGTTTAAGATGTCTGTAGGAAAAACAGGCAACCATATCCCCCTATTGTTTAATAAATTCTTCTCTTCTAATATACATAACTTAGGAACAAGAGAAGTTGTACTAAAATACATACAAGAAGTAGAAACTATTGATTATTCTATTTTTTTTAGAAATATTAAAAGAACAAAAGTAAGAATGTTCCCTCAAATATTACTACTTCCTTGTTATGGAACAAAAGGAGTGTGTTGGGAACCATTTAATTTCTATAATAGAAACGCTAGTTCTGCGAAAATTATTATTCCTATGTATTCAAGCAAACTCTTTCATTGTATTTGCTATGCTATTGGAGATTACCGATGGCAAATTAGCAAAGAAGAAGCTGGACATCGATGGACTTTAGAGGGACTTACAGGGCTATATTATCAATGGTCAGAAGACAATAAAGTAAAAGGCTCCTTAAAAGAGAATTTTATTGCTGATTACATACAATGGATTCAATGGGAAAGCAAAGGTATTTCTAAATTACACAAAGATATTCGATCAATGTTTTGGAAACATATTCCTTTTACTGATGAATTACAAAAAGAACTAAAAAGCCGCTCAGGCATATTTAGAAAATTAATGTAAGTTATTTGCTATAAGTGTCTATTGCTCTGTTATTACTTAAATACTGCTTAGGTATTGCCCAAAAATACAAAGTTCAAAAACAAAATTCACACAAAGAGAATAGCACCCATGCCTCTACGAAGCTCCCATATTACGTATCATGCATAGCATTATTTTTTTCTTTCCTTACACGCTTTCTTTTATACCAGAAAAAGAAAGGGAAAAACACAAGCAGCAAAGAAACAATATACGCACTAGCATATATCCACGGGATAAAAGAGGAAGGAATACTTTCCTTAAAACGAGAAAAGATAAAAATAATACCAACAAATAACACAGTAATGCTAAGCATTAGCAATAATGAGATAGATACCCAGTGAAAAAAGAGCTGTAAAGAATTTTTTTTTGTATTGATACGATCGCTTAATATATGCTTTTTTGTTTTTGATAGAACCCACTTCTTAAATTTCCTTTTTTCATATATATCTGGTTTCGTATCAAGAGAGGCTTTTCCTAGTGTATTATATTTCTCTTTTGTTTCATCAAAAATATCGTTAGACATTGCTTATGTGTACCTATAGTTTATTTTTTTCAGCATCTTGCGATTCTTGTGTACTCTCTGATGTGCTAGCACTCTCTTGTTGCGACATTGCCTGCGATTTCTGTCCTTTCAAAAGAGTAATCATCCATAACACCATACCTATCACTACTGCAACATCAGCAAAATTAAATGTAGCCCAACGTGATATACCAAATATACCGTATGTATTTATACTGATGAAATCTACTACTCCTTCTTCACGAAAAAATCTATCAATAAGATTCCCCACTCCTCCCCCTGCCACTAACGAAGCATACCAGCGAAATGAGGCATCAAAATTTGAATAAATAATTATCTTGAAGAGAAATATCACTAACAGTAATGGTACTGTATACACTATTATCAGTCTAATCCACCAATCTGTATCAGAGGCTAAACTAAAGGCAATGCCTTTATTGTACACTTTCACTATCCAGAGAAAGCCATTGAATAGATCTATAATTTCACCGTACTTTGTATTTCTTCCAATATTAGTTTCTACAAGATACTTGCTCAACTGATCAATAAATACAATAAATACACATAACAGCAATGGACTCCAAAGCCATGTAGCTTTTTCTGCAAGCCCTGTATTACTATTACGTGTTGTATTCTCGGGAACAACATTAGTGCTGAGTTGGCGCATGAATAAACACTCCTTTTAATGAAAATTGCTCACAAAGATGTTGCAGCAAAGCCATAATCCCCCATGTTTCAGTATAGTAATGCCCTGCAGAAAGAATATTTATGCCATATTCTTGTGCTTCAAGCCACAGTATATGGCTAGCATCTCCACATATCAGCATATCAATGTTCTGTTGCTTTGCTTCGTAGAGAGCGTTTCGTGGCATTCCTCCTGATATAATCGCTACTGAAGAAATTTCCTCTCTTCCATGAAAAGCCTTCCCTAAAGGAGACATGCTGGATGACAAAATAGCATTATAATAACTTGTACCTACCTCTTGTATAGGCAATGTATAATGAGAAAGATAGGGAGCATCTTTCCATGTATATGCAGGAGGAAACAAAGTAGCAATAACAGATTCTCTGTGCATTGCTTGTGAAAATATGCCTTGTACTCCAACTTTTCTTCCTTTGTATTCTCCAAAAGGAGCAATTTCTTTTAAGCCAAGCATTGAGGCAATCTGTGCATTGTTGCCAAATTGCATATGAGCATCTAAGGGAAGATGCATTGCATATAATGCCATATCATTACAGAGGAGCGATGACAGTTTATTATGCACAGGGCCTGTTACTGAATCAAATGTTCCCCAAAACATACCATGATGTACCATAAGAACATCTGCTGAACTGGTATTTATATTGGCATCTGAGTTAGCAAAGGCGTGAGCAGCATGCTGTATGACAGGAAAAGAACTGTCAACTGCACATGCAATAGTGTGAATATCCTGTTTTTTTCGAGAAACTTGTATTCCATTTACTGTGTCAATATCAGTAAAAATATCGAAATTACATTTTGTTTTCAAATAACTATCAAGTGCATGTAAATCTATTGACATAAACCTTCCTTACTATTACTCTAGCACAGAATATATACTCTTATTGTACATGATAGCCCTGCATAATGTATATACACAAAGAGAAAAAAAGAGGCATATATACTTATGGTATACTAATTTTAGTGAACATTAGTCTATTACATACCCCATTTTATTATCAAAGTACATTGCATAACAAACATCGACATACCCATATAGAAACAGAGTTTACTGATGTGCCACTCATAAGAGTACATGCTCCTACTCCTAAGCCCTTACAACAACAACATCCTTCTGAAGAAAAAATAACTTCTGGTGCTTTCGCCCAACTACGAATAATTGATATGGCATTAAGAAAGCAAGACAGAAAAAAACCATTTCAACCCTTTGCACTCATTGAGGATGATGTATCAAAATACCGCGAATTTCCTAAAACCCTCAGTGTTCCTGATGATACTGACATGCTCTACATTGGTATTTCAAAGGCTTCAACAATAGAACATCCTCCCTACTATGTCTTTAAGAATTTTGGCTACGAAATTAGTAATCATCCTTACATGCCCATTGTTCGTATTCACCATATGCTCAGTACCCACGGTATGCTATTTTGTAGTCTAAGAGCTTGTGTATTTCATAGCAATGCAATACTTGAAAGTATACATCAAAAACTTAACTATGATGTAATATTAGCACGAACACAAAGCGCATACAATATTTATGCTCTCAAAGAACCACTTATATATCAAGATAGTCGTGTCGGTGGATTAGAAGAAAGCTCCAAAATTACCTTACATGCACTATTTTCGCAAAAGCTGACTCCATCCGTTGATACGGTAACAAAGCATTGCTCCAGTACTCCATAGAAGACAAAAGTGTAGTTAGCTGTATGATTGAGTTTCTATAGCAAGAAAGAACACATCCTTTCTTGCTATAGGTGTGTGTCTTTACAGCAAATTGTATATTCTGTACATTACACATGCTGGATTAGTATTACTCATTATTGTTGGGTAGTATGTTGTTATTCCTTTTATAGCCGAATCAGTTACATATGAAGAATCCCATGACGCTTGACACAATATCCATGATGATAAATCTTGATTAAAATTACTAGCATTTACAAATATATCATAAATAGAAATATACCTAACCTCTTTCGTTACATTCCAGTTTGATATATCCCCATTAAAGGCAGTCGCTCCCATATCTGTAACATTGCTTACATCCCATTGCGATACATCTCCATTGAATAGGTGCAAATCTGTCTCACGGATAAACAGTTTGCTTTATTTTTTAGGGATATACTTTCTTTTTACATACATCTCACCATTAGTTACACATCCACTCATAAAAATAATAAGAATAATAAATATGATAATCTCATATATAATCTTTCATATAATTATTATAACATTACACAGTATAATAAAAAGATAAGCAGGAATATTATGAAAGTACATTCCACAGTTCCTAAATATACTATTGATTCTCATACAACACACAAACAAAACAATGATAGCCCATTAAAACATTTACATGTAATAGCTCCCCTTGCTAGCATTAGCAAAGCAAAAACAATGTATATTACAATGAGTACTATTATTGATGCATTTGTAACGGCACAAAGAAAACATTGTATGCCATTTATTTTCGTAACCCATGTTTCAGAGGCAGTAATGTGTCTCAATAAAAACATATACATTCCTGATGATAGTGATTTTATTTTTATTCCCTCACGTACAGATAGTGCTGCTCCCAGTGAAAAATATCACTTTCAACAAACCTATAGTGGAGAAAAGTACGATACCTTACTCTGCTGTTCTTCACTTGCATTGGTAGCATTGCAACGATGCGTATTTAATGCCTATTTTCTTGACTGTCATTGGAATACACAGCTCAATACAATACTGACATATTATACAGCATACAATATGCACCATGCTATTTATACTTCTCAAGAACGCATGAAAATACAACACAAAGCTCCCCGACTCCAAAACTTTTCCTTTTCATCGCATCCTTCTCTGTCTACATCAGGATATTTACACATAGCACCGTCCTATACAACACAAGACTCCAGCACAAACACAGAAAGGAATAACAACAAAAAAAAACACAATACAACTGCAATTCCTCCTATCATACATAGCATTATTCCACACAAACACAAAGATCTGCACAATACAACACATACTAGCATAACAGCTGAAATATGTACCCACACTCATCAATCACTGCATACACTTGCACAATCACTCATATCATCGCAGGAGCAATCATTTCTATGCAATGCTCCTATAAAAGAAACACAGTATATCTATAGCTTACTGTTGCTATTAGAATATGGCGGAGCATTTTACGAATACAAACAACTACACTCACAGCTCCTGCATGCTCCTCATCGTACCCATTGCCTCAGCTTTGTACATACAGATTACACAAAGGATACTCTCTATAATCAAAACAGCTCCCTCTCAATACAACAAAAACAATTCTCCCTTCTTTTGTTTTTTGAACAAACACTCACAGAGCATATGCACTATATGTTCTCCTTTAAAAAAAATACTTTTTCTCCTGATTTCTTTGCTGCATACCCACAGGCAAAACTTACTACTATACTGCTAGAAAATGCCCTTCAAGCACTACAACAACATGCTCATACACACAAAAAACACATAGCCAACATGCTTACATTCAACTATGTACAGACGGTATTACAAGAGCTATTTAATATAGATGTTGATACAACCATTACCATGCATAAAGAATTACTAAAAGAAATATACACTACCTTGCAAAATAGCCCCTATTTTGCTGCATATATCTTTGATGTTTCTTCGTAATGTAGTAGTTTACAGGGATAATAATAGCCCTTAATACACTGTTTCTTTGTTGCATTTAATACTTGAACTCGTGGACTAAGTCTACCACTACTTGCATTAAAAAAAAAAAAAAAAAAAAAAAAAAAAAATACAATATATATATAAAACATTTGCGAATTTAATAATAAATCGCAAAAAAGGAGAAGTAATGGGAGAAAGTACTTTTTTAACTATTGTTAATAAAATAGCACCATCCTTTGATTCTTTAGAACAAGAAATTATGGAAATTAAAAAAGACAATAAATCTTCAAATAAATCTGAATTAGCTGATATATTTGCTAATAGAATTAGAAGGAAATACACATCAATCGGAGTGGCATCTGCTTTGCCAAGTATAATTCCTGGAGTCGGGACTGCAGTTCAAGTAGGATTTGAAGTTGGTGCAATCAGTGGAGATGCCTTGTTACTGCTACGATGGATGGCTGCAATTAGTTATGGCATTGCATTGATATATGGAAAAAACATTAGAGATGAATTCAACCAAGAATTTGTTAAAGTGCTTGGTGTTTGGTGCGGTGTGATCAGAATAGCTAAACAGGCAACAAAGAGAATAGGGACAAGAGTTGCAGTTGTCCAATTTAATAAAAGAGTATCAGGAAAGGTATTGGCAAAAATAAATCAGAAAGTTGGAACAACTATTTTTACCAAATATGGTACAAAAAGAGGTGGCATTGCACTTGGAAAACTAATTCCATTTGGAGTAGGTGCTATAGTTGCAGGAACATTCAATTATGTTACAATGACACAATTTAAGAAAGCAGCAATAAAATACTATAGTGGTAGTAATTTTGTAATTGATGAAGAATGAAATTACCTGCTATACAGCATATAACAGCAACTATGTAGCTGATAATATTGTTTTTCTTATGTATCACTTATTACTCACCACTTATTAATAAATTTAAGTATTTATTACACAAAAATAAAAAAATATGGTATAATATATATATGGCTACTGTAACCTTAAAGAATATAACAAAAGTGTATGATAACGGCTTTCAAGCTGTGGATAATTTTAATGTTGAGATCGATAACAAAGAATTCGTTGTGTTATTAGGTCCTTCTGGTTGTGGAAAAACAACCACCCTCAGAATGATAGCAGGTCTCGAAGAAATATCAGGAGGAGATCTCCTCATTGATGACAAAAAAGTCAATGATGTCCCTCCAAAAGATAGAGACATAGCAATGGTGTTTCAGAATTATGCTTTGTATCCTCATATGACTGTGTTTGAAAACATGGCGTTTGGACTCAAGTTACGAAAGATACCAAAAGATAAAATCAAAGAGCGGGTAGAACAAGCATCAAAAATTCTCAAACTTGAAACATTGCTGGATAGAAAACCAAAACAGCTATCAGGAGGACAACGGCAACGTGTAGCACTTGGACGAGCCATTGTGCGAAACCCAAAAGTTTTCCTTTTCGATGAACCATTGTCCAACTTAGATGCTAAATTACGTGGACATATGCGAGCAGAACTTGCAGCACTTCATCATCGGCTTGGTACTACTATGATTTATGTTACCCACGATCAAATTGAAGCTATGACTTTGGGAGACAAAATTATTATTATGAAAGATGGTCTCATACAGCAAGTAGGTTCTCCGCTTGATTTATATGATAAACCAAAAAATAAGTTTGTAGCAGGGTTTATTGGATCCCCTCCCATGAATTTATTTGATATGAAAGTGTCTATCAAAGGAAAAGACATTATACTCAGTAACGAATATACCAATATAGAAATTTCGGGGCCTCGTTTTGCCAAACTCTTAGACTATGATGGAAAAGATGTAACTATGGGTATTCGTCCCGAAAATTTCTCTAAATCAAATAAAAAGAATCCTAAAAATTTTCTTACTGGAAAAGTGGAAGTCGTTGAAAATCTAGGAGCAGAAACATATGTGTATGTTCCTCATGAAGTATCAGACAAAACACAAGAATCAGAAGGAAGTGAAGATTTTTATGTTATAAAACTTGATCGCAACATTGATATAGCAGTAAACGAAGTCATTCATTTTGAGCTTGTTCTGGATAAAATTCATGTATTTGATAATGAAACAGAAGAAACGCTTGTTTCAGAATAAGAATACATACATATTGTTTTGCTTCCATTCTTAACTCATATAAATACTGTGCTATTTCTATACCCCTTTACTCACTGTACTTTTACTCACTTTCATACTACATATTGTTACTAGTACTCCAAGCCCACATGCCCCTATAGATCCAAGCCATAAAGATATAGTAGGTGCATTGCTCTCAAATAACCCTTGCCAAGGAAAGAGCGTTTGTAACGAAGCCACAATTACTCCAAAAATAACACAGTAGCTCACTTGTGGATAACGACTAAATAAAAATCGCACTAAAAAAGCAGTAGACACCAGCCCTACCACTACACCACTCATAAGCCATATAAGAGGCACAAGGGCAACAGAACTTACAATAGCAAGAAATGTACTGTAATAGCCGATAAGAAGCAACACATAAGATCCACTTATGCCTGGCATAAGGCCTACTCCAGCAACACATACTCCAATTATAAAGCATATGATATATTCGCTTAAAGACGAAGGAATACTTACTGTCACAGCTTCTCTACTTTCTTGGCGTGAACCAAGCAGTATCACCAAAAGATACCCAAAGATTATCCACAGAATATACATGCCATTTTTGTTTGCAATGATAGATACATATCTCTTAAACTGAGGGTGGATATATTGTATATAAAAATAAGGAATACTTGCAGTTATAATACCTATAAAAAACATTTGTATAAACACTGTATACGATACAAAAAACAATAACAAAATAGAGGAGCCTACATATACCGATACCGCTCCCCCTATCAGCAGAGGAACAAGAAATACTACAATCTCCTTTCGTCTTGACGCATCTTTCCAAAATGAAACAGAAAAAAAATGAGTAAACAATGTTATTGCTCGTTCATACACATTTAGTAATAATGCCATAGTGCCAAAACTAATACCTGGAGTTATTGCCGTAATACCAAGTACTATTCCTTTCATAAAATGAATAATATATTGCATATAATCAGTATAGGGGATATACACAAACATAAGGAAAATTATCTACAATATAATAATAATGGATATTTCAGTCATAATACCAGTATGGAATCGCAAACAATATATAAAAAAAGCGATAGAAAGTGTTGTTGATCAAACATATCCTGCAAAAGAGCTTATTATCATTGATGATGGATCAGATGATGGTACATGGGAGCTCATACAAACATTACGTTATGATACTATTACTATAGTAAGAAAGCGTATACAGCATTGTGGTATGCCAGGGGCAGTACGAAACAGAGGAATAGAAATAGCAACACATAGCTGGCTTGCATTCCTTGATTCTGATGATTACTGGCTTCCTCATAAATTAGAAATGCAAGTAAACACAATAAGCAATGTTCAACAAAACAATACCTCTTTGTCCTCTCATAGCCCCCTCTGTCTTTTTTGTCATACAAAAGAAATTTGGCAAAGAAACGAAACCATAGTAAGTCAGAAAAAACAACAGTATGCCCGAGACGGAAATATATTTCAAGATTCATTAAAAAAATGCATTATTGGTCCGTCAACAGTACTTATGCATGCATCTATAGTAGAACAATATGGAATGTTTAATGAAACACTTGAAATAGCCGAAGATTATGAATATTGGCTACGGATTTGTGCCCATATACCTGTACACTATGTGCATGAGCCTTGCATAGTAAAATATTCTGGACAACAAAAACAACTATCACATAAGTACAATTATATTGAAAAATTTAGAATAGAAGCACTTATGGCATTATTACAAAAAAATACACTTTCTGATGCACAAAAAAAACTCGCTATTGCAGAACTTACACAAAAACAAGCCATCTGGAACAGAGGAAGAAGTAAAAGACAAAAAAAGCAATAAAGAGTATAATTTTTAAGGAATATAGTATGAAAACAAATAAAAAGCATACTTATGTATCATCTATAAACAAACAGCATTCTTCTCCTAAAGCAAGAAAAACAATACTTAGCTCCCTTATGTGTTGTATATTCATATTACTTTTTGCTTCATGTAGCTCTCTTGTTACCGTACATGTACAGAAATTTTATTCAGCAAAAATTAGTATGAATATTTATATTGAAGATTTTTTTGCTCAATATCTATTTGATTTGCTTGGAGCAACAACAGTAGAAGAAGTGTTTCCAGAAGAAGATTTACGCACATACTTACGTTCTGTTGACGCTATATCACAAGTGGATATTGAATACAAAGAAGATATTAAAACTATTATTATCAATTTACATTCAAATAATATTATTGCAACATTACAAGATTTTGAAGTAATTGACGATAAAAAAATTATATCCACTAATATGCAAGAGTTTACTGTAACATTTTCTCGAAAAGATTTATTTGAGATAATTTCAAGTATTCCAAAATACAGCAAAAACAAGGCAATTGTACAAAACTTTTTTCCTGATAAAAATCCTTTTGCAGACAATGATTATGCAAGCTACCTTGCATGGGCATTAAGCGATTACGGAAACGAACAAACCATAAAAGAACAATTACAATCATCCTATGCAAGAATTGAAATGAAAAAAGAAAAAGGGTTTGGAAAACTTCCTGATAAAAATTGGAAAAAAAGTATGGCAGAAGATACTCAATATATTGATTATTTTCTTATGGACATGATGAATCAAAAAACATTGGAGCTACACTTTACATTCTAGTGGTATTGCCTCTGCTTAGCAGTACTCTGCTCTTTATGGAACAAAGGTAGCTGATGGTTGAGAAAACTGTTTCGCATACGCTACAAGCATATCAGAAGCAATATTACTATGCTCACCATTTTTTGCTTCCATACTCTTCTCATTAAGAGTATCCTGCACGAGAGCAAATAGTACATTTCCTACTAACTCACAATATTCTACTGTATGAACAATAACATTTTTTTGAAACAACACACTCAACAAACGAGCAAAGCCTTTTGCACTGCATTGCCCACCACTTACTGCAATTTTTCTTACATGGCAATCCGAACGTGTATCAGTTAATTGTACATATACCTTTTTCATCAGATAGAAAAGATAACAAAGAGCAATAACACTCCTATGAGCAGATGCATTAAAAGAAGAAAAATACTCTTGAAGCATAGTAGTATGAGTAGACACAAGAAAATTCAATACAGTATCAATATAATGCTTAGCGTCATCTCGACTGGTACTGTTACGCATATGCATATGTAATGAATTAGTAATATCACATTGTTTGTATACAACAAAAAATAGCTTCCAAAACAAAGATTGCAGAGTAGAAGTATGTTGTATTATTTCCAGCGCTTCATTACTCTGTTGATATAAAGTAGTGAAAGAAGGTATGGAAATACCTTTGTTTATGGTATTCTGCACAGGATGAGAAAGCACAAATTCAGGAAAAGTGCTGTGATCTGGCACTTTCTTATACAGATTCTCTGACATAGCATCTTGCTCTAAACATATATTCATAACAGTAGAAGTACCTCCTCTTATACATATATCTCCTGCTTCTACAGTAGAAGATCCAACAAGCGCACTCAGGTAATCTATGCCTCCACATAACACCCTACACTGATGGAGAAAAAAGGAAGTCAATGCTATATCAGTTTTTTGCAAAAACAAAGAGGAGAGTACAGGAGTGAGAGGAGACACAATAGCATCACTGCAAGCTGCTCCTAATACCGAACCAGAAAGAGCTGCTTGTGGAAACATATCACGAGAAAAATTATATGTATCAACACTATCAGTACTCCATAAATATTGGAGAAAATCCATATGAGGAACAAATGTTGCAAGCGTACCACATAACAAAAAACTTGCATATTCTGCAAGAGGAACAATATAATGAGTTTCATCAAACACTGTTCTATTATTTTCTTTTACTGCCATTACATATGGAAGATAATAGGAACGCTCATTCTCTAACTGAATATATTGCGAACTATACCATGAGGTACAGTATATAGCCTCCTTTTTTTTATTAAGAAATACTAAGGTCGGACTATTTCCCGATATACAAATATCAATGGTATCATCTTGATGTAATGGCAATGAAGCAAATACTTTTTGTATACTCCTTACAAGTGCCATACTGACAATACGAGGAATACTCTGTACATCATCCTGCTCAGCGGACTGTACAATAATGGGAGAACACATAGCAAGAGATGTTTCTGTATCTCTATGATGCCCTTGTGAAAAAGAAAACGCTGTCGCTTTTAAGAAATTAGTACCAATATCTATCGAAATAAAATATCTCATACTTTACTATAGACTGCCCTAGTATATTGTTTCTATAATACATCATATTATGGTATTACTGACACTAATAATTTTTTAGGAATAACAGATACTTGTGATACAAGAGGCTCTAGCCCTCGCTTCTCTTGTGCTTTTTCTCCATCATAAGAAAACAAGCCCGATATTGCATCAAAAAACCGTACTTTCTCTTTGTCTCTCCCTTTTTGTAATAGATCTAGTGTTTCTGTTATATATTCAAAATGAGGGTTGCCTGCAGAACCAAGCATAGATCTGTTTTTAATATATGCTTCAGGAAGCTCATCTGATTGCTGTTGTTCTGTTTGCTGTGTTGCTAACTGTTGAGCAATATATTTATATGCACTGCGAAACGGCATACCTTGTAACACAAGCTCATATGCCTTATCCGTTGCATACAACTCAGAAGTACATGCTGCCTCTATAGTATTCTTATGTACCACAATATCTTTGACTAATTGTGAACTTACCTGTAACATACTTTGACAATAGTACAAACCTTGCAAAGTTATCATTTTAGTATCCTGCAAATCTCGTTGATATCCACTTGGAAGCCTACTCAATAACAATGAAATATTACTCACAGCTCCAGTAAAGAAACTTGCCTTTGAGCGTAATAACTCAAGAATATCAGGATTTTTTTTCTGAGGCATAATACTAGAACCACTACACAGTGAATCGGGCAAAGCAAAATATCCAAATTCAGGCAAAGAAAACAAAAGAACATCTTCTGCTAATCTACTTATTGTAAGTGCAATTTGTTGTAATGCAAATAACAGAGAAAGCTCTAATCTTCCTCGACTATTTTGTACTGCAATAACATTGTTCTGTGCCTGAGAAAACCCTAGTAGCTTTGCAGTATAACTACGATCAAGAGGAAGTGAAGTACCATACCCTGCAGCAGAACCAAGTGGAGATCTATCAATAAGTTCAAAAACAGTATCAAGTAATTTCATATCATCCAGCAATTGTTCAGCATACGATGCAAACCATATCCCCACTGATGAAGGCATTGCTTTTTGTAAATGGGTTCTCCCTGGCATTGCTACCATTTTATGCTCAAGTGCCCGTGTATATATCATACGAATAAGTTGAGATACTTCATCTTGGAGCATAAATATATATTCTTTATAATATAAACGCAATGCTGCCTGCACTTGATCATTTCTACTTCTTCCTGTATGGATTTTTTCAGCTATGACATATGATTTTTGTGCCATCTTTTGCATATCAGACTTCTGCATATCCGACATATCTGTTTTTGTTTGCTCTTTGTGTATTGGTGCTGCAGTTTCTCGAGAAACTAAATATTGTTCAATGGCAGTATGACAATCTTCCATTGATGATGCAATAGAAAAAGCACCTTCATGAGACTGATTATATACTTCAATTAGCCCATCTATTAAAAAATGAGCTTCGTGCTTACTTAAAAGATTACAAGCATGCGTATCGCTTGCGTGCAACAAAGTGTATACATGAGCAATACTGGCTACACAATCTGCTGGTAATAACAAAGTATCATACACATAATCTTTTCCTGTAATAAATGACTCTACCGATGAGTCTAACGTATAGCCCTTATCCCATAACTTTCCCATACATTCAGCATAGCATAAAACACTATTATACACTCATAAGATATACCATTACAAATACAAAATGAAATACCACAAAAGAAAAAATATAGTATATACTTAATAAAAAAAGGAACTTCATGCTATGTTGCTTGCTGATGTATCCCTTTATATACTATTAGGAGGTTATGGATATGGATGTTACTGTTTCAGATACTATTTCTAATAAGAGCAAACTAGTCTGTTTATTATTGTGGTTTTTCTTTGGAGGACTTGGAGTACACAGAATGTATGTCGGAAAGATTACATCTGGCATTATGCAATTATTGTTCGGATTTTTAACTCTTTTTATTTGGAATCTTGTAGATGGCATTTTTATCATTGCTGGTGGATTTACCGATATTGATGGCAAAGTTGTTAACAAATGGATTACCAACGAATAAACCATACTCTTACTCTATAATGCTCCATTGCTATGCATATGCTGTAATGGGGCATACTCCCTAATATAGCATTCCTATAGCATCTAAAAGTAGGACAATATACTTCTATACATGAAACATAAAGCCTGCTCTCTGTGATATACTAAACATATGAGTAGTCCTAATATTACATATCACAGCCATGATGTCATAATAGTTGGAGGAGGGGGCTCTGGTCTTTATGCTGCCCTTGAAGCCAGCTCTCATGTAAAAGATGTAGCGGTAGTGAGTAAATTGTTTCCTCTTCGAAGCCATACAGGAGCAGCACAGGGAGGCGTTGCCGCTTCATTAGGAAATATGGGAGAGGATCATTTTGAGTGGCACGCATACGATACTGTAAAAGGAGGGGATTATCTTGTTGATCAACAAGCTGCCATTATTCTTGCACAAGAAGCTCCCGAAGTTATCTATTATTTAGAAAACTCAGGACTTCCTTTTTCTCGTACCTCCGAAGGAAAAATAGCACAGCGAAAATTTGGGGGACACACTCATCACTTTGGAGAAGGACCTCTTATGCGTACCTGTTTTGCAGCTGATCGTGTAGGACATCATATTCTTCATACATTATATCAACAATGTATAAAACAAAATGTCAATTTTTATGATGAATATCATGTTATAAAATTACTTATGAAAGATACCACTGCTTGTGGCATTGCAGCTATACGTATTTCTGATGGATCATTACATATTTTTAATGCGAAAGCAGTTATGTTTGCTACAGGCGGATGCGGAAGATTGTTCAAAATAACTTCAAATGCCCTTGCAAATACAGGCGATGGTGCTGCATTAGTAGCACGCGAAGGTATTCCTTTAGAGGATATGGAGTTCTTTCAGTTTCATCCCACTGGCATCAAAGATATTGGAGTGTTAATCACAGAAGGAGTACGTGGAGAAGGAGGCATTTTACGTAATGGAAAAGGCGAACCTTTTATGGAAACATATTCTCCTACCTTAAAAGATCTTGCACCAAGGGACTTAGTAGCAAAGTATATTACACAAGAACTTCTTGCTGGACGAGGAGTAAAAGGAAATTGTAGCATTGATGATTTTGTATACCTTGATACTACCCATTTAGGAGCTGATGTTATCAATCAAAAGCTCCCTGATGTACGCGAATTTTGTGAAGTATATCTTGGCATCAATCCAATTGAACATCCTATTCCTGTACATCCTACTGCTCATTACACTATGGGAGGCATCCCTACCAACGTTAATGCAGAAGTTGTATATTCAAAACAAACATACCCTGGCCTTTATGCAGCAGGAGAATGTGCCTGTGTATCAGTACATGGAGCAAACCGATTAGGTTCAAACAGTCTTCTTGAGCTACTGGTGTTTGGAAGAAGAGGAGGAAGAGCTATGGGAACATATGTCTCAAATGTCAGTCTTCCTGAAATACCAAAAGAACAAATTGAACAAGCACATGCAATACACAGTCAACTTTTTCAACGTAAAGGTAAGCGATCACTTGGAGATGTTCATAAAAAATTACAACTGCTTATGTCAAAAAAAGTGGGGGTATTTAGAACCGAACAAGGACTTTTAGAAGCTACAGAAGAGCTTATCAATATTCAACAAGAATACAAAGAAGTAGGTGTTGAAAACAGTAGTATAGACTTTAATTATGATATTTTACGTATTTTTGAACTTGGATCAATGATAGATCTTTCACGTATGGTGGTAGCAGGAGCCTATGAAAGAAAAGAAACTCGCGGAGGACATTCAAGAGAAGATTTTCCCGAAAGAGATGATGAGCATTACTTACAGCACACTATGGCCACTCTATCACATGATAAAAAAGTAACTATTACTTACGACCCTGTCGATATAAGTAAATGGGAACCAAAACCACGAGTATATTAGGAATATTAGGAGGAAACATGCAAGTAACATTAAAAGTAAAGCGTTTTGACCCTAAAGCAGCTATAAAAACAAGCTACTCTACCTATACTTTAGAAGTAGAAGATACATCCCGTGTAATAGATGCACTAGAAAGCATTGCAAAAACACAAGATAGAACATTATCATTTAGAAGAAGCTGTGCACATGGTGTGTGTGGCTCAGACGCAATGATTATCAATGGCAAAAATAGGCTTGCGTGTAAAACATTATTTGAGCAAGTAGCAAACGAAGACAATAATTTTACGGTGGAAATACAGCCACTTAATCATCTAAAGGTGGAAAAAGATCTTGTCGTTGACCAAACTCCGTTTATAGAAAAATATAAATCAGTCAAACCTTATTTTATACCAAGGAAAGATCTTCCCTCAGTAGGCGAATTTTTACAAAGCCCTGAAGAACAAAAATTACTTGCAGAGGCATCCAGCTGTATTGGCTGTGCTGCATGTTTTTCGGCTTGCCCTATACTAGATGAAAAAAATCCCGACTTCATTGGCCCTATGGCATTAGTACAGGCAGCACGATTTATTGACGATACTCGCGACGCGGGACTTGAAGCTCGTATTGATGTTCTGGACAAAAAAGATGGCATATGGGCATGTGAAAGCATGTTTGAATGCACAAAAGCATGTCCTCGTGGCATAAAAATTACTAAACTGATAAATTTACTCAAACGAAAAATAGTAAAATATCGTGAAGCAAGAGGACAAACAGTAAACGATCCAGAACATCAAAACAAAAAAAAATAAGAGGCTGACCCATTTAATGAAAATTAGACTAATACAGCCTCCCGTGCTAGTAGTGTGATATTGATTCAACACTTATCACAAACGGGATATTTTAAGCCGTGCTATTTCTGTGCGTTCATGGTATGATATATGAGTATAGCTCATAGGGTATCCTTTTTTTGCTCCTTTGTCGCATTTAATACTTGAACTCGTGGATGATTTCTTGGATAAAGTTATTGTATATAAAAAATCACAAAACAGAAATAAAACATTATAAAATAATTATTTGTCTTGTAGTCCTAGACGATAGGTCATTGCTTGTTTAGAAACTTCAAATATATCAGCCATAAGAGTAATTATTATTTCTTTGCCATTTTCTACACTAAGTCCTATTTTTTTTGTTATTTCTTCTAAAATTTCATCAATTTTATGACCAGGCATAATAATATTTCCAGCTAATCTATTAGCTTCTGCTTCCATTTTATTAGAGAGTCCACTTCTATATAAAGCAGTTTCATTTATCCCATCCCCTATTTCTTGTTTATGTAAGAAGTAATGTGCTAATTCATGTGCTAATGTAAATCGTTGTCTTGTATTTGGGTGTAAAACACTAACAATTATTTCATATGTATTATTTTCTTTTTTTATAATCTGGCCTGATAATTTTCCTATATATCTATAAAAAACCTTTATTTCATAATGATTTGCTATTTTTTCTAAATTCACTGGGATAGTATCTAATAATGAATCTTCTTTTAAGTTTTGTGTTATTTCTTCTATTTTATTCATTTTATTACTTCCTCCTATTAGATTTCCTTGCTAATTCTTTTAATATTTCTCTTTTTCTAGCTTCTTCCATCTCCTTTGCTTGTAAATCTAATTCTGTTTTTTCAGTTATTTCTTTTCTTAAATCTTCTTCTCTTTTTCTTTTATCTTTTTCTAATTCTTCAAATATTTCTTTAGTTATAGAAGTTTTTAAAGTATTACGTAATTCTTTCCATCCTATAATACCTAATGCACCTACGCCCAAAGCAAATGAACCTATAAGTACTTGTAATAAAGTTATTTGTAAACTTATTGCATCTGCACTATCAAAATCATACTCTATATTTCTGAAATGAGAATATCCTGTTTGTACAGTCTGATAAAATATGAAACCTAATGATATAAAAAATACTAATAAAGTAATACTAATAAACATAGATATATGTTTATTAATCCAATCTATAAACTTTGAAAACCAATTCTTTTTCTTTTCTTTCTCATTACTCATATTATTTTTACATATAAGATTAATATTACAATAGTTTTTTATGCTTTAGCTACAATCATACTAATATATATTGTAACATATTTGTAACTAAAATGTAATACAAGACTTTATAATTCTCCCTTTTAGATATGTCAATAGTATCGGCATAGATAAAAAGTAGATTAGGATTATAGTTGTATACTTTGATTTACGCATATAAGAGATACTCATCAAGTATAATTTTGATTGCGTATTTACGCTAAAAGCAATAAATTATTTTAGTCTGCTTTTATACATAATTCCTCGTGCCTTGCACTTGACAAAAAAAACATACAATTATTAAGTACAAGAAATAAAATGTTTGAAATTTGGACTAATGAACATTCTATTTGTTGTATAAACATTATATTTTATAAGGAGAGATTATATGAAACATGCTAAGTTTTCAAATAATTTAATCAAATTGTCATTGTTTATGATAATTGTAACAAGTTTGTTTGCAACTATAAGTTGTGAAAATAATGGTGTAGGGAGTAGTAGTAGTACAGAAAGTAATTCAAAACTACCAGATATTTCCGATGTGGGAAGAAGTATTTCTGTTGATAGTGATGGAGATTTAATAATAAAATGGTATGCGCCGGACATTGATGACAACGCTAAAACACCAGATAATACAAAACTAACTGCAGCAAACCTATCTTACAAGGTATATTATATAGCAAAAGTTATTAATAGTGAAAGAACTCCTGCACAGATACAAACAGCCGCAGCCACAGAAACCCCTCAACAAATAGAGACTACAAATAAAAATGTCACTCAAGCAGAGATAGACCATAGTAAACTTAACGCAGGTACAACTTATGAAATAGCAATAACTGTGGTAAATGGAGATGAAGAATCAGATGGAGTAAGATTTGAAGTGGCATATAAAAGTACTCAAAAACCAAAATTTGAGACAAAACCTTCAGATGTTAGTTTTTTCACAGTTACACCAATAACCAGCACAGAGGTTACAATTAATATTAATGATGCAGCAGTTGCAGATTCCAATGAATATTGGATATATTATAAAGCAGGAACAGGACTCGATACCGCAGATGTAAAAAAAGAAACAGCAAAAAAGATGAGCGACACTACTTCTGATCCTAAAACATCTTATAAACTAACTGATCTCACTAAAAATACAGCTTATACAATCGTAGTACAACAAGTTATTACTACTACTACTCAAGGTCAAACTACAACAAAACATTATACATCAATTGAAGCTAAGAAAGAGATTACCACTGATAATTCATAGTACTAATTAATACCATTTACTAAGATAGAAGTTTTTACACACAGCAGGTTTTAAGAATACCCCTATAAAATGGGAGAAGTATACAGTTTTTAAAAAAGTTGTTATTGATAGAATTTTATGAGTCCAGAATAAATTTTATTAGTAATGACTTTTTTTTACTATGTATAAAATAGTATTATGTGCTTACACTATCTTCTAGTAAATGCACAATATGTACCATAACTTTTGTATCATATTTACAATACTCCATAATATCTTTGAGTACAATAGTACTGTCTTCTATACTACGGAGTGTACCAAACAACAGTGAGAGATACGGTGATTGCTTAATAGTATCAAAAATATGCTGTGCTTCATCACAAAAAGTAGCATAGTAATAATTAGCAGCAATACCTTCAGAAACAGTAAAATTACTATAAGAAATAGTAAGCCATACATCAGCTACCGTCTTAAGAGATATTTTCCCCTTTTGTTTAGGGTGATACAATGATAGATTAAAAAATAGCGTTTGTAAATCTACTATCTTTGATCGTAACTCTTGGTACACAGAATATTCGTTTGAAAGCTCTGACAGTTTTTTAAGAATTGCATCCTCAAACTGACTGCTGTACACAATAATAGAACCAGCTCTATCGAGATGCTGTTTCAAAATATCCCACATATCCTTACGTTTATCCACTGCGGGAGGCATAGCCCACAACTGAGTATGCACTTTCCCTTGAGGATGACTTTGCCATTGTAAAGAGAACAAAAAAGGAACATATTCCCATGCATTTGTTTTATGAAACGAAGGCACAGAGCTATTAAACGCTTCAAAATCAAGATAATATCGTGGATAGTGCATACTATGAAGCATTTCTTTTATTTCTTGTGTGTACAGTATGGGTCTATTTTGTTTTACAGACTGTATTTGTCGATATGCTGCCGTTTCAAAAGGGATTCCCGATGGAAGTTCTGTAATTTTCCGTATTCCATCTTTATACAACTCGTCAGTAAGATGCTTAGATTTTCGTATTGTACGAATATCGTCTATTGCATACTGCTCTTCAGTAGCACATGATTCACAGTACTGCCTGTTGCATCCTTTCCAGTACTGTTTATTTGTAAAGGCATCTTCTTTTTCTATAATTGCAAAAAGATTTTTGAACTCATTTTTTTCTTGTGTCGCATAATTACGAGTTTTTTTGGTTATATCAAAACATCTCCAATGTTTAAGCTGTTTGACTATACTACTATCAATAGTATCGGTATTTTTTTTAATTTCATACGTTATGAGCTGTTTATCTATGAGCTTAAATGTATTATGAGCAAAACATAATATCTTTGATATAGAGACACCGTGTTCTTTTGCATATGCCAACATCAATGCAGCCTGCAACATAGATTCCCGTTTATGGCTATTAGATGCCATACCATACCACAACACCCATCCTTTCGCTTCATTATCCCAATACATATATGGAACAAAAAGAAGTATATTTCTTCTTATACAAAATAGAGCTTCACTTATTGGCTGATTACGTTCAAATAGCTCCTTAGTCTCTATAAGAGACTCTTGTGGAGTCTTCACTGCATGTTGTTCAGCATTCTCTCTCCTATCAAGAGGAAGAGCAATATCAATGCTTTTTAAGTCACGCAGAAATGTATGTAACACACGAATATTTTCACGATAGCGAGATGCTATAGCAAGAGATGAGCATTGATTATGAATAAGATGAAATGATCGCAAAGGACAACTAAACCATTCAATAAGATGTTGAGCAAGAATAAACTGTGGAGCGTTACTGTTTTGCAAAAAAATTACACTATTTTAATTATTTTTCCAAGAATTACATAGATTGCATTAAGGTATAGGTATCTTTTGCTATTTGTAACTCTTCGTTTGTAGGAATAACGGCTACTTTTATTTTTGAAGCATCTGTAGAAATAATTGCCTCTGTAGTTGTTGCTGTCGCATTTTTTTCTTCATCTATCTCCACTCCCATAAACGAAAAATGATCGCAAATACGTTTTCTCATTTTTGTTCCAAACTGTCCTACCCCTGCAGTAAAAACAATAACATCCACACCTCTTAATACTGTCATAAACCCCCCAATATATTTTGCAGCTACATGAGCATACATTTTAAGAGCAAGCTCTGCTCTGTGTTTCATGGGCAAAAATGTACCTTGATATTCGTCTTGTGCTACTGTTTCAATATCACGCATATCATTTGATATACCAGAAATACCTAACAAACCACTTTCTTTATTGATAATGGTATTTATCTGATCTGTGCCTTTCCCTTGTAAAATGAGATAGTTTACAATAGCTGGATCTACCGAGCCACAACGCGTTCCCATCATAAGCCCTTCAAGCGGAGTAAATCCCATAGAGGTATCTATAGATTTTCCTTTCTCAACTGCAGTAATAGAAGCTCCATTTCCTAGATGACAAGTAATCATATGTATGTCCTTAACGGATACTCCTAATAGATCTGCAGCTCGTCTGCTTACATAATAATGCGATGTCCCATGAAACCCATAGCGCCTAATCTTATATTGTTGATAAATATTATACGGAAGAGCATATAAATAAGAGTATTCTGGCATAGTTTGATGAAATGCAGTATCAAATACTGCCACCTGAGGAACAGAAGGCAGAATATCAGTGACTACATCTATCCCAATAAGATGTGCAGGATTATGTAAGGGAGCAAGAGGAATCATCTCTCTTATTGTTTGTTTCACAGAAGAGTCAATAATCACCGATGAGGCATACATTTCTCCTCCATGTACTACCCTATGCCCTACTGCATTTATCTCCGAGATATCTTTTAGCACTCCGTATTCTTTATGACATAAAAAATTAGACATAACAGTAAAGGCTTCTTTATGAGAAGAAATTTCACAGCTTTCTCGCACCTTTACACCAGTACTGCTATGATTTATAATACTCGATCCTGATTCTCCTATCTTTTCTACTACTCCCTTTGCCATACTTTTATATATTTTGTCATTTTCAAAAGAAAACACATCGTATTTTAAGGAAGAGCTACCACAATTTATAACAAGAATTATTACTTTACTAGACATAAATGTTTATAGTATAGCACAAATTTCTTTTGCTAACTGCATCGGTGTTTTATGCTGTACTTCTATTATTTTATTTGCTATTGAGGCATATATTTCATTACGCCTATGAAATGTTTCCATAAAATAATCCCGATACATACTGTACAGAGTTGCTTGATCGGGCATCCTCTTTTTTTGTATCGTTAGTTGTTGGAACACTGCATTTTTTACAAAAGCAGGAATACTTTTTTGACTCACACGCTCCCATATTTTATCTCCCTCATCTTTTAAGAGTACTGCCAGACAGGTATTTTCTGTTTTAGGTACTTTATTTGAAAACGCAGTAATAGCAGATTGAACATAAAAAAAGGCTTTTTGGTTATCTGCAAGACCTCCCCCTGTTGCTACTATATAGGCATCAGTAGCAAGTGCATGTGCTACTACCTGTGCTTCATATGACTGAAATACAGTAGGACCTATAGCTTCATAGGCCTCTGCAATACTTTTGTGTACCTGATTTTTCTTTTGTAATGCAAGTAATATATCAGCATCAGTATCAGAAAATGGAAATGAACATTGTATTGCTATTTGCTCTGCAACCGATGTTTTTCCTACATGTTTTGGTCCTAGCAAAATTATTTTTTTTATCTTATGCTTTATCATGCAAAAATATCACAAAATATGGCTAATGCAAAAATACCGAAGTTATTAAATTGAGCTTATTGAGTGTAGAGTCTACAGTAGCAATTTGTTCTTCTTGATAGAGTACTTGCCCTAAAGCATTGAGGTATTGAAGAGTAATTGTATGTTCTTTTTCTTCCTCAATATCAGACAATAAAAAATCTCCTGTCCATATAACACCAGGATAATACCGTGCTGACCGAGTATCTGCGGTTTCACTCAAATTATTAAATAAGCCTCCCGCAACAGCAGTCAATAACCCCGCGGTTTGATTAGCCTGTGACGCTGCTTGCGTTGCTGACGTAGAAATAAGTGCTTTTGCTATTACCCGAGATATCGTTTTAGCATAGATAAAATTTCGTTTTGATTCAAATATAGCCTGTGTAATAGTAGCCATATCTTCTGTTTTCTGCAGCTTTCCTACCATATCATCATCAACATATACTTCTATCTCTTGTACTTCCGAAATATACCTAACAATATAAGGAAGAGAAAACCGTGCAGAAAATGATATATCATCTGGTATCGCAATAGCGGTAGTTAACACAGAACTATCATTTGACTGTGCAACAGCATATCCATCTAAAACTGCTTCCTCATCAAATGCATGAATAACAGCTATCCCCTCAGCTGCATTTACAGAAAAACCCTTTTCTACTTTTATAGGAATACGCCCTGTAAACGCTACAATCTGCACATTTGCAGATTGCGTGTATTGGCGAAATATTTCATCTCCTTGTTCTATATCATACTCAGGAGGAGAAAAAGTATATAAATGCGGCTGTAACTGTACTGCGTTATTATAGTTTCGTAACGCTACCTCATAATCACTTATATCCCTATCTGCACGATATACCCAAGATGAAAGCAATCTTACAAAGGCACTATCAACAATTGGTGTCTCATACTCATCTAAAGAAACATACGCATCCTCCGATTGAACATAACTATCGTACAAAATTCTATTATCATTCTGTATCTTTTGAATAACATTCAATGCTTTTCTCATTTCAACGAAACCATTATCAAAATTATTTTTCAGAAGATAATTTAAGGAAAGAAATACATTTGTAAATAATCTCTCATGTTCTTCTCCTGCATATTCTTTTACGGTATCATTAAGAATAAAACTGAGTGTTTCTTGACTAAAACTTTTTGTATACGCATCTTCCATTAAACGATCTGCAGTACTCAGTTGTGATATACTTTCGGTGTTCTTTCTATCATAAAAAGCTAACATACCATCATCTAAATAATAGAGAATAGTATCTTCAGCTGTATAGAGATTGCTCTTATTTGCTTCTATCTCTTGACGTGCTGCAGAAAAATTCTGTTCTTGCACAAGCATATCAGTACTTGCATACTGCATATTTCTTGTAGCACAGGCAATAATTGAGAGAAACAGAACAAACAACATACTACATGATAGTAACACGATAGTGCAGTTTCGTCTGTATGATTGCATAGAATAAGATGTTATATATTGCATACTGTATATACCCTTTTCATTACATATACTATTATACTCTACAATATCATATTACTCTATAGCTTTATTGTAACCTGTACCATATCATTTATAGAGAAATATAAACGATATGTAACACAATAGTAACGCACATAAAAACGCTTTTTTGCATATCATTAAACTATGTACACTAACATTGAATCATTACAACAAAAAGAAGTATTTCGTTATTTTATTGAATTAAGCGGGATACCACGTCCTTCGGGACACGAAGAAAAAGCAAAAGAATGGGTACTATCGTATGCAAAAAAATGGAAACGAGAGTACAAAGAGGATACCTATGGCAACATCGTGGTATATATTCCTGCAAATACAAAAGCCCTAGAACAAGCTCCTCCTTGTGCAATACAAAGCCATCTTGATATGGTATGTGAAAAAGATGCTGAAAAATCTATAGATTTCTTACAAGAAGGATTACAGCTGGAAATAATTACAGTACCGAATACCCAAGATATATCAAATAAGCATGACAATAAGGAAAAAGAAGCACAGTGGCTTCATGCAATAGGAACTACACTTGGCGCAGATAATGGCATTGCTGTAGCAATGGCAATGGAACTCATGAGCATAGAATGTCCTATACAGCACGGTCCACTTGAGCTATTGTTTACCATAGAGGAGGAAATTGGACTTACTGGTGCTGCTCATCTAGGAAAAGACATGATTCATGCAAAGTACTTACTTAACATTGACAACTCTGAGGAAGGATTTTTTTGTACTGGTTGTGCTGGAGGTAAAGATTTTGTAAGTAGCATTCCTATAGCAACAACAAGTATTCAGGGTACTACATATAAAGCATACACATTAACTGTAGAAGGCTTGTCTGGTGGACATAGTGGTATGGAAATTTATGATGGAAGAGGAAATGCACTTAAAGTTATAGAATGGGTACTAAGCGAAATACAAGAACAGCATGAGCTCCATATTGTTTCCATAGAAGGTGGCGATAAACGAAATGCAATCCCTCGCTTTGCACAAATACAATGTTGGATTCAAGCATCAGACGCAGACAATATTCAGACAATCATACAACATTGCTTAGAAAATATCATTCTTGAGCTACCTGATAAAGACAAAGACATACGTATATCATTGTGTGAAAACAATGCCATAGATAATAGAAATGTACTTAGTACTCGTTCATGCAATCGTATATTACAGCTTTTACGCCTATGTCCTACTGGTGTTTTATATCGCAAAGGGCTTGAGAGTATTGATAGTACTATGTCAAATAATCTTGCAAGCATTCAAACTATTCAGGGTACAGTAAAAATTGTTAATAATTGCCGTTTTCTTAGTACAGTAGCAGAAAAATACCTTACCCGTATCTTCAACAGCATTTTCTCAGATGATGATATTCATACAGTAACAGAAAATTCATATCCTGCATGGAGTCCTGCACCGACCTCTCGCTTATTATCATTTTTTATTGAAGAATATAAAAAAATATATCACCATGCTCCCGTTGTAGCTCCTGTTCATGCAGGCATTGAATGTGCTATGCTTAATACACGAGTAGCACATGAGCTTGATATGATATCTTTTGGTCCTGATATTCAGTATTTACATTCCCCTATGGAACGAATACATATAGAATCTACATTTCGTGTATGGGAATTTGTAAAGAAAATCCTCCCTCTATTATATACCATAGAACAATAAAGGAACTATCATTATGCAAGAAAAAATAAGTATTTTGTTTGTATGTACAGGCAACATCTGTAGAAGCCCGCTTGCTCACAGACTATTTGAAAAAATTGCACAAGAAAATAACAAGCACAACAATTTCATAGTAGATTCCTGTGGCACAGGAGCATGGCATATTGGACAAAATGCAGATACACGCATGCGTGCTGTTGCATCAGAATATGGCTGGCAATTACATAAAAAATCACGACAAATAGAATTAGCTGATATAGAACAATTTGATTACATTTATGTTATGGATGCCAGCCATATTATTGAAATACAGAGAATGCTTTCTTCTACAAAACAGTCTCTTTTGACAAAAGTTCATTATTTAAGAGAATATGATCCTCAAGCAACAGAAAAAGATCTTTCTGTGCCTGATCCTTATTATAATGGTGACCAAGCCTTTTATGATGTGTATGCCATAATAGAACGTAGTTGTAAGCATTTATTCAATCTATTAGCATAATACCTGTCTCTTCTATGCAAATTAAAAAGAGAGCAGAAATACTCCTGCTCTCTTTTTGTGTGCTTTTAGTTGGGAAATGTCCAAACATCATCGATTTCTTTAAAATTCTCTATAAATCCCCCTAGCAAAAAGATTTTGTTCTTGAATACCTCAGCAGCATAGTTGTGAATTTCTTTATGGTTTATGGTAGCACTATGTACTTTCCACACTTCTCCATCAGCACTACTCCATATATCATTACCATTATCCTTAACAGTAGAACCTCCAACAACCCACATCTTATTATCAAGCACCAAAGAGGTAAAATTGTGACGACCATCAGCCCAAATTGAACTTGTAGTATGCCTTTTCCATACAATCCCATCAGTACTGCTCCATATGTTATTATTACTAAAATCTGTCTTGCTCTTGTCGTATCCTCCTATAACCCATATCTTACTCTTAAACTCTACAATACTATAAGGATAACCAGCTTGTCCCCATAATTTAGTATTATCACCGGTAGAATCGCTTATACTATGCTCTTCCCATACATTCCCATCAGCACTGCTCCATATATCAGTGAGATGACTATCAGGGGATTCGTATCCTCCTATAATCCAGATCTTATTCTGAAATACCACCACAGCTGATAGGGCACGTCCCCTCCAAATAGTATTTGTTCCATTTTTGTTACTCGTGGTGTGCTTTTTCCATACTTCTCCATCAGCACTGCTCCACACATCATTAAGTGCAATATAAGGATCCTCAATCCCTCCCATAACCCATATCCTATTCTTAAACACTACAGAACCAAGCTCTTGACGTTTACTCCAAATAGTACTTGTTTTATCTTCGTTACTCGTGGTATGTTCTTTCCATACCTGCCCATCAGCACTGCTCCATACATCATTAAGAAAATTATCATTACTATCGTTTCCTCCCAATGCCCATATTCTATTCTTAAACACTACAGAACCAAGTCTTTCACGTTTATTCCAAATACCCGTCTTTTTAGGATCCTCATTGCTGGTAACCAGTTGCTTCCATGTGTACAAATCATATATATCATCTATCGTATATTCTCCTGTTATTTGACTAGTACTATTTCCATTTCTACTTGCTACTCCTAATACTGTTCCTGCGGGAAACTCTGCTTTCCATGTCTCGTCTTGTGCTAAGTCACTTTTAGTGAGCGTAATCTGTATCTTCTTTTCATCGGTACTATCCACTGCTATCGTCCTATCGGAAGTTCCTAAGGGACTAAAACTTCCTCCTTTTGCTTTTTTAGATACCACTATACTATCTGGGGCTATGAGCTCTACCTCTACAGGAAACGATACTTCTAATACCCTTTTCTTTGCTACGTTCAGCTTCGTTCCTGCACTCAACACAGGGCCATCTCCTATCGTTATGTCCTTATTTGTCGGGGTTATTGCCTCATTTCCTTCTTTCCCAGAGAGCAAGGCTCCCTCTTCAAATGCTAAGCGATACTTCTCTTTATTCTGTGGGGTTGGCACTGTTATTTTTAGCACTTTCTCATCATTCGTATCTTTTGCTATATTACTCCCCGATACTGCCACATCGGTATACGAACTTCCTCCTACTGCCTGCTTCTTCACTTTTATCTTGCTCTTATCTAAAAATGCTATATTCTTATCAAAGCTCACTATTATCACTGTTCCTACTCGATACGGATCTTTACTTGTATCTAATACTGCTCCTCCTGCTATCACTATATCCTTGTCGGTCGGTGCTATTGTTCTATTTCCTTCATTTCCAGAGGATACCGCTCCTGCTTCAAACTCTAAGCGATAGGTGTCATTCTTCTTTGGGGTTGGTACTGTTATTTTTAGCACTTTCGCATTGTTCGTATCTTTTACTATACTATTATCTGGTACTGCTGTATCATCCAGTTCTGTAAATGTGCCTCCTGATGCTTTCTTCTGCACTTTTATCTTATCTTTATCTATGATTGTTATAGTGCTATCAAAACTCACTAGTATCACTGCTCCCACTATATATGGATCTGTACTGCTATCCAGTACTGGACCGCCACTTATCACTATATCCTTGTTCGTTGGCGCTATCGTATCATTGAGTATATCTCCTGCTGCTTTTACTGCTCCTGCTTCTAGCTCTATCCTATAGGTTTCTCCTGTCGTGGGGGTCTGTGCTACAGTTAGCTTCAACGCATTGTTTGATGATACTAATCCTTTGTTCGCTGCTGGTAATTCACTGTCAGTTAAGTCAATAAATGCACTTCCTCCTACTGCTTGCTTCTTCAGTTTTATCTTACTCTTATCCTCTATGCTCACTACTTTATCCAGCGGTATGGTAAACTCTTTTCCTACTACTGACATTGCTTTGCTTCCATCAAGCATCGCTCCTCCTGTTACCACTACATCTTTATCTGTTGGTGCTAGCTCTGCATTCCCTTCATCTGTGTCTTTCACTGCTCCTGCCTCTAGTGCTATTCTGTAGCTATCGTTGTTTCTCAATGTTCCTACCAACGTCAACTTCAGCTGCTTGTCATTCCCTCCTGCCCTTTGTTTATTGGCTTCCGGTAATTCACTGGTACTCACTTCTTTATAGCTCACTTCGCTTGTTGTTTTCTTGAGTACTTTTATTTTCTTCTTTGATACTATTGTTATTGTTCTATCAAATGTTACTGTTATCACTTTACTTGCTAAGGTAACATTTCCATCAAGTACCGGGCCTCCGCTTATCACTATATCCTTCCCTGTTGGTGAGATCTCTGCGTTTCCTTCACTTGCATCTTTTACTGCTCCTGCTTCCAGCTTTATCCTATAGGTTTCTCCTGTCCGTACTGTTCCTACAAGCGTCAGTTCTAACTGCTTATTATCACTGCTATTGATTACTTTATTTGCTGCGGGCAATACTGTCGCATTCAATTCACTAAAGGTTGAGCCTCCTACTGCTTGCTTCAATACTTTTACCTTGCTCTTATCCAAAAATGTTATTGCTTTTGTAAAGAACACTCGTATCTCTTTGCCTACTATATACGGATCTTTGCTGCTATCTAGTACCGGGCCTCCTGTTATTACTATGTCCTTATCGGTCGGTGCTATTGCCTCATTGTCTCTCCCATTCGCACTCACAGCCCCCGCTTCCAATTCTAGCCTATATGTGTCTCCTGTTGTCGGAGACGGTATTGTTATTTTTAGTATCTTTTTATCTGTGTCCAGTTCTTTATTACTTCCTGATACTACCAGCTCTGTAAATGTGCCTCCTGATGCTTTCTTCTGCACTTTTATTTTGCTCTTGTCCTCTATGCTTACCACTCTATCAAAGATTACTCGTATCACAGTTCCTACTATATACGGGGGGATACTATTATTTAACACAGGATTCTCCTTTATCACTATGTCTTTATCGGTCGGTGAAATCTCTGCATTTCCTTCATTCTCAGAGAGTATGGCTCCTGCTTCCAGCTTTATCCTATAGGTTTCTCCTGTCCGTACTGTTCCTACAAGCGTTAGTTCGAGTAGTTTCTTATTACTCCCATTGAGTACTTTATTTGCTTCGGGCAAGTCTGTCGTATTCAATTCACTAAAGGTTGACCCTCCTACTGCTTGCTTCAATACTTTTATCTTGCTCTTATCGAGGAATGCTATAGCTTTATCAAATGTCACTGTTATCTCTTTGCCTACTATGTACGGGGCTTGATTGTTATCTAGCACCGGGCCTCCTGTTATCTCTATGTCCTTATTTTCTGGTGCGAGCTCTGTATTTCCTTCATCGGTATCTCGTATTGCTCCTGCTTCTAGCTTTATCCTATACTTGTCTCCTGTCTGTATTGTTCCTACAAGCGTCAGTTCGAGTTGTTTCTTATTGCTTCCATTGAGTACTTTATTTGCTTCGGGCAACGCAGTGGTATTTAATGCACTAAATTTTGACTCTCCTGCTCCTTGCTTTAGTACTTGTATCTTGCTTTTATCCAGTATCTCCACATTCCTATCAAACATTACTGTTATCTCTTTGCCCACTATGTATGGATCTTTACTGTTATCTAGTACCGGGCCTCCTGTTATCACTATGTCCTTATCGGTCGGTGAAATCTCTGCATTTCCTTCATTCTCAGAGAGTACTGCTCCTGCTTCTAGCTTTATCCTATACGTTTCTCCTGTCTGTACTGTTCCTACAAGTGTCAGCTCTAGTTGCTTCTTATCACTGCTATTGATCACTTTATTTGCTTCGGGTAAGGCTGTCGTATTTAATTCACTAAAGGTTGATCCTCCTACTGCTTGCTTCAATACTTTTACCTTGCTCTTATCGAGGAATGCTATAGCTTTTGTAAAGAACACTCGTATCTCTTTGCCTACTATATACGGATCTTTGCTTGTATCTAATACTGCTCCTCCTGTTATCATTATGTCCTTATCCGTTGGCGCTAGCTCTTCATTGGCTTTCTTGTTCCCATTCTCTACTGCTCCTGGTTCTATCTTTATCCTATAGGTTTCTCCTGTCTGTGTCGCTGGTATTGTCACTTTTAGCTTTGTTGTATCATTGCTGTCCAATACTACACTACTCACCGACACCTCTGTAAAATTAGATGCTCCTCCTGATTGCTTCAATACTTTTACCTTACTCGCATCCAGCAGCGTTACTGCTCCTGCAAAACTCACTGTTATCTCTCTGCCTACTATGTACGGACCCTCTGGAGATAACTCAGGCTTTTCCTCTATCTCTATGTCCTTATCGGTCGGTGAAATCTCTGCATTTCCTTCATCGGTATCTCTTACTGCTCCTGCTTCCAGCTGTATCCTATACTTGTCTCCTGTTTGTATCGTTTCTGTTTCTGATAGTGTCAGCTCTAATAGTTTCTTATCACTCCCATTCAGTACTTTATTTGCTTCGGGCAAGGCTGTCGCATCTAATTCACTAAAGACTGATCCGCCTGATGCTTGCTTCAGTACCTTTATCTTGCTCGTATCCAGCAGTACTAATTCTTTATCAAACGCTACTGTTATCTCTTTGCCTACTATATACGGATCTTTGCTGCTATCTAGTACCGGGCCCCCGTTTATCTCTATGTCCTTATCGGTCGGTTCTCTCTGCCCACTTTGTTGATTGCTTATATCTGTCAACGCTCCTGCTTCAAAAGCTATGCGGTACACCTCTCCTTGCTTGGGAGCCTGTCCTAATTCTAACTCTAAGTGCTTCTTTTGCTCCTTATTTATCTTCTTGTTTATATCGGGAAGCTCAGACACTGTCAACTCTTCATAGTTTTCTCCTTGCTTTTTCTTCACTTTTATCTTGGATGCTTCTATACTTTTTAATGCTATCCCAAATACTACTGTTATCTTTTTTCCTACTATATATACTGCCTGCTCCTGTAATGGATTTTGTTGATACTCTATCTCTCCTGTTTCCCATCTGGTCGCATTTCCTTCTGTTGCTCCTTTTATTCCTCCTTTCTCTATGATCACCTTGTATTTCTCTTGGGCTTTTGCTCCTTCTTTTAATTCTATTTCTAACTGACTCTTATCTGCTTCTTTTACTGCTACTGATGATACCTCTATATCTGCATAGCTGTCTGCTTCCTTCTTTTGCGCCTTTATCTTGCTCGCATCCAGTATCCTTACTTCTTCATTAAATGTTATTATTATTTTCTTGCCTCCTGTAGGATCTATATACCATAGCCCTATCTCTAGCTCAGGCTCCTTGTTTATCGTTACTCGCTTATCCTCTGATCGCTCATTTGTCTTGCCTGCGGTACTCTTTACTCCTCCTGCTTGTATCTGCACTGCATACATCTCCTCTTTCTCTACTTTCTTTGTGAATGTTATCACAAGCGTTTTCCCTTCCAGCTTTAGCGTATAGTCCTTTGTCAATGCCAGCTTACTTGCTGTCCCTCCTTTTACTGTCTTGTTGATTACTATCTTGCTTGCTTCATAAGACGCAAGCGGATCAGAAAATAATACTACCAGCTTCTCTTCTTGCTTATACAATTCTTCCCATGACAGTACTGCCTGTGGCGGTGGTACTGGTGGTGCTGACGGTGAGCTACTGCTACTTTCAGGCTCCTCACAACTTCCCACTACCATCATCAGTAGTATCGCCCCTAACACGATATATCTATTCTTTATGCCTCTTGCATGATTCTTATTATTTTTTTGGTTCATATGGACCTCCATATTTTTTATTTATATGATGATTGCTCATCATCCTTACACTCCTTATTATAGCAGTATTTTCTTTTTTATAGCAATATTTTTACACATTTTATTGCTTTACCCCCCCCCCCCCCAATTTTTTTTACATTTTTATATAACTCATTTATGTAATGTATTATTGCGAGTTCAAGGAGAAAAAAAGAATACACTCTATAAGAGTATAAGTAAAACACATCTTACACTATATCTGCGAAAACAATATATAATATAATACACAAAAAAGAAAGAGAATACCTTCTTTTTTTGATATTTGCTGAAGCCTTTTTTACTCTTCTGTTTTTGAAACATTGAGAGTAAACGCAAATGGAATTATTTCTTCTATAGAGTACAGTCTATATACTCCTTTGTCATTCCCTAATATAACGGTAGTGTCACTGTTACTAAACTCTGCAATAATCTGACGACATGCTCCACAAGGACTTATAACATCATTTGTCTGTCCTACTACCGCAATAGACTGTATATACTGCATGCCCTGTGTCTTTGCACTAAAAATAGCATTTCTTTCTGCACATATCCCTAATCCATAAGAAGCATTTTCAACATTTACTCCTACATAATAGATGTTATCATCCCCCAACAACGCAGCTCCTACCGTAAAATGAGAGTAAGGAGCATGAGCATACTGACGAACAGAAAGTGCTTTTTCCATAAGAATAGCAATACTATCCTTTGATATCATTGATGGCACACCTACCTCTCCCTAATAGATACTGCTATCATTAACAGCTGTACTTTCCCCTGTAACAATTACAACACCATTACTCGTACCAATACGCGAAGCACCTGCTTCAATAAATTGTAATGCTGTATTATAATCTCGTATTCCTCCAGAAGCCTTAATCTTAACTGATGAGTGTTCTGTATGCTTCTTCATTAGTGCTACATCCTCTAGGGTAGCACCTCCAGTACTAAAGCCTGTAGATGTTTTTACAAAATCTACTTTTGCTTCACAGCATATTTCACACGCTGTTATTTTTTCCTGTTGCGTAAGAAGACAGGTTTCAAGAATGACCTTTAAGACTTTTCCTTCTGTAACAGAACGCAATATCATGAGATCTTTCAATATCTTTTCTTTGTATCCTGACTTTAAGAATGATATATTCATAACGGTATCTATCTCATCCGCTCCGTCTTTTATTGCTTGCACTGCTTCTTCACATACCGCATGAAAAGAAGCGGCTCCTAAAGGAAAATTAACAGTAGAACATATTCTTACACTTGTTCTATCAAGCATAGTACGAACATATGGTATATAAGAGCTATTTACACAAACACAATAAAAATTATGCTTAATAGCTTGATTACAATGGAATGATAAATGAGAAACATTAGTATCTTGTTTGAGCAATGTATGATCTATGTATGTATTGATAGTAGTAATAATTATTCCTCCTAATTAGTCAAAATATCAAACAGTATTGGATCTTTCTCTATTTTTTCTTTTTGAAATAGTATAGCATTTTTTACCATTTTACATGCCATTTCAATAGGCTGCTCTTTATTTGTATACAAAGAGGCAATAGTATCCCCTTTCTGTATATAGTCCCCTTTTTTTATCTTAAAATTAATACCTGCAGCATGATCAATACTATCCTCTTTCAATGCTCGTCCTGCACCTAAATGCATAGCCACCGTTCCAATACTTTGTGTATCAATCGCTTGCACATACCCTGAATAATCAGAGTATACATCATGCTGTATACTAGCACTTGGCAGTATACTATAATCATCCACTACTAACTTATTCCCTCCATGATATTCAATAAATGCACGTAAATAGGATAGAGGTTCCTGCGATTGTAGTTTTTTCTGTGCCATCATTGTACCTTCCTCTATTGATGTTACTTTGTTTGCTAACAAAAGAGATACTCCTGCAAGAGCACAGACAAGATCGACAAAGTCTTGTGGACCATTTCCTTTTAATGTTTCAACTGCTTCTATAAATTCATTTGCATTTCCTATTGCGTACCCTAAAGGCTGATTCATATTTGATAATACACATGCTACCTTTCGGCCAGCGTTTTTCCCAATATCTAACATAGTATGTGCTAATTCTTTTGCTTGCATAGTCTCTTGCATAAAAGCTCCATTTCCTACTTTTACATCAAGCACAATAGCATCAGAAGATACTGCCAGCTTCTTACTCATAATTGAAGATGCAATCAAAGGAATGGAAGGAACAGTTGCAGTAACATCTCGTAGCGTATATAGCTTTTTATCAAGAGGAACAAGAGAGTCAGTATATCCTAACAAAGCTATACCTGTTTTCTCTATCAGCTCTTTTGCTTGTGAAGCATTTTCTAAAAAACGAAAACCACTAATAGACTCAAACTTATCAATAGTACCACCAGTATGACCAAGCCCTCTTCCAGTAAGTTTTGCCACTCCAAGCCCACATGCAGAAAGTAACGGAGCTAAGGTAATAGATGTTTTGTCTCCTACTCCACCAGTAGAATGCTTGTCAACAATAAATCGATGAGTCTTTGGAAGAGTAATGACATCCCCCGATTGAGTCATTGCACTTGTTAAACAATGAAGCTCTTTATTACTCAGACCATTCAAAAACACGGCCATAAGAAAAGCACTCATTTGATAATCTGCCACTCTATTATGAAGGTATTCTGTAAGAAAAAATGAAAGCTCTTCATTACTGAGTGTATGGCCATCTCTTTTCTTTTCTATAATAGTAATAGTATGCATTATATATTTATTATACACTTTATCATAAAATAAGTTTGTTTATATTAACGCCAATAATGTGTACTATAATAATAAAAAGCACATTACTCCTGATATATACTGAAAATACCTGTTTTTGTTATAATAGGTAATATCTAACTTGGTATCAATAGAATATAATGTCGCATTCACAAAACAAAATTTTTTATGAAAACTTAAAGCAAAAGGCAGGAAAGAAATTTGTTGCTACTTTTTCTTTTTTACGAGTACATGAAATAGTACATGATACTCTTGTATGCACCATTCCTTCTGAGATATTTCGAAAAATAATAGAACAAGAAAAGGAAACATTACTTTCTGTTGCAAGAGAAGTATGGGGAAATATTGAGGACATACTTATAAAAGTTGACACCACTACCAATGTACTTGATCTTGAAGATTCTGCACACAACAATGAAGCAAACGAACATACAGTAAAACATGAAATACAACAAAAGGAAACAAAAAAGCAAGTATCAGAATCTACCGAAAAGAAGCATCCTGGAGAATCATCACTTACAAAAAGTTTCTCTTTTGAAAATTTTATTGTAGGTCCTTCTAACGATTTTGCTTCTAGTGTAGCAAAAGCTATTGCACATAATCCCGGCAAAACAAGCTATAATCCTTGTCTTATCTACGGAAAAGTAGGGTTAGGAAAAACTCATTTATTACAAGCTATTGCAAATGAAGTAAGTATGCGTTTTCCTAAAATGTATATTAAATATATTTCCGCAGAAAATTTTATGAACGATTTTGTGTTTTGTTCAAGACACGATCAAATGACAAATTTTAGAAATAAATATCGAAAATTAGATTTACTTTTAATTGATGATATACAGTTTTTATCAGGAAAAGATGGAACACAGGATGAGCTGTTTCATACTTTTAATGCATTAAGCCACTCTTTTAAGCAGATGGTATTTTCAAGTGATAGAGCCTTAGTTCACATCAAAGACATAGAAGAACGTCTTCTCAGTCGCTTTCAGAGTGGAATGAGTGTAGATCTTCAGCCGCCAACACCAGAAACTGCAATGGGAATTCTTATACGTTCATTAGAATTACAGCATGCTCAGTCTTTCATCGCTTCGGAAGTGATAGAATATATCAGCTCGCGTTTAAGAAATAATATTCGAGATATGCTAGGCTTCTTAAATAGAGTTATTGGATATTCAAAAATTACAGCAAAAATTGTTACTCTTGATATGATAAGAAACTGGGCACTTGATGTTCAACCCAACAAACAAGGAAAAGAAAATCTTGCAAAAAAAATATTACAAGAAGTAGCAAACTTTTTTGAGCTAGGAATTTCTGACTTAAAAAGCGGAAAACGTAACAAACCTATAACAAAAGCAAGGAGAATCGCCACCTACTTACTGCGAGAACATACCGATCTCACCTATGAGAGTATTGCCCATATGCTGAGAGTTTCACATCCTTCTAGCATGAATGCAGTACAAGCTATTGAAGAAGAATTATTGTTAGGAACAAATGAAGTACTGCAAGAACAAATAAACATATTGAACGTGGCTATTTTTGAGTAACGGTAATAGCTAAAACACATATTACAGTAAAAAAGCATGTTATTATGAAAAAGAAAGTATATTTTTACTCAATTAATTTTACCTTAAGTAAACATCTCACTAACATATATTATAATGCCATAGCAAACAGCTTAAGAAAGTTACGTATTACTTTATCAGCTATGCCAGACATACAAGTAACTTTTTTTGTTGATGTGCTAATGATGATGTTTTTACGAAACAAATACGCTGATTCCTATCGTGAAATTTATGATGAGCTATTACAGCTCTATGAATTAGGAGTGAGCATGGAATTTTTTCTGAACCTAGAATGGGAGTTTACACAAGACATACACGCACTTGACAAAGAAAGAATTTTAGATATTTTTGCCATTGCTAAATATATTTTATCTCCATTTAATACAAAAAATACAGTTACAAATACAGAAAATGTAAATGCTATACGGATTATGAACAGTAAGCTACAACCATTCTCCTATCTATTAGAAGCGTACTATTTCATTGGAATAAAACTTGATGCAAGCATTGTTCCAAAACTAAAAACACGCATGTATGATTATTCTCGTATTTCTTCCTTAAAACCGCATAGATTTACCTCAGATCCAAATATATCAGAACGATTTGGTAACTTTCTGGCAATTTCACGTTCCTTATATAAAAATAAACTTGGGCTACGATTTGGAGTAAGAAATTTTCTTAATTCCATAAAAAAAACAAATGAAAAACATATAGAATCATTTTTATTAGAAAAAAGCATAGAGTACAGCCCTGAAACAGTATTTGAACAACAACATATATTTTTTCTGTCTCCTGATTTTTTTAGTACTAAAAAATTGTATGAGCTTATTATATCAATACGACAATCATCGGAGTCCATTATAAGCCTAGAATCAAATTTTAAGGATATTTCACAAATAAGTTTTGATAACCTTTTATATTTAAGTGAAGAAAAAAATGGGGAGTATGTGTCTGTCAAAGATATTATTCAAAAAAAATCATCGACACACAATAAACTTCTCCACTGATTGTGTGCGAACTGCTTTTGGTCTAAACTGATGGATACATGAAAATCGTTTTCGTAGTAATGTAATAATATCATTGAGTCCCGAACCTTGAAAGATTTTCATGACAAGTTGCCCATTATGAGTAAGATTTTCTTGTGCTATCGTAATACCCTGCAATACTATCTCTTCACTACGTGCATGATCTAAGGATTTAACACCACTTGTGTTAGGAGCTGCATCGCTGACTATTATATCGTAGGGTCCATAGTCTTGAACATGGCGTACAATATCTGGATGCATAAAATCTCCTTGAATGAAATGTATAGTTGGAGTTGACATAAAAGATGCAGATAATGGTTGAAGATCCACTGCAACTATTTTTGCCTGAGCTGAAACATGTTTTTGTAAATACTGACACCAAGAGCCTGGTGCAGCACCTATATCTAAAATACATTTACAGGTATGGAGAGAAAGATATTTTTTATGTATCTCTTGTAATTTATACACCGAACGAGCTGAATATCCTTCGTTTTTTGCTCTTTTTGTAAAATATTCTTTATGACTATAACTACGCGACATACTGCATCAATGCTATGATAGGTATATATACTGCTCCCTTGATACTATAGACCCTATAGATACATACTGTTACTTCTGCGTTAAGTAGTGAGCTATCTGTTTTCCCATTTCTTGCGTGCTTACTTCAATACTATGTTCACTTACTATATCTTTTGTCCTGTACCCTTTCGCAAGAGTAGCATTGATAGCAGAAACAATATCATCATGAATTGCTGTTAGCCCAAAGCTATACTTACAGAGCATAGCAAGCGACAATATTTGAGCAATAGGGTTTGCTATCCCTTTTCCTGCAATATCAGGAGCCGAGCCACCTGCTGGCTCGTACATACCAAACTGAAACCCTTCGGCACTTTTTTTTGTACCAAGACTTGCACTTGCAAGCATTCCAAGAGAACCAGTAATCATAGAAGCCTCATCAGATAGTATATCACCAAATAAGTTAGGACATAGTAGTACATCAAACTGACTAGGATTTGCCACAAGCTGCATTGCTGCGTTATCGACATACATGTGCTGTAGCTGTATATCAGGAAATTTCTGTGATACTTTTGTGACAACATCGCGCCATAGTACCATACTGTTAAGAACATTTGATTTATCAATAGAACATACTTTTTTGTTTCTTAATCGTGCCAACTCAAATGCCAAAACAGCTATACGTTCAATTTCATAGTCATGATATATCATAGTATCAAGCCCCATTGTATCTGTCTTCTGTTTTGGAGAACCAAAATAAATACCACCAGTAAGCTCTCGTACCACTAGCACATCAAATGCATGTTCAATAATTCTTTTCTTTAAGGGAGACGCCTCTGTGAGTTCCTTAAACAAAAGTGCAGGACGTAAATTAGCAAACAATTCAAAATGCTTTCTCAGAGGTAACAGTGCAGCACGTTCTGGTTGTTGTTGCACAGGAAAAGATTCCCATTTCGGCCCCCCAACAGATCCAAAGAGAATAGCATGTGCATTGTTGCATACTTCCAAAGTTTCTTGAGGAAGAGCACTACCATGAGTATCAATGGCTATGCCACCAACAAGTGCCTTTTCATACGTAAACATAATTGAATATTTTTTTTCTATAATAGGAAGCAAAGCAAGAGTTTCTTCCATAACCTCCGGACCAATTCCATCTCCGGAAAGCACTGCTAAAGAATATGTCATACTTATATGGTATACTAATAGAAACATTATCGCAAGGATACCATAATGACACAATTAGCAACTATTGTAAAAAATCCCAGAGTTATAGTAGTGGTAGTATACCTCACTCTATTGTTGGGCATCAAAGCCTTTATCACTGATAGCTTCATAATACCCATGATGTGTATATTTCTCTTGTTCTTTGTAATTGAAGAGTTTTGTGCATGGAATGCACGGAGAAACCATCCCACACTAAAAAAAGCTTCAAAAGTAAGCAAGATACGTTGGCTTATAAGGCTTATCATATCGTTTGGATTAGGAGCATGGGTGCTCTTGTTTAGAGAATATTCGCATATTGTATGGCTTGGAGCATATATTGGGTTTATAACAAACGCATTGGTAACAGTGGTGATATTACATATTGTTATTCCTATTATGCAAAAAAATATTGCAAATCAATTTGATAGTGAATTTAAGTCTTTATTAAAAGAAGAAAAAACATTTGAAGATATAAAAACAAAACTATCAGAGTGGATAGAGAAAGAAAGAGAATTAACAAAAAAACAAGAAGGTGCTATTATCCGTTTTTTGACACCTGATACAATAAGAAGTTTCAGCTCATATCTCATGGACACATTCAATATAAATAGTAATACCATTAAACAAGTTGTGTCTGATATTTTTTCATATGAAGTAACAACAGAGTTTCTTAATGAATTTATGCCACAAATTGAAACATATATTAAAGAATTACTAGAAAAAGAGCTTGAGAGAGATGAAACAGGAAATATTTTTCAAAAATTAGGAAGACAAGTTCTCGGTGTTGACGATAAAATACGTGATACAATATACGGTGCAATAGAAAAATTCAAAGAATTAGTACAAAATATGAATCGTGAAAAGTTTGAGACATATAAGAATACTATTTTAAGCAACCCTTCTGTTGAGACCATGCTTCCTAAAATGATGCAAAAATTACAAAATGTATTAAAAAATATCCCAGACAATGAGCTAGAACGAGTACGCGATGTGCTTATTGATACTGTATTAATAATGATACAACAGATACTCCATACAAGTCTTACTTTACAACAATTTCAGAGGATAGTTCCTGAGTTGCTGGGAAATACTATTCAAAAGACAATAGAAAACATGAAATCTCAAGATATTTCTGTTATGATGGATACCATTATGGGAAACATCCTTACCAGCATAGAAGTGTTAGGGGCAGGAACAGGACTATTATTTGCATGGCTGATGAGCTAGTATGCTATAAACAAATGTATTGTGCTAGTAACGTAAGGCATATAAGTGCCTATCATTACTGTATTCATATATTTTAATATCATTTAATACGCAATAGTATTCATGTGTTTCCATGTTGCGTGAGCTCCCAACACAGTATTATTGGCATCAATAGCAGGTTCTATTTTTAGATGAAAAATACCACAATTAGAGATTTTAAGGATAGGTGCCCACGACTCAACATGGGTACCAGAAAAACCGTACACTGTCTTAAAAAGCCATTGCATAAAGCCTCCATGAGATACTACAAGAAGATTCTGTATAGTATCTGTTTGGAGTACAGTAACTATTTTATTCCATACCCGTTTGGCTCTTTGTAATAGTTCACTAATAGTTTCAGCTTTATCGACTGCTTCCCAGCTTTTTTGTAAAAACAATGGAGTAATGTCTGCATGTTTTTTGTGTAGTTCTTCTCTCGTAAGTCCCTCAAATATACCTGCAGAAATTTCCCATAAATCATCATATGTTTCAATAGGAGATGATGGAGCCGCAACACGATGTATTATATGCGCTGTTTCTTTTGCTCTTGTTTGAGGCGAATGAAGAGTATACGCAATATCTTTATCCTTAAACCACTCTGCCGTTTTTTGTGCTTGCTGTTTGCCTTCATCCGTAAGCAAACATTCTATTCTTCCTGCAATAACACCCGACTTATTGAATTCTGATTCTGCGTGCCTGACAAAATAAATATTCTTTTGTGTATCAAATTGTTGTAAAATATGTATCATAGTATTACTTAATATTGTATCCTAATTGTTTCTTGTTTGTTTTTACTTTTATTTTTAATCATAATAGTGTGTGTATTTGCATTATATTGTACACCGCGCAACAATCCATCAAGATTGTAGTTTCCTTTCCATACTGCATCAAAAGCAACAATACGTGCAGGAGATCGTATGTTCCATATAAAAAGATAGGTAGTAATATTTGGGGCTATAGTAGGAGCAGAGAGTACCAGACGATTATTTTGATATGTATAGGATATAGGAACAACAGAGAGAATACGTAATGATGTATCAATAGAAATATGAGGATAATATTTGTTTCCTTTCAGCAAGGAATATATTGATTCAGGAGCAATATATCCTGATGGCACAATAGTATCTTTGTTTACTATAAACCAGCGTGGAAGAAACCCTGTATCGTCAGATTGTGCTAACATATCATACATAAGTTTTGTTCCAAACTGTACTAATGATTGTTCCTTTTGAGTTACAAAATACTTTGCTCCAAGCAAAGTAGCTATACTGTCTAGCTGATTGTTTGAATTAGATAAAAGGAATACTATATTTTCATTATCAAGAGCACTACTTTTTTTTAGCGTAAGAGATATATCATCATTGATAGTGTTATATACAGAGACAAAATTATTGAGTACAATAAGAGTGAGAATATCCTTATTACTTTGAATGATCGTATTCGCTTCTTGCCATAAAGAGCTATGAGATTGATATAGCAATGATGCAGCTAACTCAGGACTACAATGCACATACGACATTGATTTCAACGCTTGTAATATCATAGCTTTTATATCGTCCTGATAAAAAGTATATGCATGTTGAAGAAAAGAATAGTCTAGCAAATATGTTTCTAGCATTTCTTGATTTTTATCTTGTAATGTATGTATAAGATGAGTGGAGGCAGGTATAGTATGTATGCCTATAGTATTAGTGCCACGTATTGGTAAACTTTTCCAAGAAAGATGCGGGGTATGTAACAAAGCTATACGTTCAAGAAATAGTTTATGCTGAGCAAGCTCATTACGTTGCACTGCTTCTGAATATGTAGCTACCAGAGCGTCTTCATTGAAAGTATATATTGAATGAGGATACCGCCACATTCCCGTAGATCTTTGATAACGCGAAAATATCCATGCATAGTATGATTTATCTATGTACTCTTGTATTGCCAGTTCAAGAGATACAGGAGGAGCTTGTACAGCATCCATATCTATGGCAGTAGTATTAAACATTTTGTTATCTTTTTTATTGCTTATTCGTATAATGCCATTTGATGATTGTACATGAAAACTATTTTCTTTAATTTCAATATTTGGAGATACGGTGAGATAGGTATTTAACGATTGAGAAAAAATATCTATTTGATTACTTGAAATTGTTGTATTAGATCCTATAATAAGTGAAAAAGGAAGCACCATGTCTGTATTGGAATAATTTTTTATAGTAATAGTGTACTCCTCAATAGTGTCATCTTTGTGAAAGATAATACCTATATCTATGACTTCATCCCTCACAGTGGTGAGTAACAGAGAAAAGCCATTTTGTTTTTCATTAGGAATAACTTTCTTAAGAAACAGAGTATGTTTATTGGACACTATATGATGTTTTTCTAACAAAAATGTTACAGAAAAAATACTAATGGTAGCTGATTGCGGCTGTAATCCGATAGTTGGTAATGTGTTGGGATCAATCAATGATTTTTCATCTCTCTCTGATAGCGTAAATGTTGCCTTAAAATTATCTGACCAATGAATATTGAGTGTTTTTTCTTTGCTATATTCATCAAAAAGAAAGATGAGAATGGTTATAATAAATAAAACAGGAAAAATATAGTAATATTTTTGGGTATTTAACATAAAACAAAGCTTGCCTTTATTACTATAATAAAGTAAAAAATGAAAAAAGTTACTATGTCTGATACAATTATTGAAGTTTCTCTTGAACAAAAAACATATTACCTTCTTGGCACTGCTCATATTTCACAAGAAAGTGTCGAAGAAGTTATTGATACAATAAAACAGGTAGACCCTGATGTTGTTGCGGTAGAGCTTGATCAAGAAAGGCTCGCTAGAGTGTTACAAAAAGATTCTGAAAAATGGATGGATCTTAATCTTTTTAAGATTATTAAAGAAGGAAAAAGTTTCTTATTACTGACAAGCATTATACTGTCATCCTTTCAGCGCAAACTAGGAGAGCATGTAGATACTCTTCCGGGAAGTGAAATGATTACTGCCGTAAAAAAAAGTGAAGAGCTAGGAAAACAAGTGATACTTGTTGATAGACCCGTGGCTATCACTCTTAGAAGAGCATGGCGATGTTCAAGTCTATGGGGCAAACAAAAAATTATTATGGCTTTGTTAAGTGTAGTATTTTCAAAAAAGAGCATTAGCATTGAAGAACTCAACGAACTAAAAGATAAATCTTTAGAAGGAAATGTACTACAAGAGCTTTCTACCATTTTGCCACAATTAAAAACAGTATTACTTGATGAACGAGACGAGTATATGGCTACCAAACTGCGTAATGCTACAGGAAAAAAAATACTAGGAGTGTTTGGAGCAGCACATATACAAGGTATTCGAAAACAGCTTGAACAGAAGAAAGAGCATGTCCATACCAACGAACGTATACAACAGTTAGAGTATATTCCCCCTAAAAAACGATTTACATGGCTTACATTACTTGTACCTGCAGGCATTATAGCTTTATTTGTATATAGCTTTATAAACAGTGGCTGGCAACAAGTAGGACAAAACATACTAGCATGGTGGATGATAAATGGAATAGCAAGTGCCGCTGTTTCTTTAGTAGCTTTAGCACATCCTATAACAATAATAGTGAGCTTTCTCGCTGCCCCTATCACTTCATTAAGCCCCTTAATAGGGGTAGGCATGTTTACAGGCATATCAGAAACTATGTTTCGAAAGCCTACAGGGCGAGATATTGCTGAGTTACAAGAGTTAAAGCTATCAATAAAATCTCTCTATAAAAACAGAGTAAGCAGAATATTGCTGGTAATTTTAGCAAGCTCAATAGGAAGTTCCATAGGAACATTTATAGGTATTTCTTTTCTTGCGGTAAACATATGAACTATACAATATATTCTCGTTTTGTTTCAAAAAAAAATATCATCATATGCTTGATGTTTATTGCTTTGCTTTTTCAAGGAGGAAGTGAATACCATACTAAAAACATGATCTCTATAAAAAACAGCAACGAACTCAATACAACAATTACCGAACAAATACCACAAATACAATACAGTAATCATGCTCATTCAGCTAGCCAATTAGCATTACAGGTACGGACATACCTCAACAGTGAAAGGCCTATCAGTGCCTTATATGAAGAACCGCTTATTCAAGATGATGTATATAATTTTCTTGTAGAAACAGTAGGCTCACAGAAAATAACAGAAACAATTTTATTTTTTATAGAAAAGGAGCATTTACCCATTGAAACAGTATTTGCTCTTGTGTTTACTGAGAGTAACTTTAACCCTAATGCTTCAAACTCAAATAGCACCTCACAGGATTTTGGTTTATTTCAATTAAATTCAAGAACATTTAGACATTTAACACAAGAAGAGTTATTTGATTTAGAGACAAATGTTATGCTAGGAACCCAATACCTAAAATACGCATACTCTCTTATGAACAACACAGACAAAGCCCTTGCAGTATACAATGCAGGCCCAAGTCGACCATTACGAGGTATTATTCCTCTCACTACACAAAACTATATAAAAAAAATAAATAGATATACTACCATTCTTATACAAAAATTTTCTCAATATATGAAAGAAAAATATCCTCTTATCAATACGGAAGAAATATAATATTTATCATGGCTTCACATTCAAACGACACAAACATTACCCTTCCTTCTTTACATAAACATACTTCAGTAGCATTTCAAGGAAGTAGAGGCTCTTTTAGTGAGCAGGCAGTAGAACAATGTTTTGGAGCATCTATTTCTCGAAAGGCATTTCATACTTTTGAGCAAGTGTTTACAGCTATATCAGAAAAAACCTGTACCTACGCTGTTATCCCAATAGAAAATACTTTAATTGGTACTGTGTTTGATTCTTTTGACAATTTTTTGCGTTTTACTGACATACGTGCTATTGCAGATATTACCTTACGGATTGTGCATAATCTTATAGGGTTACCGCATACTGCTATACGTGATATTACTACTGTGTATTCACAATTACCCGGTATTGGACAATGTCAAGAATATCTAAATCGACATAAACACTGGACAGTAGTGCCTTTTAGGGATACCGCTGCAGCAGTACAATATGTTGCCAAAGAAAACAAGCCCTATAATGCAGCCATTGCCTCAAAAAAAGCAGCAGACATATATAACTTAAAAATATTAAAAGAAGGCATAGAATCACATTCACACAATTACACACGATTTGCTATTATAACACACAAAGAAACTGCATCCTATACAGTATCTCGTACACAGGAAAAACAACGATACGCCGGACTTATTATCTTTTCAGTAAAAGATGAAACTGGCTCTTTACTTCATTGTTTAGAAATTTTCGCACAATATGATATAAACTTACATAAAATAGAATCACGCCCTATTATCGGAAAGCCATGGGCATATCAGTTTGTCGTAGAATTAGATTATACTATTACACAGAAAACATTACAACGCTGTTTACAAAAAATACAAAAATTAGTTGTTTCTTTTCATATCATAGGCACTTTCTTAAAAACAGACACATCTTTGTTACATTTTTCATTTTCTTAGTTTTTTATAAATCAAAGACGATGTTTTTATAGTATCACATATATGAAACAGAAGCATATAGTGTGTAAACTCTTCTTTGTTGTTATGCTATCAATACACATATTCTCTTGTGAACACTTGTTTCAGACTATCACCGTTGAAGTACAAGTACCCACTATCCCTACAGAATATATTGCAAAAGCCCAAAAACAATGGATAATATACTATATTGGAAACAAAAACACTGTTTCTCATACTACTGCTACACTTAATGGATCTATCACAATAGAATTACAAAAAATACAAAATATGCCATTACTAGCATGCGTAGAATACGAAGGCATGCATTTACAGAAACAACAGAAACATATACACAGCACTTTATTTTATTGCCCTTTATCGGCAGGAGCAACTGCTCCCTATGATATGGTCGAAAACAAAATTATGTTAGAATTTACCTCTAAAGCACAAAGCTCTGAGCTTCTTCTTTTTCTTTATGCAAGAAAAGTTACAGCAGAACTCTTGAACAATAAAAAACTTCTATCCACTATAGAAAAAAAATCACCCCATGCCCCCATAGAAAAATTAGAAATAATACAGGATATAGCAGACAACACATTTAATTACTGGAGTGTTAAAGCTAAAAAAAGTATAAAACTATCACTATCTCCTCACACTATGAATCTTATAAGCACTTCTCTTTGGATACCTCATATTACTCCAGAGACAAAAGAGATATCTTTGTTCTTTCCAGGAACTTGGTATTTTATCGATAAACACAACAGTACACCGTACTACATTACATTATCTTTAAGAGAAACGCTATTGAGTAATCTCCCTATCCAATTACTAAAAATGAAACAATAAAAGATAAGCACATACAATATTGCTTTGTAACGGTAATAGCAAAAAACCCTTACTAAAGTACATCACGAAGAAATTGCTTTGCTTTCAAAATAGCAGAGAGAGGAATAGTGTGCATTCCATCAAAAATGTGAAATTGAATAGCATTGGTATATTGTTTCCAAAAAGAATACAATGCCTCTCCATTTGCAAGCGATAACACAGCATCTTCGTTTCCATGAAATTGAATAATAGGCATTGTCTGTACTAATGTTGCTGTTTCATATGATTTCATAGTATCGTTCCATCGTTGTTGTGCAATAAGAGATCCTGAAAACAAAATAATAGCCGAAATAGGAATTGAGTGTTGTAAGAACAATAACGCAAGTTCGGTACACATCATTGCTCCTTGGCTAAATCCTGCTAACACAATTGGACGATGCAATAACCCAAGCTCTGTGATATGTGCATAAACATGTTCTGCTGCATGAAGAATGCTAGGATCATCAAGCAAAGATAAGCGCTTCCAGTATTCTCCTTGTAACGCAGCGTGTATATCTGCAAGTGTATTAGGAAACCATGCTCTTCCAGCATATCCTGTATAGGCACTTAAATCAATTATCCCTTCTGGAAGATACCAGTCCTCTATTACTTCGGTAAAAGAATCTGCCACAGGGTATATGTTTTGTGCATTTGCACCAAAGCCATGCAAGAAAATACCTATGGGCTTTGTAATATTCGAATCAAGCGATCCTATGTGTGTATATAAAGACATAATTAAGTGATAATTGCATTTTTTGATGTAAAATACATAACAATTTCATTATAACAGGCATCTACAGTAGTATTTTCTTTTCCTGTAATAGAAATTTTAGACACTATATTTCCCTTTTCTTGTATAGGATAGGATCCTATTGTTATTGCTTTCCATTTTTTTGAGAATGTTTCAAGCCATGAAAAATATTGGTATTCTCGAATATTGACAAAACATTCCTTATAAAAAGTCTTATTTTGGTTTGGAAGCACTTTTGCTAGTTTTTCAATAGTAACTTTGCAAATACTGGGGAGTCCCGGCAGAGCAAAACAATTATCAATTTTGATAATTGGCCACCTATCGTCTAGCTGAATAATCTCTGTTTCTTTTGGCATGGTACTCATACGAGTTACCGCCTCTTGCATTTCCTTTGTTGTACGTGGACGCTGATATAAAAACCGAAGCATATCTTGATGTATGACAAGCTCCTGTTGAAAACTTTTCGCAAACGCTGCCATAGTTCTATCATCATGTGTTGCTCCTAATCCACCAATGGTAATAAGCATATGAAATTTTTTACGCACTTCATTGATAGCAAGACTTAAAGAGTCAATATCATCTGATACAATACGAAGCTCTTGTAGCCTATATCCTAAAGGATATAAGTTATGAATAAGCACTGACATATTGCATTCATCAACATGCCCATCAAGTATTTCATCACCAATGATGATACAAGCATACTCGTCTTTTTTAGGAGAAACAATACTATTTTTCAAACACATACAAACGCATTTCAGTATACTACAGAGTATTAAGCTGTTCTAACCCTGATTGCACCATTTTTACAGAGCTTTGCATGAATTCTTTTTGTTTTTCATTAAGAGGTAACTCTATAATTTTTTCTATTCCTTTGCTCCCCATGATAATAGGCACTCCTAAGAATATATCTTTATAGCCATATTCTCCGTTCAAATATACCGATGCAGGCACAATACGTTTTTCACTAAGAATTATAGCGGTTATCATTTGATTTACTGAAGCTGCTGGTGCATAAAAAGCACTCCCTGTTTTAAGATACCCTACTATCTCTGCTCCACCATGACAAGTACGATCTTCTAACTGTGTAAGCTGCTCATTCTCTAAAAACATATGTGCAGGGACACCAGCAACAGAAGAATATTGTGTTAAGGGTACCATTGCATCACCATGTCCCCCTAATACCTGTGTATCCACTTGACTGCTCTGTACAGGAGCTACCTTATATTTCTTTCCTATTGCTTCTGCTATAAAAAAACTATTCCTTGCACTATCCAAGACTCCTGCCATACCAATAACCCGTTCTTTAGGAAACCCTGTTTCCTTAAAGCAGGTCATTGCTATAACATCAAGTGGATTTGCAACAACAATTACAATAGCATTAGGAGCATATGTTTTTATTGCTTGTGATGCTTCACGGGCAATTTTTACATTTGTTTTTATAAGATCTAACCTATCCATTCCTGGTTTTCGTGCTATACCTGCAGTATGGACTACAATATCGGCATCTTTCATATCCGAAAGTGTTTCGCTGCTTTCAAATACCGATTTATACGGCACAAAATTTGCTGCTATATTAAAATCAAACGCTTTTTCTTGAGTTAAATGAGGTACAATATCAATAATTTGCACAATAGTATTAGGTACTTGGTGAGAGCCTTCTACTGTCTGTGCTACATAATGAGCAACAGACGCTCCTACATTTCCTCCACCAATAATAGTAATTTTTTTTTGTTTCATCATTACATCCTTATCATTATTATTTACAAAGCTCAGGATACCATTGTATAACTCCCGCATTGTTCACAAGGGCTGGTATAGTAGTATCTGTACTGGTAATAGGCAAAAGAGTTGTTTGTCCACTCAGTAATACAGTTACTAAGCGAACTGCTGCACTTGAAAGCCTGTAATGGTGACTCCATAGCTCTCCATATAGAGAAAATACCGTTTTTTTCGCATGCTGTAGGGCTTGTTCATAGCTCCCTGCTTGTATTTCGTCTATAGGAATACCCCCTGCTCTCACAAAGGACGGATTACTCTTAAAATCTTTTGCTATTCCCCCAAATACCATAGCTTGAATATCTAAAGAGGATATTGCAAGAATGTTTGCAGCAGAAGAACATAACACACCTGCATCAGCAACACCATGCACTCCCAAAATCTTTTCTTTTGAAATACCAGCTTGTATTGCATCGTTGATGACTGAGGTATCCTGTGTTGCAATGATTATTATCGAAGCACTTTTTGCTACCACAGACCAATCTATAGCTACTTTATTCTCAGTGTTTTCACATACAATGAGTACATTTGCATTTTCTAACTCACTTGCATCATGTGCTACTTGTACATATGTATTACTTTGTACTAACACAGTAGACTGCATAGCATCAAGACTGATTCCTTGTACATAGCTTGTATTTTCATCGTAAAAAACAATAGGCATTTGAATTTTTTTCAGTAAATATACAAGTGCCTGAATGCCAGTTTTTCCGGCACCATATAGTGATATTTTTCCTAGCATGTATATAGTATACTATAAAGTCATCAAATGATTTTTTATTTCCGCAAGAATTGTATCTGTATTTTGAAAGCAGGTTTTACATTCTGGCAATGTATCAATAAGCTGATTCCCATACTTTTTACTGAGCATTCTGTTATCTGAAATAAACACAACCCCTCCGTCATTATGATGCCTCATAAGTCTTCCGAACCCTTGTCGTAATCGCATTTCGGCTTGTGGAAGAGAAAGAGAAAAAAAAGGATTTTTTCCATACTGTTCTAACATGCGACTTTCTTCCTTAAAAAAAAGATTGGAGGGAGAAGTAAAAGGAATACGCGTAAGAACAAGCAAACGAAGTGTTTCTCCCGGTGCATCAAATCCTTCCCAAAAGCTATTCGTTGCTATGAGTACACTGTGTATATCTTCTCGAAATTGTTTTGCCAACATTGTAGTACTTGTGCTTCCATCTTGTGCAAGTATGTTCCATGCACTATTTTGAAATTGTGTTTTTAAGAATGTGCTTATCTGATATACCATTGCGTTACTCGTGCATAATATCAATGTTTTACCATCTGCAAGCTGTATGAGCTTTGTAAGCTGCGACTGTAAATAGTATACATACTGCTGATGATCCTGTACACTGGGAGCATCGGTTGGAATAGAAAGAAGTACCCTCTCTTTATAAGGAAAAGGAGATGGCAAAAGGACTGTGTTTGTAACATGTTCTGTCCCTGTTTGTCGCTTCCAAAACTCAAAGGTCTTAAATGTTGATAATGTAGCACTTGTACATATGCTTACTGGAATTTTGTTAAAAAAATGCTGTTCAAGAACATTGTTTACAGTAAGCTGTGTAGTAAAAAAACTAAGCCCCACTTGTTTTTTTTCTTCTCGTAATTCACACCATCGTATAAATGATGAATTATTTGCGTGTTCACTAAACTGTAAACAAAGCACCTGTTGTTGTTCCCACCAACGACATTGGCTTTGTATAGCATTTTCAAGAGCTACCTCACTGGGAAACGCATCTTTGATTTGAGATACACGCTGTATCAATACATCTATATGTTTTGAAAGCTCACCAAAGAGAGATATTGCAGTATCCGAAATAGATCTATCGTTGAGGATAATGTCAAAATTCATACTTACAGAGATTGCACTTCTTTGTGCTTCAGAAGAACGATGCATATATTCTGTTACAACATTCGTAAGTGTTACTATCTGCTGTAATACAATCTCAAACTGTTTTTCATACAAAGAAATCGGTTGTATTTGATCTTGTCGTAGCTCTCCTTGTCTTTTTCGAATTTCAGCAACGACTCCATGCTTTCCAATCAATACATCATGCACCTGACGATATTCTTGCTCTGAAATACCTTCACTCAACCCCTCACGGATAATAGAAGGGAGCTTATGAGCTTCATCTAAAATATACACTGCATCCTCAGGAAGAAGCGTTGATTCGGTGCTTCCAGTATCCTTTCTATCTTGTTGCAGAAGCGTACGAATATGCACCGCTAACATGCTGTAGTTTGTTATTATTATTCCCGCATGAAACACTTTTTTTCTTGCTTCACTAAAAAAGCATCCTTCATGATTTTTTCTTGCACATACTGCTCCACCACAGCTATACGAATCAGTGCATATGTCTTGCCATAACAAAGAAGAAACATTGTATTGCTGTACTAACTCTTCTTTGTCTCCAGTGCTAGTCTGTTGTACCCACTGACGTAATTCTTGCATTCCTTCTATACTAAACAGCTCTTCTTGATTTGGTTGTAACAAAGAGAGCGCTCTGTCTTTACAGAGATAATTTTGTTTTCCTTTTAGTACTGTTACAGGAACATCGGTATCTAACAATGCTTGTAATCGCGGAATATCATTATCGTATAGCTGATGTTGTAGGTTTATTGTTGCGGTAATGATAATAATCTTATGTCCCTGATGAGCATAGAGAAGAGCAGGCACTAAGTATGCAAAGGATTTTCCTACTCCTGTACCTGCCTCTGCAATCAAAGAGCCTCCATTTTCAATAGTTTCAACAATTTTTTCTGATAGATGGAGTTGTTCTTCGCGTGGATATAAAGAAGTATCATTCTTAAATAACACTTGTGAAAATATATCCTGCATATTTTTTGTTTCAAGAATATCTTGCATGTATGTACTATTATATAAGAAACAGAATAAATTACTTATGCTATATACTTATAAGATTTCCTTATACTCTGCACTCATTAAATAGCATAAACTACTATAATAGAAATAAGTAAATATAAATAAATGGAGGATAATTATGCCTGAAATTACAAATGTACACGCAAGACAAATATTAGATTCTCGAGGAAACCCTACTGTTGAAGTAGATGTTCATGTAGATGACATATATGTAGGAACTGCAGCAGTGCCTTCTGGTGCATCTACAGGAGAGAATGAAGCGTTGGAGTTACGTGATAAACAAAAAGATGTATATCTGGGAAAAGGAGTATTAAAAGCAGTAGAGCACGTTAATACTACTATCGCACATGCATTAGTAGGAAAAAAAGCACTACAGCAAACACAGATAGATGCCCTGTTACTGGAATTGGATGGCACCAAAAACAAGGGAAAGTTAGGAGCAAATGCTATACTTGGGGTATCCATGGCAGTAGCAAGAGCGTCTGCAAGTTATCTTGAAATACCTCTCTATGCGTATTTAGGTCCCTATCATATCAATACGCTCCCTGTCCCTATGGCAAATATTATAAACGGGGGAGCTCATGCTGATAACTCAGTGGATTTTCAAGAGTTTATGATTATGCCCGTAAAAGCAGAATCGTTTAGCAAAGCATTACAAATGATAACCGAAATTTTTCATACGCTTAAAGGGCTATTACACGATAAAGGATACGCTACATCAGTAGGGGACGAGGGGGGATTTGCTCCTAACCTTAAGAGCAATGACGAAGCCGTAGAGATTATACTACAGGCAACAGAGAAAGCTGGGTACAAGCCCGAAGAAGAAATTATGATTGCTCTCGATCCTGCTTCAAGTGAATTTTACGATAATGATAAGAAAAAATATGTGTTCCGTTGGTCTGATAAATCAGAGCATAGTAGCGAAGAGATGGCAGAGTTTTACGCAAACTGGACAAAGAAGTATCCTATCATAAGCATAGAAGATGGCATGGCTGAACACGATTGGGATGGCTGGAAAATGCTCACCGATAAAATAGGCGATACAGTACAGCTGGTAGGAGATGATCTATTTGTAACCAATGTAGAGTTTTTGCAAAAAGGCATTCAAAAAGGAATAGCAAACAGTATACTGGTAAAAGTAAACCAAATTGGTACGCTTACCGAAACCTTTGAAGCAGTAGAAATGGCAAAGAGAGCAAACTATACTGCAATCATCAGTCACAGAAGCGGAGAAACAGAAGATCCATTTATTGCAGACTTAGCAGTGGCGCTAGGGACAGGACAAATTAAAACAGGTTCTCTTTCACGCACCGATAGACTTGCAAAATATAATAGACTGCTCCGTATTGAAGAAGCGTTAGGAAACATTGCTTACTATCCCGGAAAAAAGACTTTTTATTCAATATCTCAATAGTAGATACTAAGATACTGACGAAAAAAAGGAGAGCATTGCTTCTCTCCTTTTTTTGAAAACATATTGCTGGTATGATATTATTTTTGAGGTAAGTGTCGTGTAAAAAAATCATGGAGAGAATTGATAATTTTGTCCTCTCTTCGTTCTATTTCTTCTTTTCCCCACTTTATATTATTTTCCGCTATTGATCGTAGTTCTTTAATCGCTGAATCCTTGTATTTAGCTTGCTTTTTTTTCAAAATACCCATTTCCTGCTTGTATATTTAATTTTTTTTCCATCAAACTTAAGTTACCTATATTCTCAAGTAATGTTTTTGCTTGTTCTGAATTTCTCTCTAGAGCTTGATAATTAGTATTTTGCCATTTTCGTGGAAAAATATGTTCAATATTCAATGTTTCTATAGAATCAATATACTCTTGTTCTTCATTATTGCTATAGGTAGCAAGATAGAGAAGTCCTCTTCTTACCCTACTAGAAATACCATTTTGTATTGTTGCTTCCTTAATATCAAATGAAATATCCTCAAAGATATATTTTTCTTTTTTTATATTTACACCTATTCTTAGGCAAAGTGGTCTTATGTAGGTTACGCTATTTGTTTCTAAAAAGCGATAATACAGTGCTGCCACTATTGGCATTATTATCTCGTCTATTTTTTCTAATTTTTTTAAATATTTATGACACGCAATAGTGAGAACATGCCTCCACTGATCATTGGGATACGACATTAGAGCTTGTATGTATTTTTTTGTTTTTTCAGAAAAAGAAAAGGTAGGAGCATCCTCATCACCTTGCCTTTCTGTAAAATTAGTACCTATATAGTTCCAAAAATAAGCAATATTCGTTAATGTTGACAATAAATTTGTATCATCTAGATACTTTCCATTCTTGTAAAATGCCCTGATACCAATAGTAGTAGTATCTGTATCTCCCTTCTCTGCTCTCATAACACGCATATTATATTGAAAAATATCATCTATATTTGTTTTTCCTTCTGTTTCTTTGCATAATTTCTCCAGTTTATTCCATTTATTTTTAAAATTTTGTACCTCTTGTTCTCCTTTTTTATGAGCTTTTTGATACAAGTAAGATCTAAATATATCATGATCTGCCAAAGGCATTCCTCTATCATTGAGTGTAGAAAAAATAGTCAAAGACATTTCAAAACTATTGCACTCTATAGGAAGTATGATAAGACCTTCTACTATTTTTTCAAAAAATGTAACTATATTTAGAATTCCTTCTTCCTGTAAATGTGATAACTTCTCATAGAAAAGGCTATAATTTATGAGATATTTATTCTTTTTCTTGCTTCTTTGTTTTAACAACTCTGGAGAAGATTCTGAGAACATTGATCGAAATACCTCTTTATCTTTTTCATATATTCTTTTCGTTTCTAATCTAGGACGTTCAAAATCAGGGGTATTATATTGGACAGCACTCACTCCATGCCAGATACAAGGGGCTATTTGCATTTTCATCCCTTCAATATCTTTATCACTTGGATTTTGTTCGTACATTTTTATTAGAACAGCATAAAAAGCCCTTAATAACAAAAGAAAGGATGTAATTCTCTGTTGTCCATCAATAATATCTAAGGAATCACTTTCTTTATCTTTAAAAAAGATCAATGATCCTAAAAAATAGCTGTTTCCAGTATAATTACCTATACAAAAATTTTTTACATCTTCCCATAATATTTCACATTTTTCTTTATTCCATGCATATTCTCTCTGATATTCAGGGATAATAAAATGATTTTCTCGTAAGAATTTCATAAGGGATATTTGTGATGCTTGTAATTCCGCCATAACCTCTCCTCTTAACTAATATAGTTATATTATACACTAAATTACTTCTATATATTTACCCTTCATGCTCCTCTAATAGCTGGTATGCAGCATGGAGCTGTGCATATACCTTTTGTGCTTTTGCAATATGTTTTTTGTCACTCTGTTCTTCTATAAGTAATTCTATTGAACGCATACTGTTGTACAGTGATGTCAAAAAATGTGTGCTTAGATCTATATAGCGTGAGCCATGTTTTCCTGTTTCAAGAGAACAAAACAAAACATTCATTGGATACTGCGTTGCTGTAGAAGATGCAGAGGCTTTTTTACCATCATGCTTAACATAGAGAGACATACAGCCTTCAATAAGAGCATGTTGTATTTTATTGTCAGCAGTGCTATCTGAGTCCTCATTCTCTTTAGAGGGAGCATAGGGTAATGGAAGTGCAGTAAGAGGAGGAAGCAGTATCTTTTCAAGTGCGTTCAGTACAGGAATACTTGATAGCTTAATGATAGGTAAATAGCTACGCTGTTTTATTGATACAAGACAGCGTACTCTCCCAAAACGATATAGTTCATCTGATGATATATATTTCGCTATCTGCTTCATTTCCTTCCATGTAAGCAATAGTACCTTTTTTTCATGTATGTACTGTAATGTATATGTTGTGTTTGCAATAGAAAGCATGTGCTGTTCTTTTTTATATGCAGATGACTGTTTTTTAGAAGAATCAATACCTTGTGAGGATTGCCTTTGTTTTGAAGTGTGCGTATCTTTTTTTTCTTTTAGAACACCCTGTAATTCTTGATAAATATGGGGGGCTACATTCTGAATCCAGTTAATCCTACATCCTGAAGCAGAACGGGCAAATTTTTTGCTTGTTTGCACAATCTCTCCTGCTATCAGTATTGCTGGTAATTGCTTTTGATCAAATAACATAGAACCAGGATGAATATATATTTTCTCACCTCTTCTATTACAATAATGATGTGCTTTTTCTAGTATACAAATATTAAATACAAGCCCTTTCATAATGGCACAAATAATCTTTTCTTTGTGATGCTGTGTCCCTATAGGAACTCCCTTTTCCGAAACCTGATTACGTAACTGTGTGTAGACATTATAAATTTCATACATTGTTTGTTCATCTAAGTAATACTGCTCACAAAATGCTGCTCTCTCGGTACTATGTGTTTCTGTAAACAATGTGAAAATATTGATATAGCTAAGAAAATCATTGTCCTGTACAGATAATGCACGATGTGCCTTGCGAGCTTGCACTTCTTCTCCTATAGGCAACAAAAAAGGATTAGGAGTAGAAAGAAAAGAAACAACAGTAATAATAGCATCAAGAACATCAGGATACTGCTGTATTCCTTCTACTAACATTCTTGCATGTATAGGAAGCAGAGGAAATTCTGACATAAGAGACCCTATATCAGTAATAAGCTGTTTTTTATCCAATGCATCAAGTTCTTGAAGCATAGCTATACTGGCATGTACAGACTGTTTTTTTGGAGGAGAAATAAAAGGGAATTTTTCGAAGTTTTTTATTCCTTGATACGCCATACGAAGTATCACTTCGGATAAATCAGTTCTATGTATTTCTTCCTTTGAAAATGGCTCTAACGCTTCAAACTCTTGTTTTCGATACAGATGATAACATACACCAGGACTTGTTCTGCCTGCCCTTCCTTTTCTTTGCAATGCCGAAGCACGAGATATGGCTATTTCATCCAATGTTGTAATGTATGTATCGTGATGATAGGTATTACGCTTTACACGACCAGAATCAATCACCACCTTAATAGTATCAATAGTAATACTTGTTTCAGCTATATTTGTAGCAATAACAATCTTTGTAGTATTTGCAGGAGCAGGATCAAACACTAACTCCTGAGAACGATTGTCAAGCCTCCCATATAAAGGAAGTATGTGCAGAGCATGTGTCTGTGAAATGGTATACAATGCATCCACACAATCTTTTATTTGTTTTTCACCTGCAAGAAAAATAAGAATATCCCCTTCTTTTTTTTGTAGTGATTGTTGTACTATTGTGACAATATGGGCAATAAGAACATCAGAATCTATTTCAAAAAAACTCATTCGTTCTCGGGGGAAAAATCTATTATTCTTTTTCTTTTTCAACTTTTCTCTCCTATTACTCTTTTGAGGAGAAGGAGAAAAGAATGTCTGTATAGGGTAAGAGGGAGCTTCCACTTTAATAATAGGACAATGAAAGAAAAATGTTGAAAATAAAGCAGTATTTATCGTTGCTGATGAAATAATAACTTTTAAGGAACTACGTACACTACATAATTCTTTTATGAGACCAAGAATAAAGTCTATATTAAGGCTACGTTCATGTGCTTCATCTATGATAATTGTTGAGTAATGCGAGAGGTATGGATCTTTTTTGAACTCTTGTAATAAGATGCCATCCGTCATAATTTTTATCTTTGTATGTTCAGTTGTTTTGTCCTCAAAGCGAATTTTATATCCCACAAATAAAGGATCTGTCTGTTGATGTGCATCACCAAGAGAGTGTAAAAAAGAAGGAGTATTTACAAGCTGCGTTTGCACATACTGAGCCACTGACACAGCTGCTATTCTCCTAGGTTCTGTCATACCAATGATAAGCCCATCTCTGCTGTACCCATGCTCTAACAGAATAAGTGGTAATTGAGTTGTCTTTCCTGATCCCGTATTACTTTCTACTACTATAATTTGATGATGCTCTAGGGCTTCTATTATTCTGTGTTTTTGCTGATAAATAGGTAAAGAAAGAAATTTATTCTGCAGTGCTTGATTGTTCATGTATAAAAGTAAGTCCAGTGTTTATAGCAACATTGCGTAATTGTCTTTTTGTCTTAATATGAGTAATAGTGATAGTACTATGTGTACGCTCTTCATTCCCAATAACGATACTAAAATCAGGATCTGTAGTATCAGTGAACTTAAAAAAATCTTTTAAGTTACTGTTATCATACCCTTTACGTGGAGAATATACAAGAGCACAATACTTATGATCATGAAGCACTTTCATAATAGTATGGCAGTACGCAACACTTTCTTGTTCCATTGCATAGATGGCTATAGAAACCACCTTTGGCACAGAAATACTGCTTTCAAAAATGGAAAGTAATCTATCCAATCCAATAGATGCCCCAACTCCAGGCATACTATGTTTTGTATATATTCCTGTAAGGTTATTGTATCGCCCTCCTGAACAAATAGATCCAACATCTTCAAATGAAGAAATAAATGTTTCACATACAAAACCAGTATAATAATCCAGCCCTCGTGTTATACTTGTATCAAGCACTATTACCTGTCCTAATCCTATTTCTCCTACTGCTGTAAGTATCTCACTAAGACGTACATAGGCAGGGTTCTTTTCGCCTACATATTTCTGTATAGTGGCAAGCACAGTATGATTATATTCTTCCTGTGATATTTGCTTATCACAGGAAACAGTACTTGTAATACATTCTAACAAAGGACTAAGTGTACTTTCGGGAAGAACAGAAGCTAATTGATTTTGTACCGCAGTGCTTCCTATCTTTTTTATTTTATCTATAATTCTCATAACTTCTATTTGTGTTACTTCATCGTGTTCAGACAATAGCGATGTTATGAGCTCTCTGTGTGAGATATGTATTTTTACATTGTGTATTCCCAGTGCTTGTAAAGCACTCACTATCGTTTCAATAATAGTAATATCTGCAGAAACAGTGTCTGTCCCTATGATATCAAAATCACATTGCGTAAATTCCCTATACCGACCTTTTTGCGTATTCTCTCCCCGAAACACTTTTCCAATATGGTATCGTGCAAAAGGAAATGCAAGTTCATGATGATGCATTGCTACAAAACGAGCAAAGGGAACAGTAAGATCAAAGCGCATAGCAACATTACGCTTCCCTTGATCAGTAAAACAGTACACTTGCTTATCTGTTTCCCCTCCGCCCTTTCCTAGTAATACTTCTTCATACTCTAAGATAGGGGTGTCAATAGGAGCATAACAAAAACGCGAAAACACTTCTTGTATTTGAGCAATACAGTAATTACGAGTAGATTGTTGTGCAGGAAGAAAATCCCGAAATCCTTTCAAGATTTTTGGAGATATATAATTATGCTTATTCATGATATAATAACTAATGCCTCAGTATATAGTATAGAATAGCATAGAAAGGAATATTACTGTGCATACATCAAAGTATAGCAAAGTTCTCCCTTTGATGTACGCTTCTCTTATTGTATTGTAGTAGTATACGCTGTAATGATACTTCTATAAATCTATTGAAAGATACTGTGTTTCTAAAAACTCCATAAGTCCTTCATGAGCCCCCTCACGTCCAAGCCCGCTTTGTTTTACTCCACCAAAAGGAGCAGCAGGATCAGAGAGCATTCCTCTGTTTACTCCTACCATACCAACTTCTAATTTTTTTGATATACGTACTGCTTGCGTTATGTTTTCACTAAACACATATCCTGCAAGCCCATCTGGGCTATCGTTTGCTTCTTTTATCATATCTTCTTCTGATGTATATTTTCTAATAGGAGCTACAGGACCAAAAATCTCTTCACATATTGTTTTACTATCCGCTGATACATCACGAAGTACTGTTGGAGGATAAAAACAGCCTATCCCCTCAGGAATACTTCCTCCTGTCACAATTTTTGCTCCTTTACTTATAGCATCTTCTACAAATGCATGCACATCCTTTTGAGCTTTTCTATTGATAACAGGACCAACATCTATGCCATCTTCTAACCCATTTCCCACTTTTAACTTTGCCATTCTCTCTGCAAATAATTCAATAAATGTTTCGTACTGGGACTCATGAACATAAAATCTATTTGCTGCAACACAAGATTCTCCCATGTTTCTCATCTTCGCTACTGCAGCACCATCTAAGGCTTTTTGTAAATCTGCGTTTTCAGTGACAATAAAAGGAGCGTTTCCTCCTAGTTCCATTGAACAATTAAGCACATTTTTTGCAGAATTTACCAAGAGTGTTTTTCCAACATAGGTAGAACCTGTAAATGATACTACTCGTACACGAGGATCTTCTAGTATTACATTGATTGCATTAGACGATCCTTTGCAAGGAAGAATATTTACTACTCCCGGAGGTACTCCTGCTTCCTCTAGCACCTGAGCAAGTGCAATAATTGTAAATGGGGTAGCTGATGCAGGTTTTACTATTACAGAACACCCTGCAGCAAGAGCAGGACCAATTTTACGAGTTCCCATAGAAAGAGGAAAATTCCACGGAGTAATAAGCAATGCTATTCCTGCTGGTTTATGATGCACCATAATATTTGCACCCGTTGTTGGCGACTCATAGTACTCGCCTATATTACGAACACCTTCTTCTGCAAACCAACGAAAAAATTCAGCAGAATATTTTATTTCTGCTACTGATTGAGCAAGCGGTTTTCCGTGTTCTATGGTGATAACATGAGCATAATACTCTGCTCTTTCTATAAGAATATCAAACGCTTTTCTTAGCACCTCTGCCCTATCACGTGCAGTAAAATCATTTTGCCATATTTTAGCACCTTGCTCTGCAGCATCCACTGCTTGCTTTGCATGTATATCATTACCTACTTCAACAGTAGCTATAATTTCTTCAGTAGCTGGATTATCAACTTCTATAGTCTCTCCACTTGCTGAAGTCCATTTTCCATTAATATATAAATTTTTTGGAAGCTCAGAAATAATTGTTTTTGGATCATATTTTTTCATATGTATATAGTACAGTATATTTTACAAAAAATCAAGTAAATTGCTTTATTTTTTTGTGCTTTTACCCAAAAAAAATAGTATTTTTACTATAATAACTATTGTGGTATTGAAAATATATACGATAATAAAACAACCGTAAGGAGGCCTTATGAAAAAACACTTGAAAGTATGGATGAATAATAGCTATCAAAACGATGAGCTATACAGCGTGAAAATTGGGGGGGGGGGGGGTACACTCTCGATATAAGCAAAACCTAACTCTAGTAGCATTATTTTTAGTGCTAGCAATGACTACCCTCGTACTCGTAGGATGTTCGGAGGGCAGTAGCAGTTCCTCATCAGGCGGAGGGGGAAAACAGGTAACCCCGACACTCGCATCAGTGTCCAATGTGCAGATACAAGTAGCAAGCAACGATGGGACACTTGCATTACGCTGGGAAGCCCCAAGCGAAGCCACGCATGTAGTCGTAAAAGCTACATCATCGACACCAGCACAATCAATACAAGTGCGTGTTCCTGCAATAGAATATCAAACACTCTTTCAACAAGGACAATCGTACCAACTCAAAGGCTTACAAGCACTCACCGACTACACCGTAGAGATAGAAGCACAAAAAGACACAGAAGTATCACCAAAAACAACACGCTCTGTGACAACACTGATAGATACTACTGCACCACAGGACACATTGACACAGGTAGGAGTAGAGAAGTCGGGGGATGGCATAAAGATAACATGGGACAAAGAGCGACTTGCATCAGGCAAAACAGACATAGCAGAAGCCAAAATAGTGGTAAAAAGCACGACTGGTGGCATAGTGCTTGCACAAGCTACCGTGCAGAACCTACAGCAAGGAGAAGTTATACTTTCAAATGTCTCCACGCTTGCAGGCATATCCTATGATGTAGAAATACGCTACAAAGACAGAAATGATAACACAAGCAGTCCTACAACAGTATTGACAGGCGTGCAAGCATCACAGCTTTCACAAACAGTAACGCCACTGCCAGAGGCAGACTTTACAGTAACAGCAAACGATAAAAGCAATAGCCCAGCCGATGAAAGCCTGCTTATCAAGTGGGGGAGCTTTGCCTTTACGGACAAAAGCCTCTTAGTACGAGTGATAGCAACAGCAACAAATACAGTAGTAGCAGAGGAAACTGTGAACAATAGCAGTACTGCAACACTCAGCGGAGCAACCGCACAAAACAAAGAATATGCAACTGTGTATGTAGCAAAAGATGGCATAGCACTCACAAAACTCTACGGCACGCTTACATACAAAGTAGAGGTGTATGTTTCTCAAAACGGAAAGTACTCCACTGCAGTGTCAAAAGAGCAAGCAACAACAGACAAAAGTACAGAGCCTGTAAGCAATGTAAGTGCAGTAGGAGGAGCAGATAGCATAGTAGTAGGCTGGCAAGCCCCCGATGTACGAGATTACGCAGGAGTGACTATAACAGCAACAGAAAAGGACAGCAGTACCGCAGCAAAGACAGTGACAATAACAGAGAGAGCAGTACGCAACACACAGATACCAGGCCTCAAAGCTACCACCGAGTATACAGTGGCAGTCGTATCAATGGACAGTGCAGGCAACAAAGGAACAGCAGAAAATGCTACAGTCACTACCGCAGCAGATAGCACCGCCCCCGATGCAGTGACAAACATACAAGCAAGCTATCCTTTTGTATCAGCAGCGAAGATAGGCACACAGATAACATGGACAGCCCCCGATACAATAAAAGCCAATAACAAAGACATAAAAGAATACAGCATAAGCATACAAGAGAAAGGCACAAGCGCCACAGTACTGAGCGAGAAGAAAATACCCTATCCCACGACAGCACTCTCTGTCGAAGAACTCACGCAAGGAAAAACATATACCGTAACAATACTCACCTATGATTACTCAGAAAATAAAAGCACCCAAGCCATAAAAGACATAAGCACCCCCAACTCACTCACAGCCCCCTCAGAAGATCTCTTTCAAAGCAAGCCTACACTTGATACAAGTACAGGAGCAATACAAATAAAAGCAACCTTTAAGCAAGCTCCAGGCATAGGACGATACTACACCCTGCGTATGTTAGATGGCACAAACTTGGTAGCAGAAAAAAGCATAACAAGTACAGCTACCACCATTAGCTTTGGCATAGCAGATGGCATAGAAGTATCCTCAACACAAGCAAATGCAAAAAGCTATAGCTTTACCTTTCTCACAGTAGAAAATAACAGAGTAAGTCCCCCAACAACGCTCACTGATAAAGTAGCAGTATATGATGCAGTATCCACTGTCCCCCCAGCACCAGAGAATCTCACTCTGTTTATCGAAACATCAACACAAACAAGCGATACCGTGCAGTATGAGTTTCAAAAAGGAACAATTACCAGCAATCACAAAGCACCCAACGATAGACAACTCACACAAGCACAAATACAATACAAAGTATACATAGTAGCAGGAGACCAGAGTACTAAAACTATAGGTGAAATAAAAGCAATGGGAGGAGTACAAACACAAGAGATAGCAGGAAACAGCAGCTTACGAGGAACATTTATAGGAACAAAGGGAGCAGTATATACCATAGGCATAGAAGCAATAAACAGCCTCAATCCCTATGCAACAAAGAAAGCACAAAGTAAAGACCCCGCACTGATACAAAAACTAGAATTAAGCACTATCCCCACCTCAAAAGCAACAGCCCCTACATCGTCCTTAACAGGCAAGCTGGTAGTATCACCCTCAACAAACACAGTAGGAACAATAAAGCTCGTACTCACACAGTTAAGCACAATAACAGGAGCAAAAAACAAAGATGGCACAACAGTAACAAGCAATGATGAGCTAGTATACACAGTATACGGCTTACAGAAAGACACAACACCAACAGTAGCAGAAGTACAAAGAGGCAGAAGAGTAAGTATAGGCACAGCAAGTAGTGGAGTGTACACAGTATCAGCCCTTAGCAGTTTAGGTTTGTCTAGCGAAACAGCACCAGTAGTAGCAATAAAAGGAGCAACAAAGTATCACTTTGTGGTAGAAGTAGCAGTAAAAACAGACACAAGCAAAAAAGCAGTATCGACAGTGGCAAGTGTAACAACCGCATCACAAGCGACTGCCCCCGCAGAAGTAAGCAACATACAAGTAGGGGGAGTAACAGGAGGGAGTGCAACAATATCGTGGACAGCCCCCAGCCTCAATGCAAGCCACAAAACAAACAAAGGAGACACCCTAACAGTAGCACAAGTATCGTACAAAGTATACAAAGTAGCCAAAAGTGGCAGTACAACAAGGACAGTAGCACAAATAAAAACAGCAGGAAGCTCCACAACAGTAGCAGCAGGAACAACCAACAGCACTCTGACAGGATTGACAGTAGGCACAAGCTACGAAATAGTAGTACAAGCAGTAAACAGCACCGATACCAACAAAGAAGCAACAGGACTACGCAAGGAGTTTATCGCAAAAGAAGCCTATGCCGCACCAGGAAAGCCCACCATACAAGCAAATGCACAAGGAGCTACTATAGTACTTACCATAACAGCCCCAACCGTAAAAGGAACGACAGAAGACGGAACTGATTTAAGAGATAATCAAATAGATTACATAGTATACTATGCAGCCTCAAAAACAAACATAGATGGAGCAACAGTAAAGACACAAGCACAAGGAGCAAGCGATGCACAAGAAGGAGCAGAAAAAGACGATGTGCCAACAGGAGCAACAAGCTATACAATACGCAATCTACGATTGAATACAAAATACTATATCACCGCAGTAGCAGTAAACAGCCTCAAAAAGACAAAGGTATCAGCAGAAGCAACAGCAGTATCTGCCAGCATAACAATAGTGATAGGAAACGCCACAAAGATATCAGCAACAGTAGGCACAGCACTCGCACAAAATACAACAAGAGTACTTACTAGTATTAGTCCTAGTGGACTTACCTTTACCTGTAATGAAAGCACCTTAGATGACAGCACACTCAAAGAAGAAACAGGCTTAACAGTAACATTTGCAAAAAATACCAATACAGTAACAATAACAGGCACAGCAAATAAATCAAACATACATGATACTGCTATAACTGAGTATAACTACGAGGTAGTGGAATGTACCATTACTTCTGCGGGAGCATACTCGGGACAAAAGGCACTTGCGACTATCAATGTAGAGACAGGACTGGTGAAACTAGCAGGACAAGTAGCTAGCTATTACAGACCAACAACAAAGAAAGCACTACAAGATATTATTACTGCAGAAAGAGGAGCAGGCAGACAAAACACCAATAGCCCCAATCTCAACATGATAGACACGAGTGCTATTGATGATATGAGTGAATTATTCAAGGATGATAGTACTTTTAATGGAGACATAACACAGTGGAATACCAGTAATGTAACGGATATGAGAGGGATGTTTAGTAAAGCAAGTGTTTTTAATCAAGACATAGGAGATTGGGATGTAGGGAAAGTAACCCATATGAATGCTATGTTTAGTGAGGCTACTAAATTTAATCAAGACATAGGAAACTGGAATATGAGTAATGTTACCAGTATATTGCTTATGTTTAAGGGAGCAAGTGTTTTTAATCAAGACATAGGAGATTGGGATGTACGGAAGGTTATAGCTGATAAAAATATTAATGAACTTTTTGTATTTTTTAATGCTTCTAATTTTGATCAAGATTTGTCATCATGGAAATTGTGTAACATACAAAGAATATATCCCGATGACTTTCAAGGCTCAGCTATGGCTGGCAAAACAGCACAATATCCAAAAGTTGGTAGTTCAGCATGTACATCGTAGCATAGTGTAGAAATATATACCTTGGCAAGAAAGGATAACTCCTTTCTTGCTATATAAAGATAATCACAGTATGTGTTTGAGAGCCTCGTTGAGATCATGTATTAAATCATCTGCATCTTCTAATCCTACTGATATACGTATATCACCTAAAGAAATACCAAGTGCCTCAAATTGTTCTGCAGGTAACTCTTTAAGATAACTTATTGCAGGAGCATATACTAAACTCTCATACCCTCCCCAACTTATTGCAATCCTAAAATACTGAAGAGAATTAAAAAAATTCTTTATTTGCTCTAAGTTTGTAGTAGATAGCTGAAAACTTAACAAACCTGAATGCCCTTTCATCTGTTTATTTGCTAACTCTTTTTGAGGGAATGTCGCTAAGCCTGTGTACGTAACCTTTGTCACTTTGGGATGCTGAGACAAAAACTCTGCTATTTTCATAGCATTATGCTGATGCTGTGTCATTCGCAATCGTAACGTTCTCAGTCCTCTTAAAATTAACCAAGCTTCAAAAGGTGCTAATTTTGCACCAAACCAAGGAAATTCTCGCAAAGAAATAGAATGTATATCCCCTTCTTTCCCAATAATAACACCAGCAACAACATCACTATGGCCATTTATGTATTTAGAGCAAGAATGAACTTCTAAATCTATACCTAATAATAACGGTTGCTGAAATACAGGAGTAGCACAGCTATTATCAATTATTGTTTTTATAGCATGCTCTCTCGCTATCTTTGCAACCCCTTCAATATCTTGAAGAGCAAACACTGCCGTTGATGGACTTTCTAAATAGATCAGTTTTGTGTTTTTCCTTATTGAATTTCTAAACTCATCAAGATCTTTTCCTTCAATAAATGTAGTATCAATATTAAATTTTTCTCTTAAGTACACATTAAGAAAATTATTTGCTGGCCCGTATATATTTTTGACTGCTATTACATGATCTCCTGATTGTACGCAATGAAGAATAGCAGACGAGATAGCTGCCATTCCTGAGGAGAAAAATTTTGCTTTTTCTCCTCCACAGATGAGAGCTATTTTTTCTTCAATCATTGCTACTGACGGATTCTTCCCTCTCGCATATATAGCAGTGTTTACTGGATCGTCAAAGGCTCTATCTATTGACTCCCAGTCCTTAAACTGAAAATTACTTGTTTGATAAATAGGAGGAACAACAGGGCCCTCTGCTTGCTCTTGGTATTGTATAAGCAATGTCTCAAGCGATGCTTCTTTCATTATGATTGTATGTAAAATTCCTTTTCTTTATACTGTATTATGTTCAATATTATGCTCAACATCAGACTCAACAGCACCTTCTTCTTTCTCTAATGGAGGAGTACCGTACTTAAAGTTTGGAATAAATGCATACACAAACATAATGGCTACACAAGCAAGGTTATATATAGCAAATGGAGCAAACTGAAAGTTTGGAATACCCAATATTGTTGCCATATAAATACCAGTCACTGTCCAAGGAATAAGAGGTTCTGTGATAGTAGCCCCTTCTTCCATACTACGAGAAAGAACAGAAGGATTGACATTATGTTTTATATACAGTTTTCTTAAAATAGGCCCTAAAGTCAAAAAAGTAAACTGAGCAGAACTTACACTTGTATTGATAATAAAAGCAAGAAACCATGTAATTATAACTAAACTTGTTGCACCATATATAAGATGTGATAATAGTGCTAATATCTTATCAAAAGCCCCAGTAAGCTCCAATAATGCCCCCAAAGTCATAGAACAACTAATAAATAGCACTGTACCGAGCATACTGCTAATTCCACCACGATTGAGTAGCTCCACTAATTCTTGCACAATATCCCCTTGATCCACAGAACTCATAGAAATTCTAAAACCATGAATCATAGAAGCAACACCATCAGCAAACCCATATCCTTGAAAGAGTATTCCTAGTAATAATGCTGCTAAACTCCCAAAAAGTAACAGTGGCACAGGAGGAAATCGCAGAGTAGCCCCTCCAAATACTATCACCGCAGGCAACAACAATAGTATATTAAAATTATATATCTGCTCTAAATCACTCAATATTTTTTGAGCAATCTGAGATTCACCAGCAGAAGGATTACTTAAAATATTTCCCAACACTAAATACAGTACAATACATATAACAACAGCAGGAATGGATATTCTCATCATAGAGCTGACATGACGATACAAAGATACTTTCGATCCTATGGCTGACAATACCGTTGTATCTGACACAGGAGAATTTTTATCACCCAAATATGCACCACTAATAATCGCCCCAGCAACAAGAGGAATTGAAGCATTAACAGATTGAGCTACCCCTATAAACGCTACCCCTGAAGTAGCAGCAGATCCCCATGAGGTCCCTGTAAACAAAGCAACTAACGAAGTAACAATAAATGCTACAATAGGAACATAACTAGGATCAAGCCATTTAATGCCATAGTAAATAAGCATAGGAACAGTACCACTAAACATCCAAGTTCCGACAATAGCACCAACCAACAGAAGAATCAGTATCCCAATCCATACCTCAGATATTTTACGCGATAAAGCATTTTCAATATCTTGCCAAGAATATCCTTGCCAATACGCAATACATGCTACAAGCAAACTACTTATTATCAATATCCATTCTATATGAATTTTTAATACTAACACCCCCACTATAGCAAATACTAACACAAATACTACTGGAAATACTGCTAAAAATGCGGTAATAGGTTTTATTGGCTTATATTGCATATAATACTCCTTATATTTATATCATTATTTTTTTATTATAGTATATTTATATTTTTTTAAGTAAGAAACATAAAGCTCAAGTTCCACTTATACCTATATGTCCCTTAGAGAAATATATTACAAAATACACTATACTATATGTATATGCAAAAAACAAACTATACCGCTCAACAAATTCAAGTGCAAGAAGGATTAAATGCCGTTCGTACACGACCAGGCATGTATATTGGATCTACTGACAGTGATGGACTTCATCATCTTATCTACGAAATTGTCGATAATAGCATAGACGAAGCACTCGCTGGATACTGTAACGAAATACATGTACACTTACATACAGATAATAGCGTAACAATACGCGATAATGGACGTGGAATTCCCGTTGATACTCATAGCGATAACCTCAGTGCAGTAGAAATAGTAATGACAAAACTTCACGCAGGGGGTAAATTTGCAAAAGATGCATATAAAATATCAGGAGGACTTCACGGTGTTGGATGTGCAGTAGTAAATGCCCTCTCCTCTTGGTGTACCGCAAAAGTTCATAGAGAAGGAAAAATATATAAGCAAAGCTATGAAATTGGTACACCCACAAGTACATTAGAAATAATAGGAGAAAGTTCCTTACGAGGCACAGAAATATCCTTCTTGCCTGATGCAAGTATCTTTAAGGATACACAAAATTTTGATTTCAACACCCTTTCACATCGATTACGAGAACTTGCATATCTTAACAAAAATATATCCATACACCTTATTGATGAAAGAAAAGAGCCTCACAAAAAAACTACCTACTATTCTGAAATTGGTATCGCTGACTTTATCAAAAATCTTTCAAAAGAAAAAAAGCCTCTTATTGAAGCACCTATTACTATTAAAAATGAAGGAGAACAATCTGAGTTAGAAATAGCTCTCTCCTATGTGAGCGGTCAAGAAAGTATTATTTCTGCTTTTGTAAACAGTATTTATACAAAAGAAGGAGGCACGCACTTAGAAGGCTTTAAGTCTGCTCTCACACGTACCTTTAATAAATACTTAAAGCAACAAGAAAAACTAGCAAAGCCCTTAAAAGGAACAGCGTTTACAGGATCAGATGTCCAAGCAGGACTTATTGCAGTACTCTCTTTGAAGATACAAGAACCTACATTTTCAGGACAAACAAAGACAAAATTGAGTAATACCGAAGTCCGTGGCTTTGTTGAATCATCTACAAGCGAAACATTAACAAAAATCCTTGATCATAACCCTCGTATAGTACAAACAATACTTGAAAAATGTATTCGATCCGCCCTTGCTCGTATAGAAAGCCAAAAAGTATATGATAACACACTCAGAAAAACACCATTAGGAAATGCATCGCTTCCTGGAAAATTGACTGACTGCCTTGAAAAAGATCCCTCTAAAACAGAAGTGTTTTTAGTAGAAGGAGATTCTGCAGGAGGAAGTGCAAAATTAGGAAGAGATAGCACTACGCAAGCTATCTTACCTTTGTTTGGTAAACCATCAAATGTAGAAAAAATGCAAGATTCCATAACAAAAATACAAAATAATGCAAAGCTTCATCCCATTATTGCCACATTGGGTACTAATATCAGCAACCTCTTTGATATAACAAAACTACGATACAATCGAGTTATTATTATGGCAGATGCTGATGTGGACGGATCACATATACGCACACTACTCCTCACGTTCTTTTTTCGATACATGAAACCACTTATTGAAAATGGAAATTTATATATTGCTGTCCCTCCCTTATTTTTATTAAAAACAAAAAAAGAATACAAGTATGCTTATTCCGAAAAAGAACGCTCTCTTATTTTTACTGAATTACAGGAAAAGCATGGAAAACAAAACATTTTTATTACTCGTTTCAAAGGACTGGGAGAAATGAACGATGAAGAGCTATGGGAAACTACAATGAATCCCGAAAACAGAAAACTATTACAAGTCACTATCAACGATGCAATCATTGCAGATGAAGCCTTTACTTTATTACTCGGAGAAGATGTTGCTCCACGAAGAGAGTTTATAGAGGAAAATGCACAAAAAGTTGTAAATTTAGATATATAGTAAAAAATAATAATAACATATTACATAACAAGGAGTTAGCAATTGTCCAATAACGATGATACATATATTGAAAATTCTGGGCAGATTATTCCCATAGATATTGAAAAGGAAGTAAAAACATCCTATCTCACCTACGCAATGTCAGTTATTGTGAGTAGAGCATTACCTGATGCACGAGATGGGCTAAAACCAGTACATAGAAGAATATTATACACTATGTTTGAATCTGGACTTCATCACACAGGAACCACAAGAAAATGTGCCAGAATTGTAGGGGGCGTAATATCAAATTATCACCCTCATGGACCAGATAGTATATACAATGCTCTTGCACGTTTATCACAAAATTTTTCCATGCGATATCCATTGATAATTGGACAAGGAAATTTTGGATCTATTGATGGCGATCCTCCTGCAGCATATCGTTATACTGAAGCAAAGCTATCTCAAATTTCAGAAGAGTTGCTTGCAAATATTCGCAAAAATACTGTTGATTTTGTTCCTAACTTTGATGAATCTACAAAAGAACCAACGGTACTCCCCTCTGTGCTCCCATTTCTATTATTAAATGGCTCCACTGGTATAGCTGTAGGGCTAACCACAGAGGTTCCACCACATAATCTTCATGAGTTAGCTGCAGCAGTGATACAACAAGTTGATAATCCTAACATCAGCACAGAAGAACTATGTGATATTGTAAAAGGTCCAGACTTTCCTACTGGTGGCATTATAATGGGTACAAGCGGAATAAAAAAAGCATATAAAACAGGACGCGGCATTATTACTATTCAATCAAGGCATACACTAGAACAATCTAAAGGATATGATCAAATTATCTTCACTGATATTCCTTATGCTAAAAGAAAATCTGAAATGATAGCACGACTTGCTGCATTAGTAAATAACGAAACAATCACCGGTATTCGAGACATACGAGATATTTCTAACAGAAAAGGAATACGCATTATTGTAGAGCTAAAAAAAGAAAGCAATGTACAGCTTACGCTTCAAAAAATATTTGCCTTAACAGATTTTCAATCAAATTACAGTATAAATATCACAGCACTTGTTGATCAAACCCCCCTTACTTTGGGATTAAAACAATGCTTAAAAATTTTCATTGATCATCGAAAAGAAGTTATCATTCGTAAAACACAGTATGAACTTGAAGAAGCAGAGAAACGTGCTCATATACTACGCGGACTACTCATTGCACTCAATAATATTGATGAAGTTATAGAGCTTATCAAAAACTCTAAAGATACAAATGAAGCTCACCAAAAACTCGTTAGCACATTCTCACTTGATGATGAACAAACAAAAGCAATACTGGATATGCGTCTTGCTCGTCTTACTTCTTTAGAAACAAAAAAGCTGATTGATGAACTTGAAAAACTAGAAGCACTTATCATTGATTTACAAGATATTCTTAATACCCCAGAACGCGTAAAATCAATTATAAAAGAAAGCATACAAACACTTAGCACAAAATACGCTTCCGAAAGAAGAACAGATATTCAGCACGGCACAGCAGTCTCCCTCTCTGAAGAAGAGCTTATCAACAAAGAGGGAATGATGGTAACGCTTACACAAAGTGGGTATATCAAACGTACTAATATTGCAAATTTTGGAGTACAAAACAGGGGCGGAAAAGGGAAACTTGGAGTAAACTTAACAAAAGATGATAGCCTTGATAAAATTTATGTAGGAAGCACTCACGACACTATGCTTTTTATATCTTCTCTTGGTCGTGGATTTTCTATAAAAACATATCAGATACCAGAAGCTACACGCACCTCTCGTGGTACTAGCATACGAACTATCCTTCCTTTACAACAAGATGAAAGAATAACCTCTATTCTTACCGCTCCTGATTTCAATAAAGATTCTTCTCTCATTATTATTACAAACAAAGGAAAAATAAAAAAACTTATAGGAGAACAGCTAAAAGGGACTACAACAAAAAGAGGACTTCGATTAATAACCTTAAATGAAAATGATTTTGTTGCAGATAGTAATATAACAACAAATAAAGATGATATATTTATATTTTCCAGCAATGGAAAAGTGCTTCGGTTGAATGCCATCAGTATTCGATCAATGGGAAGAACAGCTGCAGGAGTGAGAGGATTAAAACTAAAAGCTGACAGCTATATAACAGCTGTATTGATAGGAAATGACGCATCTGTATTTACTCTCATTTCAGCAAAAGGATATGCAAAACGTATACAAGCAAAAGATATTTCTCCTCATGGAAGAGGAACATCTGGCATGATTGCTATGAGCATTTCTGCTACTTCAGGTATATTATGCACTGCCCTTAAAACACAAGAACAAGATAGTATTAGTGCTATCAGCCAACAAGGAAAAACAATTCGAATCAATGCAAATACCTGTGCTATACAAGGAAGAAACTCTCGAGGAGTAATGATATTTACTCTTGATAACGATGATATCATCACTGGAGCTGTTGTTTCTAACGATATAGAATAATACAATGTTTCACGTGAAACATCGCCCAATTACTGTTTTTAGTGATAGGATGTTTCATGTAAAACATCACTTTGTTATTATTTTTAGTAGTAGAATAATTACATTGTTTCACGTGAAACAATGTAATAGCACTTATTCTTGAGAGAACTCATGAATAAAATGCTTATATTTAGCCTCATATTGAGAAATATATTTCTTTTGCTCTGAATCACTAATAAAGCTGCCTTTAATACATCTAATATTCAATTTTTTAAGATCTTCACAATCAATACCAAAATACTTTACGGCTGCTATAAAATCATCAGTAAGGTTAGCATTTTGTATTGTTGGATCATCAGAGTTTAATGTTACTAACACCCCTTTCTCATGAAGCACCTTAAAAGGATGACTAGGAGTATCAATCCAAGAGCCTGTATAATGATTAGAAACTGGACATTGCTCAAGATATATTTTTTCTTTTATCAATTTTGTTTGTAGCTTCTCATCCTTTATTGCAGAAGTACCATGCCCTATTCGTTTTGCGTGAAGTTTATCTATTGCTTTCCAAATTTGCTCAGCAGGAGTTACTTCTCCTGCGTGTATCGTAATACCAATTTTATTTTCTTTATGTATTTGAGAAAAAAGATCGATAAATTCTTCTGCTGGATTCCACTCTTCATTCCCTGCTAAATCAAAACCAACAATATCGTCAAAGCCAGCGTGAATTATTTTTTTATAAAGAGCCAGCATTTCTTCCTGTTTTTGTTTATTTCTGTTAAGAGTAACAAGAAATTTAATCGCAAATCCTGCATCTTTTGCAGCAGCATTTGCTGTATTCAAAATTAATTTAGTAATTTCAACTCTATCAAAATCATTTTGAAGTGAGAAATGCTCAGGAGAAAAACGTAATTCAATAAAAAATATATTCTCCTGCTTAAATGCATATACCGAAGAGTAGATAATATCCTCAACATCTCTAAAACTTCGGTACCAATCAGATCTAAACTTAGATAAAAATAATGCAAAATCAGGTTTATGATTTTTTGGAAATTGAGCAAGCTCAACAAAGTCATCAAAATTTTTAGGAACATCAAGATTATTTCGTTTTGCTATCTTAAAAAGAGTTTCAAGATGAAAACTTCCTTCTATATGCCTATGCAACTCCACTTTTGGAAATACATTCATTACATCCCTATTCAATAATACTGAATTACTAATACTTTTCTTCATAATTAAATACCTAGTATTTTATCGACACTTTTATTATTTTTCTTTAGCTTTAAAAGCTATGAAAAAATTTCTTAAAGAATATGAGAAAGAAATTCTTTTGTTCGAAAGGATTGTGGAGAATCAAATACTTCTTCTGGAGTACCACATTCTACTATTTTTCCAGCATCCATAAAATATACTGTATCAGCTACTGTTTTAGCAAATCCCATTTCATGAGATACCACTATCATAGTCATCCCTTCTTTTGCAAGATCCTGCATAACGCTAAGAACTTCTTTAATCATTTCAGGATCTAAAGCCGAAGTTGGCTCATCAAATAACATTAATTTTGGATGCATAGCCAGAGCTCGAGCAATGGCAGCCCTCTGTTGTTGCCCTCCAGATAACTCAAAAGGATATGATAGCTCTTTATTTTCTAAACCAACTTTTTTCAACAATTCTTTTGCTAACTCTTTTGTTTGATCTAGAGGTTCTTTTTTTATTTTTACTGGCGCTAAGCAAATATTTTGTAATACATTAAGATGCGAAAATAAATTAAAATTTTGAAACACCATACCAATTTCCTTGCGTACTAACGGTGCTTTTTGCTTCATATGAGTTATATCTGTTCCTTCAAAAAAAATTGAACCTGAACTCGGTATTTCCAATAAATTTATACAACGAAGAAGCGTGCTTTTACCACTGCCAGATGGACCAATAATACATTCAACTTGCCCCTTACGAATTTCTAAATTCACTCCATCGACTGCAAAATTTTTTTTATTATGAATCTTAAATATTTTTTTTATATCCACTAATTTTACAATTGGTGTATTAGACATATCTTCTTTTTTCTGTGTAAAAGAAGATTCTTTTACAGAATGCTTTGCTCTTTGTCGTGTAACAGTATTTGATTTCAAGTACCTAACCCTCTTATATGTATATAATATACAATGTTCTCATTATATGCGTTATTGCCCCATACGTATGAACGAGAAGAATATAAAGATATATTTTTATTGATCTTGATCACTTTTATCCAATATCCTTCTTCGCTTCGATTCTGTAGAGAGATATTTTTCAAGAAAGGATATAACAGTAGAAAAAAACAAGGTCATTAGAAGATATACAAGGGCAGCAACCGTATACGCCTCAAAATAATCAAATGTTCTTGCTGCATACTCTCTTGCACGCCTCATTAAATCAGTTACCGCAATAATTGATACTAATGCAGAATCTTTCAATAAAGCAATAAATTCATTTCCAAACGGAGGAATAATTATTTTTATAGCCTGAGGAATGATAACAAGGCGGTAAATTTGAAATTTATTCATCCCTAACGCCATTGATGCCTCAATTTGACCTTTAGAGACAGACATAAGCCCTGCTCGGACTATTTCTGCCATATATGCCCCATAACAAAAACTCATAGCAAGTATAGCAATTCCTTCACGACCAAAACCTACAAAGCGTAGAGGCTTTCCTAGCACAAAATACACATATATTAACTGCACAAGGAGAGGAATCCCTCGTATAATTTCAACATAGAGAGATACAATCTTATTGAGCATAGGATTCCATGCTCTCGCAACTCCCGCAACTATCCCAATTATTATTGATAATATAATTGATCCTAAAGCAACACGAAGCGTCACAAAAATACCATCAGGAACAAACGTATAAATTTCGAGATATGTATCTGGGTTGATAATAGGGAGTAGGATAAGTAATCCTACTACCCCAAAAAAAGCAGTTCTTCTTGCAAAACGATCACTTGATAAGTGATCTGATGATCCTATCTCCATGAATTACTTAATCCACTTTGCATAAATTTTGTCATATTCCCCATTATCCCTTAGCTTCTTTAAGCCTGAGTTTATCTTATTTCGTAACTCATCATTGTCTTTTTGAATAGCAATACCATACTCTTCAGACGTTAAAGTATCCCCTACAGCAACAAATACACCAGCATATTTTTGATTATTGAGTAAATAATCTACTATTAGAGGAACATCAGCCACTATTCCGTTGATAGTTCCTTGGGCAAGCTCTTCTACTGCAGGACCTAAATCATCATATGTTTTTAGGATAATAGTAGGATATTCCTCTTCTATGAGAAAAGATCCAGACGTTCCAATTTGTACCCCAACCATTTTACCTGATAAATCATCAAGCCCGTTTACTACACTTGCATCTTGCTTTCGAATAGCTAACAATTGCCCTGCATTGAAGTACGGATCTGAAAAATCCATTGAATCTTTTCTTTCTTCTGTTATGGTAACAGAGGAAGCAATTCCATCATACTCACCATTTTGCAGTCCTGCAAAAATACCATCCCATCCCGTAGAAATAAACTCTATCTTAAAATTCTCTTCTTTTGCAATAGCTTCCATTAAATCAATATCAAAACCAACAAGCTCTTTATCTTCATTGATAAATTCCATTGGTGGCCATGTTGAATCTGTTGCAAATACATATATTTTTTCTCCAGAACCACCAGCAAAAATAGTGCCAGCAAATAATACAGAAAACAATACACTCAATAATACTAATTTTTTCATAAGATCTCCTTTATTCTTATCTTTATTTACTTATTATACAAAAAAGACAAATATTTGTTAGACATGTATGTATCTTTCATGGTACTATAATCATGTATGATAGTTTGCTTTTCGAATCAAAAAGGAGGGGTAGGTAAGACTACATCAGCTATAAATATCGGATCTTTCCTTTCAGAACTAGGGCTTAAAATTCTTTTAATTGATTTTGATCCTCAAGGAAATCTTAGCAGCGGATTAGGGTTTGTATCTCAAAAAAAAACCATATATGATGCATTAGTACAATCTGATAAAATAAGCTCTTTAGTACAATCTACCGTACAAAAGAATCTTTTCATTATTCCTGCTAACTCAGATTTGAGCGGAGCCTCTGTTGAGCTTATACATATGCCAAATAGAGAATCTGTCTTAAAAAATACTGTAGCACCTCTTAAAGAGGATTTTGATCTTATCTTTCTTGACTGTCCACCTTCATTAGGAATTCTTACTCTTAACGCCTTATGTGCATCACAGAAAGTAATCATTCCATTGCAATGCGAATTTTATGCATTAGAAGGAGTAGTGAAACTTGTTCAAACGATCAATTTAGTAAAGAAAACATATAACACTACACTAGGAATTTTAGGAATTATCCTCACTATGTTTGATAGCAGAACAAATCTGTCAATAGAAGTAGTAAAAGAGATAAAAAAGGTATTCCAAAAAAGTGTATTTGAAACTATTATCCCTCGAAATGTGCGAATAGCAGAAGCTCCTTCTCATGGCAAATCTATCTTTTTATATGATACACAAAGTTCAGGGTATAAAAGTTATTTACAATTATCAAAAGAGGTACTATTACGATGGAAAAAAGAAAAAAAGGATTAGGACGTGGATTACAAGCTTTAATAGAAAGCGAAACAATTGATACAGAAAAAAAGAATACACAGATTTCATCATTAGAAATACATGAAAACACTTTGTTACATGTTTCTGTAGATTCTCTTTCTCCTAACCCGTATCAAGCAAGAACGCTATTTAATGAAGAACGACTAGAGGAACTAGCCTCTTCTATTTCTCAGCATGGAATACTACAGCCAATAATTATTGCGTTTCCTCCAAAAGAAGCACAAAAAAAAGACAAAACAGAGTATATTATCATTGCAGGAGAACGAAGATGGAGAGCTTCTAAAAAAGCAGGGCTTACTCAAATCCCTGCCCTCCTTATACATGTTAACGTAACAAAAAACATGGAAGCAGCTCTTACAGAAAATATACAAAGAGAAGATCTTTCTCCTATAGAGTTTGCAAAATCTCTTAATGCGTATATAGAAATTAGCTCTCATACTCATGAAGAAGCGGCACGCCTTTTAGGAAAAAGTCGTCCTGCTATTACAAACGCCTTACGCCTCCTTACACTTCCATCACAAATTCAAGATGCCGTACACTCAGGCCAGATAAGTCAAAGTCATGCTCGGTTACTTTCAGGCTTAGAAAAAAATAATCAATTATACGTATTAAATGAAATTCTCTCTCATTCTCTTAATGTTCGTCAAACAGAAACAATAATAGCATCGTTAGATACACAAAAAGAGAAAAAAAAGGAAAGTAAATCACATACTTCTCATTCTCACAGCTCTTCTTTTACAAAAGAAATTGAGCAGCTTTTAATAGAAAAATTTGGAACAAAAGTATCCTTTTTAGGCAATATGAATGAAGGGAAAATTACTTTACATTTTTATAATAAAGACGATTTACAAAGACTTTTACATCAGCTAGATATTTCTCTCTCATAATTTCTTAAAATACTTTGTAGCTTCTTTGTAACAATCTTGTTGTTTTACAAACAAAATTTTATTCTCATTGTATATATTACAAATAAAAAACAATCTTTCTTATTATTGTATTATTCTATTTCATTACTATACAAAAATTTAAGCATTTCTTTAAAATTTACAATTACTACTACTACTACTATATTTAAATATATATGTTACTAGTATAAACTATACTATTTGTAACATGCATCTACTAAAAAAATCTAATTACTTTAGTAAACAAAAATAAGTATTCTTGTGTATAATAAATCATAGAATTAGAATCTATCATTTTTATATAAGGAGCAATAAATGGTATTTAAGATAGACAGAGACTTTCTCTATAATCGTTTTCAGTATGCAAGGGAAATATCAGAAAATGGACACATCAATGTATATTATTCCTATTTTATATTTGAAGTGACAAAAAACGCACTTTGTATTAAATCTGCTGATAGGTTTACAACACTAGAAATTACTATTGTTCCTAATAAGGAAAATCAGTTGGATATAGTATCGGAAGGAAGCATGTTATTGCCTGGTACTAAAATACACAATGTTTTTTCTTCGCTTCCCCCTGGCATTGTTACTCTTTCTCTTGTGGAACAAAGTGTTGTTATAACTCCAGAAAAAGATACAAATAAAATAGAATTCTCTGTTCGAACAAGAGATGCTGAGGATTATCCTGCTATTCATCTTCCAATGCCTGAAGAGAAATATAAAGTTGATAAACAAGAACTAATACGAATAATAACAAGTACTGTATTTGCTGCATCATCAGACACAAATGCAACAACATTATTTCTTACAGGGATATTTTTTGATTTTAAGGATTCTCATCTTATTGCTGTTGCAACAGATAGAAACAGAATATCAATAGCCAAAATGAAATTAGAACATCCAATAGATTTGCAAATTGCAAAATCAAATGATGTAGATCTTATTATTCCTTCTCGTTCAATCAATTTTATAAAATCTCTTCTTATAAGAGAAAATACGGAGGTAGAAATAGGGCAAAAAGATAATAGAGTATATTTTTTACTTGAAGGATTTCTTGTAAGTGTTAATATTATTTCTGGGAAATATTACAACTATGAAAATATACTTCCAGAAAAAACAAACCCTACAGGAGAACGCAGTTCTGTAAAAGTGAACACAAAAGAGTTTACTCAAGCCTTAGAACGAGTATCTTCCATAGCAGATGATAAAAAAGATACAGTGATAAAATTGTCTATACAGAGTAATACTGTTATTATTAGTAAAGAAGAAAAAGAAAAAGGATACGGGACAGAAACAATTTCTGGTGAACTTACAGGAAAAGAAAAAGATTTAAATGTTAGAGCTCATTTTCTTATTGAACCGTTACGTGTTATAGAATCAGAGTATATCTCTATTGATTATGGTGAAGGAAATAGAGATTTAATCAGAATTCAATCTCCTTCTGAAAAAGATACTATGCATCTTGCCGTGCCTATTACAGCAATATAAGCATAGAGAGTGTTGTTACAAAATATTACACTAATAAATTTTAGAAACTTCTCCTTTGTTGATGTAAATATACAACAAGCAAGCACTGTTTTTTTGCTAGGAGAAAATGGACATGGAAAGACTAATTTTTTAGAGGCTCTCTATTGTTTGAGTTACGGATCTTCGTTTCGAAAACAAAAGGATGATCATCTTATAAAGCACAAAGAAAAAGCATATTCATTAAAAGGGTCCTTTATAAATTCTCATGGTATTGATTATACTATTTCACTAGAATACACTGATTCAAAGAAAAAAATATATTATAATAATTCTTTAGTAAAAAGCAGGCAAGAGATTATAGATAATTATCCTTGCATTATATTTAAGCACGGTGATTTTTCTCTTCTTACTGGAAGTACTGACATTCAACGTCAATTTCTTGATCAAACATTATCGTTGTGTTTTTTTTCTTATTTAGAGCTATTGAAAGTGTATAACCGATGTTTACGGCAAAAGAATATGGCATTAAAGCAAATTCATATAGATAGAAATGTATTATATGCGTATAATACAGTGCTTTCTGATGTAGGAACTACTATTATACAATATCGAAAAAAGTTTGTTCAGTTTATTAGCGAACGTATTGTTCCATTATTCAAAAAAATATCAGGAGAAGAACTAAATGTTACTACGGAGTATGTTTCTACTTGGAAAACAGAAAATAAACAAGAAACGCTTACATATATCAACAATCATATGAATATGGAAATAAAAGCGAAATACTGTCTTTCTGGACCTCATAGAGATAAAATTGTATCTTTTTTAGATAGCTATCCTCTAAAACAAACTGCTTCTACTGGCCAAACACGATTGCTCAGTTTGCTTCTTCGTATTGCTCAATCAGAATATTATGTGCAGTACAAAAACAAGTTACCTACATATCTTTTTGATGATGTTCTTCTTGAAATTGATAGCAAAAAGCAACTACGGTTTCTTGATGAGCTTCCTAAAACAAATCAGGCTTTTTTTACTTTTCTTCCAAATGAGACAATACCAAATGTTATTTCTACTGATTCGCGTACTTTTTTTATCAAAAATGGTACAGTAAAAGAAAAATAGTATGAATACCAAAGACACATTGTTACAATCTTTTTATAAAAATCTTATAAAACCAGTAAAGCATAGTATAAACATATATGATCTTCTTCTGTTTACTGCTTTACTTAAAAATTGGCATACGATAGTACAGCATATAATTGAAAATGAAATATATCAAAAAAGTAATACTATTGAAATTTCTAATGTTAAGAATACCGTGCTTTTTATAGATGTTGTTGATCCACAATACCTTTTTGTACTATCAATGAAAACACAAACAATTAAAAGCATATGTAATACATTGTTACAGACAATAGATTGGCTTGCTCTGGGAAAAAGTATTGGCTTAGAATCTTTTGATATACCTGATGGGGAGTTTTTAATAAAAGAAGTTTCTTTCAATGTAAAGCGTTAGTTTTGTTATTGTAATATATCTTACAGGTAAATGCAACGACAAAAGGATACTAAAGGAAGCTGTTGTATTTCTTCTAATAGCTCTGAGCTAATTTCTTCATCGCATACAATGATAGAGGCGGCTTCTTCTCCTTTATTTTTTCTTCCTAAATGGAACGATGCAATGTTAATGTTATTTTTTGCTAAAATTTGAGTAATAGTAGTGATAAATCCAGGGGCATCTTTATTGATAACATAGAGATTATGCTTTCCTAAATGAGCTTCTATAGCAATATCTCTTACTTTTACAATACGTGGAAGCACAGTAAATAAGGTGCCTGCTATTGAATAACAGGACGATTCTGTATATACACGAATATTGATAAGAGAGTGATATTCTTGTGATTCTTCTATATTATGACTTTCTATATGTATACCACGCTCTTGTGCTTTTGTAATTGCATTCATGGCATGTATTTCAGAAATATTAGGAGATACAATACCGTATATAATTGTTTGTGATAGTATACTTGTTGGTAAACGAAGAATGTCTCCATAATATTCAATAATGATTTTTGAAATACCTTGAGTAATAATCTGTCCTAAAAAAGCAGATAAGTGTTTTGCTAGTTGTTGATACGGAGCAATTTCTTTGTTTTGTTGAGCAGAAAGAGATATGGTATTCACTGCATTTTTGATAGCACCATTGATTAAATAATTGCTTATTTGTTTTGCTATTTCTTCTACTACTTTTTCCTGTGCTTCGACAGTGGATCCTCCTAAATGAGGAGTTAAGATAAGATTTTTTGTGTGAAACAGAGGGCTGTCTTTTGGGAGTGGTTCTTGCTCAAATACATCAAGTGCTGCCCCTGCAACATGATTGTTTTGTAAGTGTGAGAGAAGTGCCTTTTCATCTACAATGCCACCGCGCGAACAGTTAATGATACGCACTCCTTTTTTTGTCAAAGCAAGGCTTTCGTTGTTTATAATGTGTCTTGTTTTTTCATTAAGGGGTAAATGACATGTTATGAAGTCTGCATGTGACATAACAGTTTCAAAATCTAATAGTTGTATATCAAGCCTTTGGGCATTTTCTTCAGCAAGAAATGGATCATATGCTATGACTTTCATACCAAAGCCTATAGCTTTTTTTGCAACAATTTTTCCAATGTTTCCGCACCCAATTATTCCAAGCGTTTTTCCTTGTATTTCCACTCCTTTTATGGTATTTTTTTCCCAATGGCCTTTATGGGTAGTAGTATTTGCATACGGAATATGGCGGGCAGTACTTAATAATAATGAAAGTGCATGTTCTGCGGTAGTGATAGAATTGCCAAATGGAGCGTTCATAACCACTACTCCTTGTGAAGTCGCTGCTTTTACATCAATGTTATCTATCCCTATTCCTGCTCTTCCTATTACTTTTAGCTTGGAACCTGCTTCTATGATTGCTTTTGTTACTTTTGTTGATGAGCGTACCACAAGGGCGTCATAGTGTACGATTTCTTGTATAAGCTCTGATTCTGAAAGTCCTTCTTTTCGTAGTACTTGTAACGGATGTGAGGATGAAGAAAATGAAGAAAAAATATCTTCGGCTTTGTTGCTCATAGCGTCTGCAATTAATATTTTCATATCTATGTGTTATTATACTGTACTTTTACTATGTTTGATAGATAAAAATATTGTACTATTTTCATAGATACAAGGTGTTATTTTTATACTGTTTTTTATACAAGGAATAATTTCTAAAGATTCGCATTGTTTTCTATTTCTTCCAATTTTCCTTCGCCATAGAAACTGTAATAATTGGTTATGTAAAAAATAATATGATCAAGCACTGTAATATTGAGAATGTTTCCTGCTTTTACAAGGGTTTGAGTAACTTCAATATCTTCAATGCTTGGTTCTACATTTCCACTTGGATGATTGTGTGCTAGTATTACCGATACGGCATGATCTTGTACTGCAAATGTAAACACTTCTCTAGGATGTACCAATGTTTTGTTGAGTAAGCCAACAGATACTACATGCTTTGACAGTACTTCGTTTGCTCCATTTAGGGTGATAACAATAAAATGTTCTTGATCTCTGTCAGAGTAATGTGAAAGTAAAGGCAAGATTTCTAAAGGACATTTTACTCTCCATTTTCTAGGAATAAATCTTCTTCTTCCTATTTCTAAGGCTGCGAGTACTGCCATTGCTTTTGCTTTTCCTAAGCCATTGATACGCAATAAATGTTTTATGCTGATATCGGATGCTCTATAAGAGTCTAGTTTTTCTAAAAGTTGTTTTGCAATAGAAAAAATAGAATAGTTTTTTGTGCCACTTCCTAATAATAAAGCAAGTAATTCTGTATCTGAAAGTGATTGCACACTCCCCTCTAATAGCTTTTCACGAGGTAATGGTGTTGAGGGTGAGTGTTTATATACTGTTGAGTACTTTTTGTTGAGTGCGTTCATATCAATAATACAAGGAAAAATATTTTTTTGATTGATTGTCTGTGCCAATACTTTTTACACAAACATCCTTTGTAGTAAGCCTTTCTTATACAGCTTTGTAAGGACTACTTGTTTCTGTGTAAGCGATATTTTTGTGTCTAGGCTCTGCAGAAAAGAGGCTATCTTTTGTTGTTCGAGGAAGGAAGGAAAAGAAATAGTTATATGTTGATATTCTGAAATCCAATATCTTTTATGCCCTTTTAATGAGAAATTTATTTTTTGCATACATTCATATATTAACTTTATATTAGCTTGTACATTCTTTCTTAATTTCAATATTTTCATGGCAGATGACTTAACCTTAAAATCAAAATCTACAAACTTACTCACAGTAGTAAAATCATCAAAAATAATAACTGGATGATTTGTAAACACCCCATAAGTTTCGTTAGTATATCCTAGTATAAAAGTTTTGCCAGCTGTCAAAACAGGTATACTATAATTATCGCTATATTTTGAAGAATCAACAATATATTTTGTAGGTTGTTCATATTCTAAAATCTCTCCCAATCGCTTCTCTTCCCAATCGGGGTACTCGTTTCCTTGCTCGTCCTTAAAGCGTAGCTCCTGTGAAAAGAGTTTTTGCATGACGCCTTTTTTGTATGACTGCAACAGCACTACTTTTCTTTCAAGGAGCTGTATCTTTGTGTCTACACTCTGCAGAAAAGATGCTATCTTTTGTTGTTCAGGCAAGGAAGGGAGTTTTATTTTCATTCTTGTTAAGGTTGACATAACAATATATGGAGTTACCCCCTCTCTCTTTTCTTTGTAGATTATTTTATATAAATATTTATCTAAGAAATGTCTGATGTAATAAATAGAATCAGTAAAACCATCTAAAACATAAGTTCTTTGGTAAGCATTAAATTTTCCATTGAAGTGATGAATATACCCAACATTTGCTCCATTTCCTGAAATAATTAACGCATCAGTATCAAATTCATATGTATCAATTTGGAAAAAATCTTTTGCACAAGTATAGAAACGATATTTTCCATTTTTTACCATAGCGTTTGCATCAAGTTTTCCAGTCTTAATACAACAAAGCTCCCCCAGCCTCCTCTCTTGCCAATCAGGAAAATCAGAGCCATCATCCTGCTTGAAACGTATGGGGGGGGGGGGGGGGGGGGTAGACGCTGATTTTTTGTCTTGTTTACTCATCTAATAGTAGTATAGCAATATAGCCCTTATGTGAGTCCTATTTTTGAAAGCCTTTCATGATGCACTTGGTTCTTGAGTTTTTAAAATAAAATTTTTTAAAATTTATTCAAAGAAACAATTAAAGAAATATAGCGAGATACTAAAAAATATTAAAGATAGATCCCATTAAAATCGATACTAAATATAGATATAATTAAATTAAAATAGCTAGAAAAGATAGAGAATTTAAAATAATTGTATACAATACTTTACATTTATTTTAAATAATGCAATAAATATTGACATAATATCAAAATAATGGTAAAATCTCTGATAGAGGGTGGCCTCAATGAATATTTATGTCTTTTGCATATATTTATTCTTTAGGTACATCATTATGAAGGATTGTGTTTATGGGTGACACACATAATACAAAAAATGCATTGGTAATTGAAAAACCAATTACTAATGCATTTGCTGTGAGTAATACAATTGTTAAATATTTTATAGATAAGAAAAAAGATAGTGATTTATTAAAAACATTAAAACTAATTTATATTTGTTTTGGATCTATCAGTGTTGTAAAAAATCAATATCTATTTGCAGAAGAAATACAAGCATGGACTTTAGGTCCTGTTGTACCGAAAATATATTATCCACTTCGTAAAAGTATTAATCAATACGCACGAAATACAAAAAAATCATACCAACTGGATAATAAAGGATTTGTGGAAGAAGAAATACAATCTTTAATAGAAGTAGTTTGTGAAGTATACTCAGATTGGACTGCTACACAATTAATAAATCTTACTCACTTAGAAGGGTCCCCTTGGGATAAATATTATACTGGATTACCTGGTGTAGTAATACCTAAAGAAACCATTTTTGATTATTATAAATCTATTGTAAATAAAAATTAATTTCAACAATGACAGCTGAAAATGAAAAGTCATTAGAAAATGATAATGAAGAAGAAACAAAAGCAAAAGAACAAATAGAAGTTGAAAAAGAACAAATTAGAAAGTCATTAGAAAATGATAATGAAGGAAAAGAAACAAAAGCAAGAGGACAAATAGAAGGATTTTTTAAAGATATTGTAAATCCTGTAATATTAGAAAAATTAAAAGACTTAAATGCGATCTACCCTCTTTTTTATGTCAAAAACCCTGAAGGTTATGTAAAAGTTCATGAAAAAACTTTAAAATGTTACACATTATGTTTAGATATTAGAAAAAGCTCTGATTTAATGTCTGTTTGTGAAAGCATACAATTTTATCCTCTTTTTTTGAGCAATTTAATCACAGAGTTATCTAAAGTAATAAAAAAACATAATGCTGTTTATGATAAATTTACAGGAGATGGTATTTTATGCCATTTTATAGAAGAGATAAATGAAGATGCTCATTTAGATTGTATGAAATGTTCTATTGAGTTACATAATATGTTTAGAGAGATGTATAGTCAACATAGAAGATATTTTAAGTTAGAATTAGCAGATACTGGGATAGGAGTAGGAATTGATTATGGAGAAATATTCTTTAAAGTAATTAACAAACAGTTATTTGTTATAGGTGAGAGTGTTAATTATTCTTGTCGTCTTTCCTCTGCTCCTGCATATAAAACTTATTTTAACACAACAGCTTTTCATAGTATAACTCATAAGAATAAATCTAAAATAGATTGTTCTTTTACAAGAAAAGAAATAAATATAAAAGGTAAAGGAAATATATATATATATGAATTAGATTATGCTATTAATAGAATTTTTGAAATTAAATCACCAGCTCAAGTAACAAAAAAGACACAGGATCAAGGAATAAATGCGACAAAGGAGTAAAAAAAGAGCAAGAAAAAATAAAAAAATACCTACAGAATAGATGTATTTGTTGTAGTACTCTACACTTTTTTACCTGTAGGTAGACATTAGTCAGGAGGCATAAGTACATCTTTTGAAAGTAAAATTGTAGAGTATCACCTTAATAGTATTTTAAATTGTTTTACATTTTGTCAAATAAACATAAGTAAAATTTTAGAATTTTTCCTTTTAGGTTACCATTATATATAGTTCTATCACAGAGGCTTCTTGTAATTACTACTATACCAGTGTATTATTAAAATATGAGAAAAAGCTATAATTTTTCGTATATAGAAGAAAAGTGGCAACGCTACTGGGAAAAGAATAAAACATTTGAAGTATGTGAAGATACTTCTATTCCAAAAGAGAAAAGAAAATATATATTGGATATGTTTCCGTATCCTTCTGCAGCAGGGCTTCATGTAGGACATCCTGAAGGATATACTGCTTCTGATATTTATGCTCGATTTTTACGTATGAACGGGTATCATATACTGCATCCAATGGGGTTTGATAGCTTTGGATTACCTGCGGAAAATTATGCAATAAAAACAAAAACGCATCCTCAGATAACAACTGAAAAAAACATAGAACGGTTTCGGAAACAGATAAAACGGCTAGGATTTTCGTATGATTGGAGTAGAGAAGTATCAACACATTCTCCAGAATATTACCGTTGGACACAGTGGATATTTTTGCAGCTGTATAAAAAAGGATTGGCATATCAGAAAAAAATGCCTGTATGGTTCTGCCCTGCATTAGGTACGGTGCTAGCAAATGAAGAAGTGTTAAATACCGATGACGGTCCAAGGAGTGAAAGAGGAAACCATCCTGTAGAAAGACGTCATTTAATGCAATGGATGCTAAAAATTACTCAGTACGCTGATAGATTACTAGATGATTTAGAGTTACTTGATTGGCCTGAATCAATAAAAATAATGCAGAAAAATTGGATAGGGAAAAGTGTAGGTGCAGAAATTTCATTTTCTATTGTTAGCTTTGATTCATCCCTTGTGATATTTTCGACACGACCTGATACTTTGTGGGGAGCTACATATATGGTAGTTTCTCCTGAGCATCCTATACTTGATAGCATTGTTCCTCAATCTCATATGAGAGAAGTACAGCAGTATAGAGTACAGTCTTCTCAAAAATCAGATTTTGAGCGTTCTGAACTTAACAAAGAGAAAACAGGAGTTTTTTCTGGTGCGTACGCACTTAATCCAGTTACAAAAAAACAGATTCCTATTTGGATTTCGGATTATGTATTGATGGGATATGGAACAGGGGCAATTATGGCTGTTCCTGCACATGATGAGAGAGACTGGGATTTTGCAAAAAAGTTTAATATTCCTATTATACAAGTAGTTTCTAAACAGCGGGGTATTTCAAATGACAGTTTAGAAGAAGCATATATCGGAGATGGCTTTCTTATAAACAGTGATCCTTTCAATGGTGTTTCTACACAAGAAGCAAAGGCAAAAGTTATAGCTTGGTTAGAACAGGAATCGTTAGGGGCTGCGAAAACTCAGTATAAGTTACGTGACTGGATTTTTAGTCGACAACGATATTGGGGAGAACCTATTCCTGTTCTTAAGACGCATATTGATGAAATTATTCCTCTTGCTGAAGAAGAGTTGCCCCTTACCCTTCCACAAGTAGAAAGTTATTCTCCGATGGGTACAGGAGAGTCCCCTCTTGCAGCAATAAAAGAATGGTGTACAGTAACCTTAGAGAATGGTAAAACAGTGCAACGTGAGACTCATACTATGCCACAATGGGCAGGATCGTGTTGGTATTATTTACGGTTTACTGATCCGAGTAATGTAACTGAATTTGCTTCGAAAAAAAATATAGAGTACTGGTTGCCTGTGGATTTATACATAGGAGGAGCAGAACATGCTGTTCTTCACTTATTGTATGCACGATTTTGGCATAAAGTGCTGTATGATATAGGGGCAGTTAATACAAAAGAGCCTTTTCATAAGCTCGTAAATCAAGGAATGATTTTAGGAGAAGATGGAAATAAAATGTCAAAATCTTTAGGCAATGTTATCAACCCTGATGATATTGTGGATACCTATGGTGCTGATAGTTTGCGATTATATGAAATGTTTATGGGTCCTTTACGACAAGAAAAACCTTGGTCAACTAATGGACTCAAAGGCATACATCGTTTTTTACTTAAGCTATGTGGTATTGCTGATAAACCTCTCAGTACCGATGCTCCTCCTACAGAACTTATCAAGACATTGCATCAATCAATTAAAAAGGTGAGTGAGGATACCAGCAATTTTTTGTTTAATACTGCTATTTCTCAAATGATGATACTCAGTAATGAGATGAATATCCACAGTGTTCGATATAAGGAAATATGGCAGCCCTTTGTTCTTTTGCTTGCTCCGTACGCCCCTCATTTAGCAGAAGAATTTTGGGAAGAATTAGGGTATCAGAAAACACTTGCATATGAGCCATGGCCTCAATATCAGGAGAATCTCACAAAGGAAGCAGAGATAGAGTTGGTAGTACAGGTAAACGGTAAAACTCGTGCTAAAACAAAAGTAAAAGCAGACACAGTAAAAGAGCAATTACAAACTATTGCTTTATCAATTGATGCTATTCAAGCGATATTAAAGAACAAAAATCCTAAAAAAATTATTGTTGTTCCTAATAAATTAGTGAATATTGTATGCTAAATCAGTATGGTATGTGGTATTTAATGGATTTTTTTATAATGAAGATATGATCTCTAGCGAAATAGTACAAAGAATACAGGAAATTGTACCAGCATGGCCTAACACAAAAGTATTGGAGCATGATCATCAAGCATTACTTCATGATTATTTTTCCTATTATCCTTCTCTTGTAAGTGAGTTTAGCTTTAGTGGTCTTTTTTTATTTAAGCAACAGTATCATTATTCATTGACACGTGTGGATAATCATCTGTATATTGTAGGAAAAGACACAAAGCGTGCTATGCAGTTTCTCCATATCATAGCAAAGATTCCTCCAGTCAGTTTTTTGTATGATTTTTTTTCTCAAAACAGGTATATCAAAATAGTGCCATTATCACTTTTTCGTTCTATGAATCGTGCTTTGTTGTTATTAAAGGACAGTGGTGCACACGCTAAAATAGTTGAAGAGAGAGGAGATTTTGATTATTTATATCGTACGTATGATTTGGCAGAGCTTCAAGGGAGCAAATTTCATAAAAAAAGAAATCATGTAAACTATTTTAAGGAACATTATCAGTATACTACCAAAATAATAGAAAAAGATACTCTTAATGATGTATACCATATTTTAAATATATGGAAACAACAGCAATCAAATGTTGATTACGAAGCTATTACAACAGCTATTTCACATTTCTTTGATCTTCCTTTATTTGGACGTATAACATATATACAAAATACCCCAGTAGCGTTTGTTATTGCTGAGTATCGAAATAATCAAAAAGCGGTAATTGTTCATTTTGAAAAAGCAGATATGAATTATAAAGGAGTATATCAATATATAAATCAAGATTTTGCAGCTCAGTTATCCCCTCGCTGCTATCTGATAAATCGAGAACAAGACTTAGGAGAAGAAGGGTTAAGAAAAGCAAAACAAACATATCGCCCTGTTATGCTCCTTAAAAAATATCGCGTGTTTCCAATATATGATGTCCCGAGAGAATAAAACTGATAATACTACTCCTTCTCTGATGTACCGTAAGGAACAGTTAGAACAACAGCAGGGAAAAAAATTGACAAAGGATATTCCTGTGTGTTGTGAAATAGTTGCAGGGACTAATTGTGTTGTATGTTATGGTTTCAATACTCAAGGAGTGCTACCTCATATAGTAGGAGCTATTTCTTTGTATGGAGTTTCCATTAAAGGAGCAATTTCATATGAATGGCAACAGAAAGGAGAGCTATGTTTTTATAATCAGTTTTATTGTGATCAGCATATCAATATTCGCAGAAGTATAGAAATAAAAAAGCTGGTAGAAACACAAGGAAAGCTCTTATTTAATCATCAGAAAGTGTATGCTAAAAAATATATTGTAGAACAAATTGCTGAAGAAGTGGATAAAAATATAGATAGTACCCCTCTCATTCCTATTGTTCAAATTGAAATACAGCCTTCCTTTTATAAACAGGAATCATGTATATCTATAGATGTAGAAGGGAAAGATCATCCGTTTCTCTTGTATATGATATGTGATGCACTTGCATTATATAACTTATCTGTACTAGAGTTACACATTCAAACATATCAGGATAATATACACGATACTTTTTTAGTACAACAAAAGCACGCTAATACACAGACGATAGATCTTAAAAAACTACATGTCAGTATATTACTGTACATCAGGTTTGCTTATTTGATTCAAAGTGCCCCAGATCCGTATCAAGCTATTCAACGGCTTCAGCATATTATACAGCAAGTAGTTGATGATGATTCTATAGATATTCACTCTCTACTGGATGTAGAGTCACAGCTTACAAAAAAGTTTGCTCAAGTGCTTGGGTCAGGTGACTATGTATGGAAAGATTTTATTAAAACAAATGCAGGTGAGATTACTAAAATTTTTTCAAATGTACAATATGAACGGAAAGGGTTACAGCATTTTGCATACGAAACAATGCTTACTCAGTTACTGCAAAAAGCACATACATATGCAGAAAAAATACAGGTTATAAATACTTTTAAGGATGAACAACGGTATAAAGTTGATATTGATGCGTTGATGATGAAAGAATCAGGGTTTTTATATCTTAGTAAGCACCTTTCAGAACTTGCTAAAGTGGTAATTAGACACGCTTTATATCTTGTGGAATCACATCTGCAAGAGCAGTACGGAGCTCCTTGTTCTGCTGCAGGCATTGAATCAAAATGGATATTGTTTGGCTTAGGAAAATTTGGAGGAGAAGCACTTGGGTTTGCATCGGATTTGGAAATTCAGCTTATTTATACTGATTATGGACATACAAACGGTACTACTATTATTACTAATAGTGAGTATTTTAATATGATGTTGAAAGAGTTAAATAAGGTTATTGTTAGTCAAAAAAAGGGAATTTTTGAGCTAGATTTTCGTTTACGTCCTCATGGCCAAGAAGGTCCACTTGCTATTCAGCTTGATAATTTTATTGAATATTATCGTGCTGGTGGAAAAGCCCATAGTGTTGAACGTATTGTATTAACGCGTATGCGTCCTATAGTGGGTGATACTCATCTGGCAGAACGTATACTACAGTTGCGTGATGAGTTTATTTATTTTTCTTCCAGTATAGATCCAAAAGAAGTTATTGATATGCGACAAAAACAGATAGAACAGGAAGTAAAAAAAGGGAGACGAAATGCAAAATTTGGAGCAGGAGCTTTATTGGATGTTGAAATAAATGTACAGCTATTACAACTAAGGTACGGGAAACAGTATCCGCAGCTGCGTCATCCAAATATGTATTTTATTTTACAAAATATATTACACATTGATAGCATTATAGACGAAGAAGCAAAACAACTATTTGAAGCGTATAAATTTTTTAGGGCTCTTATCAATGCATTACGCTTAAGAAGAGGAAACGCCACTGATGTTTCTCTTCCTCCTGATGATGATTGGGAACTCACTCACCTTGCAAGACGTATGGGATATAAAAGAAATTTATTGAGCACAAAAGAACAGCTTTGCCTTGATTTTGACACTCATTCTGCAAATGTATTGCATTTTGTCAAAAACTACATAGGAAAAGAAGCTATACGCATGAAAGATTTAAGTCCAGCAGCTTTAGTATATGTTGAACAAGAGGATATTGAAAAAATACCCCTTCTTACAGTGTTTAAGTCTCCTACAACAGCTCTTTCAGCAATACAAAACTGTACAAAACAAAAAAAACTTCAAAATGAATTTGCAAAAATACTGCTTTTGTCGTGGCAACACATTACTCGTAGTGGAAACGCTGATGGTATTATTGTGTTTTTATCGCGTTTATCTGATATGTTTACTGCAAAAGCATTAAAAGATTTTTATATATCATTGTTGTATCAGCCGAGACGTTTGTTTATTTTACTTGATATTATTTCAGGGAGCAGGTATTTGGCAGAAGAAATACTGAAGCATCCATCATATATTGAAGAAATTTGTAAAGAAGAAACTTCACAAAAAAGCACAAACTTTCAAGAGTATACACAAGCTCTTAAAAAGAAACTGCAAATGGTATCCAGTGAAGAACAATTTTTATATGAATTACGTGAGTATAAAAAGAAACACACTCTAAAAATTATCACTCAAGATATATGCCTTGGGTTTCCGATACAAGTTATTTTTAATCAGCTTTCAAACCTGGCAAAAGCTATCGTGCAAGCTGCGTTTGAATATGCATGCAAGCATTTGAAATATGATGGCACAGGGATAGCTATATTTGCTTTTGGAAAATTTGGAGCAGGAGAATTAAATTATAGCTCTGATTTAGATTTGTTATGTGTATACACAGAGCATTGTCTCATTGAAAAGCAATCAGTGTTAGAGTTGTTTAAGAAAACGATATATTATTTATTTGAATATACTTCATCAGGGAGAGCTTACAGAATAGATTTACGATTACAGCCGTATGGAGAAAATCATGAAGTATCTTCACTTATGCAGTTTGAAACATATCTTCGTCAACATGCAAAATTATGGGAATTGCAAGCCTGTATAAAATTATCGTGTGTAGCAGGCGATAGTGTAGCAGGAGATATTATTTTACAGAGCATACAGCATGTTATACATGATAGGTTACAAAAAGTAGCTCCTAGCACTATAGTTCAGGAAATACATTCTTTGCGAGTAGTATCAGTGGAACATCATGAACAAAATACACAAGACGAAGTGTTGGAAGTAAAGCATAGTTGGGGAGGATTGCGTGATATAGAATTTTTGGTACAAGGCTTACAGCTTGTGCAATATCATACAATGCTGCCTAAAGCCGATACATTGGGGGCTTTGTTACAACTAAAAGAACAAGGGCGTATTTCTGTAGAACAATATGAGATGCTTGTGTATGATTATTGTTACTTACGACGTATTGAGCATTTTTTGCAGGTATATGATAATAAGCAATTACATAAAATTCCTCAGAACGATAAAAATTTTAAAAAAAGACTCACATGGCTTCTTATAGGAGAACAGGACATTGATTTGTTAGTTCGTTCACTCTATAAAGTAAAAGGGCGTATACAAAAATGGTATAACGAATTGCGAAGCTCTATTCGGCTTGAAGACACGGTTAAGGATGCTTAAATTATGAAAAAGAGCAGGAATAGTATAACATCAGAAACAGTAAAGCGATGTTCTGTACAAAAACAGCAGGGATGCTTTAATGCTCCATGTATATTTATTGAAGAGTGTACTACATTGTTTGATGTAGCTCGTCATTATATTCAAGCTATTCAGCACAATACTGCTATGCATACTCTCAAAGAACCCTCTCTTTGTTCAGGCACAGTGTTTCTTACAGATCAGCAAACGAAAGGACAAGGAAAGTTTGATCGTGTATGGATAAGTGAAAAGAAAAAATCGTTGTTAATGGTATTGTTGCTTGCTCAATCAAGAGAGGTACAAGCAAATAAATGGAACGCACACAGTCAATTACTATATAATAATTTAGTAAAAGCCATAGCACTTGCGATAGTGCAAAGCATTCAACATTGCTATACTCTGGCTGATATATCTTTGAAAGATGATGCTCTTGTGATTAAGGAACCAAATGATGTGTTGTTAGAAAATAAAAAAATTGCAGGCATCTTAATTAAACCCTATCTTACATGGAATTTGATTGGTATTGGCATGAATATAAAACAATACCAATGGTCTCGTATATCTATATCGGGAATTTCCCCTATATCTCTTGCTGATGTTGGAATTGATATCAATGTTCCTCAAGCATATGCCATTGTGTGTAAACACATAGAATATGTACTTACAATGAAAGAAACAACATTAAACGAGAAAATTCAATTATATATGCAACAGTAATGATATGCTTATTTTTAATGTATACAGTATACTTGCATAAAGGAAGTATTTTTACTATAATTAAGGAGTAAATAATTTTGTTGCTCATATAATGCATAAAATATGTGTTGTATGATAGTACTTAAAGGGTAGTATAGAGCTGACAACGGTATATTGTATCAGTTTTATCTATTGCTTTGTCTAATTTAGTATAGTAATTATACATTCTAAGGTGGAGCATTTCTACTATAAAGTTATAGCAAGGCTATAGAAAAAATATTATGATTGTGCTTGAAAAAGTAAATAAAGCGTATGGCAAATTACAAGTTGTCAAGGATATCTCATTTAAAGTCAAAAAAGGGGAAACTCTTGTTTTGTTAGGAAAAAGTGGTTGTGGAAAAACAACTATCTTAAAAATGATAAATCGACTTATTCATTTTAGCTCAGGATCTATTTATATTGATGGGCTTTCTATTATGAATCATGATCCTGTGCAGTTGCGAAGAAATATCGGATATGTATTTCAAAATATTGGTCTTTTTCCTCATATGACTATTTATGATAATTTAATTATAGTGCCTAAATTACTAGCATGGGAAGAAAGCGTAATTCAAAAACAGCTTACCACTATTCAAGAGACATTACAAATTGACAGTGCTTTATTAAAGCGTAAACCTCGTCAGCTTTCAGGAGGGCAACTTCAACGAGTAGGAGTTGGACGTGCTTTAATGGCTAATCCAGAAATTGTTCTTATGGATGAACCTTTTGGTGCACTTGATCCAATAACACGCGAAGAGGTACAAGATGAGTTTTTATCAGTAAAACAGATGATACACAAAACCATTGTTTTTGTAACTCATGATATTCATGAAGCTTTTTCTTTCGCTGATAGAATTTGTTTGCTGGAGGATGGGTTTATAGCACAGCTGGATACTCCCTATAATATTATTCGTTCACCAGCAAACGAGTTTGTAGAACGTTTTGTGGCACGACACAGAAAATCTCTTTTAAGTGAGTTAGATAAAGAGTAATATATAAATAAAGAGAATACTATGAATTTTTTTACTTACATGTATGAAAATATGGAAGAAGTTATAGCGAGAACATTAGAGCATTTACAATTAACTTCTATTTCTGTTCTTATTGCAGTGTTGATTGGAGTGCCTTTAGGGATAATTCTTATGCGATTACCTACACTTGCCCCTGTTGTGCAATATTTCTTAGGCATTATGCAGACTGTTCCTAGTTTAGCGTTATTAGGGTTTCTCATCCCTTTTCTTGGTATTGGGGCTCGTCCTAGTATTGTGGTATTGGTAATTTATTCTTTGTTAGTAATAGTACAAAATACATTAGTAGGACTCCAACAAATAGATGCAGCTATTTTAGAAAGCGCGCGTGGAGTAGGAATGTCTTCGTTGCAAACACTATTGAAAGTACAAATACCCTTAGCGCTTCCTGTGATTATTGCTGGGATACGAGTATCGACAGTAACCTGTGTTGGAATTACGACTCTTGTTGCAGCAGTAGGAGCAGGAGGATTAGGTACATTTATTTTTCGTGGTATAAATATACTAGATAATAATATTATTTTTGCAGGAGCTATTCCAGCTGCTTTTCTTGCAATAATTCTGGATTCAGCACTTGTGTTTATAGAAAAAAAACTAAAAAATTAATATAAAAAGGAAGTGAAAATGAAAAAACAAAATAATAGGTTTTGTACCTTAAAAAAAATATGTATGATAATGATAGTACTGATAAGCATGGGACTATTTTTGTCTTGTGGAAAAAAATCAGATATTGTTATTGCATCAAAAAATTTTACTGAAAATATAATTCTTGCTGACATAATGGCAGCTTTGATACGAGCAAAAACGGATCTTACCGTGGAAGTCAAAAACAATCTTGGCTCAACGTTTGTGGTACATCAAGCACTAGAATCAGGAGATATTGATATATATCCCGATTATACAGGAACTCTCTATCAGGCAAAATTAAAGCATACAGAACGTGTATCAGCAGAGGAATCGTTTCATATTGTTAAAAAAGAATTATACGATGAGTTTGGTTGGGTAGTGTTTGAAACGTTTGGATTTAATAATACCTATGCGATAGGTATGTTAAAAGAACGTGCTGATGAGCTTGGGTTACAGAAAATATCTGACTTGCAAAGATATCCCGAACTAATACCGGGGTTTGATAGTGAATTTATGGCACGAGCAGACGGAGGCATAGCAATGTTTGATTATTATGGTATTTCTCATAGTGATATTGTTTCATTAGAAATTGGGTTGCGATACCAAGCAATAATAGAGAAAAAAGCAGATTATACTGATGTATTTTCGACAGATAGCAAACTGAAACGATTTAATATGACGCTACTAGAAGATGATAGAAATTTTTTCTCTCAGTATTATGCTATTCCTGTTGCAAGAAAAGAAATAATAGAACAGTATCCAGAGCTTATTTCGGTACTTTCGTTGCTTGCAGAAAGTATTGATGAACAGACTATGATTGATCTTAATTATCAAGCAGAGGAAGATAAAATTGAAACTGAAAAAATTGCATTGGATTTCTTACAACAAAAAGCATTGATATAGAATATTCCTTAAATACTATGATTCTGGATAAGCCAATATGTAAGCACAGAAACTCAAAAAGCAACTTGATGAATACTTTATAGAAATAAAAATTTGTACTACCATAGGACACTGCAAAATTATGTACTAATGTATTGACCTTATTCTCATTAAATAGTAGATATGGTAAGAAAATGACTGATGTTTCTCATACTTTCTATTAGTACTTTTTTTGTCAGGTGATGTGATTGTTTTTTGTATATTCACCATAGATATCTTTTAAAAAATATAAGACACATTATTTTTATTTCTATTTTTATTGTGCTTTCTTGCTTTTTTTTGATCGTTTTTTGCAATTAATGCTTGAATCTGCAATATTTATATTACATATTTTAGGGTAAAGTAATAAAATATTATACATGAACAGTAAATCCTAAGGAGGTTTTTATGAAAAAGATAAAAAACGTTATACCGATATTTTTAACATTGGTACTATTTATGGTTAGCTCACTTTTTTTAAGCTGTGAAGAAAATAAATTAAGCTCATCGTCTGGTGATGACAAGCCAACAGCACCTGGAGGAACTTCATCTTTAGCTGTTCCGCCAAAAGAATCTTTATTAGAGGATAAATTTGTAGCTGCCCAATCATCAGTTAAAGGGAAACTAAGTTTAACAGTTAAACAATTAGACACCTTTGCAGGAATGAAAGATAAAGATGGCAAAGCAATAACAAGCAATGATCAACTTGTGTATACTGTATACGGATTGCAAAAAGATAAAGATGCTACTCCATCTAAACAAGAAATAGTAAGTAGTGGAAAAAAAGTAGAGCTTCCTGCCCCTACTGGCAATAAATATACTATTTCTGATTTTGATAAATTAGGACTCACTACAGATGATGAGTCACAAGTAAATATAGAAGAAGATAAACGGTATCATTTTGTGGTAGAAGTAGCAATAAAAAATGATCCAACAAAGAAAACATACGGTCAAGTAAGTAGTATAATAGTAGGATCAAAAGCTACTGCCCCATCTAATGTAAGAAATATTAAAACAACTTCTGCTGATAATAGCATATCAATATCATGGACAGCTCCTTCTCTTACCAGTGATCATAAGAAAAAAGATGGGACTAATCTCACAGCATCGGATGTATCGTACAAGATATATCGTGTAAAAAAAGATGTATCTAATGTCCGCACAATAAATGCTATTATTGCTATAGATGAAAACCCAATAACTGTACCAAAAAATACACTTAACGCAAGTATAAGTGATCTCACTGCTAATACTATTTATGAGATAGTGGTACAAGCTGTTAACTCAACAGATACAACAAGAGTTTCTACAGGACTAAGAGTAGAGGCAACGGTAGGATCAGAAGCTACTGCCCCATCTAACGTAAGTAATATTGAAACAACTATTATTGATAATAGTATATCAATATCATGGACAGCCCCCTCTCTTACCAGTGATCACAAGAAAAAAGATGGGACTAATCTCACAACATCGGATGTATCGTATAAGATATATCGTGTAAGAAAAGATGGATCAAATGTTCGTACAATAGATACTATCATTGCTATAGATGAAAACCCAATAACTGTACCAAAAAATACATATAAAGCAAGTATAAGTGATCTCACTGCTAATACCACTTATGAGATAGTAGTACAAGCTGTTAACTCAACAGACACGACAAGAGTTTCTACAGGACTAAGAGTAGAGGCAACAATAGGATCAGAAGCTACTGCCCCATCTAACGTAAGCAATATTAGAACAAGTACTACTGATAATAGCATATCAATATCATGGACAGCCCCTTCTCTTACCAGTGATCACAAAAAAAGAGATGGGACTAATCTCACAACATCGGATGTATCGTACAAGATATATCGTGTAAGAAAAAATGGATCAAATGTCCGTATAATAGATACTATTATTGCTATAGATAAAAACCCAATAACTATACAAAAAAACACACTTAACGCAAGTACACTTAACGCAAGTATAAGTGATCTCACTGCTAATACTACTTATGAGATAGTAGTACAAGCTGTTAACTCAACAGATACAACAAAAGTTTCTACAGGACTAAGAGTAGAGGCAACAACACTCCAGGGACCTCGCTTAGTATTTAAGAAACGAGGCAATAGCGATGCTATTACTTCTTTTACTACGGAAGCACACGGAGAATATGGCAAAACTACAATAGCACCTATTTTTTCAGAAGTAACTCCTGATAGTATCGTATCAGGAGGATCATTTTCTATAAGTCCCGATAGTTTGACTAGATCAACTGGATTATCGTTTAATACCGCTGATGGAACAATATTTGGAGTAGCAAAATATGTAGTAAGTACAACTACATATACAATAAAATTTACTGCTAGCGATGGAAGAGAATTGGAAAATTCTATTGATATTACTATTGGATATAAATATGCTCCTGCTAATAAAACAGCATTAATCAATGCTATAACTGCAGAATTGAGGGCACAGGCACAAGGATCTGATACATACAACCATAGGGCTGATCTCAATATAATAGATACCAGCGCTGTAAGAAAGATGGATGGTGTATTTTTTAATGATGGCTTAGGGTATGATGAATCAAAATTTAATGGAAATGTATCTAAATGGGATACCAGCAATGTTTCTACGATGAATAATATGTTTGGAAGAGCAACAGCCTTTAATCAAGATATATCAAATTGGAATACCAGTAATGTTACTAATATGGGTAATATGTTTAAAGAAGCATCAGCTTTTAATCAAGATATATCAAATTGGGATGTTCGTAGAGTTACCAGTATAGCAATGATCTTTTTTGAAGCTACTGCATTTGATAAAGATGTATCATCATGGGAATTATGTAGTCTTGATACTGCAATTGCTCCAAGTTTTGATTTTATGAATTCTGGAATTGCGAATAATAGAAATAAACAGCCAACATCAAAAAAAGGGACAGATGTATGTTCCATCTCTAACACCACGCTCATTCCACCAGAAGTCAGTGTAATTAGACAAAATATGATGGCTCAAGGGCTTAAAATAACTTGGCAATCTCCTCAAATAACATCTGAACATGTAGATACAGATGGTGATCAACTTACTCAAGATCAAATAGAATATAAAATTTATCTTGCTAAAATGAGTGGTTTTGGGCAATTACCAGATGAATCAGATATAATAGCTGCAACTACACCAATATCTCTAGCTGCTAACACTAAAAGATATGTATTTGCCAATGTTGAGGAAAATGCATATTATGCAGTTCTTATTCAAACGGTTAATTCTACCGATAAAACAAAAGTTTCTATAGGAGAACGAATTGATTTTAAGATACCAAATATTGTAATTGATAACTCACTTGCATCTACACTGGAATATACTGTTGGGGAAACTGTTAATAAAACTATAACAGTAGGTACCAATGTTGGTATAATACCAACCACAACATTTACACTTTCCAGTGCTATTTCTCAAAAGATTAAAAAAGAAACAGGGTTAACAGTAACATTTGATAAAGCAAGCAATACATTTACCATAAAAGGGAGAGCAAACAAATCCAATATTTGGGATCCTAGCATAAGATCATACCAATATGCAACAATAGAATTCTCAGTACCAGCATTAAATATAACAAAAAATTCTCAATTACGCATAAGAACAGGATTGAAAAGAGCTAAATTTGTAAATAGTAATGGTTTTATACAAACACGACAAAAAAGTGATTATCTTAGACCTAAAAATAGCACTGAATTATATCATCTTATAAAAGATATAACTGAAGTAGAACAAAAAGCAAGACGAGATAATAGTTATAATAAACCAGATCTTAATCATATAGATACAAGTGCTATTACTAATATGGATTATTTATTTAGTGCCGTTGTAGGATATAGGTTTGAATATGATAAAAAAGATTTTCAACCTACTAGAATTCATAGATTTGAGGGAGATATTAGTAATTGGAATACCTCTAATGTAACATCTTTTTATAGTATGTTTCACCAAGCTAGAAATTTTAATGGTGATATTTCTAATTGGGATGTAGGTAAAGTTAAAAAAATGGTCTATATGTTTGTAGAAGCAAATAATTTTAATCAAGATTTATCTGGTTGGGTATTAAAATCACTAAGCCCTGGTAGTCCTGTTACAAAATCCGATTTCAAGGGTAGTCCATTGGAAAATAAACCAAGCAAATGGCCTAGATTAAATTAGGGTGTATTAAAAAAAGAGGGTCAATATTGACCCTCTTTATTATTTCACATATTTTAGGCTAAAAGTAGTAAAATATTATACAAGAACTAAGGAGATTTTTATGAAAAAGATAAAAAATGTTATACCGATATTTTTAACATTGGTACTATTTATGGTTAGCTCACTTTTTTTAAGCTGTGAAGAAAATAAATTAAGCTCATCTGGAGGAACTTCATCTTTAGCTGTTCTGCCACAAGAATCTTTATTAGAGGATAAATTTGTAGTTGCCCAATCATCAGTTGAAGGGAAACTAAGTTTAACAGTTGAACAATTAGACACCTTTACAGGAATGAAAGATAAAGATGGCAAAGCAATAACAAGCAATGATCAACTGGTGTATACTGTATACGGATTGCAAAAAGATGAAGATGCTACTCCATCTAAACAAGAAATAGTAAGTAGTGGAAAAAAAGTAGAGCTTCCTGCCCCTACTGGCAATAAATATACTATTTCTGATTTTGATAAATTAGGACTCACTACAGATGATGAGTCACAAGAAAATATAGAAGAAGATAAACGGTATCATTTTGTAGTAGAAGTAGCAATGAAAAGCGATCTGACAAAGAAAACATACAGTCAAGTAAGTAGTATAATAGTAGGATCAAAAGCTACTGCTCCATCTAATGTAAGTAATATTAAAACAAGTACTACTGATAATAGCATATCAATATCATGGACAGCTCCTTCTTTTACCAGTGATAACAAGAAAAAAGATGGGACTAATCTCACAGCATTAGATGTATCGTACAAGATATATCGTGTAAAAAAAGATGTATCTAATGTCCGTACAATAAATGCTATTATTGCTATAGATGAAAACCCAATAACTGTACCAAAAAATACACTTAACGTAAGTATAAGTGATCTCACTGCTAATACTACTTATGAGATAGTGGTACAAGCTGTTAACTCAACAGATACAACAAGAGTTTCTACAGGACTAAGAGTGCAGGCAAAAACACTCCCTATCCTAGGGGCAGCTCACTTAGTATTTAAAACACGAGGCAGTAGCAATGCTATTACTTCTTTTACTACGAAAGCACAAGGAGAATATGGCAAAACTACAATAGCACCTATTGTTTCAGAAGTAACTCCTGATAGTATCGTATCAGAAGGATCATTTGCTATTAGCCCTGCTAGCTTAACTAGCTCAACTGGATTATCGTTTAATACCGATGATGGAACAATATCTGGAGTAGCGAAGTATGTAGCAAGTACAACTACATATACAATAAAATTTACTGCTAGCGATGGAAGAGAATTGGAAAATTCTATTGATATTACTATTGGATATAAGTATGCTCCTGCTGGTAAAACAGCATTAAGAAATGCTATAACTGCAGAATTGAGGGCACAGGCACAAGGAGCTGATACATACAACCATAGAGCTGATCTCAATATAATAGATACCAGTGCTGTAAGAAAGATGGATGGTGTATTTTTTAATGATGGCTTAGGATATGATGAAGCAAGGTTTAATGGAAATGTGTCTAAGTGGGATACCAGCAATGTTTCTACAATGAATAATATGTTTGGGGGAGCATCAGCCTTTAATCAAGATATATCAAATTGGAATACCAGTAATGTTACTAATATGGGTAATATGTTTAAAGAAGCATCAGCCTTTAATCAAGATATATCAAATTGGGACGTTCGTAGAGTTGCCCGTATATCAATGATCTTTTTTGAAGCTACTGCATTTGATCAAGATATATCATCATGGAAACTGTGTAGGCTTGACACTGCAATTTCTCCAAGTTTTGATTTTATGAATTCTGGAATTGCGAATAATAAAAATAAACAACCAACATCAAAAAAAGGGACAGATGTATGTTCTACTCCTAACACCACGCTCATTCCACCAGAAGTAAGTGCAATTCGCTATAATATGATAGCTCAGGGGCTTGAAATAACTTGGCAATCTCCTCAAGTAACATCTGAATATGTAGGTCCAGATGGTTATCCACGCACTCAAAATCAAATAGAATATAAAATTTATCTTGCTAAAATGAGTGGTTTTGGACAATTACCAGACGAATCAGATATAATAGCCGCAACTACCCCAGTATCTCTAGTAGCTAACACTAAAAGATATGTATTTACGAATGTTGAGGATAATGCATATTATGCGGTTCTTATTCAAACGGTTAATTCTACCGATAAAACAAAAGTTTCCGTAGGAAAGCGAATTGATTTTAAGATACCATAAACCTTAATACGATAGATATAACTGCTATTAAAGAGGGTCAGTATTGACCCTCTTTTTTATTTCTCATTATTTTTTATATTAAAACATAAAAAATACCACACAATAATATAAATGGTGAAATATATGATTATTTGATTCTCTTAAAGAGCAATTTTTTGCTAGTAATCAGATGTAGAAAGCATTGATGAACAGACTATGATTGATCTTAATTATCAAGCAGAGGAAGATAAAATTGAAACTGAAAAGATTGCTTTGCATGTCTTACAATAAAGAGAATTGATATAGGATATTTCTTTTTTCAATAGTATTTATTTCTATCAGATGATGAAGTTATTTTTTGTATACTCACAATGGATATCTTTTAAAAATTATAAGACACATTTTTTTGTTTTATTGTTCTTTTCTGTTTTTTTTGCTCTTTTTTTGCATTTAACACTTGAATTTGCAATATTTATATTACATATTTTAGGCTAAAGTAATACAATATTATACATGATACAGTAATATCTAAGGAGATTTTTATGAAAAAGATAAAAAATGTTATTCCAATATTTTTAATGTTGTTACTATTTATGGTTAGCTCACTTTTTTTTAGTTGTGAAGAAAATGAATTAAGCTCATCTGGAGGAACTACATCTTTAGCTGTTCCGCCAAAAGAATCTTTATTAGAGGATAAATTTGTAGCTGCCCAATCATCAGTTGAAGGGAAACTAAGTTTAACAATTGAACAATTAGACACCTTTACAGGAATGAAAGATAAAGATGGCAAAGCAATAACAAGCAATGATCAACTTGTGTATACTGTATATGGATTGCAAAAAGATACTGCTCCATCTAGACAAGAAATAGTAAGTAGTGGAAAAAAAGTAGAGCTTCCTTCCCCTGTTGGCAATAAGTATACTATTTCTGATTTTGATAAGTTAGGACTTACTACAGATGATGAGTCACAAGAAAATATAGAAGAAGATAAACGGTATCATTTTGTAGTAGAAGTAGCAATAAAAAATGATCCGACAAAGAAAACATACAGTCAAGTAAGTAGTATAATAGTAGGATCAAAAGCCACTGCTCCATCTAATGTAAGAAATATTAAAACAAGTACTACTGATAATAGCATATCAATATCATGGACAGCTCCTTCTTTTACCAGTGATAACAAGAAAAAAGATGGGACTAATCTCACAGCATCGGATGTATCGTATAAAGTGTATCGAGTAAAAAAAGATGAATCAAATGTCCGTACAATAAATGCTATTATTGCTATAGATGAAAATCCAATAACTGTACCAAAAAATACATATAACGCAAGTATAAGTGATCTCACTGCTAATACTATTTATGAGATAGTGGTACAAGCTGTTAACTCAACAGATACAACAAGAGTTTCTACAGGACTAAGAATAGAGGCAACAGTAGGATCAGAAGCTACTGCCCCATCTAACGTAAGCAATATTAGAACAAGTACTACTGATAATAGCATATCAATATCATGGACAGCCCCTTCTCTTACCAGTGATCACAAAAAAAGAGATGGGACTAATCTCACAACATCAGATGTATCGTATAAGATATATCGTGTAAGAAAAGATGGATCAAATGTTCGTACAATAGATACTATTATTGCTACAGATAAAACACCAATAACTATCCCAAAAAACACACTTAACGCAAGTATAAGCGATATTACTACTAATACTACTTATGAGATAGTAGTATTAGCAGTTAACTCAACAGATACGACAAGAGTTTCTACAGGACTAAGAGTAGAAGCAACAACACTCCAGGGACCTCGCTTAGTATTTAAGAAACGAGGCAGTAGTAATGCCATTACTTCTTTTACTACGCAAGCACAAGGAGAATATGGCAAAACTACAATAGCATCTATTGTTTCAGAAGTAACTCCTGATAGTATCGTATCAGGAGGATCATTTTCTATAAATCCCGATAGTTTGACTAGATCAACTGGATTATCGTTTAATACCGATGATGGAACAATATCTGGAGTAGCAAAATATGTAGCAAGTACAACTACATATACAATAAAATTTACTGCTAGCGATGGAAGAGAATTGGAAAATTCTATTGATATTACTATTGGATATAAATATGCTCCTGCTGATAAAACAGCATTAATAAATGCTATAACTGCAGAATTGAGGGCACAGGCTCAAAGATCTGATACATACAACCATAGGGCTGATCTCAATATAATAGATACAAGTGCTGTAAGAAAGATGGATGGTGTATTTTTCAATGATGGCTTAGGATATGATGAATCAAAGTTTAATGGAAATGTATCTAAGTGGGATACCAGCAATGTTTCTACGATGAATAATATGTTTGGAAGAGCAACAGCCTTTAATCAAGATATATCAAATTGGAATACCAGTAATGTTACTAATATGAGTAATATGTTTAAAGAAGCATCAGCTTTTAATCAAGATATATCAAATTGGGATGTTCGTAGAGTTACCAGTATAGCAAAGATCTTTTTTGAAGCTACTGCATTTGATCAAGATGTATCATCATGGGAATTATGTAGTCTTGACACTGCAATTTCTCTAAGTTTTGATTTTATGAATTCTGGAATTGCGAATAATAGAAATAAACAGCCAACATCAAAAAAAGGGACGGCTGCATGTTCCATCCCTAACACCACGCTCATTCCACCAGAAGTAAGTACAATTCGCTATAATATGATAACTCAAGGGCTTAAAATAACTTGGCAATCTCCTCAAATAACATCTGAACATGTAGATACAGATGGTGATCAACTCACTCAAGATCAAATAGAATATAAAATTTATCTTGCTAAAATGAGTGGTTTTGGACAATTACCAGACGAATCAGATATAATAGCTGCAACTACCCCAGTATCTCTAGCAGCTAACACTAGAAGACATGTATTTACGAATGTTGAGGATAATGTATATTATGCAGTCCTTATTCAAACGGTTAATTCTACCGATAAAACAAAAATTTCTGTAGGAAAACGAATTGATTTTAAAATGCCAAATATTGTAATTGATACTTCACTTGAATATTCATTGGAATATATTGTTGGGGAAACTGTTGATGAACAAATAAAAATAGGCACCAATGATCCTGATGTAATACCAACCACAACATTTACACTTTCCAGTGCTATTTCTCAAAAGATTAAAAAAGAAACAGGGTTAACAGTAACATTTGATAAAGCAAGCAATACATTTACCATAAAAGGGGTAGTAAACAAATCTAATATTTGGGATAGTAAAATAAGATCATACCGATATGCAACAATAGAATTCTCAGTACCAGTATTAAATATAGCAAAAAATGCTGAATTACAAATACGAACTGGATTAAGAAAATCTCCAAGTGTAAACAATGGAAGGTATTATAGACCCACAACTAAATCTCAGCTGATAGATGTTATAGAGAGAGAAATGAGTTCTAGTAGACAAAATACTAATAGCCCTAATCTCAATATGATAGATGTATCTGCTATTTATGATATGAGCACGATCTTTTTTCGCAAAAGTACTTTTAATGGAGATGTATCACACTGGAATACTAGTAATGTATGGAATATGGCTGGTATGTTTAGCCATGCTAAGGCATTTAATGGAGATATAACTAATTGGGATACGAGCAATGTTGTTAGCATGGGTTATATGTTTGATAATGCACTAAAGTTTAATCAAGATATATCTGGATGGAATGTAAGTAAAGTTACAAATACAGAACATATGTTTAGATATGCAGGGGCTTTTGATAAAAATTTATCTTCTTGGGTATTAAGTAGAAAAGTATTGCCCGCTGGAACATCAAAAAGCAGTTTCTTATCTGATAATATGTTCAAAGGTGCAATAAAGGTAAATAATCCTAATCATGGTAAATTACCAAGAATACAATAATAATTATAAAAAAGAGGGTCAATATTGACCTTCTTTTTTATTTCTCATTATTTTTTCTATTAAAACATAAAAAATACCACACAATAATACATAAATGGTGTAATATATAAGTATGGGATTATTTGATTCTCTTAAAGAGCAATTTTTTGCTAGTAATCAGAACGGGAGTACAGAACAAAGCTCTCAAAATAGGCAGCCTATTTCTTTTCGTGTTTCGGTACGCCTGATAATAGGTATTATTCTATTATTACTTCTTATAGCTGCTATCGTTACAAGTGTTGTAGTGGTAGATGAAACTGAACAATCAGTAGTGCTACGCTTTGGAAAATATAACCGAACATTAGAACCTGGATTAAGTTTCATACTTCCTTTTGGGATAGAAGAAAGCAATAAAGTTCAAACAAAGATAGTTAAAAATATGACCTTTGGATTTCGGACACAGCGTGCTGATATTGTGTCTCTTAGAGCAAGAGGAGATTATAGTAATGAATCTACTATGCTCACAGGAGACTTAAATATAGTAAGTGTAGAATGGGTAATACAGTATCGTATAGCGGATCCAAGACAATGGCTTTTCAATGTGGAACGACAAAATGATACTATCCGTGATATATCTATTTCAGTAATGAACGAATTGGTAGGAGACTATTATATTACTGATGTGTTAGGAAATGCACGAACAGTCATAGAAGAAACAGCGTTGGTAAATCTTAATGATATTTTTGAAGCATATAATTTAGGGATTAATGTTATAGCGGTGCAGCTTCAGAATATTGTGCCACCAGAAGGGCCTGTACAAGATGCTTTTGAGGACGTGAATAAGGCAATACAGGATATGAATAGGCTTATAAATGAGGGACGCGAGGAGTATAACAAGGTAATTCCTAAAGCAAAGGGACAAGCTGAAGGTATTATACAAGAAGCGAGAGGATATGCAGCCGAAAGAATCAATAGGGCAACGGGAGATACAGCACGATTTAATTCTGTATTAGAGGAATATCGTGTAAACCCAGCCATTACACGAGAGCGTCTCTATTTTGAAACAATGGAAGAAATACTTACAAATAAGGATGTTTCTGCTGATACACGCTTTATTGATAGTACATTTGATAATCTTTTACCTTTATTACAGTTAAATAAAACTGAGGGACAGGAGTAATTATGGCAAAAAATACCTCAAAGATGAATAATATACTTATATTTTTCTTTATTTTTATTATAGTATGTGTTATTGTTATTGCTTCTGGTTCAATATATTTTGTAAAAGAAGGAGAGCAAAAGGTTATTACTCGTTTTGGTGAAATTATTGGTGTCGAGATAGAAGCAGGGATAAAATTTAAGCTCCCTATTGTTGATAGAGTAACGACATATTCAAGAAAAATTCTTTCTTGGGATGGTGAGCCTCGAAGAGTGCCAACATTAGAACAACAGTTTATTTGGGTAGACACTACAGCACGGTGGCGTATTTTTGATCCAAAGCTGTTTTATTCTTCTATCAACACTATGACACAAGCATATTCTCGTTTAGATGATATAATAGAAAGTGCAGTAAGAACTACCATCTCTCAAAATCGTTTAGTGGAAGCTGTTCGTAATACCAATGCAATTATTGAAACTCAGTTTCAAACCACAACCAGTACTTTTACTATAGAAGAAGGGCAAGAGGATGTAGATATCACTGATCTTGCAACACAGCGTGAAGCTCAGTCTCCTATAGAGAAAGGGCGTCGTGCGTTAAGTCAAAAAATGCTAGAAGTGGTGAAAGTTATTACTCCAGAATTTGGTATTGAGGTTATTGATGTTGTTATTCGGCAGATTCAGTATTCTGAAGATTTGACAGAGAGTGTATATAATCGTATGATATCAGAACGAAAACAAATAGCACAGGCATCTCGTGCTTGGGGAGAAGGAAGAAAGCAAAAAATATTGGGAGAATTGCAAAATGAACAAAAAGTTATTCTTTCCGATGCATATGCAAAAGCTGAGGTAATAAAAGGGGAGGCAGATGCCGAAGCGACTCAAATATATACCGAAGCATATCAGCAATCACCGCAGTTTTTCTCTTTTTGGGTTGCAATAGAATCGTACAAAAAAACTCTTCCTCAATTAAATAAAATACTATCTACTGATTATGATTATTTTAGGTATTTGTATAATACAACAGGACAGCGATAATTAATTTTTCTTAATTTTTTATGTAGGTAAGCACTTTGTTTCTTTCGGAACTATTAGAAAGAGCTAATGGTATTGCACAAAAAAGCTATGAAACGATTGTTTTTAATGCTACTCTTGTACAGGGAGCTTCTGTAGAGATACACAATATACAATACGATTCTCGAAGAGTCGAAAAAGGGGATTTATTTTGTGTTTTGAGTGGTATTCATTCACATGGTAAATTGTATATTGATTCGGCAATACAACAGGGAGCTGCTGCCATTCTTGTTGAAGAATCGGTGTTTGTAACTATTAGACAGCAGATTCCTCTTTCAGTAGGGGTAGTGGTAGTTTCTGACACTACTGTTAGGCGTGTAATGTCTTTGCTGGCAAAGGCATTTTTTTTATGCGATAGTATGATACCTGTTATGATAGGCATCACAGGTACTGATGGAAAAACAACGTCAGTACACTTTGTACATCAGCTTGCTACTGCATTAGGAATAAAAGCTGGATATTGGTCTACCATAGAATATCATGATGGCAAGAAAGTGCATGAAAATAGGTATCGACAGTCAACGCCTGAATCTCCTGACATTTTTCGCTGTGTGGCTATGATGGCAAAGCAAGGGTGTGAGTTAGTAGTATTAGAATCGACAAGTCATGGGTTAAGCCATAAAACTTTACGGATGATTGATGTATCTTTTAATTTTGCAGGTCTTACTAATATTGGGAGCGAGCATCTTGATTTTCATGGTTCTATAGAACAATATGTGAAAGATAAGAGTAATTTATTTTCACAGCTTCATGCTCAAAAAGAACAGGCTGTTGGTTTTGTGCGCTATGAAGAAACATATAAACAGAAATGTATTGATAGAGCAAACAGTGTAAAGGCAAAAGTAGCTACCTATTCTATAGTAGACAATAATGCGGAGTATTATGTTGATATAACAAAGGAGTCATTGTCATATTTGAAAGGGATTGTTTGGTATCGTAGTGCAGCTCATTCTGAACATAATGGACATACTGAAGTGTCATACTCCTCTGAAATATGTTTACATTGTTTTGGCAGATTTAACATGGAAAACGCCCTGCTAGCTATTGCTTTGTTGCATGCCTATTGTTGTGCCTATTGCAATGAAGAGAGTGAGCATGCGTTTTATCGTGTTTGTCATTCGGTGTCTTTGTTACAGGCTCCTGCTGGTCGTATGCAAACAATAGCTCATACAAAACCATTTTCCGTTATAATAGATTATGCTCATACCCCACAAAGTTTTATGTCTTTGTTTCCTATTGTTGCACAGAAAACAGAGGGAAGGCTTATTGTTGTATTTGGTTCTGCAGGAGAACGAGATGTTCAAAAACGAAAAGAACAAGGATCTATAGCTGATAAGTATGCAGATATTATTGTACTCACAGATGAAGATCCGAGAGGAGAAACTCCAATGGATATATTACAACAAATAGCAGAGAGCTGTGTACACCATGAGTATAATAGTACTCTTTTTTTAATTCCTGATAGAGAGAAAGCTATTGCTTTTGCTCTATCGCTTGCAGAGGAAGGCGATAGTGTTCTCTTACTTGGCAAGGGGCATGAAAAGAGTATAGAGTACAGTATGCAAAAAAAAATAGCGTGGGACGAAGCTACCATAGTAAAAAAGTATCTATCGTAAATATATTACAATAAATATAGAATGAATGTGCTTTTAGTATATGGTGGGACATCAAATGAACATGAAATTTCAAAATTATCTGCGAAATTTGTATGTACAAGTTTACTTGATGCTGGTCATACTGTGTATCTTTGTGGAGTAAATAAGCAGGGACAATGGTTTTTACAGCTTCCTATAGTATCTGAAACTCTAGAAAAGAGTGCATTGTTTGATGGATCTGCACTTGCGTTACATACTCCGCAGGATGTACAAGAAGCAGATACATTGCGTTTATTTACTGTTCCTTCTTTAGGTATATGGCAAAATATACAAGCTCCGACACAACTTCCTATAGATGTAGTATTTCCTCTTATACATGGACATTTTGGAGAAGATGGTACATTACAGCATCTCCTTGATGTAGCAAATGTTCCCTATGTTGGGTGTGATGCAATAGCAAGTATGTGTTGTATGAACAAGTATCTTGCAAAGGAAATATTGCGTAAGCATGGTATTCCAGTGCTTTCTGATATTGTAGTGTCAAGTGATACAGTGCTTGGCGCAGATGATAGTATAGTGAGTAATATAGCACATAAAAGTATGGAGATGCTTGGTTCTACTGCTATTATGGTAAAACCAAATGATAACGGGTCTTCATTTGGGATATCGTGTACGAAAAGTGCTGAAGAGTTAACATCTGCTTTAGTGGATTGTGCAAAGTACGGTAAATATATATTGTTAGAGCCATTTTTGAAAAAGAAGCGTGAAATAGAGGTATCAGTAATGGGAAATGATGATGGCACTATTGAAAGTTTTGCTCCTGGTGAAATAGTGTTACATAAAGGCTCTTTTTATGATTATTCTTTGAAGTATCATTCAAGTGAATCTCAAGTTTCTTTGTGTATTCCTGCAGATATTGAAGATACTGTTAGGCATACTATATGTAAGTACGCAGAGCAATCGTATCTTGCCTTAGGGTGTAGAGGCTTTGCTCGTATTGATTTTTTTCTCTATACTAAAAAAATAAATAATGAGAGTGTACCAAACTCAGTGGTAGTAAATGAGATAAATACTATACCTGGTTTTACTGATATAAGTATGTTTCCAAAAATGGTGATGAATGAAGGGTTGAGTGCTGCAGAGCTTATGAATAAAATACTATCGTTAGTGGAGAAAAGAGGGTAGTAATGTTTGTTCATAAGTAATACTATTGAAAAAATGAAGTTGCAAATATATTGAATTGCTAAAAATATAGTAGAATAAGAAATATGATTAAGATAAATCCTCATTATAGTAAGTTGCAAGGAAGTTATTTATTTTCGCGTATTTCACAGATTATACAAGAAGAAAAGAAGAAACAGCCAGATATTGATATTATCAAACTCGGTATTGGAGATGTTACTTTTCCGTTGAGTGCATCGGTAATTCAGGCATTTCACAGTGGAGTAGAAGAAATGGGATCTGATAAGGGATTTCGTGGATATGGTCCAGAACAAGGCTATGATTTTTTACGTGAAGCAATAGCCGTCCATGACTATCAAGCACATGGCATATCTATAGATGCAACAGAAATTATTGTTAGTGATGGCTCAAAATGTGATTCTGCTAATTTTCAAGAAATTTTTGATCTCAGTACCAAAATTGCAGTTCCTGATCCTGTGTATCCAGTATATATTGATTCTAATGTAATGGCAGGAAGGACTGCAGGGTTTCAAGATGGTCGATATCAGGGAGTATATTATTTAGAAGGAAATGAGATGAATAATTTTATCCCTTCTGTTCCTACGCAAGAAGTTGATATACTGTATCTTTGTTATCCTAATAATCCTACAGGTCAATGTGCTACTCATGAGCAACTGAAGAATTTTGTAGATTATGCAATAGCTAATAAAGCGCTTATTTTGTATGATGCAGCGTATTGTGCTTTTATTCAAGATACTACTGTTCCTAAATCTATATTTGAAATACCGCGTGCAAAAGAATGTGCAGTAGAGTTTAGAAGTTTTTCTAAAACTGCAGGGTTTACAGGAACGCGTTGTGCATTTACTGTTATTCCTGAGGAATGTCATATATGGAATGAAGAGGGAGATTCTGTAAAGGTAAGGGATATATGGCTACGAAGACATACTACAAAATTTAATGGTGTATCATATCCTGTGCAGAAAGCTGCTGCTGCTATATATAGTGAACAAGGGAAAAAAGAAACACAAAGCCGTATACATTATTATATGGAAAATGCAAAGCTCATTATTGATACGATGAAAAAATTACATTTAGATTGTTACGGAGGAGAGAATGCTCCCTATGTATGGGTAGCTGCAAAAAAACCAAGCTGGGATATGTTTCGTGAAATATTACAAAAAACAGGGGTAGTAGTTACTCCTGGATCGGGGTTTGGAAAAAATGGTGAAGGGTTTATACGTATTAGTGCTTTTAATGAAAGAGAAAAAGTAGAGCATGCAATGCAATGTATGCTCCATATATTTTAATCTTGCCCTTATTTTCATAAGGGCTTTTTATGAGAGCTATGAAAATATATGGTAGTACTAAAAAGATTATTCTATGTTGTTAGGGATACCATTGAATAGTATTTTACTCAATGGTAATCTTTCGCCACTTGGAATTTCTCTCTTTTGTAATTCTTCTGGTAATATAGTTTTTTCATCTAGTACTCCAACTGCAAATGCACTAATAATGATATGGTGTTTTTTATCAAGGCTAAGAACTTTGTACGCTGCTTCGTAATCTAGTCCTGACATGCCATGAGTATATAATCCTAGTTTTCTTGCTTGAAATGTAAAGGCTGCCCATGCAAACCCTGTGTCAAATGCTGCTATGGTGTTGTTTGATCTTCCTTCTTCAAAATTAAGGCTAGTGACAAAAAACCCTAAAAGAGACGCATTTTTTGCCCACATTTGATTAAACTCTACAAGAACAGATAAGTATGTATTAAAATCATCGCTTCCATTTTCTGCTAAAATTATTCTCCAAGGTTGTGTATTATATGAAGAAGGTGACCAGCGTGCTGCCTCTCCTAGTGTTTCAATTATCTCAGAATCTAATTTTGTTTTCTTAAATGCTCGTGGTGACCAACGTTTAGTAAACATAGAATCTACTGGGAGAGAAGTGTCTCTATTGCTATAATCAGCTTTATATGAATCATTAAACATGGTATTACTCCTTTTATTTTTAGTATACTACATATTTTTATATAGTGTATAATATACATAGTATATGTTACTATACTACAATGGTAATGTATAAAGAGGTAACATATAAAGAGGTAATGTATACAGAAAAGTAAAATAATAACAAATACATAAAAAGGAGATTTTTATGAAAGTATGGATGAATGATAGCTACAAAAGCAAGGAGCTATACAGCGTGAAAAAAATCGGGGGGGGGGGGGGTACACTCTCGATATAAGCAAAACCTAGCTATACTAGTAGTGCTAGCAATAACTACCCTCGTACTCGTAGGATGTTCGGAGGGCAGTAGCAGTTCCTCATCAGGTGGAGGGGGAACACCAGTAACCCCGACACTCGCATCAGTGTCCAATGTGCAGATACAAGCAGCAGGCAATGATGGGACGCTCTCGTTACGCTGGCAAGCTCCTAGCGAAGCTACGCATGTAGTCGTAAAAGCTACATCTACCGCACCAGCACAGTCCATACAGGTTCGTGTTCCTGCAATAGAATATCGTGCATTGTTTCAACAAGACAGACCCTACACACTCAGAGGCTTACATGCTACTACCGATTATACAGTAGAGATAGAAGCCCAAAAATCAGACTCAGGCTCAGACACAGAAGTATCACCAAAAACAACCCGTTCTGTGACAACACTTACCGATGAAACTGCACCACAGGACACTTTTACACGGGTAGCAGTAGAGAAAGCACAAAACGATAGTATAAAACTAACATGGGACAAAGCACTGCTTTCATCAGGCAAAACAGACATAGCCGAAGCCACAATACAGGTGATAGAAAAAACTACTAATGTAAAGACAGAAGTAACAGTACAAGATGTAACACAAGGAGAGGTGAGCATTGCTGTCCCCACCATAGACGGCATAAGCTATGATATAGTGGTAGTATACAAAGATAGCAACGGTAACAAAAGTACGGCAAAGCAAGCACTCAGAGGCATAGTGCCATCAGCACTCTCGCAAACAGTAACGCCACTTTCCGCATCAGACCTTACAGTAACAGCAAACGATAAAAGCAATAGCCCAGCCGATGAAAGCCTGCTTATTAAGTGGGGGAGTTTTGACTTTGGAACAGGAAGTACAGAAAAAAGCCTCCAAGTACGAGTGATAGCAACTGCAACAAACACAATAGTAGCAGAAGAGACAATAGATAAAGATACAAGTGCAACCAATGTCAGCGGAGCAAGTGCAGACAATCGAGAGTACGCCACTGTGTATGTAGCAAAGGATGGCATAGCACTCACAAAACTCTATGGCACACTTACTTACAAAGTAGAAGTGTATGTTTCTCAAAACGGAAAGTACTCCACTGCAGTGTCAAAAGAACAAGCAACAACAGACAAAAGCACAGAGCCTGTAAGCAATGTGAGTGCCACAGGAGGAGCAACAAGCCTAGTAGTAGGCTGGCAAGCCCCCGATGTAAGAGACTATGCAGGAGTGACTATAACAGCAACAGAAAAAGACAGTAGCTCTCCAGCAAAGACAGTGACAATAACAGAGAGAACAGTACGCAACACGCAGATACCAGGCCTCAAAGCTACCACCGAGTATACAGTGGCAGTCGTATCAATGGACAGTGCAGGCAACAAAGGAACAGAAGTAACCGCCACAGTCAGCACAGAAGCAGATAGCACCGCCCCCGATGCAGTAACAAGCATACAAGCAAGCTATCCTTTTGTATCAGCAGCAAAGATAGGCACACAGATAACATGGACAGCACCCGATGTAACAAAAGCCAATAACAAAGACATAAAAGAATACAGCATAAGCATAGCAGAGAAAGGCACAAGCACATCAGTACTGAGCGAGAAGAAAATACCCTATCCAACGACAGCACTCTCTGTCGAAGAACTCACGCAAGGAAAAACATATACCATAACAATACTCACGCTTGATTACTCAGAAAACAAAAGTAGCCAAGCAACAAAAGACATAACCACACCCAACTCACTCACAGCTCCCTCAGAGGATCTCTTTCAAAGCAAGCCTAGCTTAGACACAACAGGAGCTATACAGATAAAAGCAACTTTTAAGAATGCTCCTGGCATAGGGCGATACTACACCCTGCGTATGAAAGATGGAGCTACACTGGTAGCAGAAAAAAGCATAACAAACACAGCAACCACCATTAGCTTTGGGATAGCAGATGGCGTAGAAGTACCCAAGAGCCAAGCAAATGCCAAGAATTATCGCTTTGATTTTCTGCAAATAGCAAATAACAGAGTAAGCCCAGTAACCGCACTGAGTGATGCAGTAGCAGTATACGATAGCACCTCGACAGCACCGCCCGCTCCCAAAGATGCAAAGCTCTCCGTAGAGTCAGTAACCCAAACAACCGCAACAGCAGTCTATACATTTAGTGCAGGAGACATTACTGATACTAACAAAGCACCCAGTGGAGCAAAACTCACACAGGCACAAATACAGTACAAAGTATACATAGTAGCAGGAGACCATAGCACAAAGACACTAGACGAAATAAAAGCCCTTGCAGGAGTACAAACACGGGAGCTAGCAGGAGATAGCACTCCATTAAAAGCAACATTTATAGGAACGAAAGGAGCAGACTATACCGCAGGAGTAGAAGCGATAAACAGCCTCAATCCCGCCTATAGTATAGGAGCATCAGTAACAATAAAGAAAGCAACGCTTACTGCTCCACCAAATGCCCCAAAAAGCACCACCTACACTAACAGTAATGCAGTAGTATTTGCAGTGCCTACAACAGGAAGCAACAGAGGGAAAAAAGTAATAACAGTGCAAGTAAATGCCTCAGACATAGCAGGAGTGAGCAAAGCAAATGGCAATGCCCTTGCAGCAACAGACCTTGCCTACTATGTGCTATACCTCAAGAAAGAAGACACTACTGGAAAGCCTGCCAGCGTATCGGCTTTATGGGCAGTGGAAAAAAGTAGTGTAAAAGTAGCAAAGTATGTAAAGGCAACAGGAGTGGCAAACCAAGCAACCATATCCATAGCAATAGTAGATAGTACCAGTGGAAGCAATGCAGGAGCAACACCCATAGAAACAGCAAAGGACTACTACATAGGAGTGAGGATAGTAAACACAACATCTCCCAATTACGATGCAACAAATAGCGACAAGCTCTTTCCTGCAGGCTTTTACACCGATGTAACAGAAATAAAAGAAGTGTATACTTCCAAAGCAGTAGCACCAAATCAGTCATTACTCACAGGAAAGTTGGTAGTATCACAGTCAACAAATACTACAGGAACAATAAAGCTGGTACTTACCGAGTTAAGCACATTTACAGGAGCGAAAGACTACGATGGCACAAACATAATAGCAAATGACAAGCTAGTATACACAGTGTATGGCTTACAGAAAGACACTAACCCTACAGTAGCAGAAGTACTTGTAGGCAGAAAGATAAACCTAGGCAGTGTAAGTAGCGGAGTGTACACAGTACCAGCCCTTGCCAGTTTAGGCTTGTCATCAGACACAGCACCAGTAGTAGCAATAAAAGGAGCGACAAAGTATTACTTTGTGGTAGAAGTAGCAATAAAAACAGACCCTAGCAAGAAAGTAGTATCGTCAGTGGCAAGCGTAACAACCGCATCGCAGGCGACAGCCCCCGCAGAAGTATCAAGCATACAAACAAGAGTAGCCCAAACAGATATGAGAGTATCGTGGACAGCTCCCAGTCTCAATGCAAGCCACAAAGCAAATACAGGAGCTACCCTAACAACAGCACAAGTATCGTACAAAGTATACAAAGTAGCCAAAAGTGGCAGTGCAAGAAGCGTAACAGCAATAAAACAAGCAGACTCAAGCCCCACAACAGTAGCAGCAGGAACAACAAACACTACCCTGACAGGATTGACAAACGGAACAACTTACGAAATAGTAGTACAAGCAGTAAACAGCACCGATGACACAAAAGCATCCACTGGACTACGCCACGAGTTTGAAGCAAGAGGAATAGCTATAGGAAACACTAGCATAGTCTCAGCAGAAGTAGGCACAGCACTAGCATCAAATACTACAAGAGTACTTACTAGTAACTCTGCCTTTACCTGTGATGCAAACATACTGGAGGCAGATGCAGAGAAAATCAAAAAAGAGACAGGGCTAGCAGTATCGTTTGATCAGAGTAGTAAAACAGTTACTATAACAGGCATAGCAAATAAGTCCAATATACGAGACACAGCTATTACTGAGTATAGCTATGCTGTAGCGCAGTGTACAATAACCGCTTCAAAGAAAAAAGTGCCAGCCACCATCGTGATACAGACAGAGCTAAGAGCAGCACCATCAGGAAAAGCAGCTACCTATTACAGACCAACAACAAAATCAGCACTACAAACCATTATCAGCGAAGAAAAGACAAGGCAAGCTACAGGAGGGAAGAGTAGTAACCCTAGTCCCAATCTCAACATGGTAGATACCAGTGCAATTACTGATATGAGTAGGTTATTTCAGGGAGATAGTACTTTTAATGGAGATATAACACAGTGGAATACCAGTAAGGTAAGGAATATGGCATATATGTTCGAGCAAGCAAGTGTATTTAATCAAGATATAGGAAACTGGGATGTAGGAAATGTTACTAATATGCAAAATATGTTTTATGGAGTAAAAGCGTTTAATAAAAACATAGGAAGTTGGAATGTAAGTAATGTTACTGTTATGAGAAGCATGTTTGCTCTAGCAAGTGTTTTTAATCAAGATATCAGTGCTTGGAATGTAGGGAATGTTACTGAAATAGGTAATATATTTGGTGGTGCTGCTGCTTTTTATCAAGATTTATCATCATGGAAAGCTTGTAAGACACAAATACATTCTTTTTACTTTGTTGCTTCGCCTATGTTTAGCAAAACAGCATGGTACCCAAAGGATAGATTTGATAAAACAGCATGTCCTTCATCGTAGAAAAAGCGTAAAAAAAGAGAGTAGGGAGATACTCTCTTTTTTTGTAAATAGTTTCCTATACATAGCATTATTACAGAGAGTAAAAACTGTATATAATTTCTGTTTTTTCTGACTTTAAAGGCTTACTATGAGTATACTATAATATATGGAAAGTTCTTTATTTATTTTTGTTATTGTAGGAACAATAGGGATAACAGCTTTTTTTGTATGGCTTATAACTATGACATGGTACTCTAAACGCCTTACGAATGAAAAACAGCATGTTATCAACCTTGATGCACAGTTACAGGCCTTACAACAAATAAGGCAGCAAGAACAGCAGAATGAGGAGCGACTTAAAAATATTATAGAAAATATTTCTGTTCGTGCAATGCAAAATAATTCTCAGATGTATCTATCACAAACAAAAGAACAGTTATCGGGCATTGTTTCTCCATTATTAAAAGATATGCAACGTTTAGATGCAAGTATTGCAAGCATTGAAAAACAGCGAGAGGGAGCTTTTAAGTCTTTAGATGTGGTTATACAGAATTTAAGTAAAGATATTGTGCATTTACAAGATACAAATAAATTTTTATCAAATAGCACTCTTGCTTTGAATCAAGCGTTACGCTCTGATATAAAAACACGAGGGAGCTGGGGAGAATTACAGTTACGTAGAATTGCTGAAATATCTGGTATGGTAGAATATATAGATTTTGCCGAGCAGGCACACACAAGTGATGGTGTTCGCCCTGATATGATTATAAAATTACCGAAAGAAGGTATTATTCCTGTGGATGCAAAAACTCCTATGAGTGCATATCTTGATGCATGTCAAGCAAAGACAGAAGAAGAGAAGAAGCTGGCACTTGATAAACATAAAAAATCATTACAAAAACATATTATTGATTTAAGTAAAAAAGAGTACTGGGGACAGTTTCCTCATACACCGCAATTAGTGATCATGTTTGTCCCTTATGAATCAGGGCTAGAGGCTTCTTTTTCTTTATACCCTGATTTATTGGATAAGGCCTTACAGCATAAGGTGATAGTTGTTGGTCCATCGTCATTATATGCACTATTGAAGGTTATCTCTTATGGGTGGATGCAGATTGAACTTACGAAAAATGCTCAAGAAATATCTCAAGCGAGCCAAGAGTTATTTCAAAGATTTTCTGTATTTTTTGATCACTATACAAAAATTGGGAATCAGCTAAAAAATACGGTTGCAAGTTATAATAATGCGACTTCTTCTTTTCAACGGAGGGTACTACCTCAACTGCGTAGAATACAGGATATGGGAGTTTCTCAAAATACTCTTCCTGAAGATAGTGATATTCAAGGAATGGATATAAATAATATATGAGTGTAGTAGCAATATACTCCATGCCAATATACCACTACAATAATGAATAGCAGTGATGATATTGTATCAGAATACCCAGTATATGCCTTAGCAAGCCCTTATGCTACAAGTGCTCTTGCAATAATTCGAGTGACAGGCGTCCATAGTATACAGTTATTATCGAAATTGTGTAAAAATGCAGCGTGCCTTTTGTCTTCAAAGGCAAATATGAGTGCTCCTTATGAATTAGTGGATACAAAAGTACATATTGATGGAAGCATAGAATATATACCGCTTGATACTGCTATGATAACCCCGTATTATGCTCCTCGTTCGTACACAGGGCAAGAGGGGGCTGATATTTGTATTCATGGGAGTCTTGCTGGCATTCAACGTCTATGTCATGCCCTTCATAAACAGGGGTTTGAGCAAGCTTCGCCAGGAGAATTTACAAAGAGAGCTTTTTTGAACGGAAAATTAGATCTTACTCAGGCTGAGGCAATACATGAAGTTATACAAGCACAAAATGAAAGTAATCATATTGAAGCCTTAGAAAAGCTAGGAGGATCAATTTTTTCTTATATTGATACCATTAAGAAAAAATTGTTACATCTTGTTGCTACTTGTAGTGTAACCCTTGATTACCCTGAAGATGAAGTACAAGAATCTGTTGATATAAATACAGAAGATATAGTACAAGCTATCACTATGATTGATGAGGTGCTGCAAGGATATGATTTTGCACAGCTAAAGAAAATAAATTTTCGTGTGGTGTTAGCAGGAAGAACAAATGCTGGTAAAAGCTCTCTCTTTAATGCTTTACTAAAGCAAGAGAGAGCCATTGTCAGTGATGTGCATGGAACAACAAGAGATTTTTTAGAGCATGAGCTTATGCTAAACGATATGTTTCTTACATTATACGATACAGCTGGGATAAGAGAAATTGTGATGTGTGATATGAATCATGATACTGTATCTTCTGAAGTTACAGTAGAGCAAGAGGGAATACGGCGAAGTAAAGAGCTTTTAATGCATGCACATGTTATTGTGTATGTATATGATGGTAATGAAGGGTGGACTGCATATGATACAGAATTATTGGAGCATTTAGGATACAGTGTAAACGCTGCTATGGTTGATTTGTCTCAACCAGAAGCAATATTGATTCTTGTCAAAAATAAAATTGATATATGTCCACATGATAAAGATGCACATGCAATTACCTCAGTGCCTTTACATATTTTACAGCATAGTAAGGTATATGCTGATATTGTGTCTGTAAGCACAAAGCAATACAATACTATTTCGGGAGTGCAAAAAGCTCTTTATAAGAGCTTTACCTCTGGTGTAGTACTTCCTCAAAATGATGTACCACCTCTTTCTTCTTTGCGTCAAAAGATAGCATTAGAGGAAAGTAAAGAGTCTTTACAGCAAGTACTATCGGGACTTAAGGATAATATACCATTGGATATGATAAGTTTAGATTTGGATATGGCAATGAAAGCATTAGGAAGTATCACAGGGGAAGTAACAAGTGAAGATGTACTAGATACTGTTTTTTCTCATTTCTGTGTTGGAAAGTGATTGTGTAGTAGCGGCATTGGTGAGAGTGTCATTATATTGCTTGTTTGTATTTTCCTGGTTTTACGGGGCGATTCAATATTTTTCGTGCATAATATTCTAGTGTTCGTTTTAAGAATCCAGCATACATTTTTAGCTTATTTGGATAAAAATAATTTGCATATGCTTTTCTTGCATGTTGGCTTTCTTGTACTTCAAGATGTTTTGGTATAGGTATTTCATAAAATGCCATAGGTGCGTTGGGATCATATTCCATAGATACATGGGTGCTTCCTTCTCCTCGCCATCCAATATTAGTAGTGAGAGATTGTGTGGGGTATACACATAGTTGATTATGTAAGAAAAGATTGACTCCAAAAATAGCATCCCAAGAATCTGTGTAGCCATGATGTTGAGCATAGAGATGCCCTGATACTGCAGCCCCTAGTCCAATATCAAGTTTTTTTCTCACCTGAATATGTTTAATATTGTTTACAAGTACATCAGTACTCCACTCTGTTTGTTCCCATGCTCTGCGCCATGTTCCCCATCCCCAACAGGCAAAATGGTTTAGAAAATAAGGTTCGTGAGGGTTAAATTCGTTTCTGTTGTAATGATAACAATGTCCACACACAGCCCCTAGTCTATTATCGTCATGGTATTGTGTGAGCATATGCTTCATATATCGATAAAAGTAGGGGGAGCATACAATATCATCTTCAACTATTATAACAGATTGATAATCGCTTAGAACAGTGTCTATAGAATAACACACTGCTTTACGAAGTCCTCTGTTAAAATCGGATGCTATGATGTTTTTTTTTGTACCCCACTGAAAAGATCGAGCAAAAGAGCAAATAGCTTTATGTGTTTTATATGCTTGAGATGTTTTAGCGGTATCTTTTGGTCCATCTATGAAAATATAGAGAGGACATTTTTGTACATCGTAGTTATATGATAAACAGCGAAGTGTTTCAGCAAGATGATCTATTCGTTGGTATCCAATAACTGCTATAGCACTTTTCATATCTATCAGTATACTAAAAAATAGAGATGGATGTTTTATGAATCTACAGTTTAGTTTTTATTTTTTGGATGCTTTTGGTGATATATCACAGCTTTCTATTTTTTCTATAAGTTCTATAATAGGCGTTACTTTATATTTTTTGCTGTTGAGATATTCTTTGTATCTTTCCCTTGAGTTGTTGATAATAAATGAATATGATTGGACTATTGTTTTTCTTTCCTTCATATCTTTTATATATTCTTTCTTTTCTGTATGTTTGCTGTATGCTTTATCGCCAATTAATACCACTGTTTTAATGGATTCATTGTCTTTTTTGCGAATATGTAACTGTTCTTTTATATTATGACGATATTTATCAATTTGCTTTAATATTTCATAATGATTATATGATATATTTGGTCTTTTTAATTCTACGATTACATGTTCTGCTCCAGATACTTTATATTTAATATCTATACGCCCTTTCATTTCTTCGTCTGTTAATAAAAAACTTTCATTTTTTTCTAATGCTTGTTCCATTTCTTCGTTTTCGGTAGGTCTTTCCCATCCTGGATCTAATAACCATAAATTTTCAAATATAAGGGTTTGTATTACTTTTTCTAGTTCATTATCATTTGTTATGTCTTTTAGTTTATCTATTATTTTTAATCTTTCTTGTGTAATTTCATAGTATGTTGCAGCTTCCCATTCGTTGTGTTGAGTGAACATGCCACCTATAGCCTGTATTTTTTCTGGTGTAAGAGTATCAAAATTATCCCATACATTATCTAAAATATTTAAAATTTTATTTTTTTCAACAGCTAATACTACTGATTTTACCAAATCTTTTTTTTCTTCATCGTTTATTCTAAAAGTATGAATTATTCCTAGCAGCTTTTTTGCATATGTTTGATCTTTGCTTTTAAGATTTTCATGCCATTCTTTTACTGGAGGTAATAAAGAGAATATATTTTCTGCTCCCTTTTTTCTTCTTTGAGATACCCATTCTGTTGTAATATTAGTCACAATTTTTTTTAATTGCTCTTTTATTTCCTTAAAATTTTCATCATCTTCGATAATTCCTTGTCTGCTAGTGGTTGCTCTATCATAATCAACATCATCGTCAAGATAATCAGCATATATTTCACCTATTAAGTAGTCTGCTCCTATATAATTTATATCAAGGAAATCTAGTATATTTTCTATTGCTATTTTTTTACGTACTATTAACGCTATTTTATTATCATCTCTATTATGTTTTTTAAAAGAGCCTATCCATCCTGACCAATGAATTTTTTCATCTGTGCTGTTGAATGTTTTTTGAGGAATTTGTTGTCTAATGCCTTTAGGTATCTCTTGTTCATTTATGATCCAATAAAATTCTAATTCCTTAAAGTAATTTCTGTCTTCATAAGTAATGTCTTCCTTATTGTATGTAATAGCAAAATCCTCTTCTATACATGCAAATCTCCTTGCTATAGATTGTTTTATTTGTTTGTCTATAGTTCTCTTTTTTTGCAGATTATTGAGTATAATAATAGTACCACTATCTTTAATGTTGTCTAAGTAACTGCTTATTTCATCAATAGATAATTCTTTTGGGTGGTATGATGCTTTATTTTTTGCACATTTTTGTATATCCTCTAATTTTAGTACAAATCCTAAAGGTTTCTCTTTTGTTTTTTTTGTAATAATTGTTATAGTATGTGCTATTGCAAAGAGCGATAGTTTTCCTACTCCTTTTCTTCCCATTACCTTTCTTCCTTTAGGGCTAGTTGCAGTATCTTCTATTTCTCGTCTCTTATACCCTACTGTAAGGTATTTCTCATTAATATCGGTATCATTCATACCAATGCCATTATCTGTGATAGTAATGGTATTTGATTCTTTTAGAATATTGACTGTAGTAGCATCTGCATCATAGGCATTTGCTATTACTTCTGATAATACGGCAGGAGTGGAGCTATATAGGTTAATACCTAAATGTTCAATAGTATATAACGATACTTCTAAAGTATATTTTTCTTTACTCATGCATTCCTCTTAGATGTTTTTTTATTGCTTTGCCTATTGCTTCGCCTAGTTTTGGAGGCACAGCATTACCAATATGCCTTGCTATAGATGTGTTGGAGATGGATGTATCAAAATAGTAATCTTTAGGAAATGTTTGTATAAGTGCACCCTCTCTTAAAGATAAGGCTCTATTTTGTTCAGGATGACCAAAACGACCTGAACTTAATCTTATAAATTGTGTAGTAAGGGTGGGGGCCATATCATCCCAGCTCATTCTTCCATATACATTTTTATAAAAATTTTTATTAGTTACATTTTTATAGCATTGAGGTAGTAATGCGGTATCCCAATCATCCCATGTTCCATTAGGACTAGATTGCTGTAATCTTTTTATGTTTATTTCTGATAGTGAGGAAGCATGGTGCAGTGTATCTTTTGCATGAGTTTCACCTGGATTAAGAGCAGGAAGTTTTTTTATTACATCCTTTAGAGTGATATAGTTATTTTTATCATGTGTTGGGTTAGGGAGAGAAATAGGGTTTAGTTTCGAAGCAAGTAATACCAACCTTTTCCTTTTTTGTGATATACCAAAGTTAGGACAAAATACGATTTTATAGCGGATGAGATATCCTTGTTCTTCTAATGCTTTGATAAAAGTGGCAAAGACATCAGTCTTGGTAAAGCCAACTACATTTTCCATAGATACTACATGGGGTTTTATGCACTTGACTGCTTCTGTAAAATATTTTACTAAATTCCATCTATTATCTTTTTTTTGTTTTTTTGTCATTGTAGAAAATGGTTGACAAGGTGCACACCCAACTAGTACTTGGGTACTATGTTTTGAATAAAGAGCTTTTAGTTTTTTTGGATTATAATCTGCTATATCAGCATGTATAAATTGAGCTTTATTATTTTTTTCATAGGCTTTTTTACAAGATTCATCGTTATCAAGACCAGCAATTATATCTATTCCTGCCTTTTTTAAACCATATGAGAGTCCTCCAATACCACAAAATAAGTCAATAGCTTCAATTTTCATTTCTAATATCCCACTATATTTATAATAACATGTTACTTATTTTTTTATAGAGCTATTTAATTGAAATTTCAATTCCTATCTGTCTGCTATATCACGTGTATCGCTTAGGTAATGGTGCATATAATACCAAGGAAATATATCTTTTGGTGGATGCAACAGATGTATATATTGAGGGTAACCAATGGACATACACGCATATGTATTTTGTTCTTTTCCAACAAATAGCCCATGTTTTTGTCGTTCGTTGACAAGCTGGTAATATATAGTATGGATTGTAGGAATAATTGATGCAGGAATGATAAATATAGCCCCTACATGATTATGGGTTTTTAATTGTAATGTTGCAAGATTGTTTTTACTGGCAGCATAGTGGGAAATATCAAATGCAGGCTCTGTTTTTGTTATTATCATCTTGTTTTTCGGCAGTGTATGTATTCTTTGTAGTGATGGCCACTGACGTATTTCTGATAGAGTGAGATCTTGATTTTTGTGTTCATTACGAAATGCCCCTATATCCATCCATATAAAGCATTCTGATTGAAAGGGATTAAGTGTATGTGCTTCTTTTATAAAGTGTAGCTTTTCGTTCCAAATAATATAAAGAGCAGGAGTATGTATTTTTTTTTCTGGATCTTTACTACGCTCTTGTTTCCACATTTCATATCGTGAATATTCATTTAAGAGAGTAAAGTCTTTTACAATAATAATGGTAATATGCATAAAATTTTTTCTCATAGATATAATATCATTGAGGCATTTTTTTTCTGTAAATATAATAAGTGGAACAGAGATGTTTGAGAGAAAATATTTCATGTATTTTTTGTATTCGTTGTGTGTGTGCTTTTTTGTTTTTAGCCTGTAATACGCAGTTACTATAGTAATTGGGTGTGTGACATATGAGTGATGCATGGTATCCTATTGTAAGTATAGGAAGTATGTTATTTAATGTCTAGTTACTGTGATTTACTACACTATGTATCTATATAATGGTAGCATTTGTACAATACATAGTAAACTATGGTATAATGTATAATACAAATATATATTGTTTGGTTTATATGATTATAGCATCAATAATAATAATCAATAGTAATATAGTAAGAAAGAAGCAATAAAAATGGATAAAAATACAAAGAAACAATCATTAGAGTTTTGTATAGCAGATATATCGTTGGCAGGTTGGGGACGCAAAGAAATACAGTCTGCAGAAAAAGAAATGCCTGGGCTTATGAACACTCGAAAGAAATATGCTACTATACGCCCTTTATACAATATTCGCGTTACAGGGAGTCTCCATATGACAGTGCAGACTGCGGTTCTTATAGAAACACTGAGTGTATTAGGAGCAAAGGTTCGTTGGGCGAGTTGTAATATTTTTTCTACTCAAGATGAGGCTGCAGCTGCAGTTGTGGTAGGTATGAAAGGGACGATACAGCAACCAAAAGGGAGTGCTGTCTTTGCCTGGAAAGGAGAAACGTTAAGTGAGTATTGGGAACAAACATTACAAGCTCTTACATTTTCTGGCAACAATGGAGCTTTGTACGGACCTCAGCTTGTTGTTGATGATGGTGGTGATGCTACTCTTATGATTCATAAGGGATATTCTCTTGAGCAAGGGGATGAGTGGGTGCATACTCCTTCTTATAGTGATGATGAGAAAGAGCTGAAAAGAGTATTATTACAGCGGTATACACAAGATGCTACATTTTGGACACGATGTTTAGAGCATTTAGAAGGAGTAAGTGAAGAAACGACAACAGGAGTGAATCGTTTATATCATATGGAAACACATAAGAAGCTACTTTTTCCTGCAATAAATGTAAATGATTCTGTAACAAAAAGTAAGTTTGACAATCTCTATGGATGTAAAGAAAGCGTTATAGATGGAATTAAACGAGCAACAGATAGTATGATTGCAGGGAAATGTGTAGTTGTATGTGGGTTTGGCGATGTAGGAAAGGGCTGTGCTCGTGCATTTAAGTCTCAAGGAGCAAGGGTTATTGTTACTGAAATTGATCCTATTTGTGCGTTACAGGCTTCTATGGATGGTTTTTTTGTTCGTCCAATAGAACATGCATTGAAAGAAGCCGATATATATGTTACTGCAACTGGGAATAAAGACATAATTACTCTTTCTCATATGAAAAAAATGAAAGATCATGCAATAGTGTGTAATATGGGACATTTTGATAATGAAATACAGGTAAAAGCGTTGAATGATGATTCTTCAATTATCAAGCATACCATAAAGCCACAAGTGGATAAGTATGAGTTTAAGGATGGGCATAGTATTATTCTGTTAGCTGCAGGACGTCTTGCTAATTTAGGGTGTGCAACAGGACATTCAAGCTTTGTGATGAGTATGAGTTTTACAAATCAAGTAATGGCTCAACTGTATTTATGGGAACACCGAAAATCGTTAGATAAAAAGGTATATGTATTACCTAAGATACTTGATGAAGAAGTAGCACGGCTTCATCTTGATCATCTTGGTGTTATGCTCAGTAAAGCAAGCAAAGAACAATTATCATATATTGGACTTACAAAAAAACAACAGATGAAATCTGATTTTTATAGATATTAGGAAAGTGAGTATGCAACATTTATTTACATCAGAATCAGTAAGTGCTGGTCACCCTGATAAAATAGCAGATCAAATATCGGATACTATACTTGATGCGTGTTTAGCAAAAGATAAATATAGTAGAGTAGCCTGTGAAGTGTTTATATCGCGTGGATACCTTGTGATTGGAGGAGAAATATCCACAGATGCATGGGTTAATTTTGAAGAGGTAGCAAGAAAAGTAGTATATGATATTGGATATACTTCTTCTCAATACGGTATTGATGCGAAAAGTATGGCGGTGCTTGTGAGTATTGGGCAACAAAGTAAAGATATAGCAAAGGGAGTAAATGCGCATGGCAATGTTAAGCTCGGTGCTGGTGATCAAGGCACTATGTTTGGGTATGCATGTAATGAAACAAAAGAGTTAATGCCTGCACCAATCATGTTAAGTCACAATATATTGCGGTATGCAAATACATTGGCACAAAGAGATACAGAATTGTACTGGTTACGTCCAGATGCAAAATGTCAAGTTACCATGCGTTATGAGAATAATGTTCCTAAACGTGTAGAAACAGTAGTGCTCAGTCATCAGCATGATGATGAGAAAGATGGGAAAAAGTTACTCTATTCTTATATAAAGAATATTTTGATTGAGAGAATCATTAAGCCAGTGCTTGCTCCTACAGGATATTTAGATAAAAAGACAAAGTTTCATATAAACCCTACTGGGAGGTTTGTTCTGGGAGGGCCATATGCTGATACTGGTCTTACGGGACGAAAAACTGCAGTTGATAGTTATGGGGGGATGTGTGGGCATGGAGGAGGTGCATTTAGTGGAAAAGATCCCTCAAAAGTTGACAGAAGTGCTTCGTATATGGCACGTTATTTAGCAAAAAATATTGTTGCTGCAAAACTTGCTGATAAATGTGTTATTCAGTTTGCCTATGCAATAGGAGTTGATACTCCTGTTAGTGTATACATTGATACCTATGGTACTGGTAAGTTGCCTGACAGTACATTATCACGTATTATCACTAAGATAGTCGATACAACTCCAGCAGGTATTATTGAAACATTGGATTTATTGCGTCCTATTTACAGAAAGACGGCAGTATTTGGTCATTTTGGGAGAAATGAGAAGGATTTTTTATGGGAAAAAATAGATTTAGTAGAAAAATTACTCTCACAGGTATAAGTTTTGCAATATACTATTGATACATCAGCGTTAGAATATATTAGTTCACTGCAGCATCGTTTCTCTATTGAAGTGTTTCCTCCAAAAACTGAAGAGAAAACAAAACAATTATTGAATATAGTCAATACATTTGTTACGTTGGGAATACATACCGTTAATGTTACATGCAAGCCAGGCGATAGTGCTCCTACTTTAGAGTTAGTTCATAGAATGCGTAGGGAAATTCCTTCAGTTGTGCTTATTCCTCATATTGCAGTATTTTCTCTTATTGATGGAAGTTTAGATACGCTCCTTAAGGAGTATATATCATTAGGCATTCGTAATGTATTTCTTATACGTGGAGATCTCCCTGACTCCGAATATAAACATGAAGTGCAAGCAACACATGCTCATGTGTTGGTAGCATATGTAAAAGAGTATTGTAAGGATCTCAGTGTTGGGGTAGCTGCATATCCTGAGCAGCATCATGAAGAGCCTAACTTTATTGTAGCTATGCAACACTTAAAGCAAAAAGTGGATGCAGGAGCAGATTATATTATTACACAATTATTTTTTGATAATAGACACTACGATAATTTTGTTCAGTGTTGTTCTCTGTTTGGTATAGATATTCCTATTATTCCAGGCATTACCTATCTTAAAAATAAGCAGCATATAGAAAAAATGAGCTCATTATCATTAGGTACTACTATTCCTTACCAGCTTATGCGTGATGTATATCACAATAATGAACATGAAGCTCTGATCTTAGGAAAAGATTGGTGTAAACAACAAAGTAAAGAGTTGTTGCAAAAAAAGTATACACCACAATTACATTTTTATATTTTTAATGAGCTATCTCCGTTTGATTCTATTATTCATTCTGCTCAAAGAAATGAAACAGTAGTATAATTTAATAAAATAGATTAAGACCGATAAACAACTCTCTGTTTCTTAATAAAGATGAGAGTGAAAGTTGTTCTTCTTTTGCTTGCAGTATATCGGATCCTAAGGATGCACGTAAATGTAAACTGCGATAGATTGAAAATATGATTACTGTGATTCCTGCAGTAACTTTTATGTCTTTGTCTGCGTTAAATTCTGTTTCATATTGTTTTCGTAATGCAACATCAGAAAATATCCCTAGCTGTACCTCGTCAACTAATAAAGGACGTAAAGAAAATAGATTAAATAGTATGTCCATATTAAATGCCATACCACTTATTGCATCTCCAAATTTATCATCAAGCACTCCCCGTACTCGGGTAGCTAAGTTAGTGCCTGTACTAAAGAGGCTGTCTTCGTGGTGTGGTCTATGATAAAAATTTTGTACAAAATATGCACGAGTACTCAAACCGATGCTATCATTTATAGCAAGATGCCCTTGTGATTCAAGATCTATATCAATGTTAAATCCTGTATAACTTTTTTGATACTGAATTTCGTTTCCAAGAGAAACAGAAATACCTTGTCGTAAATTCTGTATCCAGTCTATTCTTCCAAACGATATATCATGTGAAAATGTAGACAGTAGATCGCTATAAGTATTATTTTCTATAGGAGTAAGATCGTTCAATGGGTAACGAAGTTCTGCTGTTATTTTAGGAGAGTACACAAATATATTTACTATAGGAAGTATTGATTTATTAAGGGAGATGCTTGATCCAAAATAGAAGACACTATTAGCATACGAGTAAATCTCTGGTTGCTCTGTGTTTCCTCCTCTTGAAATAAATCTTTGTGATGCTCCAGAAAGGAAAGTGAGGTAGCTTGTTATGGGGTATGAATAATCTAAGATAAATTTTGTTTTGTTTTCAAATAAATCATCATTTTGCCATGAAAGAGTTTCTTCTATTCCAGGAGTAATGATATGTTCATTTATTTTTATGGGGTACTTAAAACTGGTAGATAATTCGTATTCAGCAAGGGTATCATTAAGAGTGTAGTTTAAGTCTATACGTAATGTTTCAAGTGATCCTAAAAAATTATAATCTCTTCCTCGTCCACTCAACAGTAGTCCAGAGTTATCTGAGTACTTAAAATAAGGGAGTGCAAATATAGTCCAGTCTGCAATAGCATGAATGGTGAGTACTACATCAAAGCGATTTTCTTGTTCATTCCAAAGAGAATTAAATACCATAGTAGAGGAAGATGTTAGCTGTCTTAAATTTTTTAATCGCGATCGTTTATCGTAGATATAGTCTAATAACATTTTTTGAGAATCAAATGCTATATCTTTTTTCAAAGATAGCTTTAATGTAAGTGCTGCTTCTGTCACTGATCCTGTAATGACATAGGTAATATCTTTAATATAGTATGTATGTGTGTATTCTTGATCAAGATTTTGTTGTGCAAGAACATTAGAAGTAACACATATGCTTATTAGTAGAAATATAATGCGGTATTTTGCTGTCAAATTCATAAAAGGTAGTTATTTTGATTATACCATATTCAAAATTCTTACTAATTATAGTAAAATAAAGAAATGCGTGTTCTCGTTACTGGTGCTGCAGGTTTTATTGGAGTAAATCTGTGCAAGCGTTTATTAGATGAAGGCCACTTTGTTGTTGGTATAGATAATTTTTATTCTAGTGATAATAAAAAAATAGAGCATTTGTTACAATATAAACAATTTTCTTTTATCAAAAAAGATATCATTGAATCATGGGATACGTTTGTTTCTGACATAGGAAACTGCGATGCAGTGTGTAATTTTGCATGTCCTGCAAGCCCTCCTGTGTATCTGAGAGATCCTGTATATACTACAAAAGTGAGTGTTTTGGGAACGCTCCATGCCCTTGAGTATGCTACAGAGCATACCATTCCTTTGTTACATGCCTCTACAAGTGAAGTGTACGGAGATCCTCTTGAACATCCTCAGAAAGAAACCTACTATGGAAATGTAAATTCTATTGGAATACGTTCTTGCTACGATGAAGGAAAAAGAGTAGCTGAGAGTCTTTGTTTTGATTTTAGGCGTACATATAATACACCCATAAAAATAATTAGAATCTTTAATACTTATGGCCCTTTTATGGAAAGAGATGATGGGAGAGTAATAAGTAATTTTATTGATGCTGCTATACAAAAAAAACCTCTTACTATTTATGGAGATGGTTCTCAAACCCGTAGTTTTTGCTTTATTGATGATCTTGTGGACGGTATCGTGAAATTTTTATTTTTAAAAGATACACAGATAACTGGTCCTATAAATTTAGGAAATACAGAAGAAATATGTATTAAAGAACTAGCAAGTATTATGCAAAAACGGTATCCGACACTAGAGAGTGTATATAAAAAAATTATGGAAAATGATCCTAAAGTGAGAAAGCCAGATATTAGTGTTGCTCGATCAATACTAGATTGGTCGCCAAAGATTTCTTTACAAGAAGGGCTGGATAGGACTATAGAATGGTTTTCAAAATTTTATACATGAGGTACAGTTACATTTAGTAAATATGGAATTTCAAGAAAACAAGAAGAACAGTATCCCTAAGCGTTTTTATGTAATACAGGTTTTATTATTTTTGATTGGAGATTATAAAAAAAATATTCTATGGATGTTTTTGTTTATGTTTATTCAATCTCTTATTTCTCTGATAGGGCTTGGTTTAATTGTTCCTCTTGGTTCGTTGGTACTCAATATTTCGTATTTTGATGTATCTCAAGATATATCTTCTTTTAGTGTATTACAGCAATTTATTATTACTACTTCTCGGGAGGTATATGCATACTTACATTTAAGTTCCCCTATTCAGCTGGTTATATTATTGGGAGCTGTGTTTGTTTGTTTTTATTTTTTACGGTTATTACTTGGCCTCTTTTTAGAATATAGAATAAATATCTTTGCTTACAGTGCACAGAATTATGTGTATAAAAAATTTTTTCTCTCATACTTGACTATGCCGTATGCGCAATTTTTAGGAAAAAATGTTTCGCTCTATACTCATGTGCTTGGGCTTACACATGAGATCTCAAGTACTTTAAGGGCAGTGCTTCTTATTTGTAATGATGTAATTTTCTTATGTTTTATAGGAGTAAGTTTATTTATATGGTCGCCTGTGCTTATGGGAGGTATTTTAGGGGTTATTGTTCTTGGAATGGTAGTCAATGTCTTTATTAAAAAATATATTACACATGCTTCGAGGGTACTTGAAAAATCGTTGCTTGCTAAAAATAGGGTGGTGTTTAGAGGTTTTTTTCAATTTATGTTTAACAAATTGTATCATTTAGAGAAACATCTTATTCGTAATATTGATAGTATACAGAATGACATAATGAAATCAACTTCAATGTTGGAAGTATACAAAGCTCTGTATAAAGTTATCATAGAGTTTGTAACAGTGGTCGTTGTTGTGGTGTACTTAAGCTATATTGCAAGTGATTCTGCTTTAGTGAAAGAAGCAATAACTACATTTATTTTGCTTGCTGCTGCACTTGTACGGATTGTTCCTGCATGGATACGTATACTAGGATATCTTGCCTCTGTACGTGCTCAGGAAGTAAATTTTACTGTGATATATAATGAGTATGTCCATATAATGGAGCATGAGGAAAAGGAGGAGGTACATGCAGGTACATATGAGCCATTTTCTTTTAATGAATCAATAAAAGTACATAAAGTGCATTATAGTTATCCTGTGCAATCTCAGAATGTTCAAGAGCAGAAAGATAAAAGCGAACATACTATAAAGCAAAGTAAAGTATTACGGGGAATATGTCTTACAATACATAAAGGGGAAAGAATAGGGTTTGTAGGAGAATCTGGGGGAGGAAAAACTACATTGTGTAATATTATTATGGGTTTTTTATGTCCGCAAAAAGGAAATATTTTTGTGGATGGAAAAAATATATTTGATAATAAAAGAGGATGGCAGAAACATATTGGATATGTGCCACAAGAAGCATTATTATCTGATGATTCCATTGTGAATAATATTGCATATGGTGAAGAGCCAGATACTATTGATAGAAAAAAAGTAGAGATGATTTTGAAAAAGCTGTTGTTATGGGGAACAGTGCAAGATCTTCCTCAAGGGATGGATACTCCCATAGGTGATTTTGGTAAAAATCTTAGTGGTGGACAGAAACAAAGGATGAGTATAGCAAGAGCTTTGTATAGGGATCCCAGTGTTCTTGTATTTGATGAGGCTACTTCTAATTTGGATACAAAGACTGAGGAAGAAGTGCAGTCTGCTATTGATAGAATAGGACGGGATAAAACTATTATTATTATTGCTCATCGTGTTAATACCCTATCAAAATGTGATCGTATATATTCTCTTTCGAAAGGAAATGTAGATTTTGAAGGAAACTATACGCAGCTCTTGTCTTTTCAGAAATAACGGATAATAGTATGAAAAAAATTCAATTATTATTACAGAAAGTACATGTTCCTCTATCAAAACCAAAGAATTTGAAAGATTCTGATAGTGCTATTTTTACAAATAATAATGTATGGGAATGTGGTATTGATGAAGTATTTGTATTACAGTACCAGAATGTAAGTGTTGATGGGCATGGCCTAGCGTTTTATAGAGATTCAAAAAAAAGAAAGCGATTACTGTTTAATAATAGATCACAGTTTGGTATATCAAAGATGTATTGGAAAATACGATCATTTCTTCATTCTTTGTTTTCTACCAATAAAGTGTATAAAGCAGCAATACTTTTGACTGATTTAGATTCTCATGCATATTTTCATTGGATTGCAGATGTGTTACCTAAAATTATTGTTCTTTTTGATTCTTCTGACACTGCTTTTAAGAAATTGCCTATTATTTTTCCTGAAAAAGCTCTGAAATCATATGCATTTGAGACATTAGGGTTATTTCTTAAGGATAATGAGATGATTATTGTTCCTTATTGGCGTAAAGTAAGGGTTAAAACACTCTATTCTATACCGAGTGTTGCACAGCCTTCTGGTTCGGGAAATTATCGACCTGCTGTTATGTATGCAATTCGTGAAAAAATGTTACAGCATCTTGCTGAAAATGGCACATATATTCGACAGTTACAAAATAAGGTAGGGAGTGCTATTCAAGGAGATAGTCCCTTACGTATTTATTTTTCTCGAAAGGACGCTAAATATCGGTATCTTAAAAATGAAAAAGAAGTGCTTCCTTTGCTTAAGAAATATGGGTTTTTATATGTGGAAGCAGGAAAATATAGTGTATGGGAACAAGCGTTATTATGTAACAAAGCGAATGTTATAGTTGGATTACATGGAGCAGCGCTTACCAATATGATATGGATGAATGAGGGAAGTAAGGTAATTGAAATTCGAAAAGAAAATGATTCGCGTAATAACTGTTATTTTTCTCTTGCTAGTGCAATGTCTCTTGATTATTATTACTTATTTGCGAAAGGGGACAGAGCCGATACGCATAAAAGTAATTTTTATGTTGATGTAGATACACTTGAGGCTGTCTTAAAAGAAGTTATATGAATGATGAGAGAAAAAGCAATGGTGTAATAAAAGATACTACACCATTGATTAGCATAGTCTGTGTGGTAAAAAATAATGCAGTAGGGTTAGAGAAAACATTGCACTCTATCTATGCACAAAATTGTGAAAAAGAGATATTTGAAGTAGTAGTAGTTGATGCAGCCTCCACTGACTCTACTGAAGATGTTATAGTACAGTATACGCCAGATGTGTATGTTTCTGAACAAGATACGGGAATATATGATGCTATGAATAAGGGAATTCTTTATAGTAAAGGCAAATGGATATATTTTCTGAATGGAGGAGATATATTTTTCAATACTACCATACTGAGTGCCTTTGTCTCCTGTAATGCGTGTCATCAAAAAAATATGCATCACTCTATTATTTGTGCTCCTATTATTGAGTCTTATAAAGGAAGTACTATAGTAAGAAACACAGTAAGTGAGAAAAAGATGCCTTTTGCTATGCCTGCAGGCCATCAGGGTATTTTTATGAAACGAGAGGTGATAAAAAGATATATGTTTGATACCAGTTACAAAATTTGTGGAGACACTGATTTGTTTGCACGGCTATTGCATGATGGACATACTGTTTGTTTTTTTGATACATTGGTGGCTATTATAGATGGTGTTGGAGTATCAAATATGCAATGGAAACAGGCGTTAAGAGAACGGCACAGAATTCAACAAACATATTATACATCATCCTTGTATACTGTAAAAATGATGTGGTATATTGTTCAGGTATATAGCAGAAAGATACTGCGCTCGTTCATGCCCGAAAAAATGTATATGTATTTTCGTAATAATATGTTCCGAAACAAAAAAAAATCAGTATGAATGTTATACTCTTTACTACTTCTTTAGAGGACAGTGCGGTAACAACGCAGTTATTAAAGTTTGCAGAGTATTTGTATCAAAAAAATCACTCTGTTGCAGTAGTCTGTCATGAATATATATCAGAAGAGGCACAACGTGAATATCAAAAATTTCCTTTTATGATAACAAGCTTATTGTGTCATCGTTGGCAGATATGTAAAGGAGTGTCTGCATTTCGAACCCTTCAGAAACAGTGTAAAGCAGATATTGTACATTGTCACTTAGGAAGAGCATATATTATTGGTATTCTCAGTAAACACAAGCGTATGAAGTTACTTGCTACATTTCATAATCTAAAAAATTATTTGAATTTTGTAACACGATTATTTATTGGGCTATTTCATAAAAAATTTGATGGAATTACTGCCGTCTCAAGTACTGCTTTAGCAAGTTATCGTTTTAATCAGTCAATGTATCGTACTCGTCCTGTTCGTACAATATATAATCCTGTGTTTACTACTCATAAAACAGGTAATAATGAATATGCTTCATCACAACATCTGTTTCAGCATCATGTTTTTACTATTGGTACTATAAATCGATTTGTGAAAGGCAAGGGATATGATCTGTGGTTTGAGTTGGTAAAAAAGATGTCTTTGCAAGGGACTATGTTTTTTCAAAAAACAGTAGTTTCTCCTGCTTTTTGGACTGCAGGGACTGGTGTTTTAGAACAGGAGTTTAAGGAAAAAGTGGCACAAAACAACATATCTCATGTTGCTTTTTTGGGGTATCGGAGAGATATTAGTGCTCTTATACGGCAATCACAGCTTATTGTGTATCCTACTATTAACGAAGGGTTTGGCTTAGTGTTATATGAAGCATTGATTGCAGGGGTTCCTGTACTGGTGAATCCACTTGCTGTATTTAAGGAGATAGTAGGGGAACATTCCATATGGTTTGTTAATTTTTCTAATGCAGCTGAGGTACAAGAGAAAATATACTACTTTGCACAGCATTATACTGATATTCAAGAGCAAGCGAGAAAGGAAGGAGAACAATATAAAAAACTGTTTGTTTCCAGAAATATATTTGATCAATATATTTCTTTTTATAAAGATTGTTGTATAAGTTGAGTATAGAGCGTATATGTTGACTGTGCATACTGTTGCATGTTCCAGCTAGAAAACTCATTACCTTGTGAACAAATTTGTGCTTGTTTACTAAAAGCCTGTCTTTTTTTTCTGTCTTTTATAAGAGAGAGCAGTGCTTGTACAAACTGTGTCGTTTGCCCGTGTTCAAATATGAAACCGCTTTTGCCATGTTGTATAATTTCTTCTACTCCTGAACAACGAAAACATACTGAAGGAATTCCTGCAGCTGAGCTTTGTACTAATACGAGCGGTAGCCCTTCGTGTATTGATGAAAAACAGTGAACATCAATTATTGATATGTATTTCCATAGTTCGGGCTGAAATCCTAAAAAATGTACTCTATGATGAACAGAGAGAGAAGTACAAAGAGATATTAATGTTTCATGATAATGTGTATCTATTGCTCCAAAAAATAGTAAATATGTGTTAGGATGTTCTTTTAATATATGTGGAAAAAGACGAATAAGAGTCTCTTGTTTTTTTGTGGGAGTCACTCTGGCGATACAACCAAGCATTACTTCATCTGTATTGCTAGGTATGTTAAGCTGTTTTTTTAGCTGTATGTTTGTATGGTGAGGAATATGTGCAGCCTCTCTAAATTGTTGTAGCTCAGTACCTACATATATAGTTGATGATTTTTTTTCCGTTGTAATATGTTCTTTCAAATATTTATTTTGTAGATCACGAGATACGAAAATAAAATGCTTTGTAAACTTACTTGCCCATTTTTCAAGCGATTTATATATAATGCGTGTTAAGGGATGAAATGTATTTCCAAAGGTGAGTGTATGAACAGTATGAAGGATAGTTTTGACATTTGTTTTATATGCTGCATATCGTCCTAAAATGCCTGCTTTTGCAGTATGGGTATGTACTATGTCATAGTTATTTTTTTGTATAATGTGCTTTAGTTGTTGTATTGCCTGTATATCCTGTATAGGATTGGGATTACGTTGCATATGAGAAACCTTAAAAATTGAGCATGAAGAAGGAAGAGGAAATTTTTCAAATATTTCTTCTTGTAATACATTGCCTATTGCTAAATCACAGTGTATGTTATATTGTGCGAGATGGCGAATGAGTTGCAATACTGCTTCTTCTGCTCCTCCTTTGTACATTCTTGTAATAATTTGTAAACAACGAATATTCACTTTTATAGTATAGCTTTCACTATATATTTACGCAATGTTTATGTAATAGAGATAGTAATGCGAAAACAGTACTCTCTAAGTACTTGTATCTTGTGCAAGCAAAGATATGATAGACTGTTTTATCTGTTCAGTGTTGTGAGTAGTATGTTTGAGCTGTGTATCGTATAGTATAGTCATGGTATTGTTTGAGACAACAAGTATTCTGGTTGCAAATGCTAACGCTTCATCAATATCATGTGAAACATATAGTACTATTGGTTGCATTTTCTTTAATACTTTTTTTGACCAAGAAAGACATTCATAACGATTAAAGTAATCAAGGTGAGAAAAGGGTTCATCAAGGAGTACTATACTATTACGGCTTACTAAACTTCTCAAGAGTGATATTCTTTGACACATCCCTCCTGAAAGCTGTTGTGGATACGCATGAGCATATGAGTGAAGATCAAATTCTTTTAATAACGATTGTGCAATAGATTGAGATTGAGCCTTAGAGTATTTTTGTATTTGTAATGGAAGTGCAATATTATGTGTTATAGTAAGCCAAGGGAACAGCATATCTTGTTGAGGCATATACCCTACTTTTCCTAATCGATGACGAAATGGTGTATTGTTTAACACTATTGTTCCCTGTTGTGGTTCAAGCAGTCCTGCAATAATACGAAGTAAGGTGCTTTTTCCACTCCCACTTCTTCCGAGGAGTGCGATAATGTCTCCTTGTTCTGTTTGCAACGAGAAATGATCAATTATTTTTTTTTGCGCTCCTTTCTTGTTCTTGCTTTCTCTTTTGTTTGAAGAAAAACTAAATTGAATATTGTGTAAACATAATGATTGTAATGTCGTGTGCTTATTGTGTATTTTTTGCATGATCAATATATGGAAATAATAAAGGGTAATATGCCTATTTAATATATGTATTTGTATATGACCCTTCAATAGTAAAGTCTTTCGCTATAAAATTATTTTTCTGTAACCACTGGGTAAACTGTAGCCATACTGTATCTTCCATTTTTCCCCAATACTCAGCATTGTCTTGGAAACGTGGAGCAAGATATATAAGGCTTTCTTTTACTAAGGTACTATCTAAGGAAGGTTCATGCTTTATAAGGATAGTCGCTGCTTCTGTGCTATTTTTTATTGTCCACTCATATCCTTCTTTTAAGGATTGCATAAAATCTCGTGCTATGTTTGGATGTGTAGCAAGAAAATTTTCGGAGCTAATAATAATGGGAGTATAATAATCAAGCGCTGGATCATAATCTTTTAATAGCTGAAAATCAAGGGATTTATTACGAATGGTTGCTTCAATGCCTGTCCATCCTTCAAATATCCATGCAAAATCGTATATTCCTTTTTCAATGGCAGTAAAAAAATCAAGTGCTCCTGCTTGAACAAATAATACATCGTCTGCAGAACTATTATATGGATGTAAAAGAGTGCTAATGACTGCTTTTTCAATAGGTGAGCCAAAAGCTCCGTATTTTTTTCCTATATAATCTTTAGGGCTTTGTATATTTTTACTTTTTAATGAAGCAAATCCTGAAGTATTATGCTGTATGACTGCTGCTACCGCTACGATAGGGATGGGAGCGTCTGATGCACGAGCAAAGGTAAAGGCTTCTTGGTATGAGAATCCAAATTCAGCTTGATTATTTCCTATGAGTAATTCTGTAGTATTCTCTGAGAAAGGAATGATTTCGACATGTAAATTTCTGTTTTTGAAAAATCCTTTTTCTTTTGCTACAAAAGCACCTATATGGTTAGTGTTAGGTGTCCAATCAAGTACAAGACGTATTTTGAATGGCTCTTTGTTTTGTAGCTTATTCTCATTATTTGTTGTTTGATTATCAGATGTTCCTGTGGCAAATGATAGCATATGAGAAAAAGAAACACATAGTAGTAAAAACACTACTTTTTTAATTATATCTTTCATAATAACTCCTTATTTTTTTATTATTGATATTTATTGTATGTATTTTATTGTTCAGTATGTCTTTTTGTAGGGATACATATATATTCTAGCAATAGAACAAGCGAGTAAAGTCCAATACTCAATATGAAAATTATTATGATAATAGCGTATATTCGTTCACTAATAAAAGAACGCTGACTTTGTATCATAATATATCCTAAGCCTTGTATAGAACTTACCCATTCACTGATAATGGAAGCTGTCATTGCATAGCTCACTGCTAGTCGTAGCCCAGAAAATAGCTGGCTTAATGCACTTGGAATTTTTACCCAATAATATATTTGCCACGCATTTGCTCCCATTGTTTGTAAAAGCTGTATATGCTTTAATGATACAAACTTAAATCCCTGTAAAAGAGTAACAAGAATAGGAAAAAAACACATAAGTACGATGATTATTAGTTTTGTAATTGTTCCGTACCCAAAGAATAGTACTAAAAGGGGTGCAAAAAGTATAGATGGTACCATTTGAAATAGCAGAATAAAGGGGTAGAGTACTGTATATAAGATATGGAATATATCTAATAGTAAAGCAGTAACAAAGGCACAGATAATAGATAAGAGTATGCCAATAATAGCAATATATAATGTGTAAAAGGCGTTTGGAAATAAGATATGAAAATCAGTTACAAAACGAGTTGCTATGCTTACAGGGGAAGGAAGTATGAATGCTGGTACTGTGTTTGTACTATGCAGTATATGCCATAACAGTATAAAGATTGAAAAGAAAATTATAGGGAGAACTATGCGTAGTCCTACAGAAAAAGGAAATGTATGAGATTGAGTATGCTTGTTTACACTATGTGTTACTGTCGTTTGTTTCACGCTTCCTCCGCTGGTATTGTCCAGATCAGGTACTAAGGGTTGAGTAATCAATAATACTCTCTCAGCTATAGATAGCTCCCCTGCATTATGTATATAATACAGTATATTCATAAAAGTTGCAAATATGAGAAGTTGCAGTTTGCGGATTCAAGGACTAAATGCGACAAAGGAGCAACAAAAGAGCTAAGAAAAAATTGGTAAACAGAAAGTAGAATTATGTATTCAAATAACAAAAGGATTGCGGAGGTGTTGTGATCTGATATTCAGATAGTTCTTTTTTTATTGAGAATTTTTTTATTTTATCTATTTCTATAGCCAACGCTATTTCTTTTCCTCTATAGTATTTATCAAAAAATGATTTGCTTATGCCAGCAAATTGTTGGGTGTTTTTCCATATCTTTTGAGGGGTATTTTCTAATACTTTTTTAACAGTAAACGAGCCTATAATTTTTTTTATTGGAGATGAAGCATACACTACAACTTCTTTTATTCCTTTTGGGATACTTTTTCTATATTCAAATTTCTTTTTTTTTGTAAATATCTTATTAGCAAAATCTGGTTTAATTGATAATAAAATTTTCATTGACTTCTCCCATTTTCAGTAATTTTATAAATGTAGTGTCTTCTATAGGAAGAAATCCCCAGTATGCTTTATTATTAGGATCTAGTAAAGGTATAGCATCCTTTCTTATAATTCGCTTTGGTAAAGCAATGTTATATACCATTTTTATAATATGAGGATATCTTTTTGTATTATAAAATTCTATTAGTTCTTGTCTTTTAAATACACTGTATTTTGATATATCTCTATGAAATTCATCAAAAGTATTATACTTTTTTATGTTTTTATATTCTTCTACTGTACAAATTGAAGTTAAAACAGAGTTATACTTTGCTGATTTATTTTCTTCTTTTGTTCGGTATATAACTAATATATCCCCTTTTTTAATATGTTCAATATTTTTCATTCCACAAATATATACCTTATGAATACTGTTTGTGTGTGATATATCTTGAACAACATGATCTTTCTCAGTAGTTAGTTTTGAATCAGGAAACATGCTTGTATGGTATTTAGGATAAATTGACAACAAATATTTCTTATTATTTTTGATAGAAATTAATGGATAATCCTGTATTATGTTATGATGTACTTCCTTAATATTCTTTATATAAATGTTTTCTTTCCCACTTGCAGTACTTTTTGTAGATTCAAATCGAAATCCATAGTTCTCAAATAATTGTATTAGAAGTGTATGTTTTGGAAATATACTTACATATGCTTCTTCTATATTTTCTGATACCATCTTATCAAATGCTATTTTTAAGAATCTTTCTCCTAGTTTTTTCCATGAGCAACAATTTTAAATGTACCTATTTTTAATCTTAGTTTTTGCGGAAGTTTTATTTCAGCCTCTAGTGGTTCATTCTCTTTTTTTAAGTAAAGAAAGCCTGTTATTATACTATTTGTATAGATTACAAAGCATTCTTCATTTGATTTTTTCTTAGTCCAATCATTAAATCCTACATAATCTTCTCTTAGAGAATCAAAAAAAGAAACAGTGAAATCAATATCTTTGAATTGTTTTTTCTGCACATTATTTTCCATAGCTATAACTTCTCCTATTTTCTATTTATTAAATGTTTATGATTATATAACTATTTTACTCTAATTGTACTTCTTGATGTTAGTTTGTAATAGAATAATCGTACTTTTTCCTCTTTATTTATAAAGGAGTGCAAGGTAAATCAAAAAAGTGCCTTTAATAAACTATGAAATTTTAGAAAATTCATATTTATGATGTTTCATCTAAGATGAAGCAGAGTATTTTTTTATCAAATCAGTGAGATACTTTAGTATTTGTTTTTTCATCTTTTGTTTTTATTTTGCTGATTTGCACTGTTATCTTTTGGTTTCATAGTATTACTCCTTTTATCTACGCTATATGTTTATTTTCTTCTTCCAAGAAGCATGAGTAAGTATATAAATATATTGATAAAATCTAAGTATAATTGTAATGCTCCTAAAATGGAAATACGAACATAGTTTACTGTGCTTCCGTTTTCAACTTGACTGGCAATACGTTTAATTTTTTGAACATCGTATGCAGTAAGTCCCATAAAGATGATAACTGCAACAAATGAAATTAATGTTGCTAGCCCAGAACTACGAAAGAACAGATTGACAATTGATGCAATAATAATTCCCCAGAGACCCATAATAAGCATAGACCCTAAAGAGGAAAGATCTTTTTTTGTTATATGCCCATATAATGCCATACCGCCAAAGAGGAGTGCGCTGATAATGAAAACATGCAGTACACTTGTTCCAGTATACATGTATAGTAGCACAGATAGGGTAAAGCCATTTAATGCAGCATACAGAAAAAATATTCCTATTGCTGCCTGTGTTGATAATGACATAATTCGATAGCTAAAATAAAATACCAATCCTAGTTCTGCAATGAATGCAACCATTAACACCATAGGATTTCGTAGAATATAATTCATAATTGTTGGGTTGCTTATGCATATTCCTGCCACTGCTGCCGTAATTAAAAGCCCTAGAAACATCCATGTGAAAGTGTTTTTTAGCAAACTTCTTGTAGATACGTTAGATTGTGTATATACAGTGGTATTTTCTTGTATTTGATAACTCATAAAAACTCCTTTGTTATTTTTATATTGAAATAATATACGCAGTATTTATTTCTAAACTTATATATTTCTTAGACTACAGTATAGCATGAAACACTTTTTTTAGTGCATCTAATGTAGCGTCTATAACATACGATTTTTTTTCTTTATGTAAAAATTGAGCTAATCTTTGTGGTAGCATAGGGGACTCTCCAGTAGCTTTTTTTATACTATCGGTAAATTTACCAGCATGAGCAGTTGCTAGTACTATTGCCTTTGTATAACGGGATGCAGTGAGAGACCGTAGTATGCTACGAGCACCATGTGTCCCAGCAGCAGTATGAGGACAAAGGAATGTGTTGTGTGCTTTATGTACCGCATATATTTCATGTGATATATCATTGTCATGTACCCATGTAGCATAGAGTGTGTCTCGCATTTTTTCAACTGAATGTGAAAAGAGGTGTTGCATACGTTCAAAATTACTAGGGTTTCCTACATCCATAGCGTTAGCAATAGTAGGTATTGAGTGAGCAGGAGTATAGATGCCACTCTGTAAGTATTGAGGGACTACTTTGTTACTGTTAGTAATAGCAATGAAATGTTGTATCGGTAATCCCCATTGCATAGCCAATAATCCTGCAGTGAGATTACCAAAGTTTCCGCTTGGAGTACAAAAAAGCCAGTTATCTGTATGTTTTAGCTGATGCCATGCATATATATAATAGAATGACTGCGGTATGAGTCTCCCAATATTGATGCTGTTTGCTGAGCTTAACGAATAGCTTGTGCTAAACTCAGAATCCATGAAAGCCTCTTTCGCTATGCGTTGGCAATCGTCAAAGTTTCCTAATACTTCACAGCTATGTATATTCTCTCGTAAGCCACATAACTGTAATTCTTGTAATGCACTCACCCGCTTAGAAGGGTAGAGTATTACTACATCTATGTTTTTCTTTTTATAAAATGCTTGAGCAACTGCACTACCAGTATCGCCACTTGTAGCGACAAGAATAACAATTCTCCGATTTTCTTTCTCTAGCTGTCTATCCATTATTGTTGCTAAATAGGAAGCTCCAAAATCCTTGAAGGCACAAGAAGGTCCGTGAAAAAGCTCTAGCAGTGATATACTTGTGTCAATTTCCTGTAGTTTTGGTGAAAATGGAAATGCTTCTGTACACAGCTGCATACTCTCTTGGAACGAAAACTCATGAGGGAAAAGAGCGTGTGTAGTTTTTGCTGCTAGTTCAATAAATGATATATCAGAAGAAAAGCTATGAAATAAAGAGTGTAGCTGAGGCATTTCATGTGGTGTATACAATCCTCCATCTGGAGCAAGTCCATTAAATATAGACTGTATAAATGATAGAGAGTTAGGCTTATGCGTATTTCGTGTGCTAATAAATCTCATATGTATTAGTGATGATTGTATTATTTTTTATTAAAAAATTCATTATGAAGTGTTTGTAATACATGTTGCTCTTTGTCTCTTTCCACCACTACAGAGATATTTGTTTCATTGGAACCTTGTGCTATAGCAATAATATTGATGTCGTCTTCTCCTAAGGTAGCAAATACTTTTCCTGCCAGCCCAATTGATCCACGCATATTAGAACCGATAATAGAAATAATAGCAATATTTTTCATAGTAGAGATGTTTTGTATTCTTCCGCTTGCTAACTCTGTTTTAAATTCTAACATTAATTTTTCTTTAATGAAGCGTATAGATTTTTCTTCAAATACAACGCTGATACTATGTTCACTTGATGCTTGTGTTATCATAAGTGGCTGTAAATGATGTTGTGCAAATACATTAAATATTCGAGGAAGAAAATAAAAATTACCCGAAAGCCCTGCTCCTTCAATAGTAAGAAGACTACTTTTAGTAATTGAAGTCAATCCAGTAATGGAATGATTGTTCTGTTTATAAGAAATGTTACGTATCCATGTTCCTTTTGCGGTAACATTATGGGTATTTTTAATGAGAATGGGGATATTTTTTTTAACTGCAGGGACAATAGCCAAAGGATGAATAACTTTTGCTCCATAAAAGGAAAGTTCCATTGCTTCGGAATAACTGATGTTTTGAATGACAAAAGAATTTTTTACAATACGTGGATCAGCACTTAATACCCCGTCAACATCAGTCCATATCTCCACTTGTTTTGCATGGAGTGCTGCACCAATAATTGATGCAGTATAATCACTTCCGTTTCTTCCTAGTGTGGTGGTAACTCCTTCTTTTGTAGCGCCTATAAAACCAGTGATAATAGGGATGCCTGATACTTTTTTTTGTAATTGTTTGATATTTTTATTTGTGATAGTAAAATTAACACGGGCATCACCATAACTGTCATCAGTGATAATATAGTTTCTACTATCTACATATGTAGCATACAGGTCAGGATCAGGTGTTTTGTTGGTATTATTCTGAAAGGTAAGGTATTCTGAAATAAGCTGACAGCTTAATCGTTCTCCAAAACTCACAATAAGATCAGTGGTTCTTGCAGTACATTCTTTTATGAGGTGTATTCCATGCAGAAGTTCTTGTAGTTCTGTAAATGTTTTTTCTATATGTTGTGGTATAGTAGCCTGTTGAGTGAGTATGTTCCATGTTTCAAGATGTTTGGTATATATGCTAGTGAAATTTTTTTTTGTACTTTTTCCTTGAGCGGCAATGTCGGCAGCGTGGAGTAAATCGTCAGTAGTCCCCTTTAGTGCAGAAGAGATGACTATGACAGGCTCTTGTTTTGCACGTTCTATAATGATGTTTCCAACTTGTTGTATCATGAAAGCATCTTTTACAGAAGTTCCACCAAATTTCATTATTATCATTGTTTGTACCTTGATTAAGAAATACTATATTATTTTATAATATCATCAATGTGAGTATATGTCATGCCTGCATTTTTTGCTGCCTCAATTCCATGGGAGCTATCTTCAAATACATGGCATTGCTGTGGTTCTAATGCAAGTAATGTTGCACATTCAAGAAAAATATCAGGGTGAGGTTTCGGTTTTAGGGATGTATTCCATGAAACTACTGCATTGCTTATATCTGAGAGGTGAAAATGCTCACTCACATGGCGAAAGACAGAGCATTCTTCGTTTGTTCCTATAGCGATTTTATATTTTTCTCTTGATTCCATTAAAATGTTGTATGTTTGTGGAATAAGTGCTACTTTAGGTAATAAGGCAATATACTGTATACCTTTTTGCTGTGATATATCATCTGCGTTTTCTTGTAACTCATAGCGTGTAATAAATGCTTCTGCTATTTCTTTGCTTGTGTGTCCACGACACGCCTCAAGTTCTTCGTCTGTAATGGTGATATTATATTTTAGCATAGTTTTTTTCCATGCAACGCAATGGATAGGCATGGAGTCTGCTAATGTGCCATCAAAATCAAAAATAAGCCCTTTAATAGTAGGAGTAAAAGAAATGTTCATAGTAATATATATAATAAATAGTTGATATAGTTATTATACACTATATATAGTAAGTCGTTTATAGTATCCGTTACCAATGCTTTCGGTGGATACACCGGGAATATTTTTTACTGCTGAATGAATACGTTTTCTATCATAAGGATTCATTTCTTCAAGGGTATAGGATCTCTTAGATTTTAATACTTGTTCTGCTTTTCTTTGAGCCAGTTCGGTAAGCCAATTATTACGTTTATTACGATAATTTTCAATTTCAATGACTACTTTTTCAAGAGGGGTATCATATCTTCTTTGAAGAATTGAATTTACTATTACTTGTAAAGCATCTATATTTTTTCCGTGCTTGCCTATAAGGAGGTTTTGATCAGATACATCTTCAATGATGAGCGAGCCAAAAAGCTGGTTATCTATGCTATGAAACTCAACATCGACATCAATATTCATTTTTGATGTTATTGCTTCAATAATTGCAGCAGTTTCCTTTTTTTGATGTTCGGTTAATGGGGTAAGTGGAACTGCATGCGATGGTGCTGCTGTATTTGTATGAGTACTGTGAGGTGCATGCTCACTGTCAGAGAAGGAAGTGTTGTGTGTGTCTTGCATAGGATCATACTGCTCTTCAATATCAGTGGTATCTGTTTGAGGAATGCCTATAACGGAAGCTTTAATGGTAACTTTGCTATTAAGTCCAAGAAAATTCCCCTTTTTTTTGTTTATGATTTTAATTTCAATGTATTCTTCATTGACACCAAACGTTCGTACTGCGTTTTCTACCGCCTCGCGTTCTGTCCTTGCCTCAAATATTTTTTCCATGGATTCTCCTTTTTCTTTACAGGTGAAAGTGTCACCTGCTTAGTATTATTATCAAAGATACTTATTATAGTAACAAAATTTGATGTTATCCAATATAATATCAGTCCTGAAGGTGAGTTATACAGAGCAAAGAAAATAATAAAAGGAAATACATATGAAAGAATGAACATAATTTTTTGAGATCCTACATTTTGTCCTCTTTGTTGTTTTAGCATGATATAACTGGATACATATTGTGTTAATAGCATAATTATTGGGAGGATATGAAATTCAGTCCAACCAAGAATAGGGATCTTAAAGTCCCCAAATGATAGTAGTGCATCAGGGCTGGAAAGATCGTCTATCCAGCCAAAAAATGGTGCCTTAAAAAATTCAAAACTCTCTGATATAACTCTATACATTGAAAGAAAGATAGGAAGTTGCAGTAAGAGAGGAAGAAAAGAGCTTAATGGAGAAAATCCATAATTTTTGTATAATGCCATTATTTCTTGGCTTTGTTTCATGTTGTCATTTGGATACTTTTCTTTGATTTCTTGTAGTTTTGGCGCAAGCAATTTCATTTTTTCGCCATTTGTTTTACTTTTTCTTAAAATAGGATATGTTGATAGGCGAATAAGCAAGGTGAGCATAATGATGGCAACACCGTAATTAGGAATAATTGAGTAAGATATTCGTAATATTGCAAGCCATATTCTTTCTAAAAACCCAAGTAATCTGCTAGGGATACTTTTATCCAGTGACAATCCTGATACCTTAAATGCATTGTCTTGAGCGTTATTATATTTTTTGAGTTGATTTTTTGTGTGAGGACCAATGTATATTCTATGGACATCTTCTATTGCAGCACTTTGTATTGTATTTCTCTCTAAGGTAATTTGTGCAGTAGAAGCTAATTGTTCTTGTGGCGTTGTGGAAAAAATTGATGTATATTTTCCATTACCGGGAACTAAGAAGAGAGAAAAATATCGTCCTGATATTCCTACCCATTGGTACAGGGTATCGTGTTCTACAACATTGTTTTTTCGTACATTTATATTCCTTCTTTTTTTTCCGTCAAAACTGATAAATTTTCGTTGGCTTATTTGACGTGATTTTTGTGAAGAGAGAACTTCTTCTACGGGACCTAGTTGTGGACCAAAATACAATGTGTATGTTGTGTCTCCAAGTCGTAAAATTTCATTTTTCTTATTTTGTAGTAGTACTATAATTTCAAAAAGGTATTCATCGTCCTTAAATTGATAGGTTTTTTTTAGGGTAAATTCCTGTCCATTTTCTTGGTGTATAAAATCTCGAAAAAATTCTACTTTTTTTTCTTGTGGATATGCAACATAATCAAACAGTACATCGTCTTTTAATGCAGTATCATCGCTTCCTAGCGTAAGCGTAAATGTAGTATGGCTATCTCCTAAAGGGATAAGTTCAACATGGGTTTCGGAAGTTCCTGTTTCATTTTTTATCTGAAATGATGTTACGCTTGCATTTTTTGTAGAGAGAGTAATATCAAATTTGTTGGTTGACATTTGTATAGATTTTTCTGGCAACGGCTGTTCGGTAGCAATAGGTATAATATGTATATCTTTTTCTTGAGGAGAAGTAACGGTAGTACTGGAAGTATCAGGTAAAGGAGGGGGGGTAAAGTATCTTTGCTGAATGTACATACCAACATATAAAATAATTGTTGATAGGAGTATCGTTATTACTAAATTTTTGCTCATGTATTGTCCTCAATATTGTAAAAAATAATCTATTGTTAGCTTTGTGTATGACTATCTTTATGTCATTTGTTTTTTTACTATGTTTGCTCGTTGAAGTAATGTATGCATCTCGCTGCCTAGTGCTGTAAAACTGATATTTGGATTAGATGCTATAAATGCTATATCTCTATATGTTCCTTCTTTGTTCTTCTCTTGCGATGTAATTATACGATAAAAGCTTCGTATATGTTCGCGTATTTTTCTTTTTAACTGATTTCTTTTTGGCTTGTTCTTAATTCCTTTTGTAGTTATCAGAAATCGGCATGTTTCAGAGTCACCATGAGAAGATATATTTCTCCCTACTACCAATGAAACAGAAGCTCCTCGAAACCATTTTCCTGTCTTAAATACCATTGCAATTTCCGAACGCTTTCGTAAAGTAATAATAGTGTTGTGTGTACGATTACTAGCATTACTATACACTATGGTATTAGTATGGCTTTTTTTCGTCTGAGACAGTGAGTTTTTTTCGTCCTTTTGCTCTTCTTCTTTTAAGTACATTTTGTCCAGAGGCACTGCTCATACGTGCCCTAAAGCCAAATTTTCTTAACCGCTTTACTCTACTGGGTTGATATGTCGCTTTCATCTTACATGTAAGTATACTATAGTAAGGAGAGATTAGTCAAGGAGTTGGGGGGTTGGGGTGCGGATTCAAGGACTAAATGCGACAGAAAAGGCTTCAGCAGAGGTCAAAAAATGAAGACATTTTCGTGGTCTATGATTGATAAGCGTTTGTACTTGTAGTATATCACTTTGCTTGACTCTATGAAACAAAGTCTTCTTAGGAAAGTACTGACGTAATAATCCAATAGAATGTTCGACTAATCCTTTTTCCCAAGCACAGTAAGGAGTACAAAAATAAGAACGAGCATTCAGGCGTGTATTTATTTCAGTATGGAGCATAAATTCACTCCCATTATCATAAGTGAAACTGTTACATAAATGGCGTGGTATGTTCCTTAGAGCAAAGAGCATGCCATACTGTACGGTATGAGCAGTTTTGTCAGGTATCTTATGAAAAAGAACATAACGGGTATGTTTTTCCACTAAAGCAAGCACAGTAGCTTTTGAAGAAGAGCCAACAAGATCTACTTCCCAGTGGCCATATTCATTAGAAACATCGCCTCGTTCGTGTACTGAGACACGATGAGGGATACGAGAAACAGAAAAAGAACGAGATACTCTTCTTTTTTTGCGTGTTTGGTGCTGTTTTCGCAGATACTGTGTCAAATGAGGAGCAAAACGATAAATAAAGTGATATATTGTCTCATGACTGATAGTATACTGAGGCATATCAATACTGAGCCTTCCTGCTATTTGTTCAGGCGACCAGCCATCGAATATAAGGTGAAAAACGATATAGGTACGAATAGTATGAGAAGGAATAGAGAGTTTTTTATGGCTCTTATCCCATCGTTTTCTTGCCTGTCTGTGAGCAATGACTTCATTATAGACATGTTTGCCTCCATTGCGTTGTATTTCACGATAGACAGTGCTGCGATGGACACTGAGGCGTTTGGCTATAGCATTGATACTGTACTTTGCATGACGGAGCGTAGCGATAATAGTACGATCTTTGTCTGTCAGATGACGAAATGAGTTTTTTGGTATACTCATAAAGGAGACCTCCTAATTTGTTTCGTTTATACAATTATAGAGTGTCTCCTTTTTTTATTTTTTCTTACTTTTTTTGCTCCTTTGTCGCATTTAATCCTTGAACTCGTGGGGAACTATATACATTGAAGCCCGAAAGGAACAGTAAAGACAAAATACTTGACAATAACTCACAAAAGGGCTATTATATCCTTATGAAACAACAAAAAGAAATGAGTGTAAAAGAGTTTTTTAGTAGCTATGCCCCTACAGAGGATCAAGCGATAAAGGTATTTGAACAGATACGATGGAAAAAAAGGAATACACAGTGTCCTTATTGTAAGAGCAATAACATACGAGAAGGAATACATCAAAAACAGCCGTATAGATGTAAAGATTGTAGAAAACGATTTACAGTAAAAACAGGCACTATTATGCAAGCAAGTAAAATAAGTGTGCAATCATGGCTCTACACTATGTATCTTATAAAAATAAATAAAAAAGGAATAGCAAGTTTACAATTATCAAGAGAATTGGGAATTACACAGAAATCAGCGTGGTATATGCTCCAGAAAGTAAGAGAATGCTATGGCTTTAAGACTACTCATAGTGGGACAGTAGAAATAGACGAGGCGTATATAGGCGGGAAAGAAAAGAACAAACATAGTGATAAAAAGCGACATGGAAAAGAAGGAGCTATGCTAAAGGCAATAGTAGTAGGAATAAAAGAAAGAGAGGGCTTTGTACAAGGAAAGGTGGTACAAGACACCTCACAGGATACATTAGAAAGAATGATATTACAAAGAGTAGAGCCGAACACTACCATCTATACAGATGAGCATAAAGGGTATATAGGACTTGATTGGTATGGATATACACACGAAACAGTAAATCATAGCGCAAAGCAGTATGTCGATGGTATGGCCCATACAAATGGAATAGAGAGCTTCTGGGCGTTATTGAAAAGAGGAGTGTATGGGATATTCCATAGTATAAGTAAAAAGCACTTACAACGCTATGTCAATGAATTTAGTTTTCGGCTCAATATGACAAAGGCTACAGTAAAACAATTTATCACTTTTACTTGTAAACATGGCTTAGACAAAATAAGAACATTCCAAGATATAAAAAAGGTATAATAAGTATATGAAGGAAAATATAATGCCGCCTCTTCCTCTGCCTGTAAGTTTTGAAGAATTGGTACAGATGGTAGCTACTACTCATCCTAAAGAGTTAGAGGAATATAAAAAGCAACAGAAAGAAAAAAATAAGTCTGATAATTCTAAACAGCGACTGAAAGTATAAATAGCTTTTTAATAATAGATAACCTCATTTGTATATAAAAGACTGAAATTAGGATGCTACTATATAATGTATTATTCGATGTTTATTTTTAATTATTTATCAATGGCTACTATGTATATAGTTCCCGGGGGTTGAAATGTGTGCCTTAGGAATTACTTATACTAATACACCTTTATTTTTCCATAAAAAATAGGTTTAACCTTTTTAGGTAAATCTTTCTTTTTTTAGTTTCTACTCTTCCTCTTTTTTGTTTGCCTGTGGGTACTTTTCTCTTATTTTATCAGGTAAATCGTCAGTAATAGCAAGCTCAATTAAATCTGCTACAGCATCACTAGTACTAGGGAGTTTACCATGCAATACTTTAGTGTTTAGAATCTTATATTTTTTAATTAAGTCGTATATATCAGAAGAGATTTTTATATTTAATACATGTGGTTTATTACTATCTTCGCTAGATTCTGTCAGCAAACTATCAATAATTTCATTTTTATTTCTTCTTTTTTTCATTTTTATATTATAATAATTATTCATTTTATTGTCAATATATATTACAATAATAATGAAATGCTTTTATAGAAAAATAATATATTTTGGGGCTGGCATGGATAACTGAAAAATGAGATAATTCAGAAAGAAATGCCAAGAAAGAGATAAGAAAAATTTTTACTAAATATTTTTCTTATATTTTACTTTTGGAATTATTACAATAATACTCTCTAAATTTATACAAATAGAAAATTTCTGTAATTTTGACATATTTTGAACAATTTATTGTATTATAGAATAATGAAACAGCGTATATCTCTTCCATATACTGAATTTGAAGGAACTGTGCAGGCAAATGCATATATATTAGATGAAAATAAAGAAAATGTATCTACTATTGAAAAATATTGTAAATCAAATAATATAGAATATAAACTAGAATATGAACAAGACTATGATGTAGCTAAACATACATTTATAGAAACAGAAGAGCTTGATGAATTTGTTTTTCCAAAGCTTGACAAAGATCAGTTAAAAGCACTAAGAAAATTTAGTAATCTGTATGGATTTTTGATTATTACTGATGATGAGCATATTGCAATGATGGATTTCGAAAATAATACATTACAATAAAATTAGTTTTCTATAAAATTGTATTAGTGCCTTGCCATGAAGTTTGTTTTTTGCTATTATGAGAATATATGATAAAAATTAATAGAAAAGAGGGGGGGTCTTATGACAGAATTTGATTAGGAAGTTTGTTTTTTGAAGAAATGATATATAAAAAATTATCAAAATAATAAGGAGTAAAAAATGAAAATATTTTATATAAAAAGGGAATATACCTCTATATGAGTGTAAATGAACAGAAAGAGAAAACAGAAATCATTATTTATGAATCCAAAAGATTTAAAAAACATATGAAGAAACTAGAAGTAGAAATAAAGAATCAGATAGGAGAGGTTATCAAATATCCTAATTCTATCATAAAGAGCTCAAAACAACTAAAAGGTTGTAAAGCAAATATAAGACAGTTAAAAATAGGCAGAAAATACAGAATAACATTTGTTTTTAATGCTAAAGAGAAATTTATCAAATTATACGATGTAAGTTCCAAAGAAGGAATGAAAAAAAAATATAAAAATATGGCCAACAGAGCCTAAAAAACCACTTGTATCTCTGTACTTGAATTGTTCAAGTACAGAGATAAAGGAGAGTGTAGAGGGTGTAAATTCTTCACATTTTACTTAATTTTACCAAACAATATATTAAAAAATCATTCATTTGTATATAAAGTAAATGTTTATATGAGTAATCTATTCATATAATATTTTGTTCAGAATCAACATTGCTGTATCTATTTCCTTATAAACACTTGGGGGTAAGAATAATGATTTATTATTATCTTACATACTAACCATACAGTAAAGTCAATAATTTTCCAAAATCAAAATAATTAATAATGTGAACTCAAAGATTAATTGCGACAGCAAAAGGCTTTAGCAAATTTCAAAAAATGAATAAAAAACCTAAAAATCCTAAATATTCTGTATAATTTTGTATCATATATATATGGCAGAAGAAAAATTTAAAGAGCTCTGGAACAATTTAGATAAAGAAAAATTAAAAGCTGATCCTGAAAAGATAGAATTTGTTTATGATAATGCAATGCAGCTTATTAAGAGTAAAGAAAAAGTATTAGATAGATGTAATAGAAAATCTACAATTTTATTAACTGGGTGTATACTCTTAATAACATCAATATTATCTATATCAGTAGGAATCCCAAATAGTAAGATAGAGTGGGTACATGCAAGTTTGTTTCCTGTTATAATGATACTCCTAATTTATTCTTTATGTTTTTTTCTTGGTGCATTTATGATCTCTACCTATATATTAAGAGCAGGGAGAGTAGTAGCTTTCCCATATCTCCCTCCCTCAAACATTTTTAGTAAAAACCCGTATGTAAATAGTAAAAGTACAAAAATAGGAATAATACCATTATTAGAAGATATAATAGATGAAAAACATAAATTGTCGAAAAAGCAAGATTCTTTATTTATATTAGGATTGTGGCAATTTTTAATGGGGATTACACTACTTTTTATAGTAACTATACTATTTTTAATAAATATTCTTGTTATATATTATTAAATTTTTTCTGTATCAAAATCAAATTATTATAGAACTATTCTTTATCTTCTTTGAATGCTTGCAATATTATAGGTATTATAGGTATTATGGGTATTATTATAGGGAGTATTATATGTTGAAAAAATTTCTTCTTTGAGGGGAAGTTTACATATTCTTGTTTTTTCATGTATTCACTAATTTCAAAAGATGGGATATCATCAGAAGTTTGTATTAGTTTATTATTTCTACTCATAATTCCATAATAACATGTTTTACATTTTTATTTTAGAACAAAAATTATTTAATTTTGTTGGATTATCATTGCATATAATTCCCTAAGGCTCAGAAATTAGAGTTTTTAAATCGAATAACTAATAAACTTAAATATAAAGTATGTAGTATACTTACTATAGTAGTTATTATTTATATGGAGGAGTGTATGAAAAAAATATCAGTGTTTTTTCTTGTTATAGTGTTTGGTGCATATGCAACAATAAATATTTTTGCTGGTGGCGATGGTGAAGCTAGCTCAGATGAAAAACGTGTATTAGTGATATATTCTAATGCATCAGATCCTGCTCTTAAAAAGGGATGGGAAGATACTGTGCAACGTTTTGAAAATGAGCATCCAGATATTGATGTACAGCTTACTTCATTTGCTCATGAAGCATATAAAACAAATATACGAAACTCTCTTAGCTCTGAGGCTCCTGATATTGCTATGTGGTATGCAGGAAATCGTATGAAATTTTTTGTTGATCAAGGGCTATTTGAAGATGTGAGTGATGTATGGGCAGAGAATGATTTTAAAACACAGCTTGCTTCTTCATTGAAATCACTTACTATTGATGGAAAACAGTATGGAGTGCCTTATTTGTATTATCAATGGGGAATGTATTATCGAAGTGATATATTTGAACAGTACGGTATAGCGATACCTACAACATGGGATGAGTTTCTTGCTGCCTGTGCAACGCTTAAGAAGAATGGTATTACTCCTATTGCTATAGGAACGAAGCATTTATGGACTGCAGCGGGATGGTTTGATTATCTCAATTTAAGAATAAATGGCTATGATTTTCATATGGAATTGATGGAAGGAAAAATAAGCTATGAAGATGCTCGCTTAGATGCAGTGTTTGATACATGGGGAGAGCTAATAGAGAAAGGTTACTTTTTAGAGAACCATGCTACTTATTCACGACAAGAGGCGACAGCTCCCTTTATTAATGGAACAGCGGCTATGTATCTTATTGGTAATTTTATAGTGCCAGATTTAGAAATTGCTGGAATAAAGGATGTGAGTGGGTATTTTCAGTTTCCTATAATAAATGCTTCTATTGGTATATTTGAAGACGCTCCAACGGATACTATACATATTCCAAGCAGAGCTAAAAATAAAGAAGATGCGAAAAAATTTCTTGCTTTTGTTGGAAGAGCAGATAATGCAAGATTTATATCAGAAACAGGTGGGGGGCTTTCTCCTAATGTAACCTCAACAGAACCTACTGATAGATTTCTTAAGCAAGGGTTTGCGGTACTCAGCTCAGCGGAAGGGCTTGCTCAATTTTATGACAGGGACACCACTCCTGAGATGGCAAAAAAGGGCATGGAAGGGTTTCAGCGTTTTATGGTGCAACCTAATGAGGAAGCAGAGATTAGAGCAACGATGGAAAAGGAACGAAAGAGAATTTTCGATAACTAAAAGGCGTAAAGAAAATAGTAGCATAAATTACTATAGGAATTACGAAATTCAAGAGCAAAGTAAGACATGAAAGGCTTGTACAAAATGGACTCACATAATGGCTATATTGCTATATATATTATACATTGGATGAATAAACAAGACAAAGCATAAGTGCCTACTATTTTAGTACCCCATCCATACGCTTCAAGCAGGACGATGGCTCTGATTTTCCTGATTGGGAAGAAAGACGATTGAAGGAGATTGGAGCAACATTTAGTGGTTTGTCTGGTAAGACAAAAGATGATTTTGGTAAAGGAAAACCTTTATTCAATATATGCAAATATTTAGTTCGGCTACAATAAACACTCCAAATTTTGGGTTTGTTAGAATAGCAGATGGTGAAAAGCAAACTAAAGTTCGATTAGGAGATGTTTTTTTAAAACTTATTCTGAGACACCAGGAGACCTCCTAATTTGTTTTGCTTATCAATTATAGAGTGCATTCCTTTTTTTATTTTTTCTTACTTTTTTTGCTCCTTTGTCGCATTTAATACTTGAATCCGCAAACTCCAAGATGATTAATAAACTTAAATATAAAGTATGTAGTATACTTAATACTATAATAGTTATATTCACATGGAGGAATGTATGAAAAAAATATCAGTATTATTTTTTCTTTTTATAGTGTTTGGTGCATATGCAACAATAAATGTTTTTGCTGGTGGCGATGGTGAGACTAGCTCAGATGGAAGACGTGTATTAATGATAAATTCTAATGCATCAGATCCTTTCGCTAAAAAAGGATGGGAAGAGATTGTGCAACGTTTTGAAAATGAATATCCAGATATTGATGTACAGCTTACTACATTTGATCATGAAGCATATAAAACAAATATACGAAACTCTCTTAGCTCTGAGGCTCCTGATGTTGCCATGTGGTATGCAGGAAATCGTATGAAATTTTTTGTTGATCAAGGGCTATTTGAGGATGTGAGTGATGTGTGGGTAGAGAATGATTTTAAAACACAGCTTGCTTCTTCATTGAAATCACTTAGTATTGATGGAAAGCAGTATGGAGTACCTTATTCGTATTATCAATGGGGAATATATTATCGAAGTGATATATTTGAACAGTACGGCATAGCAGTGCCTACAACATGGGATGAGTTTCTTGCTGCCTGTGCAACGCTTAAGAAAAATGGCATTACTCCTATCACTATAGGAACAAAGTATTTATGGACTGCAGCGGGATGGTTTGATTATCTCAATTTAAGAATAAATGGCTATGATTTTCATATGGAATTGATGGAAGGAAAGATAAGCTATGAAGATGCTCGCTTAGATGCAGTGTTTGATACATGGGGAGAGTTAATAGAGAAAGGATACTTTTTAGAGAACCATGCTACCTATTCATGGCAAGAGGCACGAGCTCCCTTTATCAATGGAACAGCGGCTATGTATCTTATTGGTAATTTTATAGTGCCAGAATTAGAAGCTGCTGAAGTAAAGGATGTGAGTGGGTATTTTCAATTTCCTATAATAGATGCTTCTGTTGGGATATTTGAAGATGCTCCAACAGATACTATACATATTCCAAGTAGAGCGAAAAATAAAGAAGATGCGAAAAAATTTCTTGCTTTTGTTGGAAGAGCAGATAATGCAAAAATTGTAGCAGAAACAAGTGGCTCGCTTTCTCCTAATGCAACTTCAGCAGAGCCTACGGATAGGTTTCTTAAGCAAGGGTTTGCGGTACTCAGCTCAGCGGAAGGGCTTGCTCAGTTTTATGACAGAGATACAGCTCCTGAGATGGCAAAAAAGGGCATGGAAGGGTTTCAGCGTTTTATGGTGCGGCCTGATGAAGAAGCAGAGATTAGAGCAGCGATGGAAAAGGAACGAAAGAGAATTTTTGATAACTAAAAAGCGTAGGATACATATACTATAAGAATTAAAATTACTAAGTGTGACATCAAAAATTTTCATAAGATAAGGATTCGTAACAAAATATTTCTCACACAGAAACAAGTATTACTTACAGGGCAGTACAAAAAACCTATTACAAAGGATGTCTGTGTAAAAAATTGAGCTCCAGATGACTAACAAACTTAAATATGAAATATATAGTATACTTAATATTATACTTACTATAATAGTTATTATTCATGTGGAGGTGTTTATGAAAAAAATATCAGTATTGTTTTTTCTTTTTATAGTGTTTGGTGCATATGCAACAATAAATGTTTTTGCTGGTGGCGATGGTGAGACTAGCTCAGATGGAAGGCGTGTATTAGTGATGAATTCTAATGCATCAGATCTTGCCCCTAGGGAGGCATGGGAAGAAATTGTGCGACGTTTTGAACAAGAAAATCCAGATATTGATGTACAAGTTACTACATTTGCTCATGAAGCATATAAAACAAATATACGAAACTTTCTTAGTTCTGAGGCTCCTGATGTTACTATGTGGTCTGCAGGAAACCGTATGAAATTTTTTGTTGATCAAGGGCTATTTGAAGATGTGAGTGATGTGTGGGAAGAGAATGATTTTAAAACACAGCTTGCTTCTTCATTGAAATCACTTAGTATTGATGGAAAACAGTATGGAGTACCTTCTTCATATTATCAATGGGGAATATATTATCGAAGTGATATATTTGAACAGTACGGCATAACAGTGCCTACAACATGGGATGAGTTTCTTGCTGCCTGTGCAACGCTTAAGAAAAATGGCATTACTCCTATCACTATAGGAACAAAGTATTTATGGACTGCAGCGGGATGGTTTGATTATCTCAATTTAAGAATAAATGGCTATGATTTTCATATAGGATTGATGGAGGGAAAGATAAGCTATGAAGATGCTCGCTTAGATGCGGTGTTTGATACATGGGGAGAGTTAGTAAAGAAAGGGTACTTTTTAGAGAATCATGCTACCTATTCATGGCAAGAGGCACAAGCTCCCCTTATCAATGGAACAGCGGCTATGTATCTTATTGGTAATTTTATAGTGCCAGATTTAGAAACTGCTGGAATAAAGGATGTGAGTGGGTATTTTCAATTTCCTATAATAGATGCTTCTGTTGGGGTATTTGAAGATGCTCCAGTAGATACTATTCATATTCCAAGCAGAGCGAAAAATAAAGAAGATGCGAAAAAATTTCTTGCCTTTGTTGGAAGGGCAGATAATGCAAAATTTATAGCAGAAACAAGTGGCTCGCTTTCTCCTAATGCAACTTCAGCAGAGCCTACGGATAGGTTTCTTAAGCAAGGGTTTGCGGTACTCAGCTCAGCGGAAGGGCTTGCTCAGTTTTATGACAGAGACACAGCTCCTGAGATGGCAAAAAAGGGCATGGAGGGGTTTCAGCGTTTTATGGTGCGACCTGATGAGGAAGCAGAGGTTAGAGCTATTATTGAAAAGGAACGAAAGAGAATTTTCGATAACTAGAAGGCGTAGGAAAATAACAAATATACTATAAGAATTAAATATTTATAAAAAATTTTAGGAGGTATGCTATGAAAAAAATAGCATCAATAATCACATTGTTTGTACTTTGTGGTACTGTATTTTTTACTTTTATCTCAGCTGGTTCTGAAGAAAAGGAAGACAAGGTAACAATTACATTTGTTACTCCTTTGGTTGCACACCCTGTGTGGTTAAAAGCAAAAGAAGGATTTGAACAAGCAGCTGAGGATTTGAATTTTGTTCCTCAATGGATAGGTCCACAAGGACTTGATGTCAATGAAATGGTCAAGCAGATAGAAATAGCTATAAACTTGGAAAGTGATGGGATTATCACACAAGGCTTAGTTCCTGAAGCACTAGAGCCTGTATTAAAAATGGCGTCAGATGCAAATATACCAGTAGTGCTTGTAGATGGCGATGTTCCAAATGCAGAAAGGCTTGCCTTTTTAGGTTTATCTCCTACTGATTTTGGAAATATAGGAGGAGGGGAAATAGCAAAAGTGATGAAAGGAAAAGCAATAGTAGGGGCAGGGATAGTGCCAAATGTAGAGCATAAAATTGCAAATGATATTATTAAATCGTATATCAATGTTCTTTCTTCACATCCAGCAGGATTTGAGCATACAACTATTGTAGAAAGTAAAAGCGATACCTTTACTGCAGTTACTCGTTTTGAGGAGTTACTCAATTCTTACCCTGAATTAAATGTGTTCTATTGTACAGGAGCAGAGACAGCACCAGCAGCAGCAACTGTGCTAAGAGAAAAAGGAATGAGTGGAGATGATGTTGTCATTATAGGGATTGATGATATAGATGAAACGCTTGATCTTATTGATGAAGGATATATGCATGCAACTTTGGCAGTTAATTTTTTCCGTTATGGATATCAAGCATCTCAGATTATTCTTGATTATATAAGTACAGGAGCTGTCCCTGCAAAAAAAGTTATTGATATTCCTCCTATTTTAGTGACGAAGGATAATTTAAGAACATATGGTGCTGATATAAAGAAAGTAGAAACCTGGCAGTAATAGTATATAAAATATGAAAAATAAAATTCGATTAAGGGATATGGGGACTCTTGTTCCTCTTGTATTGTTGATAATAATTGCATATTTTGTCAATAATAGTTTTCTCTCTTTTGGCAATATAGTCAGTATGCTTAAAGCATCTGGATTTCTTCTTATAGCTTCTCTTGGATTTACGCTTGTTCTTATTTCTGGAGGATTAGATTTATCAGTGGGGTCCATGCTTGCGCTGGGGGGAGTTATTGCAGGAATGAGTATCTCCTCCAATGTTCCTATTCCTCTTGCTATTGTATTTGGGCTTTTAGTAGGATTGATGCTAGGCTTAGTAAATGCTATAACTATTTATCGATTCAGTGTGCCTCCATTTATTATGACATTAGGAATGCTCTATATTGCAAGAGGAATTGTCAATATTGTAACAAAAGGAGTTCCTGTATATCCTTTAGGGAAAGAGTTTCAATCATTAGAACAGGGTACTATAGTAGGTATCCCTAATGTAGTCATACTTGCAGGAATTTTATCGATAGTTGTTCATGTTATCCTTAAATATACTCGTATAGGACGTGCTATATATGCAGTAGGGGGTAATCGTGAAGCAGCACAGCTTTCAGGAATTAGCATATCCAGAGTGTACTTATTTGTATACTCTGTATGTGCTATGCTTGCAGCATTAACAGGTATTATGATGGCAGCTCGGCTTGGTTCGGCACAGCCTGGAGTAGGAGTAGGCTTTGAGTTACAAGTAGCAGTGGCAGTAATAATTGGTGGTGCAAGTATGTTTGGTGGTGCAGGGAGCGTGTTTGGAACGATTGTGGGAGCCCTTTTTACCTCAGTGCTTTCTAATAGTATGACTGTGATGAAAATATCAGTATATTGGCAAAATCTTATTATTGGTTCTATACTTGTTTTAGCTGTTATTGTGGATCAATTAAATAGAAATAGAAAATAGTTATGTCAACAAATAGTATTCTTACAATTGATGCCTTAGGAAAAAAGTTTTTTTCTAATACAGTATTGACTGACATACATTTTTCTTTGTATAAAGGAGAGGTGCTGTCTCTTCTTGGTGAAAATGGTGCAGGAAAATCTACATTGGTAAAAATACTCAGTGGAGTATATCCGTTTCAATCGTATGAGGGAGCAATATATAACGAGCAAAAACAAGAGCTGCGTTTTCATTCAATTAAAGATGCAAATGATTTTGGCATTGCTATGATATACCAAGAGATAAGCGTTGAATATGATTTAAGTGTAGCAGAGAACATAATGCTAGGGTTATTGAAAAGAAATACATTTGGGTTTCTTGATTGGAAAGCTATCAAAGAAGATGCAAAGAAAATACTGGACATGTTACAGTTTGATGTAGATGTGGATATTCCAGTACGCAATCTCAGTGCAAGTCAGCAACAGATTATATGTATAGCAAGGGCTCTTTCACGTAATCCACATATTCTTATATTGGATGAACCTACTGCCTCTCTTACAGAAAATGAAATTAGCACATTATTCTCTGTAATAGAAACGCTTAAAGCGCAAGGGATAAGCTGTATTTATATTTCTCATAGATTACAAGAAGTATTTACTATTTCCGATAGGGTATTAGTATTGCGAGATGGAACATTGATATCTTCTTATGAAAAAAAGAATTTTGATAAAAAACGTATTATTAGGGATATGATAGGCAAAGAGGTGAAGGATGAAGTTGCACCTATGTCTATAGAAAAGAATACTCAAGAAGTACTACGTGTTGAAAATATACGGCTTCTCAATCCGCATAATAAAGACTTAACTATTATTGATGATATTAGTTTCTCTGCATATAAGGGAGAGATTGTTGGTATTGCTGGTATGCTAGGTTCTGGACGTAGTGAACTATTACGAGCAATATATGGATCATATCCGCTAGAAAGTGGCAATATATATGTACATGAGAAACAGGTGCATATTCAAAATGCACATCAAGCTATTGATAATGGTATAGGGTTTCTTACAGAAGAACGAAAAAAAGATGGCTTTGTAAAAACTATGAACATAAAGCATAATGCGTCTTTGAATATTTTGCAACGATTATGTAAATTAAAATATTTTCTTTCTTTTTCATCGGAACAAAAAATAGTTGATGCTTTTTTGAAAAGGATGAATTATCGAGGACCAGAATATAGCTCTAGTATTTTGTATCTTAGCGGAGGAAATCAACAGAAAGTAATTTTTTCAAAAATTCTTATGACAAACTCTAATGTTCTTTTGTTGGATGAACCAACACGCGGGATTGATGTTGGAGCGAAACAAGAAATATATACTATTATAGAAGAGCTGCAAAAAGAAGGAATTACTGTTATTTTGGTATCATCTGAATTTTCAGAGCTTATGCGTTTAAGTTCACGCATATTAGTGTTACATAGTGGAAAAATTGTAAAAGAGTTAGCTCCTAATGAGTTTAATGAAGAACATATAGTGCATATTACTTCTTTTGGAACATGATACATGTCTAAAAAATGATATTGTGCTATTATAAAATATAGTAGGTAGTACATACATGCAATCTTTAGTAAAGAAAAAGCAACATAGGTTATACTCTGGAGGTATTTGGGTTACCATAAGTTTTCTCTTACCTGTGCTTATTATGTTTAGTATCTTTGTGCTTATACCTATTGTGCAAAGTATATGGTTAGCATTTCATCGTTGGAATGGGTTTGGTCCTAAAGAATGGGTAGGATTCAAAAATTTCATAGATTTATTTTCAGATAGTCGATTTCTTGTTTCAATTCGTAATAATGTGTATTGGCTTATATTTTCTTTTCTTGCTCCAGTGTTTGGTCTCATTATTGCTTTGTTTCTTAACCAAAATATCAGGGGCATGAAGTTTGTAAAGTCAATGTTTTTCTTTCCATTTGTGATTAATTTGGTAGTAGTTGGTCTTATTTTTTCATGGTTTTACAATCCTGATTTTGGCTTATTAGGGGTTATGTTTAAGAACATTGGACTTAAGCCTGTTTCTGTGCTTGCAGATCCTACCCTCGCTACCTTTGGTATTATTTTCGCTTCTTTATGGCCTCAGACAGCATATTGTTTAATTTTGTATCTCACAGGACTCACTAATATTCGTTCTGATATTGTAGAAGCGGCAAGAATTGATGGGGCTGAAAAAACAAGCATGCTGTTTCATATTATATTGCCACAGCTTCGACCAGCAACTTTTATTGCTATTGTCGTTACAGTTATTGGCTCTTTACGAAGTTTTGATCTTATTGCTATTATGACCTCAGGAGGCCCTTGGGGATCTAGCTATGTACTTGCATATCACATGGTTGATGAAGCCTTGTTTAATTTTAAGATGGGGTATGCTGCAGCAATAGCAACATTTTTATTTTTAATAATGGATATATATATAGTATATTTTTTATTTCGTTTATTGAAAAACGAAAAAAATAGTTAAAAGTACGGAGGTTATTTTGTTTCCTAGTCCAATACAGAAACATGGCATGTTTGCTAATGTATCTTATAGAGTTGCCTTATATGTATCTTTATTATTGTGGATACTTCCGCTTATTGCAATTTTATTTACTTCGGTACGAAGTTCTGCCGATATAAACAAAGGAAATTATTGGGGTGTTCCTTCTGAATTGAATATAGTAGAAAACTATACAAATGTGTTTACGAATACGCCTATGCTTCGGTATTTTATCAATAGTCTTATTATTACTATTCCTACTGTTATTGTAACAATTTTTATAAGCTCCCTTGCTGGATATGCGTTAGCATTTCATATTTTTAGAGGCAGACTATTGTTGTTCTCGCTGTTTATTGCAGGTAACTTTATTCCGTTTCAGATTTTAATGATACCAGTACGTGATTTCTCTATAAGGATGGGAACATACGATAGTCCTATATCGCTTATTTTGTTTCATATAGCGTTTCAATCAGGATTTGCTACATTTTTTTTACGAAATTTTATTAAAACTATCCCTTTTTCTTTGATTGAGAGTGCCCGTATGGAAGGGGCAGGTGAATGGAGAATTTTCTTTAAGATTATTTTTCCTCTCAGTAAACCAACTCTTTCTGCATTATCAGTGCTTATTTTTACCTTTGTGTGGAATGACTTTTTTTGGGCGCTTACTCTTGTACAAAGTGATAAAGTGCGTCCAGTGACAGTAGGAATTCAAGCATTGCGTGGTCAGTGGATAGCTTCTTGGAATTTAATTGCTGCAGGTTCTGTTGTTGCTGCGTTGCCTCCTGTTATTATGTTTTTTCTTATGCAGAAACAGTTTATTTCAGGATTAACAATGGGGTCAGTAAAAGGGGAATAAATATTTATTCTCTGTACGATAAAAATACTTGTAGTATGACACTTGTAATACACAACAATGGATAGGTATGACACGATGAAGGAAACAGTGGAAAAAAACCGTTGTTTTGGGAGTGTGCCCGAACACGAGATGCTTGCACAGTATCATGATAATGAGTGGGGTATCCCTGTGTATAATGATAACAAGTTATTTGAGATGCTTGTGCTAGAAGGTGCTCAAGCAGGGTTATCATGGGAAACTGTACTAAAAAAGCGACAAGGGTATTGGGATGCATTTTATAATTTTGATCCTACAAAAGTTGTTGCTATGAGTGATGAAGAGCTTGCTACTCAATGTACTAATAGAGATATTATTCGTAATAAGAGAAAAATATATTCTGTAAGAAATAATGCAAAGGTATTGTTAGATATACAAAAAGAACATGGTTCTTTTTGTCATTACTTGTGGGGCTTTGTTGAACATATTCCTATAGTAAATGCGTGGAAAAATCATAGTGAAATTCCTGCATACACAGAAAAAAGTCAAGAAATATCAGAATCATTACAAAAAAAAGGAATGACATTTGTAGGCCCTACTATCATATATGCGTATATGCAGGCGGTAGGGCTGGTAAATGATCATCTTGTGGAGTGTTGGTGTTATGAAAAAAAATAAAGATATGTATGTTATGTTTAATGGTGATGAGTGGCGAGATTGTTCTATCACTAGTATACAGCGACTTCCTATGAAAAGTGATTTCTATTCATTTGAAAATAAGGAATTTGCAGAGCAAGAGGATAGAAAAAGCTCTCGTAATTTTGTGTTATTAAATGGCACATGGAAAGCTCGTTTTTTTGATACTCCTGCAGAAGCAGATACAGTGGTGGATGTTACGCAAAAAAGACAGAATACAAACGATTGGAGTGCTATAGCTGTGCCAGCTAATTGGGAGATGGAAGGATTTTCGTATCCTGTGTACCATAATGTCTCATATGATTTTATAGATCGTAGTGATCCCTCTTCTGCAAAACAGATAGAAGGTTTTCCTTGTATGACACCGCCTGCACCAGCATTGCCAGATACATATAATCCTACTATGTGTTATTATCGTGAATTTTCTGTGTTTCCTGATTGGCATGAAAAGCGCGTAGTGTTGCATCTTGGAGCTGTGCGATCTGCATGTTATGTATGGATAAATGGAAATGCTGTCGGCTATAGTGAAGATAGCAAACTTGCTGCAGAATTTGATATATCATCGTATCTTGTAAGTGGCAAAAATAGTATTTTATTGAAAGTGTTACATTGGAGTACAGGGACATATCTTGAATGTCAAGATTTTTGGCGTTTATCAGGGATAGAACGTGAGGTATACATATATGCCACTCCTAAAACATACATCAAAGATTTTTTTCATTTTTCTGTTCTTAAAAATAATTATAAGAATGCTCATTTTAAGCTAGATGTGTTGCTAGCTCATTGCAGTGAGGAGATTTCATTGCTACAGTCCAACGGGCAAGCTATAGATATATCATGTACTCTTATAGATCCGCAAACGCAGCATGTTCTATTTGAGAAAACAGTAACAGGAGTACGATTTTCATCGCATGGTAATCATGTAAACGAGCAAGGCACTTATGAACAGAACAAAACAGTGCAGTTTCGTGCTGTTATTTCTTCTGTAAAAACATGGTCAGCAGAAACCCCGTACCTTTATACTCTCGTATTATCTACATCGTTAGGAGAACATGTGTATTATGATGTAGCGTTTAGGGATGTGTGTATTACACAAGGAAATCTTTTAGTAAATGGAAAACGTGTTTTTATAAAGGGAGTAAATAGGCATGAGCATGAATCTGATTCTGCACATGTTGTGTCTATAGAATCTATGGAACAGGATATACGGCTTATGAAATTGCATCATATAAATGCAGTTCGTACTTCTCATTATCCAAATGATCCTTATTGGTATCGTTTATGTGATAGATATGGTATATATGTTGTAGATGAGGCGAATGTTGAGTCGCATGGTATGCAGTATGGATATGATTCTTTAGCGAAAGATCCTGTGTGGGAACAGATGCATGTTGAAAGAGTTGCTCGTATGTGGCAACGTGATAAAAATCATGGATCGATTATTACGTGGTCTTTAGGAAATGAATCGGGAAATGGTGTTAATTTTTATGCAAGTTACCAGTGGTTAAAAAAGCATAGTACCTTACCTGTGCAGTATGAAGGTGCAGGATTTGAAGATAATACCGATATTTATTGTCCTATGTATACGACAGCACAAATGTTATTAGATTATGCTTGTGGAAGAGAGATACGTTGGATGCGAGAAGGAACGGAGGCGGTACTGTTAGAAAAAGAGTATCGCTCTAAACCTCTTATTTTATGTGAGTATATGCATGCTATGGGAAACGGTTTTGGGGGACTAAAAGAGTACTGGCAAACCATTGAGCATGCTCCCTATCTTCAAGGGGGATTTATCTGGGATTGGGTAGATCAAGCGCTCATAAAAACACAAAATACAAAGGGGAAGCCTCAGAAATTTTTTGCATACGGAGGAGATTTTGGTGCTGATAATATGCCTAATCCTGATGGTGATTTCTGTCTTAATGGACTTGTTACTGCAGAGAGAACACCAACCTCTAAGCTGTATGAAATGCAGAAGGTGTACCAATGTTTTGATATTTCTCTGGTAGATAAACAACGCATGATAGTACGCATTTTCAATAAACAATTTTTTTCTTCAAGCAAGGATCTTCGTCTTGAGTTGTGTCTGTTATCTGATGGTGTATGTATAAAAACAGTAAATCATACTGTTGATATTGATGCTCAGCAGCAGAAAGATATTGATGCTATGCTGTTGTTTGGAAAGCAAGCATGTGAAGCATTGCTTAAGAAAAAAGCAGAGTATTTTCTTAATGTATGTATCTACGATACAGTATGCTTGCCATACAAGGGTAAAACAAAAAAGGGGCACATACGATATGCACATACACAAGAACGAGTTGTGTTTTGCTGTGCAAAAGAGCAGTTGCCTATTGGGAACACTGCAGTATTAGGGCTGCTCAACAAAGAAAATCGTGAAAGAGAACGAGCTTTGTCAAAAATATCGGTACTGACACATCCTTCAAGTAAGGTAGTGCTTACACAGGATGAAGCAAGCATTACGATAAAAAATAATGATGTATGTTTTCGTTTTGTAAAAAAACAAGGAATGCTCCAGTCTTATACGGTACAAGGACAAGAATTATTGCATGAATCAATGAAGATTAATTTTTGGCGGGTACCTACTGATAATGATTTTGGATGTGCTTTTCCAATGAGAGCACGGTTTTGGTACAATATGAGGTCTCAAGCACAATATACATGTGTTAGAGTACAAGAGGATACACAAAAAATTACACTGGAATATCATATAACTACAACATTAGAGGGAGTAAAATTGCTGCTTGCACGCACTGTTTTTTCTGTATATCATAATGGTCTTATGGGGATACGGTGCTATTATCCTGGAGTGCACGGTATGCTGGAGCATACTGATACGCATGTATCTGCGTATCCTGAATCTATAGCGTTACTGTTAAGTGAGCTTCCACGTTTTGGCATTGAGATGCTATTACAGAAATGCTATGAACATTTTACATGGTATGGCAGAGGTCCCTTTGAATCATACTGGGATAGAAAAATAGCAGCACATATAGCGTTATATCATGGCACAGTAGAAGATCAACAAGAAAGAACATATGTGCGACCACAAGAAAGTGGTAATAAGACAGATACTCGATGGTTTTCTTTGCAAGATATACATGGCAATGGATGTATGTGTATTGCAGAGAGTGTGTGTAATGTGTCAGTACATCATAATTTTATAGAAGATTTTGATAACGGACAAGAAGCATACAAAACAAAGGATTTTTTGCGGTATGGAAGTATACATAGTTCTGCACGATTTAAGAAGGCATTGCATATGCATGATATTCCAAAGCGAGATTGTGTACGATGCAATGTTGATCTACAACAACAAGGAGTATCAGGAGAGGATAGTTGGAAAGCTACTCCGTTACCAAAGTATACTATGAGGCCATGGGAAACAAAAGCATTAGGGTTGTTTTTTCTTCCGCTTATTCAAAAGAAACGAAAACAGTCATTGCAAGCTATAGCAAAACATCGTTTAGATAATGATGGTATGTTTTAGTTACTAAGAACAGCTTTTTGCTTTTTTTGATTATAATAAAAATTATGGTGAAAGAAGAGAAGGGGTGTCAAGCCTAAGAGAAAGGCATTTTGCTGTTCCTCCTGATTTTAAGAACTCGTCTAATGGTACTTGATGTATATGCATGCCTTGTTCTTGTAATGTTTTCACAAGTGCTTGAGACACTGTGTTAAGAATAATAGTGTTATTTATTGCGATGGCGTTGCAAGCAAAAGAAAAGGCGTCTTTATCAGAAACAGGGATTCGTTTTTCTTTTGGCACTATATCCTCTAATGTTTTAAGTGAAGTATCCGAGAGAGCCTTAGGGTAGTATAGCATGTACCCATGTGCAAGAGGACATAGGCAAGTGTCAAGATGATAAAAAGATTCTTGTATTAATTGCATGTAGATAGGCTGAATACCAGTACGTTCTTCTATGAAAGGATATACTTCTTTATCGCTTCTAAAGCCATATCCTGCCCATACTATGTTATAATATTCATCGTATAGTGCATCACCACAGCCTTCAAATGTATAGGCATCAGGGACAGTATGTACTGTGTAGTCAAGTGAGAGAAATTTTTGTTGAAAATAATGGGCTTCTTTTTTCCTTTCTTTATAGAGAAATGTACTGAGTATTACATTATTTTTATAAATGAAGCCTGCATTTGCAGTAAATACCATATCAGGTAATTCTGTTTGAGGCTCTATTGTTTCTACGGAAATATATGTTTCAAGTGTATTTTTAAGAAATTTCCATTGTTGCTGTGCTTTTTCTCTATTTACAGGATCTTTTGTTTTTTTCATCCATATATTTATAGTGCTTTCTACTCGAAAATAGGTGGGAGGACATAAAAAAATTGTAGGTTCATGTATCATATAGTATCAAAGAATTATTGATATTTATACGATATATCTTTTGTTTTTGCTTCTTCTATTTTATTTTCATCAAATAAATCAAGAAGATCTTGTGCTTGTTCAGAATCTAGTATTGCTATGATAGTTTGTACTCGATCAGAATCGGGTATCGTTGTGGCAGAAGGAAAGAGTACTGATTTATCGCTGGGAGCGATCAATGTATCGGTAATAAAAGCTAACCGTGTTTTGACAGAAGAGCTGTTATCATTGGGATTGGGTTTTTGAGAGATAAATCGCAGTCTTATATCAGAAATAGTGGTATACCAATCATTATATACATCAACAAAAGAATACGCTACATCTGAAATATGCACAATCTCTTTCGTGAGGACTTCATTGTCTTGTGTGGCAGTGGTTTCCCAATTAAAATATTTTTGTATATTTTCTGAGAATGGTGTAATGTTTTTTGCTTGAAGCTCAAAGTATTGTGAATAAGGTGAGGGAGGAAAAGATGATTCATTATCACAATTAAAAAAATGAATGCTGTATGTCTTGATAGTTTTTTTAGAGGTACTTTTTTTAAAAAAATACTTGTTTAGGGTGCTTTCTCTAAAAAATACTTGCCCTTTTTTTGTTGTGCTTTTGTTTGAAATAATACTGTATTCTTGATATTCAAAATCGCCTATGTGTAGTAGTTCGTTAGAAAAAGCATTGGTGCATAAGTTTTTCTCTTCTCTATTGTTTATGAAGGGGATGTATAGTTCGTTAGAAAAAGCGTTGGTACATAAGAAAGCAATCATTACTAGTAAAAAATAAAATGTTTTATTCATATAAATCTCCAATGGCAGTAAGTATACCTATTTATATAGTAGTGTAAATGAGGATTTTTATGTAGTGTATTTTCCTAGAGAAAATATACTTTCATATATATTATTGCAGTATATACGCTAGAATATGTATATATATATTATTATACGGTATTTGATATATTGAAGTAGTGGGTAATAATTTTGTATAGTGTTACTAGAGAGTATGTAAGAGGTATCTATATGGCATTTTTAGATGAAAATTTTTTATTAACAAGCAAAACAGGAAAAAATCTTTTTTATACCTATGCAAAACATCAGAAGATTATTGACTATCATTGTCATTTAGATCCAAAAGAAATAGCAGAAAATAAACGATTTTCTTCTATCACCGAATTATGGTTAGGAGGAGATCATTATAAGTGGCGTGCTATGAGAGGAGCAGGCATTGATGAATCTTTTATTACTGGGGATGCAAGTGATAAAGAGAAGTTTCATGCATGGGCAAAAATACTTCCTTTGTGTATTGGAAACCCTTTATACCATTGGACACATTTAGAGTTGCAGCGATACTTTAATAGCACAATGGTATTGAATGAGCATACTGCTGAAACAATGTGGAATCTGTGTAATGATGTTATTCGTGGTGATGATTTTTCTGCACAGAATTTGATTAGCAAGAGTAATGTGGAGGTAATTTGTAGTACTGATGATCCTTGTGATACATTACAATGGCATAGAAAAATACGGGAGTATCCGCATTTTAAGACAAAAGTATACCCTACCTTTCGACCAGATAAGGTACTTGCTGTTTCGGATACAGATAATTTTGTTGTATATGTACAGACACTTGCAGAGGTAGCTGGTATAGCAATATCTTCTTTTGATTTATTAAAGGAAGCATTGCAAAAAAGAATACAGTTTTTTCATGAGCACGGGTGTCGATTAAGTGATCATGCTCTGTCGTATGTGCCTATGATACACAAAAATATGGAAAGCAGGGGAGCAGAAGTATTTTTGAAAGCTATGCAGAAACAGGATATATCGAAACAAGAAATAGAATCGTATCAGTGTGAATTATTGCTGTTTTTGTCTCAAGAGTACTATAGACGAAATTGGACTATGCAATTTCATATAGGTGCATTAAGAAATGTAAATCCTAAAATGTTTAAGAGGCTAGGAGCTGACACAGGTTTTGATGTTATTACAGACCATAAGAATGCAGAAGCATTAGCACAGTTATTGGGATCTATGGAAGAAAATAATCATCTTTCTAAGACTATCTTGTATAACTTACATCCAGCAGATAACTTTATTATTGGTACTATGATAGGAGCATTTCAATCTCATGATACATATAATTTTGGTAAGTTACAGTTTGGTGCAGGGTGGTGGTTTAATGATCAGAAAAATGGAATGGTACAGCATCTTACAGATTTAGGCAATCTTGGGGTACTTGGTACATTTGTAGGGATGCTTACTGATTCACGAAGTTTTGTGTCATATCCACGACATGAATATTTTAGGAGAATATTTTGTAATCTTATTGGTACATGGGTTGATAATGGAGAATATCCTCATGATGAAACGATGCTTGCTCAAATTATAGAAGGGGTATGCTATAATAATGCGAAAGAATTTTTTCAGTTTTAGAAATAAAGAGGCAAGAATATAAATACAAGCATAAAAAATAGAGATGAGGACACAGAAAAAGTGAGAATAAAGGCGGTATTTTCTATGGAAGAGTTAGCGTTCTACTCTCCCACTTGCATCGCCTGTGGCAAGCTTTTCTACTTCTTCTACGCTCACTTGGTTAAAGTCTCCGTGTATACTATGTTTTAAGGCAGAGGCAGCAACAGCAAAATCAATGGCTTGTTGTGGATATTTTTTTACTATAAGTGAGTATATCAGTCCCGCACTAAAGGAATCGCCTGCTCCTACACGATCTACAATATGGAGATTATATTTTTTTGATTGGAAAAATTGTTGTCCATTATACAATAACGCAGACCATCCGTTATCAGATGCGGAGATACTTTCTCTTAATGTTGTAGCAACATGCTGAAACCCAAAGCGTGCTTTTAATTTTTCAAACATTGTCTTATATCCATCTATATCAAGAGTGCCTTGTGGTATATTACTCCCTTGTGGTGTGAACCCCAATACTTTTTCTGCGTCTTCTTCGTTGCCAATACATACATCCACATGTTCCATAAGAGGTATGCATATCTTTTGTGCTTCTTGTGCTGTCCATAACTTCTTGCGATAATTAAGATCAAAAGAGGTAGTGAGGCCTGCTTTTTTTGCACATTGTAGGGCTTTTGCAGTAATTGTTGCACACGATTCTGATAAAGCAGGGCTTATTCCTGAGACATGAAACCACGTAGCCTCGTTAAAAATGGTATCGAAATCAAACTCTGTTTCCTGTGCTTCTGAGAGAGAAGAATGTTTTCTATCGTATACTACTTTTGAGGGACGAACGCTTGCTCCATGTTCTAAGTAATATACTCCAAGCCTTTTTCCTCCATGGATGATATAGTCTGTGTTTACATTCATTTCCTTTAGTGTACGCGTTGCCGCTGATCCTATTTCATTTTCTGGTACTTTTGATACAAAGTATGAATTCATTCCATAGTTTGCAAGTGATACTGCTACATTTGCCTCTCCGCCTGCATAACATGCTTCAAAATTACGTGTAAAAGCGATACGCTGATACGCAGGAGGTGATAATCGAAGCATTATTTCTCCAAACGTTACAATTTTTTTTTGTGTATTACTCATAGGCTTTCCTTTTTTTGTTCTTTCTATGTACGGTTATTACGTGCATGTTCTACTGCTTGTTTATACTCGCTTGCTTTCTGTCGTATTTGAGCATAATCGTTTGTCTTTGCTCCTGCCGTAAGGTCGCCTCCAACGCCTATTGCTATAGCGCCTGCCTTGATCCATGTGTCTACATTGTCCAAACTGACTCCCCCAGTAGGCATAATGTTAGCCTGTGGAAACGGTGCTTTTATTGCTGTGATTGCAGAAGGAGAGAGCAGGGTACTGGGAAATAGTTTTATAATTTCTACTCCATACTCCAATGCTTTTGCTACTTCGGTAGGGGTATAACATCCTGCCATATAGGGTATAGCATAGCGATTGCACAGCTTTGCTGTTTCTGTATCAAAAGATGGACTGACTATGTATGATGCCCCTGCTAGTATTGCTATTCTTGCGGTATGAGCATCAAGTACTGTGCCTGCTCCTAGTATACAATGGGTGTGTTTCATGTGTACTTGTTCAATGATGCGATGTGCACTATCGACTGTAAATGTTATTTCTACGGAAGTAAGCCCTCCGTCTAAGCATGCCTGTACAATGTTAGTAGCTTGCTCTGCTTTATCAGTACGCACTATTGCTACTACTCCTACATCAATAATACGAGAAATAATGTTGTGTTTTTGTAACATATTATAATACCGCTTTCATTATATTTTTTACTGTTATACAGTGTTTATATTTCTAGTATATCGTATGAGATATTGACAAGGCAAGGGGAATATGTTGCTACAATTTTATTTATTTTAGAATTTTAAATGATGAGTTTTTTAGTAATATATTACTAAAAAATATTACTTTTTTGGAGTGGTTATATATACTTTAATGAATTTTAAAAATTATGTAGTATTATCTTGTCTATTTTGAAGGTGCAAAGTATATGCTCTAGCAGTAGAAAATGTTGTTGCTATGGTATCAATAGAAAGAAATAATGAATAAAGCGTAGAACACATGTATATAAATATAAAGATGGTATTGATGCACTCTACATAGTTATCAAACAAAGGCATTGAAATAAACTGAAATAATTTGATTCCTATTTTACCAAAAAAATAAAGAAGGAGCGTTATCCCATTCATCAGTACAGAGAAAGAAAATATTCCTACTAATTCTTCGTAAAGACTAAAGTCTTTATTTTTTCGAGGCTTTGAAAGAGTTGTTACAAATTCTTTTGAGCTCAATCCTATAATGAGTCCTAATCCTCCCAAGCTAAACCCTAAAAGGCTTGGGAAAATGAGTATCCCAATAGAGAGCAGTTCTTTGAGAATTTCATAAGATCTATCTATCCATCCAATAAAAAGTGCAGCAGCTAGTGCTATTATAATAGCACTAAAAAATTTTAGTTTTTTATACGCTTTCCTTTGAAGTGCAACGAGAAATATTCCTGTATATGACAAATTGTACTTATTTTTCATTCTCAAATGTATTTTTTATAAAATATTCAATGCCATCTTCAAATTCTTTTTCATACTCTAAATAAAAATCTTGTACATGATCATCAGTGTTAATAGTTTGTTTTTTACCATCTTTTTCTATAACAGCTTTTGCTTTTCCATTATTTTGTGCTAATTTAACAAGTGCTGAGGCAAACTTACTATCTTTCATCGTACTTTTATTTGATGGTGCTTTAAACTCTGCGTCAAATTTAGATGTTCCTGATTGTTTTAGATCTTTATCTAAAAAATCTTCGAATGCCTCTAATGATTCATCATTCGTTGGGGTTATAGATACAGACAGTTTATATAATGGGTTATTTAATATTAGATCAATAATCTCTTTTTTCACCATCTTTTCTATATTCATAGTTTCATCATCACCTAAATATTTTTTAAAGATACTTTTTAATAATTTTTCTACTTGATTGATATTGACTGTTTTACTTTTTGCTAATAAGAATAGTTTATGTAATTGGGTATCTAAAAAATATTCTACTGTTTTTTCTTTTGGATATCTATTATCAGGGATATATTTTTCATGTTCAGTTTCTAATTTTTCAGTATTTAACCAATCATCATTTTCTGAAATATGTATAAATGTTGAAATAGTTCCATAGAATACATGATCGTTATGTTTTATAAGTTTTTTTATCATTCCTTTTCTATCTGTTGTAATATTGCCAATAATTCTTTTCTTAAAAATATCTTGAAATAACTCACCATATACTTTAGCACCTTTTCTTTTTTTGGGAAATAGCTTAAAATTCAACACTTGTATTTTTACTTTCTTCATTATTTTATTATAGCTTAATTTTAATGTTTTATACAATAAAAAACTATCAATAGTATAATCATAATACTAGTTTGATGTATACTTAATTGAGATTTTCTACTTTTTTCTCTTGTTTAGATCAGCTTCTAAAAATATATTTTCAATAAGATTGGGTTACTATTGTATAAAGTTCCTTTTTATCTACTGCGGGTATAGTTTCTCTTCTAATATAGTACGAAATGTGCCTCTCGTATCAATATTGTAAAAAGGCATTGCTATAATGGTATAGTTGAAATCTCCATGTTCTCTGTGAGAAAGTTTTGCTATGTTTTCCATAAGCGTTTCTTTCCATCTATCATATTTTAGTAAATGATCGCCTTTAGGTTCCATAAAAATTTGGTATATTTGTGTTTCATTTTTTTGTAACATCAAAAGAAAGTCAGGCTCAAAAGCTTTTCCATCTTCAAAATTATATATTTGAAAATCTTTTTCATTGCGTATAATCCATGCAATCTTTTCATTTCTCTGTTCAAAGAAATTACATATATCTTTTATAAATTGAATTTCCTGTTCTGTGCCTCTTACTATATTTTGTGCAAAATACTTATATTGGGTTCCATCAATTATATTATTTTTATGTATGATAATTTTTTTGTCCTTAAATATTTCTATAAGAGGTTTTGGGTATAGTGTTTGTGTGCCTACATATTCAGTGTATACATCATGAAGCAGTTGTTTAAGGTTGTGTAAGAAATTGCTACATGCTTTCATGAGATTATAAGGGTGTTTTACATCCTTTTTCTGATATTCTTTTGGATATGAAATGTGTAAATAATTATCTGAGAATGTTTCTTTTAAGTTCATCATACTTGTAATATCTAATACTGTTGCTATAGTGTCAAATGTAAAGTATTTATTCTTTGCAATGGCTTTTATAAAAACATGATCGGGAACATCTTTGAGTTTTATAGATAATTCCTTTGTGTACTGAAATTCCTTTATTTTCATGTTTTCGTACATTTCAAAAGTATCTAAATTGATTTTCACTTTATAATTGCCTGTAAGACTCTTAAAACGCTCATCTGTTTTTACATCGCTGATGCCACCAAATAAGTCCATCTGAAACTTATGTTTTTTTTCTCGCTTTACTCTTTTGTTTACATATACATGTTTTTCTTTGTATATTTCTGAGTTACGAAAGTCTTCTTTTAATGTTACCTTTTCTTCTTGAAGGGTGCTATCAACTAGCCCTGCTTCTTCTAAATCTTTGTTGAGCTGTTCAATATATTTTGAACCATCAGAAGTATGAAAATGCAACTGCTCTAATACGGCTAATTCATTATCTCCATCACTATCATATTTTCGTTTATACTGTTCTTGAGTATCGTCTATACGGTAGGGAAATAATCTTGCACCACGTCCAATAAGCTGAATTTCTCGTGCTGTTGGGGGCTTTTTTGCTACGCTCGGTGTTTCGTATAGTTTTACTATATCGTATAAGTTTAGTACATCCCAGCCCTCATTAAGTTTGTCTACTGCAAAAATAACACGATATTTATTATGAGTATCCTCTAAAGTATTGAGTGTTATTTGCATATGTTTTACGTCTTCATCTTTGTTAACATTGATGACTTTTTCTTTTGAAAAAGATATTCTTATTCTTTTTAATACATAGGTATGAGAGAAAGCTCCATCAATAAAAAAATTGTATACATTGTTGTATATATCAATATGTCTGTATTTTTTAAGTATGAGAAATAATTCCTGTATATCTTCTATTTCCATGTTCTCTATTATTTCGTTAAATTGTTTTGTGTGCATTTCATTTTCATGTATTGTTTTTGATTTAAATAAAATAACAGGTTTTATGTTTAGTCTATACTTAGAAGCAATTTCTAATCGATATTGACTTAGCAGTATTGCTAAGAGAAACCGCTCTTTTATTTCGTCTGTGTCTGTCTTTGCTAAAAAGATATTTTTTGAATATCCATCACTGCGAAATTCTTTTAATCCATATTGAATAATTGCTTTATTATAGTATTTCTCTTGTATGGCATTTTTGTTCAATTCGGCTGTTGCGGTAAATTCAAGGAGATGATTGTCTGGATGCTGTTGCCAAATATTTATGATACTTTTTTCCCATGAATATAGTAATTCTATTTCTTTTTTAGTAGCGGTGTTGTTGTGATGTGATTCATCGGCAAGGAGGACAATGCTATATTCCTTAAAATCTTCTAAGGTAAAGCTGTTTTCTTTTTGGTTTTGTAGTGATGAGTGTAAGCCTTGTACGGTGGTAAATAAAATATTGATACATGTATCATTTGTTTCTGTAAGGCTATTGATTGACTGTACTTCTACTGTTTGATTGTCAATTTCAATCTTGTCAGTGAACAAATATTTGCTCGTGCCTTGTGCAGTAAAATTTTGTTTTGTTTTTTCTATAATATTGGTAGAGTTTACAAAGAACAGAAAATTACGATAGCCTTTTGTATACAGATATAACATTATACATGCCATTATCAATGTTTTGCCTGTACCTGTTGCCATTTCAAAGAGTATATGATTATTGCCATTTCTGTGCTTGTATTGTGTATGATAATGAATAAAACGCTTCATAGCTTTTTCTTGATAAGGACGAAGTGTGTGTGCAATGTTATCGGTAATGCATGTTGGTATTGTAGGTAATCCTGTATAGGTAGGAGCTTGCTCCATTACTAATGCACTTTCTAACGAATTGTATTGCTCAAAAAGATATTGTTTTTTGTTATTCATGGGGATACTCCATTTGCTCTTTGCCACTATGAGCGATAAAAATCTTCGGAAATATGTTTTTCATGTGTGCTACAGTGATAGTGTTCATCATCTCGTTCGCTGTAATTGACATACATTTGATTACAATCAAGAAAATCAAAAAGCACTTGTTTTTTATCTGTAAGAGAGAGTGCTTTGAAATCATCTTGCTTTGTTGCAATTTCATTGAGATTAAGACGATAATCAATGAGAGCTTGTTGCAGAATATCTTTTTGTAATGCTATGAGTTCTTCTGAAGTAGTGGCGTTATGGATGCGTTCTAAAAATCTATGGTTGTGTTGCTTTAGTTCAAGGTAGACAAAGCTACTTACCCCCCCCCCCCCCCATGCCAGCGCACGGCTTTGCTTATGCCACTTTGCTCCCCTTCTAGTACTTTTTGTAGTCGTGTTACTGCTATGTCTTCAATGTAATCCATCTGTTCTATACCGATGTATTGCCTTCCCATTTTATGAGCCACTGCTGCAGTGGTACCACTTCCAAGATGGTAGTCTAGGACTATGTCGTTGGGCTGTGTGGCAACTTGTAATGTATCAGCTACCATAAACGGAGACTTAGGATAAGAAAAAACTTTTTTAGAAAATAGTTCCTTTAATGCCTTTGTTCCATTTGTTCCTGCATGTTTAGAGTTTACCCACAATGTTTTTGGCTTTATTCCAGTGTCTTCTTCAATTCTCTTTTTAGTATATATTTGATATTTTCCTTTTACATTTCGCACAAAAACATTGTGTTTATCCCACTCTGTGATAACCTTTTGTTTACTCCAGCGCCATCTTTTTTCAAGGCCATCACTATCTATAGGCAGTATTTCAACATATCCTTCTTGTTGTTCAAAAGCAATGGTATTGTTTTCAGGATTGTAAAAAATAGGATAAAATAATTTAGGGCTTTCCTCTCTATTAGAGCCATCACCTACTCTTTGTAAGCCTCGCTCTTTATATCTTCCTTGTGCATCCTTTTTGTTATATTTTTTGTTTAGTTCTTCTTCAGATGAAATAAAATTATAAATCTGTGCTAGTTCTTTGTTTTTTGCATAGACTAATTTATTTTCATGGCTATTTGCAAAAAATTCATTATCTCTGCCTCCAGGGTTATGCTGTACTGCAAGTATTCCTAGTCTATTTTCTCTCCCAAATATTTCATCACATAAAGTGCCTAAATAAAACAGCTCAAAATGATCTATATCTATAATAATAAGTCCGTCATTTCGTAATAATTCTTTTGCTACTTCTAGTCTATTTTTCATAAACACAAGCCAAGTACTGTGCTTAAAGCTATTATTGTACTTGAAAGTATCAACATCACTATCTGTATTATACGGGGGATCTATATATACTAGCTTTACCTTTCCTCTAAAGTGTTGTTTTATACTGTGTAAGGCAATGAGATTATTGCCTTTTATAATAAGATTATCGGTTATGGTGTCTTCGCTGGTACCACGTTGCTTGTTTATTTCAGCATCCCTTTGAAATGTATCACATTCTTTCACTGTCACTTTGTCTTGATTTGTGCTGTATCGCTTTGCATTTGTAAGCACTTTTGGATCGAGAAGACGATCTATCTCTTCGGATGCTAGCACTTTGTTATAGTAAATTTCTTGTCGCTTTTCTTCATCTTTTGTTTGTCCTCCTTCAAGCACACAATCCTTAAAGGGAAAACTCAGCACTACCTCTCTGTTCTTTTGGATAAAATCTTTGCCATCATGCAATCCTATCTTATTTTTGTATTTTGTATAAGAATTCATCAGAAAGTCTTTGTGTGATATGTAATCAATAAATTTATCCTGTAAAAATACATGATAGCTTCCACGCTTTAGAAAAAATTCAGGGCGTGTTTCATCATGAGCAACAAGCATGTCTACAAGCGTATTATCTGATTTTTGTGCCAGTTTATGTAACTCTACATTGTTTATGGTGCCATCTTGATTAAGATATGCCTTGTTCTCAGAAAGAATTGCTTTTAATGTGTCAAAATTAAGTGCCATGATACTAGTATAGTATATTTTCAATGTAACACCTATATTATTCCTTCTCTCGTATGATATAATGTATATATACTATTTTATATACGGAGGTTACTATGAAAAAAGTATTATATGTGCTCATACTCATGTGTGTTGTAAGTCAGCTTGTGTTTTCTGGTGGAGGAAATGAAGCAAAATCAGAGAAGCCCATTGTTCTTAAGTTTGGTCATTTAGCAAATGAACAGCATTCATGGCATCTTGCAGCTGTAAAATTTAAGGAAGTTGTTGAAGAGAAAAGCAATGGGAGAATTGAAGTACAGGTATATCCTAATGAACAGCTAGGAAAAGAAGTTGAGTTATTAAATGGAATACAAGCAGGGGTAGTAGACATGACTATTACAGGAGAGTCCATGCAAAACTTTAATGCTCCGCTTACGGCAATGCTTGCAGTGCCATTTCTTATAAGAGACTCTGAACACTTAACAAAAGTAATTAAAGGTGAGCCAGGGGAAAAAATTGCTGAGCAAATACAAAATAATTTAGGACTGTATCCGCTTGCTTATTTTCAAAGAGGAGCAAGAAATCTTACTTCAAACCGTCCTATAAATGCACCACAAGACTTAAATGGCATGATATTGAGAGTGCCAAATGTTCCTCTTTTTGTGAGTTATTGGCAAGCTGCTGGTGCAAAGCCTACTCCAATGGCATTTTCGGAAGTTTTTACTAGCTTACAACAAGGTACTATTGAAGGACAGGAAAATCCACTTTCATTGATATATAGTGCAAATTTCTTTGAGGTACAGAAATATGTAAATCTTACTGAACATGTTATCAGTTGGATCTATGTAGTTATTAGTGATAAAAAACTAAAAAGTCTTCCTCAAGATTTACAAGCTATTGTTATTGATGCAGGACAAGAAATGCAACGATATGAAAGTGATATATTTCAAAAAGATCAGAAAAGATTAAAGCAAACATTAATTGATAAAGGGATGACTTTTAATCCTGTAGAGAAAACATCATTTCAAGCTATTGCAAAAGAGGTACTCTATCCAAGTTTAGATTCTGAACAAAAGCAGTTATATGATATTATTGAAGGTATGTAATATACCTTGTATATGCTGTGCATATCTTCATAAGAGAGAATATGCGGTATTGTAAGTATGTTATAAAAACAATACTTATTGTTCTTCTCGTAAGTATAATGGGAATCGTGTCTCTTCAAGTATTTGCACGATTCTTATTACCACAAGCACCAAGCTGGACAGAAGAATTAGCACGCTTTTCTCTGTTATTTCTTGTGTCTTTTGGTGCTGGAGTAGCGTTCTATAAAGATATGTTTATTAGTGTAGATATACTAGTAATGCACAGTAAAAAAAATAATGCATGGCACTATGTTCTCATAAAAATGCTTGTGCATAGTATTATTGCCTTCACTATGATTGTCTTACTCATATACTCGTTTCCTATGATTGCGGTGGGAATACAACAAACTTCTGCAGTACTGTTTATTCCTATGAGTATCATTTTCTCAAGTATGATGATACTGCCTATTACTATACTCGTAGCACAATTATATCAACTGTATCAGTATGTAATAAAAAAAGTATAAAGCATGGTACTGTTATTTTCAATTTTTATTATTTGTTTGTTTATAGGTGTTCCTGTTGTATTTGCACTAGGATTTTCTTCCATTATATATTTAATTGCTCATGATATTCCCTTAGTTATTGCTACTCAAAAGATTTATAGTGGCATTGATGTGTTTGTACTGCTCTCTATACCGGGGTTTTTACTAGCAGGAAACTTAATGAGCAAAGGATCTATGACCGATAGAATTATTGCATTTAGTAATGCTGTTGTTGGACATGTACGGGGAGGCTTAGGTCTTGCTAATATTGTTGCTTCTATGATATTTGCGGGAATTTCTGGAACTGCCATTGCTGATGTGTCAAGTTTAGGTAATGTATTGATTCCTGGTATGAAAAAAGAGGGCTACAGTGCAAAGTTTTCAGTAGGAGTTACTGCTTCATCATCAACTATAGGGCCTATTATTCCTCCCAGCTTACCTATGATAATTGTTGGTACCCTTTCAGGATTGTCAGTAGGAAAGCTATTTATTGCAGGAGCAGTACCGGGTATTTTATTAGGTGTTGGATTGCTCATACTATCGTATAGTATATCAGTACGACAGTCCCATCCTAAACATGCATGGGTTGGTTTTAAGAAAGTAGGGCGAGAATTTTTCTATGCGTTTTGGTCTTTGTTAATGACCTTCATTATTTTATTTGGTATTGTAGGAGGAGTATTTACTCCCAGTGAAGCGTCTGTTATTGCTGCGTTATATGCATTGGTAGTAGGGGTAGTAATATATAAGCAGCTGTCATTACAAAATATTATTGCATCGATACTTGAAACAGCGTATACTTCGACTGCTATCTTACTGTTAGTAGGGTTTGCAAATTTGTTTGCATGGATACTCACCATAGAGCAGATACCAACAGTCATTACTCATTTCTTTTTAGGAATTACTGAAAACAAATATATTTTATTACTGCTTATCAATGTGTTTCTTTTGTTTATTGGGGCTTTTATGGAAACAATAGCAGCTCTTCTTGTATTCTTTCCTTCTTTGTTACAATTAGCGGTAGCCGTAGGAGTAGATCCCATACATTTTGCAATCATCATGGTATTAAATTTAATGATAGGTCTTACTACTCCCCCCGTAGGAGTATGTCTGTTTGTAGGTGCTAGTATAGGAAAAATTTCTCTATGGGAAGCTACAAAAGGAGTGTTTCCTTTTTTTCTTGTGAGTATAGGAGTACTGCTATTAGTTACTTTTTTTCCTGCAATTTCGTTATGGCTACCTTCTTTATTGTATAACTATTAGGAGATAAGTATATGTTGTATAAAGCACAACAGCTAGTGCAAAAACAAACACTAAAAATAATAGAGAAAGAAACTCCTCATACTCTTGGTTCACAAGAAGTACTTCTGAAAATAAAAGTTGCTGGTATTTGTGGATCAGATATGGAGTATTACAAGCATGGGTATTGTGGAGCATTTGTTCCAAAACGACCGTTGGTGCTTGGTCATGAGTTTGTAGGAGAAGTTGTTTCTGTAGGAAGTAAGGTAAACACACTTGCAATAGGTGATGTAGTAGTAGTAGATCCTACAATGCCCTGTACTGCATGTTCGTACTGTACAAAAGGCAACTATAATTTTTGTACTAATATGAAAATGTTTGGCTCAGCGAGTTGTGATCCTCATATTGATGGTGGTTTTGAAGAGTATGTTGTTGTTCCTGTACAAAATTGCCTCCGCTTTGATAAAAACAGTATATCTTGGAATGAGGCATGTTTAGTAGAACCGTTAATGGTAGCTATTTCAGCAGTATCAAAAATTGATGCACTCCCCTTTAAGCATGTAGCTGTATTTGGAGGAGGTACTATTGGGCTGCTTATTGTTGCAGTCTTACGAGTATTTGGGGTAAAATCATGTACTCTTATTGATCCACGAGAAACTTCAAGGAATTTTGCTAAACAGTTAGGGGTTGATGCCACATACGAGCCAGGTGCATGTGATATGCTATTTGATGTATGTATTGAAGCGGCAGGGCATCCTAATGCATTATTGCAATGTTATACTCATGCTGCTGTTCATGCTCTGATTGTACAAGTTGGTACTATTGCTGAACAAGTTGCTCTGCCTGTAAATGCAGTTATGTCAAAGGAGCTTACGATAAAAGGAGTATTTCGATATACACATGTATGTAAGGAAGCGTTGGATCTATTACTTTCTAAGAAAATATCGCTTGCAAATATTATTACTCATACTGTTACCTTAGAAAATATAGGTACAGGGTTTCAATTATTACTACAGCCCAATATACATACATTAAAAGTACAAGTAGTATTTGATGGGTAATATATATAATATGAGGTATGAGTATGATGTATCGAGTATCAGAACATAATTTACATTTATTTTGTGAACAAGTGCTTTGTCATTTTGGTATGGACAATGAACATGCAAAGCAGTGTAGTGATGTATTAGTAGCTGCAGATTTAAGAAAAATTTCCTCCCATGGCACAGACGCATTAATAAGATATGTAGCAGGAATAGAAGAGGGAACGATAGAGGTACAATCATCTCCTAAGGTGCTTTTTGCGACTCCTTGTATAGTGTCTATAGATGCATGTGGTACTATGGGGATGATATCAAGCACTCTCGCAATGAATGAAGCTATTGATAAAGCAAAGAAACAAGGAATAGCAATTACCACCGTAAAGAATGCCAACCACTTTGGCTTTGGAGGGTACTATGCATTACAAGCAGCAAACGAGAACATGATAGGGCTTGTAGTAAGTAACACCGCTTCTATTGCAGTACCTACTTTAGGGACAAAAGCAAAACTAGGCACTAATCCAATTTCTTTTGCCGCCCCAAGTGAAAAGCATCCACACTTTGTATTAGATATGTCAACTACGGTTGTTCCACGTGGAGTAGTAAAAAGATGTGCAGATGAACATACTGCTATCCCTGAAGGTTGGGCTGTCAATAATAGAGGGGAGTATATGACAGATGCAAGTGAAGTTATACAGGCACTCAATAATGATAGTGGAGGACTAGTGCCATTAGGAGGCTTTGATACGCTTTTTGGTGGCCATAAAGGGTACGGGTTATCTGTTATGGTAGATATACTTACGGGTATATTATCGGGGTATCAAGCAAGCTATCAAATAAAAGATACAGAAAAAGCAGCTGGTAAATCAGCACACACCTTTATTGTTATCAACATAGAGCATTTTCGTACTGTGAGTGATTTTAAGAGGGATATGGATGCTATGCTTGAAGCGTTCATAGAAACTCCATCAGTGCCACACAAACAGGTAGTATTTCACGGACAAAAAGAAGCAGAATATATGCAAGAACAAAAGCAGACAGGCATTGTTCTTTCTGAATCTACATACAACTCTCTTGCGTCTATAGCAAACACCTATGCTATTGCTCTGTTTGATGTGTTATAGTATATTTTGTATGGGGAGAATAATAAGAGAAAAATCTATACTCCTGAGTATATACTAAACCCACCGTCTACTTTTATAATTTGTCCCGTTACAAATTTTGATTCATCTGATACCAAATACAACAATGTACTGGTTAATTCTTCAGCAACCCCAAACCGTTCCATAGGAGTATTACGAATAATTTTATTCCCTCTCTCTGTATATGTACCATCCTCTTCAAGAAGAAGTCTTTTATTTTGTTCTCCAATAAAAAATCCTGGTGAAATTGCATTTACTCGAATACCTACTTTGCTAAAGTACACAGCTAGCCAATGGGTAAGATTATCTAAGGCAGCTTTAGAGGCACTGTAGCTTGCTACACGGGTAATAGCATTTATTGTTGCCATAGAAGATATATTGATAACAGAACCCTCTCCTTTTTTTACCATATCTTTTGCAAATAATTGAGTACATTGCAAAGCACTAATAAAATTAAGCCGTACATTTTCTTCTATATCTTGTATATCAAAATTGAAAAAAGTATTACTATCTGTTTTTTCAAGTGTTTCTTTGCTACAAAATTCTTCGGGACTGCTTACCTTTGGACTGTTTCCTCCAGCACCATTGATGAGAATATCACATGTTCCCCATTGCTGTACAATAGTATTATACGCTTCTTGCAGTGCTTCTTTTTGTGTTACATCTACAGATAGTCCTCTTGCCTGTGTTCCTGCCTGTGTGATAGCCTCCACTGCTTGATCAATTTTTTCTTGTTTACGCCCAAGAACAATAACGCTCGCACCATTACGAGAAAGCGCCATGCCCATTTCTGAGCAGAGGTATCCACTGCCTCCTGTAATAACTGCTATTTTTCCTTGTAAGTTTACTTTCATAGTATCTCCGTATATTATTTTATTTTCTGTAAAGTGTCCCAGATTCCCCAAATATACATGGCCCCTAATGCTCTGTCATACAGTCCGTATCCTGGTCTACAATGAGCATCTTCGTTCCATAAATGTCGTCCATGATCAGGTCGTACATATCCCTTAAAGTGAATATCATGGTATGCTTGTACCACTTTGCATATATCGACAGATCCATCACATGATCGATGTGAAGTTTCTATGAAATCTCCATTATCAAATACCTTCACGTTTCTAATATGTCCAAAATAGATTCTGTTGCCAAATTCTGTGATAAGTGCAGGAATATCATTTTTTTTAGAAGCTCCCAGCGAGCCGCTACATAAGGTAAGTCCATTATAAGGATTATCTACTAGCTGTAAAAACCGTGCTATGTTGTCTCGACAGTTGATGATACGTGGTAGTCCAAATATGTTCCATGGAGGATCATCAGGATGAATAGCCATATGTATGTTACATTGTTCTGCAACAGGAATAATAGCTTCTAAAAAATAGCGTAAGTTTTTCCATAGTATTTCTTCATTGACATGTGTGTATGCTTTTAATGATGTCTCTATATTACTGAGACGCTCTGGTTCCCAGCCAGGCATAGTGAAAGATCCACTTCCTTCTGCAATGGAAGCAATGAGTTCTTGAGGATTGATAGTATCAATGACTGATTTTTCATAAAACAACGCAGTAGATCCATCGGGAGTCTGTTTATATACATCTGTCCTTGTCCAATCAAATACAGGCATAAAGTTATAGCAAATAGTAGTCACTCCCACCTTTTGTAATCTGCGTATAGTTTCTTGATAATTTTCTATGTATCTATCTCTACTGGGGAGTCCTAACTTTATATCTTCATGTACATTTACGCTTTCTACTACTTCGGGGGAAAACCCTGCTTCTTTTATATACTCTGTTTCTTGTTGTATTCTTAATTCATCCCACAGTTCCCCCGCTGCTACATCATGTAATGACCACACTATTCCTGTTGTGCCAGGAATCTGCCGAATGTCTTTTAATGAGATAGAGTCATTATTTTTTCCATACCATCTAAAGCCAAGTTTCATTGTATATCCTCATGCTTACAAACAGTATATTCCATAGTGATGAAAAAATCAAATAATGCTATTGTTTGAAAATAGAGCTATGAGTATATGTGTCCTTATCCAAACACAGGATAGCCTTCTACAAATACTCGTGATGAAGCTGCACTCAATAGCATAAGCCCCAAAAAAAGCGTAAGCATGGCTAGGATAATTTCTCCGTTAATACTTTTTTTGTACAATGTATTTTGTATGTCTTCATGATTTTGTGAGAGTATCTGCAGTAATGTTTTTTCTTTTGAATAAAAGAATATCCCTAATAGTATAAATAGCACTCCTATAATGAGATTTATAAAAAACCCACTACTTGATAGGTAAATACTTCCAATTATAATTAGCCCTGTTGCTATCCATACCATACTCGCACCATAGGAGGCATATCGTAATATCGTGAGTCGTACATTGTTTTTCATGCCATTAGTATACTATATATTGTTACCCATGTGTGTAGGGAGGAGTGGCAGTACTGGTATACTGCCATTGAAGTAAAGTTATGGTGTGTTTATATACTCCCTAAATTGGAAAGTCCTACTTCCAAGATCATTTGAGTAAATTCCTCTCCATTGATTAACTGTACATTCTCTTCTTCTGCTTTTTTATAACATTCGTCTGTAAATTTCTCAGCGGTTGTTATGACCCATGCTAACTTTGAATACCCATCGTCTTCGTTTTCTTTTTTATAATCTCTATAGTTTGTAATTTGCTCCAATGCCCATTCATCTGTCTCTCCTTCATGAAATTTGACTTGAACATAGATTATAGTTTTGATTGGTTCAAAAGTGGCAACGACATCTGCGTCACCTGCTTTGTTTTTTTCATTTTTAGCAGGCTTTTGAACTTCTGTTGCTCCACTTTTCTCTAGGTACTTTTTAACTAAATTTTCCAATTTATTTGGATTTAGCTCTTTTGTTATTATTGATAAAACATTATTAGGGATATCACCCATAATAATTTTCTCAAGATTAATTGGTTTTTCTTTTGTATAAAGATCAATGGCTTTTGTAACACTTTCTTTTATATCAGTAATATCTGTATTTGTTCGTCGTATTTTCATTCGTTGTGTCAAAGCACTATCTGCAAAATCTTCTCTTAATGCCCATTCAATGACTGGTATTACTTTACGAAAGAAGCCTAAATCTAACCACCTAGATGGGTTTTCTTTTAAACCTAAGTATCCATCATCCCTTAGGATAACTTGTTGTGTGCCATCCCAATTTTTCCAGCTCTCTAATTCTTTTTTGTCTATTTGCTCAATTGCTCTACAAGTATCATCTGCAATTTCATAAATTGAAAATTCATGCCAGAAAGGAACAACAACATAGTCTCCTTTTTTCATTTCAAATAAAAATCTCCATAGATTATATCTGTTACGAGGTAACCGCCCTTCCCATTCCTCTTTAATATATTCATCAAATTTATCTCTATTATCAATAAATTCTTTTGTAGATAAATCAGAAAATCCAATGGATAAAATATTATTCTTTGGTAGTATAGAACTAGATATCTCTAATTCTACATTAATCCTATGTAACCAATAATTTCTACTCATTTTTTCCTCCTAGTATATATATATTATTATATTATACATAGTAAAAAAAAGTCATTACTAATAAAATTTTACTGGACTCATAAAAATTCTATCAATAACAACTTTTTTAAAAACTACATACTTCTCCCATTTTATAGGGGTATTCTTAAAACCTGCTGTGTGTAAACACATCTATCCTAGTAAATGTTAGTTTGTTGCTGTGGCCTCTACTATACCACTTGTAATTGATGTATATGTATTGTTTTTAATAATAACTTGTCGTACTACGATTAAATAAGTTCCTGGTGTGACAGTTATATCTTTGGTGTTTTTGGAATAATCAGAACTTACCGTCTTTATTCGTTGTGTGCCGGCAATTACACTTGCGATATCTAAACTTCCACTGTCTGGTTTCGTTTTAGGATATATCCAATATTCATTGGTAGCACTAGGTTGTTCTGTAAAGGTAATTGTAATCGCATTGGATTTACCTACAGCTGTGAAAAATCGAACGCCTGAAGGTGGTGTTGTCGCATGTGTTGGTTTTGTAGTTGCTAGATATTTTACTTCAAATCGTACTCCCACTGATCTTTTTGTGCCATTTACCACAATTATTGCTATTTCATAAGTCTCACCTGCTGCAAGGTTGACAGTAGTATTGTCTGATTTTTTTGCTTTTATCGTTGCTGTAGCGATATAGTCAGGATTAGAACCTAAAGTGATACCACCAAAATCTGTACTTGAAACTGTAGTAAGTTTTTGTGCACCTGCATCTATTATCGCTTTAGCAGTAGTTTTAGGAGTACCAGAAGCTTGTTTTATATAATATAACTCGTAAGATACATCTGCTGCAGTTAGTTGTGTATTATCTGCTGCTATATCGCTGTTAGTAAATTTCGGTGGATACCATTTTATTACTAAATCATTGTTAGAACCACTCAAAGAAATACTTCTTCCTACATCGGAAATATCTGGTAGTTTTGAATTACTTTCTGCACTACTACTACTCCCTACACCATTATTTTCACAACTTATAGTTGCAAACAAACTTGTTACAATTATCATAAACAATGACAATTTGATTAAATTATTTGAAAACTTAGCGTTTTTCATATAATCTCTCCTTATAAAATATAATGTTTATACAACAAACAGAATGTTCATTAGTCCAAAATTAAAACATCTTATTTTCTTGTACTTAATAATTTTATGGTTTTTTTTTTTTTTTGTCAAGTGTAAGGCACAATTTTGCGGGATACCCTTGAATAGAATTGTAGTATAAAATATAATGATATATAATTGTATAACTTATACTATACTCAAAATTAAAAATATATTGAATGGAGAATTATTATCATGGAAATGTATGATATAAAGAAATTAAGAAATATAGGAATTAGTGCACATATTGATAGTGGAAAAACAACACTCACTGAACGTATTTTATTCTATTGTGAGAAGATTCATGCTATACATGAAGTACGAGGAAAAGATGGAGTTGGGGCTACTATGGATCACATGGAGCTTGAACGTGAACGTGGTATTACCATTACCAGTGCGTCTACAAATGTTACATGGAAAGACTATCCTATTAACATTATTGATACTCCTGGGCATGTCGACTTTACTATAGAAGTTGAACGTTCTCTTCGTGTGCTTGATGGTGCGGTACTAGTGTTATGTGCAGTGGCAGGGGTACAATCTCAGTCGATAACAGTAGATAGACAGCTAAAGCGTTATAAAGTACCACGACTTGCTTTTATCAATAAATGTGATAGGACTGGAGCAAATCCTGATAGGGTAGTACAACAGCTCCGAGAAAAATTAGGACTTGAAGCTCATTTTGTACAGGTGCCTATAGGGTTAGAAGATGCACTTGAAGGGGTTGTCGATCTTGTAACGATGAAAGCTATTTATTTTGATGGAGAACAAGGAAATGATCTTCGTATAGAAGAAATTCCTGAACACCTTAAAGAAGAGTCTGATATAAAAAGACATGAATTATTAGAATCACTTTCGCTATTTGATGAGGAGCTTATGGAACATCTTCTTGATGAAAAAGCTCCAGAAGAGCTTATTTATCGAGCGATACGAACAGGGGTAATTGGCAATAAATTTTGTCCTGTATTTGTTGGTTCTGCGTATAAAAATAAAGGAGTGCAAACATTATTGGACGGAGTAGTGAAGTATTTGCCTTCTCCCGATCAAATAGACAATGTTTCCCTTGATTTAGATAATGATGAGCAAGAAGTTCCATTATACTCTGATAATAGTAAACCAACAGTTGCTCTTGCATTTAAGCTTGATGATGGACAGTATGGGCAGTTGACATACACACGTATCTACCAAGGGACAGTGAAAAAAGGTATGGAGCTGATAAATTCGCGTACAAAGCGTAAATTCAAAGTTGGACGACTTATTCGCATGCATTCAAACTCAATGACTGATATAAACGAAGCAGGAGCAGGAGATATTGTAGCGTTGTTTGGTATAGACTGTGCATCAGGGGATACTTTTTGTCAACCTCCTAATAATTACTCAATGACTTCAATGTATGTGCCTGATCCAGTTATTTCGCTTGCAGTAACCCCAGTGGATAAGAAATCATCAGATCAGATGTCAAAGGCTTTGTCACGTTTTACAAAAGAAGATCCAACCTTTCGTACCTATGTTGACTTAGAATCAAATGAGACAATTATACAAGGGATGGGAGAATTACATCTTGATGTATATATTGAACGTATGAGAAGAGAATATAAAGCAGAGGTAGAAACTGGAAAACCACAGGTTGCGTATCGAGAAGCAATTACACAAAAAGCTGAATTTGATTATCTTCATAAAAAACAAACAGGTGGTTCGGGTCAATTTGGACGTGTAGCAGGATATATAGAGCCAATTCGTGAGCTAGAAGAAGGGCATACTCCTAATTATGAGTTTGTAAATAAGATTAAAGGGGCAGTAATTCCTAATGAATTTATTTCTTCTTGTGATAAGGGTTTTAAGATCTCTATGGTAAAAGGAACGCTCGTAGGCTATCCTATAGTGAGAGTGCGTGTTATCATAGATGATGGTGCTTCGCATCCTGTTGATTCATCAGATGCAGCGTTCCAAGCGGCAGCTATTGGAGCGTTTCGTCAGGCATATGATAAAGCAACCCCAGTAGCACTTGAGCCAGTTATGAAAGTAGTATCTGAGACTCCCACTGAATTTCAAGGGAATGTTATGGCATTATTTAATCAAAGACGTGGTATGATTACTTCAAGTACCGATGAAGGAGTTATGTCCGTAATTGAAGCTGAAGTTCCGTTGAGTGAAATGTTTGGCTTCTCTACTGAACTTCGTTCGACAACACAAGGGAAAGCTGAGTATTCAATGGAATTTTTGAAATATGGGAAAGTTCCTCAATCAATACAAGAAGAGTTGCGTACAAAATTTATTAAAGAACGAGAAGCTGGAAGAAAGTAATCATATTCTTCCAGCTATGAAAGCTCTATTAAAGCTATCAGCCAGCATTATAGTTAATAGAGCTTTATACGAAGTCCTAGTAATCCGCTTACTTCATGTCGTTGCTCGTTATTGTTGTCAATTAAGTTTTTATTGATAGTATAACGAAATTCGTAGTGTAGGTTGCCATATAAAGCTAAGTATTTTGTAAGCTGAATATCAAGAATATCAATGATGGATCCCACATAGAATGTATTTTCTATGGTTCCAGTAAGGAAATCAAGGGAGCCTCTTTTTTTATATGCATTAATATTATCGGTAGGGCTATCAAATGCAGAGTATTGTCCGTCATCATAAATAGATCCATCATTGAGAGGTCCATTGAGAAATCCTACTGACGGATTATTGTGCTGCATAAACCGCATGAAAAATGTTAGTTCTAAAAAGCTAATGGGAGTGATTGTGGTGTTTACGGTAAATCTATGGGAACTGGGAGGCATAGTGCTTCCAAAGTGTCGTGAATAATGGGTATGGTTTGTATAATTAAATCCTACTGCATGACCAGTATATGCATCTCCTACTGCACCATGACTAAAAGTATAGGAGCCAATAATTTGATACTTAAATGAAATATTCTTTAAGAACAAGCTGATAGGATACCAGTTTACTCCTGTTTCTAATGCTATTTTTTTTGCACTATTTAAGCTCCCTTGCATAAATGCAATAGGATCAAAATCATCAACAACAATCGTAGTAGGAAAAGTGAGTGTATTATTGAGTCGAAGTTTTATGCCTCCGCCTATCATGAGATTTCCTTCTGCAAAATCTCCAAGAGAATCTACTGCATACATATACTTAAATGGCAGCAGATAGCTAAAATTGAAAGTGCCAAACATGACAGATTCGAATACAAATAACTCTATATTTGGATTTACATACCAGTTTACTGCATTATAAAAGAAATACTTTCCAAGTCTATCTGAGGTGCTTCTTGAATAATTGATAAAGCCTCGTTCGTCCACCGAAAATTCCTGAAATTGCTGTCTTGCGGATAATGCAAAAAATGCCCATGTGAATGATACATGCTTGAGTCTCCAGAATACTATCGCATTGGGACTATACTTTGCAACGGGACTTACAATAAGCCCATCATCATGAGAAAGTCCTATGCTTCTTTGCATAATGCCTGTTTGGACAAACAGATCTTTTTTTCCAACAGTAAAGCTGGAGCGAGATGCCCATGCTGCTGCTATGGTAGCACCTCCCAATACATTTTGAAATTTTATTCCATCATCAGGAGAATCATCAAGTATACTCACATATGGGTGAATGAAAGGTTTTGAAAATAACACTCTGTCTTTTTGTGAAAATTTCGAAGTGTATGTTGCGTTTAGTCCAAATGAGGCAGATATGCTAATGAGAGGAGTAAGAAATGATGACGCAGAAAATAAAGAGCCTCCTTTGAGTAACGCTCCATACCCTGTGTTATTATCGTTATTGGGAGCGGTATTAAAGATGCCATAGGTATTGTTTTCCACTATTGTAGTGTCGACTCTTGCTAAGAATTGTTGTGCAATGATACGATCACGAAAGCTCCCGACTTTTATGACTGTTTCAAGAATGTCTTGTAGTACAGTGAGAGGAAGTGGACGAAATGCAGGCAGTTGGGTGACATAGCCACGCCCTACCCATTTATCAATATGTTTATAAATTTCATTGTTGGGATCTGCAGATAATTGTGCGTGGCTCTGTAATGACGGAATGAGTAGTAGTAATACAATAAAAATCCATATGTGAACAAATATGTATCTATGAAAAAAGGCAAAAATACTGGTGTTGTAGTGTTTACATTGCATATGTTATTCAGAGGGGGACGCGTTGGCACGAGATGGAAGTTTTTCTTGACTTTTTTTAAGGCTTTTTTTGATAGATTGTGATGTTTGTATGCTATCTAAGTTGAGTACAATGGATAATTCATCACGTAAAGAATCAAAAGCAAAATCATAGTACTGTCTTTCTTGAAATGATAATTGTCTTTCTAGTCCCCGTATGTATAAAGAAGTAAGCATTTCGGCTGTCTCAAGGGCATTTCCTTTTTTTAGTACTTCTTGGTGTTTTAGTAATCGATCTTTCCAGGGTAATTCGGATATACTGTTTACTTCTTCTAATGTTTTCCATATTTTTTGGACATAATTTTTTGAAATGACTTTTCGAATACGCAATATTTTGATATTTTTTGTTGGAATACGTGATATCATTTTTTGACTCACAAACTTTATAACATAGTATGGAATTGTCTCGTTATCAAATGTGCGTTCTTCAATATCAATAATTTGCCCTACTCCTTCGTTTGGGTAAAATACAAAGCTATCAATTTGAAATGGTAATTCTGTTATTATTTTTTTTAGTGTCCTTGATGCCTGTTGTTTAGCAGTAGCAGATTTTATGCTTGTAGGAGTACTCTTTGCTTTTGTTTTTTTTTCTACTGTACTTACTTTGCTTTTTTTTGTAGCATTTGTAGTAGTAGATTTTGTATTTTTGCTTTTACTTGTTTTTTCAATCGTTTGTTTTTTTTCTTTCATATTTTTATACCTTTATATGATGAATATGGAAAAATAGAATTATATATAACAATATCTATTATAATATGATAGCATAAATATTGTTTTTTTGCTTGCTCTTTTTTTGCTCCTTTGTCGCATTTAATCCTTGAACTCGTGTTTTTCATTACAAGCTGCTTGACTTTTTATTATAAATATTGTATATTTAATTTGGTAAGTTATTTTTATATTAAAAAAATAACAAAGTGTGTATATACAAGGAGGGTTTGTATGAAAAAAGTAGGCTTAAAAACAGTCTTGTTTTTAATAATCATAGTAGTTTCTCTATTTGCTGTTTCTTGTTCTAAAAAAGCAAGTAAAGAAAGTGGTAATCCACTAGAAGCGACAGGAGCTTTTGATTGGAGACGGTATGAAGGGACCAAGCTCACCATTTTATTTAATAAGCACCCGTATGCCGATGCTATTTCTAAGAAAGTAAAAGAGTTTGAAGAAGCTACAGGCATTACGCTAGAATTTAGTGATACTCCAGAAGAAAACTATTTTGATAAAGTGAGTACTACTCTCACTAGCCGTTCGGGGGTTCCTGATATTTTTATGACTGGTGCATATCAGATATGGGATTATGCAACAGCGGGATATGTAGAACCACTTGATGAATACATAAAAAACACTAGCCTTACTGCAAGTGATTATGATGTTGATGATTTTTTTGAAGGAGTGCTGGGATCCTTACGTTGGAATTTAGTGCCTGGTGATGCAGTAGGTACAGGAGAGCTTTGGGCGCTCCCTATGGGATTTGAACTGTACTCACTTGGGTATAATAAAGATGTATTGAGAGAAAAAGGGCTTAGTCCTCCTAAAACGATACGTGAGTTAATTGATGTATCAGAAAAGCTAAATGAATTTGATGGTCCAGGCACCTATGGTGTTGCCCTTCGAGGAACACGAAACTGGGCTACTATCCATCCAGAATATATTACTACATATGCAAACTATGGTGCAAAAGATATTGTTAAGCAAAATGGAAAATTGGTTTCAGCAGTCAACTCACCCGAAGCTATTCAAATGACAAAAGATTGGGTAGAATTGATAAAAAAAGGTGGAGCTCCCACATGGTCTACATACACATGGTATCAAGTAAGTACCGATGTTGGAGCAAAAAAAGCAGCTATGGGCTTTGCAGCAGATAATACATTGTATTTTCAAAATTTTGCTGGAGCTTCTCAAGAATCTGGAAATATAGCATGGGTACCTGCTCCTCTTCCAGAAGGAAAAGTAGATAGTGACAGAAAGTCTAATTTATGGGTATGGTCTATGGCAATGAATTCATCTTCAAAAAATAAAGGAGCAGCATGGTTGTTTTTACAGTATTTCACAAATAAAGAATATCAACTATGGTCAGTGACAAAGGATAAAGCGGTTGATCCACCACGCAGTTCTGTATTTAATCATCCTGAATTTCAAGAAATAGTAGGGCAAGCAGAAGGCTATCTTGAAACATTTGCAAAAACGATAGGAGGAACATCCATTCTCTTTACTCCTCAACCACATTTTTTTGAACTTACTACCGAATGGGCAGCAACGATTCAAGATATTGTATCGGGACGATATGCAACAGTTGAGGATGGTATGAATGCCTTAAAGGTAAAAATGGATACGGTACTTGCAAATATAGAATAGCTATATTGTAAGTAAGCATGTTAGTTGTATATGTAAGAGGAACTATAACATATGAATGTGAGTAGTAAGAGAAATTGGGAACCGTATGTCGTATTTTTACCCGCACTTATTACGACTGTTGGTATCATAATTCCGTTTATTTATTCTATTATACTTTCTTTTACTAGCTATTCTTTTAGGGCTCCTGTAATGAAATTTATAGGAGGAAAAAACTGGATTGCTATGCTAAGCGATTCGGCATTTTGGCGATCGCTTGGCACTACTATATCATATGCTTTTCTGACTACTGCACTAGAACTTGTGTTAGGGCTTTGTATTGCATTGCTTTTATATCGGTTTTCAGGGGTATGGATTAACATCTTAAAGGTTGCTTTAATCATACCTCTTATGGTTGCCCCTGTTATTGCAACGTTAGTATGGCAGCTTATGTTGAATACTTCGGTGGGTATTATTGAAAAATTTCTCAATGTATTCAATATCTATAATTTTCCTTGGGCAGCAGATCCTAAAACAGCACTTCTTACAGTAGCACTTATTGATGTCTGGGTGTACACTCCCTTTGTTATGTTGCTTGTGTTGGCAGGGCTTAATACACTTCCAAAATCTCCGTTTGAATCAGCTCAAATAGACGGAGGAAGCCCACTATTTGTGTTTAGAAAATTATTGCTTCCTTTACTAAAACCGTTTTTATATATAGCAATAATATTTAGGTTAATGGCAGCGTTTCAGGAGTTTGCAATCATTTTTGCTCTTACAAAAGGAGGTCCTGGAGATGCTACGATGACCTTGTCTCTTCGAGGATATACCATAGGCTTTGCTTTTTCACGACTTGCTAGTGCAATTCCTTATTTGTTAGTGTTATGGGCAATTATATATTTTATCAGTAGTATCCTTGTAAAAAGAATGCTTGTGTCCTTAAAAAGGGTGAATGGGTAACATATGATGAAGAAAATGCTAACACGTACTGTGAAAACAAAATTAGTGAATATACTTTTGTTATCGTTGCTTGGAGTGTGGGTTATTTTTTCCTTGTTTCCTATAGTATGGATGCTCCTTATTTCTTTTAAGAGTGATGCTGACATTTATCGAACAACATTTATATTCAAGCCTACCTTAGAAAATTATTCTAAAGTGTTGATAGGGACAGATTATATTAGTGCGTTTCTTGATAATATGATAGTCAGTGTAGGAGCAGTGTTATTTTCTGTAGTAGTAGGTACCCCAGCAGCATATGCCTTAGCAAGATATACATTTAAAGGAAAAGAGAATTTTGCTTTTACTATACTATCGTTTAGGTTTGCTCCAGAAATATTGGTCATATTACCATTGTTTCTTATTTATCAAAAAATAGGGCTGTACGATACCTATTTTGGACTTATATGGGTATATCAGCTTATTACACTTCCGCTGTTGATATGGGTACTCAGAGGATATTTTGAAGATATTTCGGTAGATATAGAACATGCTGCACGTATTGATGGGTATAAGAGATACCATATCTTTTTTAAGATATTATTGCCTCTTATACGTCCTGGTTTAGTGGCATCATGTTTGCTTGCGTTTATTTTTGCATGGAACAGTTTTACTTTTGGGCTTCTTTTAAGTGGATATTCGGTAGAAACTATTACTGTGTCATCAATAAAGTATCTTGCTTCTGATACGGTACATTATGGACAGATGGCAGCTGCGTCTCTTATAGCAGTGTTACCAGAAGTTATACTTGCAATTATGATACAAAAGCATCTTGTAAGAGGGTTAAGTTTTGGTGCAGTGAAAGGATAGTATGGCAAAAATAACAATAGATACTGTTACAAAAAAATATGAGCATGTAGAAGCACTGTCTCGTGTCTCATTTGAGGTAAAGGAGAGGGAGTTTGTTGTACTCTTTGGTCCTGCAGGAGCAGGAAAAACTACATTGCTTTCAGTAATTTCTGGAATTCAATCATATGAAGAAGGAAGTATATTGTTTGACGATGTTCCTATGGATAATGTTGTTCCCGATAAAAGAAATGTAGCGATGGTATTTGAAAACTATGCTTTATACCCTCATTTTACCGTGTATGATAATATAGCGTTTCCGTTGCGGAGTCCTGAATACAAAACAGATGAAAAAAAAATAAAAGAGGTAATTGATAGCATTACAAAAAAAATGAATATCAATCACCTTCTTCATAGATACCCTTCACAATTAAGTAACGGGCAACGACAACGTGTAGCGTTAGGAAGAGCCTTAGTGCGAACGCCTAATGTATTTTTAATGGATGAACCACTTGCACACCTTGACGCAAAGCTAAAGAATGCTATGAGAACAGAACTGAAAGCTATTCAACAGCAATTAGACACAACAACAATATATGTTACTCACGATTATCTTGAAGCTCTGAGTTTAGCAGATAAAATTGTGGTCATTAACGAAGGAAAGATAGTACAAGTAGCAAGCCCTGACGATGTATATTATAGACCAGTAAATCTTTTTGTTGCAAAGTTGGTAGGAGAACCAGAGATAAATGTCTATACCTGTACATTGAGTGACAACAAGATTATACCTATAGATTCTAGTATCGTATGGGATATTGATAAGGGAGTGTACAAGGAACTTTCAAAGCAATGTTCTAGTGATACTGTTATTGTGGGGATACGTGGTATAGATATAAAAGTATCATTTGAACAAAAAAAAGGGTTTCATAAAGGTACTATTGAAAATTTTTATTCAATAGGAAATAGATATGTAGTAAAGGTTAAGTGTTTAGGAATATATTTTGATACGCTTGTTCCGGGAAATGTTGTGTTACATGTTGATGATGTAATATATTGTAGCATTGATACACAGGCCTTGTTATTTTTTGATAGTAAAGACGAACGCTTTATCACAAGAACTGGGGGTATGTAGTTGGCGCAGTTATTCATTCACAATTTATACAAACAATATGATACCTCATCGGAGTATGCAGTGAATGATCTTAGTTTTTGTTGTGAAAGTGGAGATTTTGTAGCAATATTAGGGCCTTCTGGATGTGGAAAAACAACTACATTACGTATGATTGCAGGCCTAGAAACTATTACAAAAGGAGAAATACATATTAATGGCACTATCATCAATGATTTAGCTCCAAAGGATAGAGGGATTGGTTTAGCTTTTGAAGATTATGCTCTGTATCCTCCTCTGAATGTATTTGATAATATGGCATTTAATTTACGAGCAAAAAAAATGCCTGAAAGTGAAGTAAAAAAGCAGGTCCATACCATTGCTGAGTTGCTTCATGTTACTGATATTTTGTACAAATTGCCACGAGAACTCAGTGGTGGACAAAAACAAAGAGTGAACATAGCAAGAGCTATTATAAGAAGTCCTCGCATATTACTGTTAGATGAACCTATGTCTCATCTTGATGGAAAGCTACGTCAGGTATTACGTCAAGAAATACGAAAACTTCATAAAGAAATTGGGTGTACTACTATTTTAGTAACTCATGATCAGTTAGAAGCAATGTCTTTAGCGGACAAAATGGTAATTATGAATCTTGGAGTCTTGCAGCAGTTTGATAGCCCTGCCACTATTTTTAATAGTCCTGAGAATGAGTTTGTAGCAGAGTTTATTGGTGATCCTCCGATGAATATTTTAGATGCTGATATAGAACAGATTGGGAGCAAGAAATTTTTTTCATTTTATGGAAACAAAATACAAGTACCAAAGAGCTGTGAAGATCAAGTAAAGCAAGGACAAACAGTGAGATTTGGTATTCGTCCTGATGATATTACTATATCAAAACAAGGAGATCCTATAAAAATAACAGTATTTGAAAATTTAGGGGAAGAAAAGCGCATAAGTATACATCTTACAGAGGATATGTATTTTATGATATCACTCTATGATAATGTTCGGTATACAGCGAATGATACAATACGTATCACTTTTAATGACGGTAAAGTACATATATTTAATAAAAAATAATAGGAGGTAGTATGAGTGATTTACCATCAAAAATGAAAGCTCTGGTTGCATATGCACCAGAAGATTATCGTTTGGAAGTAGTGGATGTTCCACGAGCAGGAAGAGAAGAAATAGTGATTAAACTAGAGGCTTGTGGTATTTGTGCAGGGGACATCAAGGCATATAAAGGAGCTCCTAGCTTTTGGGGTACTGGAGGACAGCCAAAGTATATGAAAGAGCCTGTTATTCCAGGACATGAGTTTGTCGGACATATAGTTGAGTTAGGGGAAGGCGTAAAAGGAGATTTTAAGATTGGTGATAGGGTTATTTCTGAGCAAATAGTGCCATGTTGGGAATGTATGTTTTGTCGAACAGGGAGACATTGGATGTGTCAGAAGCATGATTTATATGGCTTTCAAAATAACGTAAATGGTGGAATGGCAGAATACATGAAATTTACAAAAGAAGCTATTGTGTTTCATGTGCCAGATGATATTCCAATAGAGGATGCTATCTTAATAGAACCGTATGCGTGTTCTAAACATTGTGTTGATAGATCGCTTATGACAAATGAAGATGTTGTAGTGCTTTCTGGTGCTGGCCCGCTTGGTTTGGGGATGGTAGGATGCATAAAACTTAAAAATCCTAAAAAATTTGTTGTTATTGATTTGCGTGATGATAGATTAGCAATGGCAAAAGAGTTTGGTGCAGATATTGTATTAAACCCTAAAAAGGATGATGTAGTAAAAACAATTACAGACATGACAGGAGGATATGGCTGTGATGTCTATATAGAAGCAACAGGGCATCCAGATAGTGTCGTACAAGGCTTACATGCTATAAGGAAAATGGGAACTTTTGTTGAGTTTAGTGTATTTAAGGATGCGACAACAGTTGATTGGAGTATTATCAGTGATAGAAAAGAATTAAATCTCTATGGGGTACACCTGAGTCCTTTTTGTTATGAGCCAGTTATTGAATGGATACGTTCAGGGGACTTACCAACAAAAGGGGTGGTCACCCATAGGTTTGCACTAGATGATTGGAAAAAAGCGTTTGATACAACACAGGATCCATCACAAAATTCCATTAAGGTTATTTTTGATACATTTAAGTAATAGTGTGTGGCTACAATAAGCCTGTATAGTAATAGCTACTATACAGGCTGTATATAGTGATGATTGTATCGCAAGTTTAAGAACGAAATTGTTTTGCTGCTTGTACCATGTTTGCAAGCGTTTCTTTTACTTCAGCCCAGTTACGTGTTTTTAGTCCGCAATCAGGATTTACCCATATATGTTCTTTAGGAATACATTGTAATGCAAGTTGTAGTAAATCTACCATTTCTTGCACGGACGGAATACGAGGAGAATGTATGTCATATACTCCTGGACCAATTTCGTTTGGATATTGATATGTCTTAAATGCTTCAAGTAATTCCATTTTGCTACGAGATGCTTCTATAGAGATAACATCTGCATCTAGTTGAGCTATAGAGTCAATAATTTCATTAAACTCAGAATAGCACATATGGGTATGTATTTGCGTTTCATCTTTTGCTCCGCAGGTAGCTACCCTAAAACTTTTTACTGCCCAATCAAGATATTCTTTGTGTTTGCTTGTCTGAAGAGGCAGTCCTTCACGAAGCGCAGGTTCATCAACTTGTATTATTTTAATATCTGCATCTTCTAAATCTTTTATTTCGTCGCGAATGAGAAAGGCTATTTGATATGCAGTGGTGTAACGTGGTTGATCATCACGCACGAAAGACCATTGTAGTATAGTTACCGGTCCTGTTAGCATGCCTTTCATTGGTTTTTTTGTAAGTGATTGTGCATAACTAATCCAGTCAACAGTAATAGCATTTTTTCGAGTGAGATCCCCGTAGATAATAGGAGGTTTTACACAACGACTTCCATAGCTTTGTACCCATCCGTGAGAGGTAGAAACAAATCCATCAAAATTTTCACCAAAATACTCTACCATATCATTTCTTTCTGGTTCGCCATGCACGAGTACATCTAATCCTACTTCTTCTTGAAATGCAACGACTTTCTGTATTTCATTTTTCATGAATGTTTGATATTCTTGGTAAGAAATGTTTCCTTTTTTGTATGCAGCACGAGTACTCCGTATTTCTTTTGTTTGTGGATAGCTTCCGATAGTGGTAGTAGGAAACAGTGGAAGCTGTAATGCTTGTTTTTGAATGCTACTTCTTTGAGCATATGCTTTGTTACGATGTATCATTGCATCTGATATTGTTGCTATTCGGTTTTTGACTGCTTCATTGTGTACTTTAGTACTCTGTTGTCTACTTTGTATTGCTTTTTGATTGTCGGTAAACTGAGATAGGACAGCTTCTTTGTTTGTAGTAAATGCAGTTTTGAGAGTAGTAATTTCTTGCACTTTTTGTATAGCAAAGGAGAGCCATGTCTTTATTTCTGTATCAAGTGTATTTTCAGTAGAGAGATCAAAGGGGCTGTGTAGTAAAGAGCAGGAAGAACTGATATAGCAATTATGTAATTGCTGAGATTCTTGTTGTGCAAGAAATTGAGATACAGTCTCATAGAGTGTATTCATATCTGCTTTCCATATGTTTCTGCCATCTATAATTCCGAGAGACAGTGATGTGTGTGTTTTTGCAAGCGGTAGTAACGAGTCAGTATTTCCTCTTACAAGATCAACATGTACAGTATCTACTGGAAGCTGTGATATAAGATCTATATTGCTGGTAATATCATCAAAATAGCTTGCTAAAAATATTTTTGTCTTACACCCAGATTGTTGAAAGTATGTGTACGCTTGTATATATGCATCTTGTACTTCTTTGTCTATGTTGAATACAAGAAATGGTTCATCAAGCTGTATTGTTTGTACTTGTAATGATTCTAGTGATTGTAGTACTGCTGTATAAGATTCTAACAAAGAAGGGAGTAATGTAAGTGCTTCATTTTTTTGAACAGTATGGTCTGTTTCTACCATCTTGCCTAACAATAAGAAACTTATAGGACCAAGTAATACAGGACGAATGGTAGTGGATGCGTTTCCGATGACTGATTTTGCTTCTTCTATGGTATGCCGTAGTTTTTCTATTATTGTATCTGCATTAAATACAGTATTTTTTTCAAACTCTGGAATAATATAGTGGTAGTTAGTGTCAAACCATTTACTCATTTCCATTGCAGTAATATTATGATTAGCTCCTTTTTCTCCTCGTGCCATTGCAAAATACATGCGTAAGAAATCTTTTGAGAGTGTAGTATATCGTTTAGGGATAACTCCAAAGCCGATAGCAGTGTCAAGTACATGATCATAGAGTGAGAAATCGTTTATTGGTATTTCGTCTAATCCCAAATTTACCAATAACTGTAAATGCTGTTTTCGCAAAGCAGTGCTTTGTGCTATCATTTCATCTGCATGTATCTCACCTTTCCAATAGGATTCAAGTATTTTTTTTAGTTCTCTTTGTTTTCCCATACGAGGAAAACCAAGTATTGTTCCTTTGATAGTAGTTTGTTTGTTGCTCATATTACTCCTTTTCTGCACATATGATTAAAGTTTCAAAATCGGGATATTCAACATCACTTACATCGATGTCTATTGAAATATGGGTAAAATATGCCTCATGTAACCATCGTTCAATAGTGTCACGGTTAAACCCAAGGTGTATATCTCCTAGACTATCTTTTAGCCATATTTCATTATGTTTATGAAGATCTAAGATGAGTAGAAGTCCTTTACTAGATAATACTCTATAACATTCATTTAAAGCAATGCTTGGTTTTTCGATATGATGCAAAGAATGAGAAAAAATAATGATATCCTGACTGTTGTCTGGGAGCTCTAGTTTTTCTGCTGATCCAGTCTTGAAATCAAGGTGTTTATTGTGTATTTCTGTACTGTACAGTTTTTTTGCCATTTTTATTTGTTTATCGTTTATGTCTATTCCTAGTACTGTGTTACGTAAAGAAAATTCTTTTGCAAGTTTTCCACTTCCGCACCCAATATCAACAATACGTTTATTGTGTATACTGCGCATAAAGGCAATGGCAAGTGAATGATCGGTTTGTCCTGGAGAACGTTTGTTTTGAGATTCTAAGCCTTCGTAAAAAGATAGGGAGGCTTCCTTTTTAATTTGTAAAATCTTTTGTGCTTGTTGTATATCTCGTTGATACCACTCTTCATTTTTTGTAATAGAAAGCGTAACTTGTAATATATTGGCATAGAAACTTTCCTTTGAGTTTAGTCGGTACAGAATATATTTTCCGTTTCGACGTGTATGTACGAGATTGTTATGTTTGAGGTGTGCGAGATGGGCAGATATAATTGATTGTCCTAAATTGAGAATACGTTGTAGTTCTTGTACTGAAAATTCGTTTCCTTCTAATACAGATAGTATACGTCTTCGTCGTGGTTCACTCAGTACTTTGAATATGTTAGTGTGTACAGTACTCATTAACTCCATTATAATATAATTAGTATGCGTAAGTTACATATTGGTTTAGTTGGATTTGGTTCTGTTGGAGAAAGATTGGCGCTTTATCTTACACAAGAACAAGAGACTCTTATAGGTCGGACACAATGTGAGGTAGTGTTGGAAAAAATTTTTACTCGAAGCCCGCATAAGATAAAGGAAAATAGTGCTATTCATGATTCTTTGATTGCTGATTCATGGCAAAGTATTATAAGAGATGAAAAAATAAACTGTATTGTTGAGCTTATGGGCGGTACTGATGTTGCAAAACAATATATTATTGAGGCCTTGAAAGCAGGAAAAGATGTTGTTACAGCAAATAAGGCCGTATTGGCTGAACATGGGAGAGAGCTGTGGGATATTGCTCGAAAAAATAATGTCTGTATTGCTTTTGAGGCAAGTTGTGGCGGTGGAATTCCTATTATTAGAGCAATAACTGATGGGCTTATTGCTAACAAGATAACTGCAGTATATGGAGTGTTAAACGGAAGTTGTAACTACATTTTATCTGAAATGGATAAAAAACATAAAAGTTTTTCGGAAGCACTTGAAGACGCAAAAATACATGGGTATGTTGAGGCGGATCCTAGTTTAGATACAGAAGGAATAGATGCAGCTCATAAGATTGCAATTATAAGTGGACTTGTATATAATGTTAAGGTAGATTTTGTATCGCTTTTTAAGAGAGGAATATCGGATATAAAAAATAGTGATATTCAATTTGCTAAAAAGTTGGGCTACACTACAAAGTTAATTGCTGCAGGGATAGACTTACATGATAGTATCAGTATTTGGGTGCATCCAGCCTTTCTTCCAGATACGCATCCTATGTCTTCTATTGAAGGATCGTTTAATGCTATTAGTGTATTAGGAAATAAAGTAGGTCATACTATGTATGTAGGAAAAGGAGCTGGTGGTGATGCTACTGCAAGTGCAGTTATTGCTGATTTGGTGAGTATTGCTAACGGAACGAGTAAAATAATTTTTAATAGTAATACTTTATGGCCTGATAAAAACTCAGCTTCATTACAAAGCGATATGAATGCTTTTGTTTGTCCCATTTATATTAGGCTGTTTATAAAAGATGAGATTGGGATTTTATCAAAGGTTGCTACTATATTGGCAAAAAATGATATAAGTATTGCAAGGGTATTACAAGAAGATTTTCCTCATAGTGAATATGTAGATAGAGCAGGACTTGCAACGCTCATCATTATCACTCATCGTACACAGTGGAGTAATATAGAAAAAGCAAAGAAAGAGCTACTTCAGCTTGTAGTAGTACAAGGAAGTTTTGCAAGCTATCCTATTATTGAAGAAATTGAAGGATAATTACTATAACATACATGCGTAATTTTGTTCATCTTCATAATCATTCTGATTATAGTTTACGGCATAGTATCTCTACTATTGATAAGATGCTCAATAGATTAGAGCATATTGGTCAAGATACTATAGCTTTGACTGATGAAGGAAATCTTTTTGCAGCTGTTGAGTTTACACAGAAGTGTAAAGAAAAGAATGTTCGTCCTATTATAGGATGTGAGTTGCAGATAAACTTTACAGAAAATAGTACTTCACAAAGAGATAGTGAGAAGGTGCTTGTTTTTGCAAAAGATAGTGAGGGATTTGAAAATCTTAAACAGCTTAGTACTGTAGGATACGTTGAACATTTTTATTATTATCCTCGAATTAATTTTCAAGAACTTGAAGAGAATAAACAAGGATTGATATGTATTCTTCCTCAAAAAGGGCACAGGATGGGTTCTTTTTTAGAGCGTGGTCAGATTGATAATGCACTTCGTATTGCAGGGATGTATAAAGATATATTTGACGACTCATTATTTTTAGAAATACAAAATCATGGTCTTGTGCTAGAGAGTCAAATAAATGAGTTAGTACAGAAAATTGCTTCACAGTTATCTTTATTGATAGTTGCAGGGAATGCATGTTATTATACTGAACAAAAAGATGCAAAAGCACATAGTATCTATGTAGAAAATGAGAAGAATAATAAAATTATTCTTCCGAACGATCAGTTTTATATTAAAAGTCGTGAAGAGATGGAGCGTAATTTTACACAATATACTGATGCTTTAGATAGAACTGTTGAGATTGCACAGCAATGTAAGTATATACTTCCAGAAAAAACTGAGCTAGAGTTACCCCATTTTACGATTCCTTCTCAGTTTAAGAATCAAGATGATTATTTACGTCATTTAACGTTGGAGGGAATACCTACGCGTTATCAACAAAAAAATGAGTTTATACATAAACGTATTATGTATGAGCTTGATTGTATTATCAATATGGGATTCAGTGGATATTTTCTTATTATTTTAGATATTATTCATTTTTGTAAAAAGAAGGATATTCCTGTAGGGCCAGGAAGGGGTTCTGTGGCAGGATCCATTGTTGCATATGTATTAGGTATTACAAATGTAGATCCAATAAAATATGGTTTGCTTTTTGAACGGTTTCTCAATCCTGAACGTGTGAGTATGCCTGATATTGATACAGATTTTTGTGTAAATAGACGACAGGAGGTTATCAATTATATACGAAATAAATATGGAGAAGAGAATTGTGGACAGATTGTTACTTTTTCATCATTAAAATCAAAGGGAGCAATTCGTGATGTAGGGCGATCTTTAGGAATTCCTTTATTAGAGGTTGATACTATTGCAAAATTGTTTAATGAAGATCTGAGAAAAGATGATACAGATGATGCTGAAAGAGGTTCTAAAACTGTAGAAGATTTTTTAGTTGCAGAACCAAAGCTCCGTGAGTATTATGGGTTGTATCCCCAGTTGTTTCAGATTACAGATTCACTGTTAGGAGTAAAGCGTCATGCGTCTATTCATGCTGCAGGAGTAGTAATAGGAAAAGAGAAACTTATTCAATATACTCCTTTGTATAAGGATAATAAAACTGATGGAGTAGCAACACAGTATTCTATGAATTATCTTGAGAAAGTTGGGCTAGTAAAAATGGATATACTAGGGCTGACAAATATCACTGTTGTAGATAATACTGAAAAGCTCATACAAAAAGATGATCCTCAGTTTTCTTTAGAATCAATTCCTTTTGATGATAGGGAAGTATATGAAATGTTAAGCGAAGGAAAAAGTGAGGCTGTATTTCAATTTGAAAGTGAAGGGATGCAACAGGCTTTACGGTCTGTTTGTCCTAATCGTATTGAAGAGCTTATTGCATTGAATGCGTTATATCGTCCTGGTCCCATTAAGTTTATTGAAAAATATGCAAATGTAAAAAATGGAAGGGAAAAAATACAGTATTTACATCCTGATATGGAACCTATTTTGCGGGAAACATATGGAGTTATTGTATATCAGGAACAAGTAATGCATATTGCACAAAAATTTGCTAACTTTTCACTTGGAAGAGCTGATGTATTACGCAGTGCTATGGGAAAAAAGAAATGGAAAGTCATGAAAGAAATGGAGAGTGAGTTTATACAAGGAGTAATACAGAATGGCTATACAAAAGATCTTGCTCGTGCTATTTATGAGTTGCTTATTCCTTTTTCTGAATATGGTTTTAATAAATCGCATGCCGCTGCGTATGCAGAGCTAGCGTATCGAACAGCGTACTTAAAAAGACATTATCCTTTGTATTATATGGTAAATCTGTTGGATGCAGATCATAATAAGGGTGATAATCTGTCAAAAACATTTCAGTTATGTAGAAGTTTAGGGATAGAAATATTACCGCCAGATATTAATAAAAGTGAATATGGATTTACTATTGAAGATGGAAAAATACGGTTTGGATTATCTGCAATACGTAGTATCAGTGATGAAGTAAAAAAACATATTCCTATAGAACGAAAAAAGAATGGGAAATACTCTTCTTTTTTTGATGTTTTTGAACGATTGCCCGATAAGTCAGGGTTAAAGACCTTGATTGACGCTGGGATTTTTACGGGGGTATTTGATACATTTTATGATAGACGTGATCAGCTAATAGCAAATACAGACAATATTTTAGATGAAGCAAAAAAGAGAATTGATGCAAAAAAATCACAGCAATTATTATTGTTTATTCAGGATGATGTAGTCAAAGATGTACAGAGTGTGCTTATCAATGATCCTGTGAGTGAACGGGAAGTGCTTGAGAAAGAACGGGAGTATGCAAGTACTTATTTACGTTATAATCCATTGGATGAATACAAAATTCAATGGCTTGAAAATTCTACCTTAAATCTTAGTTCTTTTAAGGAAAGTCATTCGTGGGATAAAAGAATGCAATCATATTATCTTATTGCATATACTGATACGGTATATACTCGTATTATTCTTCCTCGCAAGAATAATAGAAGAAAATCGAATGCTCAAAACTCATCGCAACAAGACAATCATAATGGTACTATAGATGGTATTACTCTTGAGGAACAGAATGCTGAATATCATGATAAGAAAAAATTTTCTCAAGAACATATGGGAACACAAAATGAAAATAATGATGTATTTTCCAGACAACCAAAAACAAAAGTGTATATAGGGGTATTACATGATTATCTGGGATCAATTCCATTTTCTTATTTTACTGATATTACAGAAGATATAGTAATACCTGAGCGTACTGCATATGGATTTTATGGAAAATTATCGCTGTATAAAGGGGCGTACAATTTTAAGGTAGAAAAGATCATGAGTATTCCTGATTTAGTTATGCAAAGAAAAGAAGATAAAGAATCTGTTGCGCCATTGCATGATGGTCAATATTCTCGGCTAGAGTTTGCCGTAAAAAGTACTATTGATTCACAGGTATTACAAGAGATAAAAGGGAAGATGGTAGAACATTTTGGGAACGCAAGTGTTAAGTTACACATTCAAGAAAATGATGCCATTATCTCTACAATAGCGTTTCCTGTTGGGTTTACTGTGAATGCAAATGATGTATCATTGATGACCTTTTTACAAAACCATAAAGATATAGTAAAAGTAGAAGTATTTCGATGATATTATTTTCTGATATAGATATTTCCTTAAAAAATTTTCCTATCATTACAAAACATTATATCAATAAATTAGAGCAATTAGATATTGTTACCATAGGCGATATTTTAGCGCATATTCCAGTCGACTATGAATGGAGAGATGAGTTGAAAACATTGCATGCTATTACTGATACAAGTGCGTACGCTCTTATTTCCATTACTGTGTTATCACATACCTATGTGCAGCTGAGAAACAGAGGAAGGCTACTGAAAATAATATTTGAAGATGAGGAACATACAGTGGGTGAGTTACATTGTTATGGAAGAGATTTTATAAAAAATCTCTTGCCTATACGTATGAAAGCGATACTATGGGCTAAATTTGCTGATACTTCAAAAAGAAAAATAAGAGGTAACCAGTTTATTTCAAGTCAATTTGAGATTATAACTGATACACAAAGAATGCAAGGGATTATTCCTCATTATAAGACGCCAGCATCTTTTTCTCAGGTAGCTTTTTTTAAGCTCATGAAAAGCTGTTTACAGCGAGCTTCTGCGTTTCCTTCATTGCATCCCTACGAAAACTATTATCCAACACATACTATGAATAGAGATATGAGTATTCGTTCTGTACACTTTCCTGAAAGTAAGGAAGCTATTATAAAAGCACGAAAAAACCTTGCTTTTGATGAAGCGCTTTTATTTCAATTATCGCTAGAATTATCAAGTCTTGATAAAAAACATATTCGAGAAAATAAACGTCATCAATCGGATATGTTAGTAGCATTATTCATAAAATCCTTACCTTTTTCTTTAACACGTGGACAAATACAAATAGTGCATGAAATAGAAAAGGATATGCTAAGTGACTATCCTATGAGACGTCTTCTTCAAGGTGATGTAGGTTCTGGTAAAACTTTAGTAGCTCTTATTTGTGCACTTATTGCTATTGAAAATAAACAGCAAGTAGTGTTAGTAGCTCCATCAGAAACATTGGCTCATCAACATTATCGCAGAATCTCTGATTTGCTCAGTACTCTTAATGCATCCCTATCGTCAAGAGAGGCAGTGCGCTGTTGTGTATTAACTGGTTCTATGATGACAAAAGATCGTAGTTTGGTAATGCAGGGAATTTCTCAGAACGCTGTTCATTTTATTATTGGTACTCATGCTCTTTACTCTGAGAATGTTGTGTACAATAATCTCGGCTTTATAGTGTTTGATGAACAACATCGCTTTGGGATAGAACAAAGGCAAGCACTTCTTGAAAAAGGGAACGATGCGGATATGCTTCTTATGTCAGCTACTCCTATACCGCGTACACTTGCTCTTACATTGTATTCTCATTTGGATATTAGTACATTGAACGAAAAGCCTGGTATTAGTACTACGCCAGAATGTAGAATGATAGATTTTAATAATCGTCATCGTATGTATGCATTTATTCGTAGTGTATTACAAAAAGGTGAGCAAGCATTCTTTGTGTTTCCGCAAATTGGGCTTGAAGATGATGAGCAAACAAAAAGTGCTGTGGAGATGAGTTCGGTAATAGCAATGCAACAAGAAATTCAATCGCAGTTACATCCTTTTTCGGTAGAAGTATTGCATTCAAAGATAGATGCAAAGGAACAGAAAGAAATTATGATACGTTTTGAAAAAAAGGAAATTGCAGCATTGTTATGTACCACTATTATTGAAGTAGGCATTGATGTTCATAATGCAACACTTATGTGTATTTTTAATGCTGAACGATTTGGGCTTGCTACATTACATCAGTTACGAGGGAGAGTAGGAAGAGGAACATTACCTGGAACAGTATTATTAGTATATAATGCTCCCCTCAATGATATTGCAAAAGAACGTCTCAAAATAATATATGAAAGTAATGATGGTTTTGAGATAGCAGAAAAAGATTTAGAGCTTCGAGGTCCTGGAGATATAGATCAGCTAGGGTTACGACAATCAGGCTCTCTCTTTTTTCAGTTTTTAGATACTCAGGGAGATACTGATATATTATATCGTTCTCAGTCTCTTGCAAAGAAAATAGCAGAAGAAGATCCGACTCTTGAGAAACAAGAACATGCACAATTAAAGAAAATGATGCAACAGTATAATAAGACTGTGTAATTGTAGTAGAAAATATATTATATGCAAAAAACATTAAGTATAGCTGGTGGCGAATTCAAACAAAGACGTATTTATTGTCCACAACAGACTATTCGTCCTGTTATGGCAAAGGTACGTAATTCTGTTTTTCAAAAGATATTTAATTATATTCATGCCAATAGTCTTTCTTTTTCTATGGAGCTTACTTTTTTAGATCTCTTTTCAGGGTCTGGATTGATGTCGATAGAAGCTGTATCACGAGGATTTTTGTACGCTACTGCAGTGGAAAAAGATTCTAAAAAATGGCATATTATTACCCAGAACTTCAAGATAAGACCAACATCGTTTGCTCTTAAACGTATGAGTGCAGAATTATTTATTGTAAGGCACAATGTATGTTTTGATGTACTGTATCTTGATCCTCCATTTGTATATAGGTACAAAAAAGATCTGTTGTATAAGGTATGCCATAGTAGAATATGTCATCCTAAAAGTGTAGTGATATTGCATATCCCTTCTCATGAAACAGAAGAAATATTATCGTATGTAGATACTTATCTTATATTACAATGTATTGATAAAAAAGTGTTTGGAGGATCTACAATACTGTTCTTCTGTATGTAGACGCCTAATTGCAGAAATTTTTTTCAATTTATTGTAATGTTCATCATATATTTATTGTAATCCAATAGTGGGAGCAACAGTTTTCATAGCAGTAATACATTCTTCTATAAGTACTTGTAATTCCAATCCTAACATATTAGCTCCTTTCTGAATAATGGCACGGTCTGCTCCTGCAGCAAAGGTAGGAGTTTTCCATTTTTTCATCACTGATTTTACGGTAAGATCTGATAGCGATTTTGATGGACGTACAAGAGCTGTTGCTACTATAAGCCCGCTTAATTCATCACAGGCAAACAGTACTTTTTCCATAAAATGTTTTGGTTCATCATGAGTGCAAATAGTCCAGCCATGACTTCTAATTGAATAGATAAATGTATCAGAGTATCCAGCTTCTTTGAGGATGGCTGCTGTTTTATCACAATGTTCTTCGGGATATTTTTCCCAATCTAAGTCATGAAGTAAACCAACGAGTCCCCAGTATTCTATGTCAAATGTTTCATCTATATGTGCAATTTTTTGAGCGTATTGAGCAAAGTGTCGCATAATTGCTTCTACTGCAAAGCAATGTTGTAATAGATTTTGTGTAGTAATGTACTGTTGTAATAATGTAAGTGCTTTTTCTCTTGAAACTTCCATGCTATTAGTATAGTAGTTTTGTTGTTTTATAGGAATATTGTATGTTAGTAATTTTTTTTCTCATTGTATGCTTTTAGTAAACGAAGAAACTGTTTTCCTTTTTTAGTAAGAAAAAGACGATCTTTCCATAGAAATTTTCCTTTTTTTATAATGTTTAGCGTTTGTAAGTTGCTTATACATGTTTGTATCTGTGGGGTAGTCCATGTGGAGAACATATGCATAACAAGGGATAATAATGTATTTGATGTATGTTGGGGTTCAGAAAATATATGGTTAAGATTGTTGTGTGTAAAATAATGAGCACTATACATACCTGCGTATGTTTCAATACATTGCAGTAATAATAGCAGTTCTGGAGATACAGTACAATTATTTCCTTTGCAGCTATCGCAGCCTTCGCAAAATGAACATTCCGATTGTAATGCTTCTATAAGAAATGTTCTCCGACAGGCAGTGGCAAGAAGATACTGTTCAAATAAGCTGTGTGTCTTTTTTTGTAGCGTTGTTGCTATATCCTTGTTGGAACGAGCTGTCATGCTAGTGTTGAGTATTGTGTAACTTATATCGTTTACAGTACAAAGCTGAATGGCTTTTGCAGGGTTTCGGTCTCTTCCTGCTCGTCCGCTTTCTTGTAAGTATGATTCTATGTCTGTAAAATTATCCACATGAATGACTGTTCGTATGTTTGATTTATCTACCCCCATCCCATATGCACAAGTGGATACAAGTACTCCATTTTCGCTTGTAAAAAACCATTGTTCAATATTTTTTTTCTCTTCTTTACTTAAGCCTGCGTGATAAAAGTATATTTCGTTATCCTGTAATGTATCATGTAAAAGTAACGCAAGCCTACGGCATTCTTTTCTGTTATTACAAAAAATAATAGCAGGACGCTCTATTGTACTAAAATTGCTTTGGCAAGGAAGATATGCAGGAACTTCCTGTGCTTGTGATGTGGAGTGTGAAGAATCACTATATGTGTGAGTATTGTCTTTTTCTGTACTATTCTTTTTGTGTTTTGGAGTACTTAAAAGAGATAGTAATGCCCTGTCTTTATGGATGCAATGGAGAGCACTGTAGCTTATATTTTTTCTGTTTGCATCTTCATTTACAATATAGGGTCTTTCATTATGAAAGGCAAGTCTGGTAATATCTTCTATGACAGTATGGGATGCAGTTGCAGTAAATGCAGCAATATATTCAAAGTTCATGTGAGAGAGCATGTTGCCTATGTTTGCATAGCTAGGGCGAAAGCTAAGTCCCCATTTGCTAATGCAGTGTGCCTCGTCTAGTATGATACTACTAAATTGAATGTTTTGTAATTTCTTTTTATAGGCGAGTATAGTTTCTGGATTGCTGAGTATACATTTAATAGTGCCTTTCTGTGTTTGTTCAAGTATCTCTTCTGTTTGTGCGTACGGCATGCCTCCAACGAGAACTTTGGTAGGGATAGCGTTATGAAATCGATGAAATTGATCGTGAATAAGACTAAGTAGTGGGTAAATGACTAATGTTGGTTTTTTTGATAACAGTGCTGGTATTTGAAAACACAAGGTCTTTCCCATACCAGTTGGTAAAATAATAATTTGATATTTTTTGTAATACAATGCATCGTCTATGTCTTCTGGAAGGGATGTGTTTTCAGTATTGTGCTTTGTTGCTAGGGTATGAGCAGGAGAGGGTTTTTTGTGTAATAGATTATAAATGATAAACAGCTGAATGGGAAAAAGATGTTCTACATTGAAATTTTCTTTTGCTATTTTTTTTATAGATTCAACATTATATTCATCGGTGTAATTCATTTATAAAATACAAATGTATATATAACTTGATTGAAGAATAAGCTGTGGTTTTTTATTTTAGTGCTATTGGTGTTTTTTTAATATCTCGTCTGCTTTATGTACATCAACCAAAAGCCATTCAAGTAATATATTGTGTTTTTCTTCTTGGCTGAGGTTTGTATCAATATTTTCTTGTTTCATTCTGCGTATGAGATTAGACAGAGTAATTGCAACTGACACAGAAATGTTGAAACTTTCTACAAAACCATACATAGGTAAATAGAGTATCTCATCAGCGTAATCAATGGCTTCTTGCGATAAGCCATTTAATTCGTTACCAAAAGCAATGGATATTTTTTTATTATTGTGTAGTTCTAATGTATCTATGCTTCGAGCGTTTTCGTGAGGACAGGTTGCATAAATAGTATATCCTTGTGTACGGAGCGTATCGTATACTGTCTTCACAGTATCTTTGTAATGATGAATTGAAAGCCATTTTGAGCTTCCCATAGCCACTGTGTCTATAGGAGCAAAGCTGTTTGTTTGTTCAATAATATGTATATCTTGTACGCCAAAGGCTTCGCAAGAACGAAGTACTGCACTTGCATTATGAGGTTGATAGATATTTTCTAATATGACATTGAGAAAACGAGTGCGATGGGAAAGTACACGGTGTATTCTTTGTTTTCGTTCAGGGGTCAAATAGCTTTCTAATATTTGTATTTTTTTTTCAACAGAGAGGCTTTCCATACTATATACTATAATAACATATATTGATATATTTATATAATATTTTTAGGTATAACAATATCTTTGACTATTTGTACCTATAATGAGGATACTACATGAGTAAACAAAAGCGTCTTAGTAATACAATATCTTGTGTCTCACCTAATAGTTTTTTGACTGTGTCTAGCGTAGATCATAAGGGACAGGGATTAGTGTCTATTGATAATACAATCTATTCAGTGCCAAATACAGTACCGGGTGATGTTATTACGGTGATGCAGAAAAATACGAAACGAAAGACAAGAAAAAAACAATTAAAAGCAACAAAGATTATACGCAGTACATACAAACGCTTTCATCCTTTTTGTTCACATTATACCTATTGTGGAGGCTGTAGTCGACAGGAGTTTTCTTATGCTGATCAGTTGCAATTAAAATCAGTAATGGTACAGGATATATTCAAACAGCTTGCATTACCCTATCAGTATCATATGCGAGATATTATTCCATGTAGGAGTAATACCTATTATCGAAATAAAATAGACTATAGTTTTAGTACTATGCGTTGGGTGTATGATAATGAGATTGATGATAACACAGACAATGCCTTAGATAGACGAGCTCTTGGATTTCATGTAAAGGGATTTTATGATAGGGTAGTTCAGTTGCAACAGTGTTTTCTGCACCTTTCAAATAATGTGCGAAACAGCATTGATGTTTGGGCAAGAAATAATGCTATTCCATATTATAATAGCCGTCATCATACTGGTATACTACGAACATTGACTGTACGCTCTTCTTTGTATAGATCATCCTGTGCTTTGCATACTATGCAAGGGAACGATATATCATCACAGAGGGATGCTAGTATGATACGCCAATGTATGGGAATTCTTAGTATTGCTCAATGCAATGATGAACTATTGCACTTATTAAGAACATATGTAGAGTCGTTTCGTCCTCAACCTCAACATACTGACACGCAGCATACAGAATCTTCTTATGAAAAAAAAGAAATAGATCGTTTTGATTCATTTTATGTGGTGGTAAATTCTAAAAAAAATGATGATATTTTAGATTTAGATATGATACATCTTTTTGGAAATCAGTATATTATTGAACAGTGTGGACATATCTATTTGCGTATTTATCCTAAAGTATTCTACCAAACTAACTCGCGACAGGCCGAAACACTTTATACTGTTATCAATGATCTTATAGAAACGCATACTCCTCAAAGGATACTAGATGTATACTGTGGAATAGGAAGCATAGGGCTATTTCTTGCAAAAGATGCTATGCAGGTTACGGGGATTGATATTGTACCTCAGTCAATACAGGCTGCACGTGAAAATGCAAAATTAAATAGTATAAAGAATATAGATTTTTTTTGTTATCCTGCCGAAGAATTGCTTCATCAAAGTGCAAAGTTAGATAGAGCTGATGTAGTTATTGTTGATCCTCCACGAGCAGGCCTTCATCAATCGGTAATACAATTTCTTAAGACATATAAGGTCCCTACTATTATATATGTTAGCTGTAATCCTTTTACAATGGTACGTGATATAGAATTATTACAGTCTCATTATAGAGTAGATGTATGTCAGCCTGTGGATATGTTTCCTCATACAGCACATGTAGAGGTAGTAGTGCGTTTGAAGTTGATTAAACACCAATAATACAAAGTGCTTTATTATCACTTTATTGTTATGCATTTTTGTGTAATCCAGTGTATTTTTTTTTTTTTTTTTTAATTTTCAGACATAACACAAAAAATAGTGTTTTTGATATAATAAGACTTGTGTATTATGTATAGTATAATTATACAATAAATAGATAATTATAAGGAGAACATTATGAAAAAAAGTAATGAAAAACTAAACTATCAGATAAATAGTAAGCTACAAAGTAAGTATAGCATAACTCTAGTTGCACTGATTTTAGTGCTAGCAATGACTATCCTCGTACTCGCAGGATGTTCGGAGGGCAGTAGTAGTTCCTCATCAGGCGGAGGGGGAAAACAGGTAACACCGACACTCGCATCAGTGTCCAATGTGCAGATACAAGCAGCAAGCAACGATGGGACGCTCTCGTTACGCTGGGAAGCCCCAAGCGATGCCACGCATGTAGTTGTAAAAGCTACATCAACGACACCAGTACAATCAATACAGGTGCGTGTTCCTGCAATAGAATATCGTGCATTGTTTCAACAAAACAGGCTCTACACGCTCAGAGGCTTGCATGCCACTACCGATTATACTGTAGAAATAGAAGCCCAGAAGTCAAACTCAGGCTCAGATACAGAAGTATCACCAAAAACAACCCGCTCTGTGACAACATTGACAGATACAACGAAACCTCAAGATACCTTCAACAAGGTAGCAGTAGAATCAGCAACAAATGGCATAAAGCTAACATGGGACAAAGCACTGCTCTCGTCAGGCAAAACAGACATAGCAGAAGCCATAGTACAGGTGATAGAAAGCACCACTAATGTAAAAAAAGAAGTAACAGTACAAGATGTAACACAAGGAGAAGTAACTATTGCTGTCCCTACTATAGACGGCATAAGCTATGATGTAACAGTAGTATACAGAGATAGCAATGGCAACGAAAGCACGGCAAAGCAAGCGCTCAGAGGCATAGTGCCATCAGCACTCTCACAAACAGTAGCAGCACTGCCAGAGGCAGACCTTACAGTAACAGCAAACGATAAAAGCAATAGCCCAGCCGATGAAAGCCTGCTTATCAAGTGGGGAAACTTTGCCTTTACAGATAAAAATCTCCAAGTACGAGTGATAGCAACAGCAACAAATACTCTCATAGCATACGAAACAGTGAGCAATAGTAGTACAGCCAAACTCAGTTCTGCAAGTGCAGACAACCAAGAGTACGCCACTGTGTATGTAGCAAAGGACGGCATAGCCCTCACAAAACTCTACGGCACGCTTACCTACAAAGTAGAAGTGTATGTCTCTCAAAACGGAAAGTACTCCACTGCAGTATCAAAAGAACAAGCAACAACAGACAAAAGCACAGAGCCTGTAAGCAATGTGAGTGCCGTAGGAGGAGCAACAAGCCTAGTAGTAGGCTGGCAAGCCCCCGATGTAAGAGACTATGCAGGAGTGACTATAACAGTAACAGAAAAGAACAGCCCAGCAAAGACAGTAACAATAACAGAGAGAACACTAAGAAACACGCAGATAACAGGACTAAAAGCTACCACTGAATACAGCATAGCAGTACAGTCACAAGACTACACAGGCAACAAAGGAGCAAAAATAACAGCTACTACTACCACAGTAGATGATGGCACCGCCCCCGATGCAGTGACAAGCATACAAGCGAGCTATCCTTTTGTATCACCCACAAAGATAGGCACACAGATAACATGGACAGCACCCGATGCAGCAAAGGCCAATAACAAAGACATAAAAGAGTACAGCATAAGCATAGCAGAAAAAGGCACAAGCACCACAGTAGTAAATGAGAAAAAAATACCCTATCCCACGACAGCACTCTCTGTCGAAGAACTTGTGCAAGGAAAAACATACACCATAACAATACAAGCAATAGACTATGCAGGAAACAAAAGTAGCCAAGCGACAAAAGACATAACTACTCCGCAACCCACAGCTCCGTCAGAAGATCTTTTTCAAAACAAGCCTAGCTTAGACACAACGGGAGCAATACAAATAAAAGCAACATTTAAGCAAGCTCCAGGCATAGGAAGCTACTACACTCTGCGTATGTACGATGGAGCTACACTGGTAGCAGAAAAAAGCATAACAGCAAGTGTAACAGCTATTACTTTTGGGATAGCAGATGGCTTAGAAGTGCCTAAAGTACAAGCAAATGCCAAGAATTATCGCTTTACCTTTTTGACAATAGCAAATAACATAGTAAGTCCTGTAACTACTCTTGCCGATACTGTGGCAGTATACGATAGTACCTCGACAGCACCGCCCGCTGCAAAAGATGCAAAGCTCTCTGTAGAGTCAGTAACCCAAATAACAGCAACAGCAGTCTATACATTTAGTGCAGGAGACATTACTGATACTAACAAAGCACCCAGTGGAAGCAAACTTACACAGGCACAAATACAGTACAAAGTATACATAGCAGAGGGAGACCACAGCACAAAAACACTAGAGGCAATAAAAGGACTTGCAGGAGTACAAACACAGAATATAGCAGGAGACAGTACCTTACAAGTAAGATTTATAGGAACGAAAGGAGCAGACTATACCGCAGGAGTAGAAGCGATCAACAGTCTCAATCCCTCGTATAGCATAGGAGCATCAGCAACAATAAAGAAAGCAACGCTTACTGCTCCCCCAAGCACACCAAAAGTAACGACCTACACTAACAGTAATGCAGTAGTATTTGCAGTGCCTGCCACAGGAGGCAATAGAGGGAAAAAAGTCATAACAGTACAAGTAAATGCCTCATCTATAGCAGGAGTGAGTAAGGCAAATGGCAATGCCCTTGAAGCGACAGACCTTGCCTACTATGTGCTCTACCTCAAGAAAGAAGATAGCACAGGAAAGCCTGCCAGCGTATCGGCTTTATGGGCAGTGGAAAAAAGTAGTGTAAAAGTAGCAAAGTACACAAAAGCAACAGGAACAACTCAAGACACAATATCCATACCAATAGTGGACAGTACCAGTGGAAGCAATGCAGGAGCAACACCCATAGAAACAGCAAAAGACTACTACATAGGAGTAAGGATAGTAAACACAACATCCCCCAATTACGATGCAACAAATAGCGACAAGCTCTTTCCTGCAGGCTTTTACACCGATGTAACAGAAATAAAAGAAGTCTATACTTCCAAAGCAGTAGCACCAAATCAGTCATTACTCACAGGAAAGCTGGTAGTATCACAGTCAACAAATACTACAGGCACAATAAAACTGGTACTTACCGAGTTAAATACATTTACAGGAGCGAAAGACTACGATGGCACAAGCATAACAGCAAATGACAAGCTAGTATACACCGTGTATGGCTTACAGAAAGACACTAACCCTACAGTAGCAGAAGTACTTGCAGGCAGAAAGATAAACCTAGGCAGTGCAAGTAGCGGAGTGTACACAGTGCCAGCCCTTGCGAGTTTAGGCTTATCTTCAGATACAGCACCAGTAGTAGCAATAAAAGGAGCGACAAAGTACTACTTTGTGGTAGAGGTAGCAGTAAAAACAGACACAAGTAAAAAAGCAGTATCGACAGTGGCAAGTGTAACAACCGCATCACAAGCGACAGCCCCAGCAGAAGTATCAACTATACAGACAAGAGTAGCCCAGACAGGCATGAGAGTATCGTGGACAGCTCCCAGCCTCAGTGCAAGCCACAAAGCAAATACAGGGGACACTCTAACAGTAGCACAAGTATCGTACAAAGTATACAAAGTAGCCAAAGGTGGCAGTGCAAGAAATGTAGCAGCAATAAAACAAGCAGACTCAAGTCCTACAACAGTAGCAGCAGGAACAACAAACACTACCCTGACAGGATTGACAAACGGAACGACCTACGAAATAGTCGTACAAGCAGTAAACAGCACCGATGACACAAAAGCATCAACAGGACAACGCCACGAATTTGAAGCAAGAGGAATAGCTATAGGAAACACTAGCATAGTATCAGCAGAAGTAGGCACAGCACTAGCATCAAATACTACAAGAGTACTAGCAAGCACACCCAGTGGCAATGCCTTTACCTGTGATGCAAACATACTGGAGGCAGACGCAGAGAAAATCAAAAAAGAGACAGGGCTAGCAGTATCGTTTGATCAGAGTAGCAAAACAGTTACCATAACAGGCATAGCAAATAAGTCCAATATACGAGACACTGCTATTACTGAGTATAGCTATGATGTAGCACAGTGTACTCTTACTGCTTCAAAGAAAAAAGTGCCAGCGACTATCGTTATACGGACAGATATAAGAACAGCACCATCAGGAAAAGCAGCTACCTATTACAGACCAACAACAAAGGCACAGCTTCAAACTATTATCAGTGAAGAAAAAACAAGGCAAGGTTCAGGAGGAAACAACAACCCTAGCCCTAACCTCAACATGATAGATACCAGTGCTATTACTGAAATGAGTTTGTTATTTAATAGTAGTACTTTTAATGGAGATATAACACAGTGGAATATGGGGAATGTAGAGGATATGTCCTATATGTTTTTTCAAGCAACTGCATTTAATCAAGATATAGGAAAATGGAATGTGAGTAATGTTACTGATGTTGATTTTATGTTTGTTAGTGCAACCGCATTTAATCAAAATTTATCATCATGGAGATTGTGTAAAACTACCATAAATAGAGGTGATTTTCAACGTTCGGCTATGGTGAGTAAAACAGCACAATATCCAAAAGACAGCACTGATAAAGTAGCATGTCCTTCATCGTAATATAGTATAGAAATACAACCTATAGCAAGAAAGGATAGCTCCTTTCTTGCTATAAGGCACTATGCAAAGTCTTAGGAAGGCATATATAAGATATGTTAATTTACACTCTACGAAGATTTAGACTATCACATAAAATAGGAGAATACATATAGAGTAAAGTATACTCCTTTCTTAATTCAGGTATAGACCTATATATCCACTCTCTTTCTTCTGATAAAATTATTTTTTTTGTGTTGATATAGTGTCTTTTATTACGAAGTAATTCAGAACGTTCATCTCTGTTCTACTACTTTGTTTATTATATACTATTTATATTATATTGAGTGTTCAAGCAATCGCAAGTTGCTATCATGGATTTTGAGGATCATACGAGATGGTAAAAGTACAACCTGCGGATTCAAGGACTAAATGCGACAGAAAAGGCTTCAGCAGGGGTCAAAAAATGAAGACATTTTCGTGGTCTATGATTGATAAGCGTTTGTACTTGTAGTATATCACTTTGCTTGATTCTATGAAACAAAGTCTTCTTAGGAAAGTACTGACGTAATAATCCAATAGAATGTTCGACTAATCCTTTTTCCCAAGCACAGTAAGGAGTACAAAAATAAGAACGAGCATTCAAGCGTGTATTTATTTCAGTATGGAGCATAAATTCACTCCCATTATCATAAGTGAAACTGTTACATAAATGGCGTGGTATGTTCCTTAGAGCAAAGAGCATGCCATACTGTACGGTATGAGCAGTTTTGTCAGGTATCTTATGAAAAAGAACATAACGGGTATGTTTTTCCACTAAAGCAAGCACAGTAGCTTTTGAAGAAGAGCCAACAAGATCTACTTCCCAGTGGCCATATTCATTAGAAACATCGCCTCGTTCGTGTACTGAGACACGATGAGGGATACGAGAAACAGAAAAAGAACGAGATACTCTTCTTTTTTTGCGTGTTTGGTGCTGTTTTCGCAGATACTGTGTCAAATGAGGAGCAAAACGATAAATAAAGTGATATATTGTCTCATGACTGATAGTATACTGAGGCATATCAATACTGAGCCTTCCTGCTATTTGTTCAGGCGACCAGCCATCGAATATAAGGTGAAAAACGATATAGGTACGAATAGTATGAGAAGGAATAGAGAGTTTTTTATGGCTCTTATCCCATCGTTTTCTTGCCTGTCTGTGAGCAATGACTTCATTATAGACATGTTTGCCTCCATTGCGTTGTATTTCACGATAGACAGTGCTGCGATGGACACTGAGGCGTTTGGCTATAGCATTGATACTGTACTTTGCATGACGGAGCGTAGCGATAATAGTACGATCTTTGTCTGTCAGATGACGAAATGAGTTTTTTGGTATACTCATAAAGGAGACCTCCTAATTTGTTTCGTTTATACAATTATAGAGTGTCTCCTTTTTTTATTTTTTCTTACTTTTTTTGCTCCTTTGTCGCATTTAATCCTTGAACTCGTGACCTCTCTTGTTGTTTTCTTGTATACAATTAAAAAATGCTCTATACTCTACATAAGAGGGGCTATGCCAAAAAAATCTCAGAAAGAAAAACAAAATGGAGTATCTTCATCAAAAATATATGATGAAAGTAAAATAAAAACACTTGGTTCTCTGGAGCATATTCGTCTTCGTTCAGGCATGTATATAGGAAGGATTGGAGATGGTTCTAATCAGGATGATGGTATCTATGTACTTTTGAAGGAAGTTATAGATAATAGTATAGATGAATATATCATGGGACATGGAAAGAAAATACAGGTGCAATATGCAGAGAAAGAGAAAAAAGTATCGGTACGAGATTATGGAAGAGGGATACCGCTTGGGAAAGTGATAGAATGTGTATCGGTAATAAATACAGGAGCAAAGTATAACAGCGATGTATTTCAATTTAGTGTAGGATTAAATGGTGTAGGAACAAAAGCAGTAAATGCGTTATCCTCGTATTTTATGGTATGTTCCTATAGAGATAAGAAATATAAAAAAGCAATTTTTAAGCAAGGCAAGTTAGTAGAGGAAAGTCAAGGAAACAGCAAAGAACCTGACGGAGCTTTGTTTGAATTTATTCCTGATGCAGAAATATTTAAGGATTATGTATTTGATGAAGAGATTATAACAAGACGCCTCTGGAACTATGCATACTTACATCCAAAATTAGAAATTGTTTTTAATAATAGCAGTTTTATATCACATAATGGTCTTGCCGATCTATTAGAAAATGAGGTTGCAGAAAAAGCTATCTATACGATTATTCGACTGCAACAGGAAAAGTTAGAGTTTGCGTTTACTCATATGCATAATGACAATCCATTATATTTTTCTTTTGTAAATGGGCAATATACGGTAGATGGAGGAACGCATTTAAGTGCATTCTTAGAAGGATTTTTAAGAGGAGTAAATGAATTTTATAACAAAAGTTATACTTCGGGAGATGTACGAGAAGGGCTGGTATCAGCAGTATCTATTAAATTAGAAAATCCAGTGTTTGAAAGTCAAACAAAAAATAAATTAGGAAATACAGAAATTAGAACATCTATCGTGCAACAAACACGTGATGCAATAGTAGATATGTTGTATAAGAACAAACAATTTGCTACTGTATTGTTGGAAAAATTAGAGCAAAATAGAAAGCTGAGAAATGAGCTTCTTTCTGTCAGAAAAGAAGCACGCGATGCTGCAAAAAAAGTATCCCTTAAAGTCCCAAATTTTCGTGATTGTAAATTACATCGTGATCACAAAGAAAAAGGGCAAGACACTATGATTTTCATCACTGAAGGACATTCGGCTACAGGTTCTATTGTTCCGTCGCGAAATGTATACACACAGGCCATTTTTTCTTTGCGAGGAAAATTGGCAAATGTCGTAGATGGAAAACGAACAAAGATATATAAAGATTCTGAGCTGTATCACTTAATGGTTGCGTTAGGAATAGATACAAATGAAGATAATTTACGTTTTGAGAAGATTGTAATAGCAACAGATGCTGATTTTGATGGGTTTCATATTCGTAATCTTATTATGACTTTTTTTCTTACATTTTTTGAAACTATTGTATTGCATAATCATGTATATATTCTTGAAACCCCTCTGTTTAGGGTAAGGAATAAGCAGGAACTACGATATTGTTATACTGTTGCTGAACGTGATAAAGCAATACATGCAATGTCTAAGCCTGAAGTAACGCGCTTTAAGGGATTGGGGGAAATATCTCCTCATGAGTTTGGACAGTTTATTGGAGAAAATATTAAACTAGAACCTGTTACCATAAAAAAAATACGTGAAATACCTGAAATATTGCAATTTTATATGGGAAAAAATACCGAAACAAGAAAAGAGTTTATCAAAGAACATCTTGTATAAATAGCAGCCATACCACTATGTATTATAAAGAGGAAGTCCTATGCCATATGTAGAACAGATTATGAAAAAAAATTTTGTTGAGTATGCTTCTTATGTAATTAAGGAGCGCTCAATTCCTCATGTAGATGATGGGTGTAAACCTGTACAAAGAAGAATATTACATACACTGCTTTCTGTTGATGATGGACGTTTTCATAAGGTAGCAAATGTTGTGGGGGACTGTACAAAATATCATCCTCATGGTGATACGCCTATTTACGAAGCTCTGGTACATCTTGCGAATAAAGATATTTTTATTGATAAACAAGGGAATTTTGGTAATCCTTCTACAGGAGATCCTGCCTCTGCAGCAAGGTACATTGAATGTCGCATCAATGTGCTTGCGAAAGAATTGCTGTATTCTCCTGAAATTACTGAGTATGTTGATTCGTATGATGGGAGAAACAAAGAGCCTGTAACCTTTCCTGCAAAAATACCACTTATCCTTATAACAGGAGCAGAAGGAATTGCGGTAGTCATGGCTACTACTATGGTACCACATAATTTTTGTGAAGTTATCCAAGCGCTTATACATTCTTTGCAAGATAAGCCTTTTGTTGTGTATCCTGATTTTCCCAGTGCTGCTTTTGTAGATGTATCAGAATACAATGATGGCATGGGAAAAATTCGTATGAGAGCCAAGCTCGATACAAGTAATCCAAAACAAATAGTGATTACCGAATTACCCTATGGAGTTACTACAGAAAAATGTATTCATTCTGTAGAAAATGCAGCAAAAAGTGGCAAAATCAATATAGCAGGAATAAGTGATTATACTTCTGATAAAATTGAAATTGTACTTACATTGCCACGTGGAGTGTATGCAAAAGATATTGTAGATTCTCTCTATGCTTTTACTGACTGTGAAACTTCTATTTCGTTGAACCCTGTTGTTATTTGTGATAATCAGCCTATACAAATGACAAGTACTTATATCATTGAATATTATAAAAAAAGAACTCCTGCTATATTACAACAAGAGTTACAAGTAGACAAACAAAAGATAGAAGATAAAATACATGTTCGTACCCTTGAACGAATTTTTATTGAAGAAAAAGTGTATAAGCAAATTGAAACGTGTAAAACAGCAGAGTCCGTGCGAGACATAACAAAACAAGAAATGATGAAATTTAAAAAGGAGTTTTATCGTTTGTATACAGATGAGGATACTGAGCATTTATTGAAGATTCCTATACGAAGAATTTCGGCATATGATATACATAAGCATAAAAAAGAGCTAAAAGAGTTACTTGTTCAGCTAAAAACGGTTACCTATAATATACGACATATATTGCCATATACTATTGAGTATCTTACGAGAATACTTAATGCGTATAAAGATATGTTTCTACGTAAAACAGAAATTATTTCTTTTGAACAAGTAAAAGAGAAAGATGTGCTACAGCGTAATCTTAGTTTTCTGTATGATAGTAGTAGTGGATATATGGGATATACTTTGAGTAAAGGAAAAAAAATAGCGGATATATCTCCATTGGATAAAATTATTCTGTTTAAGAAAGATGGTACATGGATGGTACTAAATGCAAATAAGAAACAATTTATTGGAAAAGATGTACTTTCAATAGGAGTTGTAGAGAAAGAGAAACTTGAGAAACTTATTTTTACTGCAGTATATAGTAAAAAAGGAGAAAAGAAGAACGAGAAACATACATATATCAAACGGTTTAAGGTAGAAAAATTTCTTATCAATAAAGTGTACTCATATATTCCTGATGACTGTACACTGTTGCGTTTTACTAATAAAACAAATGTTGTGTTACGCTTGGAGTATACCCCTGCACCTCGTATTAAAAAGCTACAAGAAGAGTTTGCTATTGACAGTTATGCTCCGAAAGGGATGGGAAGTAAAGGAATACGTCTTTCTACAAAAGCAGTAAAGAAAATTATGCTATCGTAATATGAGCTGTATGAGAAAATATGTTTCTTCTATTTGACTTGAGGGGTACTGAAAAGCTATTGTGCAAAATGACTGTGATGCAGTATATCCCATGCAGTTCCATTATGTTTTAACAGGCACATACTATTGATGATCCATGTGTGTGAAAAATGCTTTATTTGTAGCTCTTTCCATATGTTTGAAAATACTGTTGCATCCATATCACGAGCAGCAATAGTGATATGAGGATGAGTAATATGGGTATGCTCATGGGTGCTTAATTGTACAGTTTCTCTAAGCTCTTTTTGTAATTTGTTTGCCAGTGAAATAATGATACTAGAATCTTTAATAGCAATGTAAAGCACTCTTTGATTGAAATGGGAAAATGATTGTAATGTAATCATAAAAGGGCTTTGTTGAGTGGCAAAAGCATCAAGGGTAGATACCAGTCTGTTCTCTTGTATATCATTTCTCTTAAATGGCTTTTGTAGTGTAATGTGTGGAGGAGATTTTAGTGCATGTGCAACCTTATAGCGTGCTTTAAGACTTTCTTGTATCGTGCGTATGTTCTGCCTTAGTGTATGAGGCGGAACAAGGGCTATATAATATAAACACACAATACAAGGAGATACTTATAGGCACAACATTATGCAATATGTAATGCAATATCCATCATATCAGTAAATGTTCTTTCTCGTTCATCTGCACTCGTTTCTTCGGATGTAATAATGCTATCACTTACCGTAAGTATGCTGAGTGCTTGTACTGAATGTTTTGCTGCAAGTGTATAGAGCTGAGCTGTTTCCATTTCTATTGCTTTTACTCCATGATCTGCCCACATTTTCCACATTTCTGTATCATCGTGATAAAATGTATCAGAAGAAAATACCGAGCCATACTGTACCGAAGGATGCTTGTTTTTACAATATTCATAACACTGAAACAATAGCTCTTCATGAGCGGTAGCTGCATATTGCAATCCTCTAAAGCGTAATGCGTTCATATTAGAATCAGTGGAAGCTGATAGCGCAACAATGATGTCTCTTAATTGCAGATCTTTTTGTATAGAACCACAAGAGCCTACACGGATAAGTTTTTTTACTTTGTATGATGAGATAAGTTCATTTATATAAATAGCAGCGGATGGTTGACCCATACCTGTTGCCTGCACTGATACCCGCTTTCCTTTATATGTACCAGTAAACCCATAGGCTGCACGTACTTCGTTATAGCATATTGCCCCTTCTAAGAAAGTGTCAGCAATAAACTTTGCTCTTTTTGGATCTCCAGGCAATAAAACACTGTCTGCAACACTACCTTCTGGTGCATTTATATGAATACTCATGTTATTCTCCCTTACAATACATAAAATTAAAAAAACAACGAAAGAAGTTTTTTTACTACTACCCTTATTATAGCATATTTTGATACTTTACTTGCTTGCAACAACGATGTATATGAAACAATAATAGGATCTGTGGTGTCAGATGTATAGAGGATCTTGTGTGTATCATCTTGTATCGATTGTATGCACCCATGCTTACATGTTATACGGAAAACCGTACTGTCTGAGTGAATGTCAAATGGAGCTAATTCTTCTTGTTCAAAGCGTACGGTGATAGTGAATGGGGGACTCTTTTTGTATATCCATTCTGTGCTTGCAAGTCGTTTTCTTTCGGTATCAAGCAAAGGTATTGTAGACTTGTTTTGTATATTTTGTGCATATTGTTCAGTAAAAGAGTGTATATCCTTTATATATGTTATGTGAGTAGGAGCAGGAGTATTTATTCCAAATTCATTATGAATATATAGGATAGAGGCAAGTTGATCGCTATTATGAACAAATGCCTCTGTTATTTGCTTGTAGCTGAGATATGTACCTGTAATGTCAGAATGAAACGATGATGTACTAAAAGAAGCAATACTCTGTTTATGTTTTGCTTGTAATGCAGTGGTGATATTTGTAGCATTTGGTGATAATAATAAGGTAAAGTGATGCATGAGAGTTTGTTTACTGTAACGCATTGCACTTCCTGAGATTTTTTTGTTTTGTATCATTAAATCATTGCGTTTTGTTATGGTAGCGTCTACTCCCAATGAAGCAAGCAATGTCTTAAAACAGAGTAAATTTTTTTCTATTTGTTGTTCGTGAGCAGCAGAGATAATACATATATTTATATTTTGTGCATCATGGTACACAGCACCTCCTCCACTGTCTCTTCGTGCGAGGAGTACATTATGCTTTTTCATATAGGAAAGATTACATTCATACAAAGGGTTTTGGTTTCGGCCAATTACAACGCAGGTCTGACTTTGCCAGAATAAAACAATACATTCCCCAAGTATACTTTTATTGCTAGGAACGCTTTTGTGTTGAGACGAGGAATGTTGTTGGGCAATGTAGCTATTAAAAAAAAACTGCTCTAACGCTAAACCTGTATAAATATCAGTGCTGTTCTCTAGGACATAGCAGTACATCTAAGAAAGTAGTATTGTTATTCCTCGTTTTCTTGTCCGATAAGACTATTATCTTTGATATAGTCAAATACTGTCCCGTTTTGAGCCATAGTAATTTTTCCTGCTACAACCCATGCATTATCATCTTCATTTTCTGCTTTTTTAAGTGTCCAAAAAGTGCCTTTTCCTTTGATAGGGATAGCAAAATAAACATTAAGCTCTCTGTTTGCGAGCATGATGTATTTGTCATCGCTATTAAACTGAGAAAAATCTATCCTTGGGTATAATGGAGTGCTGTGTATCCATTTTTCATCTCCTAAAGAGAGGAATGCTCCAGCATCGTATTTGTAGATAGTCACTGATTGTATTGTATTAGTGGAGTTAGCATTGCTCATATTGTCTGAAGTAGTTACTACTCCATCATTTGCAATAGTGCTTATGGTACTATCTAACAAAGCAAATACATTATCAGATGAGATAATACCGCTGAGTCTACTTAACTCGGAGTTATCTGTGTAATTTAGTATCAGCAATGTAGGAAAACGATTTACATTGTATTCACGTTGTAAAATATTGTCTCCTTGTATCTTTACGGGAATAAACTGGTTGTTGATTTTATTTACGATAATTTCATTTGAGAGGGTACTGTTGTACACACTGTTGGATAATGCGGAAGGTTGCGTTCCAATAAAAAAAAGAAATAGTGGTTTTTTATATTCTTGGGCTGTTGCTTTTGCAAAATCTAAGTTAGTATACCAATTTATAGGTTCATTGGTACTTGTGGATTGGGTAAAACCGTAATGAGTCAATATGAGTAATAACAAAAAAATAAACACATGATTATGTATGCGTTTCATAGGCTTTTGCACTCCTTTTCTTTTTATTTTGTCCTTTTTGCAATATCATCATGAGAATAGCCAGATCTGACTGACGTATCCCCGAAATTTTTGAAGCTTGTTGTAATGTTCTTGGCTGAACATTTTTTAGCTTTTCTCTACTTTCGTTAGATATTCCTTTTATATTATCGTAATTAAAGTCCGAAGAGATTAGCGTTTTTTCTAATTTTTTTAATTTTAGAATTTCTTTTTCTTGACGATGCACATATCCTTCATATTTTATGTCTATTTCACTTTGATGGAGGGCGATATGACTGTATTGATCTGTGAGTAAGGTGGTATCAAAGTTCATTATATCTATAATGTGAAGTTGCGGTTGTCGCAATAAATGTAAAAAATTATGACCTAGAAATTTTTGTAATACTGGGTGTTTCAGAGTATCTTCTTTTTTTACATACCGTTGAGAAAGTATTTGCTTTATTGCAGTAATTTCGGCTTGTTTTTGCATAAGGGTGTTCATTGTGCTGTTATGTATTAGCCCTATGCTATGCCCGATGTGCATGAGCCTATCATCGCTTGAATCATGGCGTAGGTTCATTCTATGTTCTGCACGAGAAGTAAACATACGATATGGCTCTTTTGTGCCAAGGGTAACTAAATCATTGATAAGCACTCCAATATATGCTTCACTTCTGCTGAGTATAATAGGCTGTGTATTATGCACATAAGAGGAAGCGTTTATGCCTGCTATAAGTCCTTGTGCTGCAGCTTCTTCGTAGCCAGATGTTCCATTTATTTGTCCTGCAAGGAAAAGCCCTTTGAGTTGTTTGCTTTCTAAACTCTCGTGTAATTGTGATGGATCGCAATAATCGTATTCTACTGCATATCCAGGGCGTAACAGTTCGGCATTTTCTAATCCGGGAATAGTACGAATAAACTGTTCTTGTACATCTTCAGGAAGCGAAGTAGAAAGACCATTAAGATACATTTCATCTGTTTGTAATCCTTCTGGTTCAATCATCACCTGATGTTGTTCTCTATCAGGAAATTTTTGTACTTTATCTTCAATAGAAGGACAATAACGAGGCCCTGATCCGATAATTTTTCCCGAATAAAGGGGAGAACGCGACATATTTTCTTCAATGCAACGATGGGTAGCCGTAGTAGTGTAGGTGCTATAGCATGCTACTTGTTCTTTTTTTAGCTCTTTTTGTGAAAATGAAAATGGTATAATATGCTCGTCTCCAAACTGGGCTTCAAGTGTATCAAAGTTAAGGGAACGTCTATGTACACGTGCAGGAGTTCCTGTTTTTAGACGTCCCATACGTATACCAATGCTTAATAATGTTTTTTCTAGTCCAGTTGATGATGGTTCAGATAAACGACCACCACTTGCAATATATTCTCCCATAAATATTGTGCCATTTAAGAATGTACCAGTGGTAAGCACTACTGTTTTTGCTGTTATATGGGTATTCCGTTCGGTTATTACTCCTGTTACTGTTCTTTTGTGTGTATGGTTGTTCTCTATAAGTAAATCTATTACTGTGTTTTGTAATAAATACAGATTAGGTTCTTTTTCGAGGGTGGCTTTTGCTGCAATCTGATATGCTAATTTATCAGCTTGAGCACGAGGAGCTTGTACTGACGGGCCTTTGCTTTGGTTGAGAATACGAAATTGTATCATGGTTGCATCAATAAGATTTCCCATTTCTCCTCCAAGTGCATCAATTTCACGTACCATATTTCCTTTTGCTAATCCTCCAATAGCTGGGTTACAGGAGAGCTTTCCTATTGTATCAAGGTTTTGTGTAATAAGAGCTGTTTTGTGTCCTAATCGAGCGAGAGCGAGGCATGCTTCTATGCCTGCATGTCCTCCTCCAATAACAATTGCATCAAAATCCATACTATACTTAATGTTACTACAGAAAAGTATTGACTTCAATACTTTTGTATTGGGGATTGCGGATTCAAGGACTAAATGCGACAGAAAAGGCTTCGGCAGGAAACATAAAAAGAAGATATTTTATCATTCATTTTTTAACATCTGATGAAGCTTTTGAGGGTGTGCTTAGTTCTTGAATTTTCCGATTTACAGAGATTTTTTTTCTCTTTTTTGTATTTTACGCTTTCATTTACGAATGCTTAAAAATTACTGTTTATTTTTTTAATCTATTATTACCTTTTTCAAATCATCAATAAATTTATCAAACATCTTTACTTTATCACTTTCTTCAATGCTTACTTCACTTAATACATAGCTTCCATCTAAATCTATCTCAACAATCGCTCTCCCTTTTTTAGCAGGTTCTTTTGATGTTAGAGTTCCATCTTCATCGGGAGTAATAAAATAAACTTTGATATGCTTAGTTACATTGTCTGAAGCAATTTTAAATTTCCAATACCCTGTTTGTGCAATTCTTTCTCGTAAAGTAACCTTACTTGAGAGTATAGCTATCACCTTACTGGTATTAGGATTATAAATAACAATATCTAAATCAGGAAGATGCGAACCAAAACTTCCATAATCTATAAGTAAACTTCTTTTTACCATACCCAATGTTTTAGATAAATTTTCGCTTTTTGTTCTTTCTAATACATTGCCATTTACTACTTCAAGACCTAAATTTCTTACTTCATCGGTAATTATATATTCCACTAATTTTTCAAAATTTTTACCTTTGAATGCTCGCCATGATTGTTCAGAATCTACTCCATTAAAATTTTTTCTATGTAACTCTTTTGCTTCGTAAAAAATTTCAGAAATATACCTATATGTATTCTTATTATATTTTTTCTTTTTCTTTTCATATATTTCAATAATATCTTCAAACTTCATAATTTCTCCATGATTAATATATATTCAGTAGGATATGCTAATTTCAGTGATTTATCTGTCGTTTTTGCAAACTGTCCTGTTTTTGCATCTCTTGTTGATGGTAACATTTTAGATGGTATTTCTCGATGAATTATTTTATGAGTCTTAAAGCCTATATTTTGTAATTGTTCTTGAAATACTTCCGCATTTAGAATTTTTATCCCCTTGAATTCTGTATTTCCAATCACAATACACGCTTTCCCTCCTACTTTCAAGACACGTTTCATTTCCAAAAAAGATTCTATCATATCGCAAAAATAAGTTTTTACTTTTTCGCTTTTTGAAGTTTTGCTTAGACTCAGAATAATTTCATTACCAATAGAACTTTTTATATCTATACTATTACTCTTTTTATAAGAACTTCCAATAAATTTTTTTCGAAAATCACTTAACTCAGTTAAATGTCCAAACCATAACAAAGGTAGCTGGTGTAAATCAGCATATTCGTATGATGTTACATAAGGTGGGCTTGTTAATACAAGACTTGCTTTTTCATCTCTACAAGGAAGCTTTCTTGAATCTGCACATTGTATTATTCTATGCTTATCAATATTTTTCCATATTTTTCTACTAAGCATATTTTCAAATTCAAAATGTTTTTTTATCATCTTTTTCGATTGCTTTAAAAATAAAGTTAATGGATCATATATTTCTTTATTCCTATCTCTTGTTGGCTTAATGCTTTTTTGTAACCATATAGAGCAAGATTTTAGTATTTGAGCAAGTGCTACTAAAAAAAAATCTCTAATGTCATGGTTTTTTATATCCTTAATTTGTATGAATATACTTGCTATTCTCTCTTTTTGTTCAGGAAGAAACCAGTAATCAATTCTTTCATTAGGAGGTATAACGCTTTCTATATCTGTTTTAGAATAAGTATACGATTGTTGTTCTATTGTGCTTAAAGTTTTTACTAATTCAGAATTTTGTATAGGGGTTGTTTTTGCTTTTGATACTAAAAAAGCAATTTCATTTATATCTGTACCAATTCCTATTCTGTTATTTATAATAGATTCTATGACAGTAGTTCCACAACCCATAAATGGATCAATAACTACCTCATTTTCTCTGCTATATTCTCTAATAAGGCGAGATGCTAATTGTGGAATAAATTTTGCTGGATATGTATAATAACCATGGGTAATGTATGAAGTATCTCTTACTGTTTTGTCTGAAAATGACCAAATATAATCAATGGGAATTTCTATAAATTGTTTCTTCTTTACCAGAATTGTATTCTGCATATTACGCTCTTACTACCATTTTATAACTTAATTTCTTTCCAATACTATTTATTACTTCTGTCTATTCTGTACATCTTTTACTTCCATATACACAATTATAATAGGACTTGTAGTGAGTGTCAAAAATAAAATTCTTATGAAATTATATACAATAGTATCCTTGTATAGTAATCCTATACTTAATGTATATTTTATTTAGGAATAACATCATATATAACTCCCTTGTATTTCTATAAGCAACGGGAGACTATTTGTGTGCATACTAATAGTAATGGTAATGAGAGCTATGAAGAAAGAGGGTAGTGTTGTGAATAAAAGTCGCTCAGTGCTTTTTGTACTTCTGTAGGTTTGTCTCTGTGTAAGATATGAGTGCTGTCAGAAATATGAACAATGGTATACTGTGTAAAATACTTTTTTATATATTGATCTGCAGTATCATCAAAGTAGTCTGTCTTTTCTGCTCGTAAAAAGAGAGTAGGACCGTTATATTGACAGGTATCTAGTTCTTCTGGAAACCCACTTAAATTGCCATAATGTATGTCCAGTTCGTCAAGATTAATATATAATTTCAATGTAGTATCTTCAAAATAAAAATTCTTTGCAAGAAAGAAAAGAACATATTCATCACTTACAAATTCAGATAAATATTGTACTACTTCCTTTCTATTACGAGGATGTTTTTGTAATACTTGTTTACAGGCCTCAACATATTTGTGATGATAGGGAGGGTAGGTCATAGGAGCTATATCCATCACCACTAAAGAGGATACCTGTGTAGGGTTTTGTAGTGCATGTATCATAGAATATTTTCCGCCTAAGGAATGCCCTAGTAAGGCATATGTGCTATGACCGCTATGCTGTTGTTCTGCATGAATGCTTTTATCAACACATGGTGTAGTGTGTGCAAAATCTCCAGGACTTATATGAGACGATTTTCCATGATTAGGTAAGTCAAATAGGACGGGATATACGAAAGAATCAATCATCTTTGTTACGGAAAGTAAATTAAATCCACTTCCCAATAATCCATGAAACATATAACAATGAGGTGTATCTTTTTGCTGAGCGTTTGTTGTTAGTATATGCCTGTAAAGCATGCCAATACCCTCCTATCTATTATTTTTGTATTTTTTGTGTTTTTTTGATTGTGTCTCCATACGAACTTTATCAATGTATTCACGACTTACTGACGCAGGGGCATTTACATTATTACTTGTGGTGGTGTTACTGTTGCTTACTTGAGAGTGTTCTGATATAGTTCTATTTTTGTTCTGTATAGCAGCATTTTTTGTAATGAGTGTTTTATGGAATCCAAAAACATACAGGAGGGGGGTAGCGAGAAATATTGAAGACCATGTTCCTTCAAGTATTCCAAGTATAAGTACTAACGCAAAATTTTTAATATCACCAGTAGCAAAAATAAAAATAGATAATACTGCAAGTAGGGTTGTAAGAGAGGTTATGACAGTACGTGAGAGTGTTCGGGTGATACTGGTATCTGTTATGCTAGTAAATGGGCTATTACGCATAATTGCAGTATTTTCGCGTATTCTATCAAATATAACTATAGTGTCATTTATAGAGTATCCTATGATGGTAAGAATGGCAGCAGCAGTGGATACTGTAACTTCAATTTGTAAAGCACCTATCAGTGCGATAATAAATACTGCGTCATGCAAAAGAGCTAAAATGGCTGATATTGCAAATTGTAGCTTAAATCGTATCCATATGTACAATAACATCAGTAATAACGCAAATGTTACTATGTAGAGAGAATTACTGAGCAAACTTTGAGAAATGGCAGGACCGATATATGCGGTACCTAGTACTGTATAATCACTAAAGTTTGTGTCTAAAATAGCAGTTAAGTCTTTGTACTGTTGTTCTTGTTCTTCTAAAGTAGAGCTTATTTTAATATTGTACTGACTGTCTTCTGTGTTTCCTAACTGTGATACATTTACTTGTGGAAATGATGGAAGCAATACTGTTTTTATAGCATCAGGGGTAGTGTCTTCATTTATTTGTACACTAACAGTCTGTCCTGAACTAAAGTCGATGCCTAAATTAAACCCCTTATGTACAAAGGCAGTAACTGCTACTAGTGAGAGCGTTACTATAAGGGAAATAGTTAATCCTATGGTGTTAAATCGAGAAAAAGAAATTATATTTTGTTTCATGCTTGTATCCTCTGCCAGCTTATGCTCATTCGTTTAAGTTTTATGGTGTCTGTGCCAAAATCAAATAATAGTCGTGAAATAAAGAGTACTGTAAATAATGTCGTTATAATACCAGTGGATAATGTTACTGCAAAGCCTTGTATTCTTCCAGAAGCTAGTTGTGCAATAAAAATAGAAGCTACTAAAGTAGTGATATTCGCGTCTAAAATAGTCCAAAATGCTTTCTTAAAGCCATTGTCTATTGCAGTACGTCTTGTTTTTCCTTGATATAGCTCTTCTTTTATACGCTCGTAGATAAGGACATTTGCGTCTACTGCCATACCCACTGTGAGAATGATTGCCGCAATACCAGTAAGAGTGAGAGTAAAATTAAATGAAGCAAGTATTGCTATAAGGAAAAATAAGTTAAACAAAAGTGTTGTTACTGCTACAAATCCAGCACGTACATAATACAATATCATAAATAGGATAACTAATATAAACCCTATGCTTATAGCATTGATTCCTTGTATAATAGTACTTCTTCCTAGCGAAGGTCCTATCACTTCTTGATCTACTACTATGAGATTTACAGGCAGCGCTGCTGTTTGTAACACTATAGCAATATCATTTGCTTGGTCTCGGCTAAATCCTTGTATGACAGCACTACCATCGTTAATAGTAGTGGAAATAGTAGCATAAGCACGTATTTTATCTTCCATTACAATAGCCATAGAGCGATTGACATTATCACCTGTAAGCTTTGCGAAAATTTTAGCTCCTTCTGCATTAAGTTGGAAATTTACTAAGGGTCTGTTGTTGATAGGATCTGAAGTTACCTGTGCTTGTTCTAAATATTGACCATCAATACCATAGTTTTCTAAATCTGTGTATACTACTATCCAACGTTGATGTTGATCGATACCAAAAGAATCTCTTGTAACATATTCTTTAATTTCGGTGCCTGCTTGAATGTAATCGGGAGCATTTTCTCCATCATAGTCCCATGTAGGATCTTCTCTTTGTAAATCAAGAATTTTTTGTGTGGCATCATCGTCTACAATAACAAAATACATTGAGCCTTTTCCTCGAAGAAAACTATTGATTTGCTCTCTATCATTTTCACCAGGTATTTCTACAAGTATGCTATCGTTATTTAGCTTTCTTAATGACGGCTCGCTTACGCCAAACTTGTCTATTCTGTTTTGAAGTACTAACATCGCTCTTTCTACTGCTTGTGCACGTTCTTCGTTGTTAGGAGGATTGCCAAGCCGTTCTGTCAAATCTTGCTCATCTATGCGTAAGGTGGCACTCACCCCGCCTGAAAGATCCAGTCCCAGTTTGATAATGCTATTTTTTTGTTGTTTTTCTTCTAAATAGAGGGTACGGTAATAGGTGAGAAGAAGCTGATATACTTCATTTTCATCATCAAAAATACTAAATATTTCGTTTATTGTAGGATTTTTTGAAAAATCTTTTTTTGCATCTTTATGACGTTGTTTTGATACATCTAAAAGTTCTGAAAAACTTGGATAAGTCGCTGTTTTTTCCATAAATGTATCTTCTGTAGTTTCTTGTAGCATAGCAAGGATAGTATCTGTGTCTTTCTTTGCCATAGCTATAGCTTCTTGTCGTATTTTTTGCCTGTTACTTGATGCAAGTATTTTTGCTTCATCAGTGGTAAAAAAATACCATCGAATTGTTGGGTATAATGATACTAGTCCGAGTATGATAAAAATGCCTAGTATAAGTAATCGTAAGCGTTTACTCATTCATATTCCTTTTTAGTTATTTTTTTGTAGATTTAGATTTTTGTTCTGTTTGTTCTGTTGTCTGCGTGCTTTTTTCTTTGTCTTTTGTTACTTCGTCAGTAGGGGGAATAACATTAGAAATACTTTCGCGAACAACTTCTAGCTCAGTATTACTATCCACTTTCAATACTACAGAAGTGTCTTTTATATTTACTATGGTGCCATATATGCCTCCAATAGTAACAATTTTGTCGCCATTTTTAATATTTGCTAGCATATTTTTCACTGCTTTTTGCTTTTTCGACTGAGGTCGAATTAAAAATATATACATTACTAAAAATAAGAGAGCAAATGTAATAAGCATTGGGGTAGAAGATGCTTGTTGTCCTGATTGTGCTGCATTTGATGCAGCTAAATACATGTTAGTTTCAAACATAGAAAATCCTCACTATATTATAATTATTAGTATAGAATATCAAAAAGCCTCTAAATAGTCAAATAAATGAGAGTGCATTCTGCGGATTCAAGGACTAAATGCGACAAGCAAGGCTTCAGTAGAGGTCAAAAATTGACGCAATAATCCAATAGAATGTTCGACTAATCCTTTTTCCCATAATACAGTATACAGCACAATAAGGAGTACAAAAATAAGAACGAGCATTCAGGCGTGTATTTATTTCAGTATGGAGCGTAAATTCATTGCCATTATTATAAGTAAAATTTTACATAAATAAAGTGGTATGTTCCTCAGAGCAAAGAGCATACCATACTGTACGGTATGAGCAGTGTTTTGTCAGGTATTTTATGAAAAAGAACATACCGAGTATGTTTTTCCACTAAGGCAAGCACAGTAGTTTTTGAAGAAGAGCCAACAAGATCTACTTCCCAGTGGCCATATTCATCAGAAATATCACCTCTTTTGTGTACTGAGACACGATGAGGGATACGAGAAACAGAAAAAGAGCGAGATATGGTTCTTTTATAGAGTGCATTCCTTTTTTTATTTTTTTTGCTCTTTTGTCGCATTTAATCCTTGAACTCGTGGAAAAAGATACTGTGTACAGAATTGTATTTTACTGAGAATGGGATACTGGTGATTGGTGAGTATGTTGTATGAAGTTTGTTATGGTTTCGCAGATGGTTTTTTCACTATTATGTTTTTCAAGATCAAACCACATAACATTATTTCCAGAATTTTGTATGCACACCTCTAATTTTCGAAAAAATGTAAGCTGTCTTTTTGCATAATGTCGTGTATTTTTTTGAATTGTAGTCAATACAGTATCTATAATATGAGAATCGATAATATGAGAATCGATAGAATATATAGACGATGTTTGATTATTTGTTTCTTTTGTATGATTAGAAGCATGTAATGTACTCCAGTGTTTGATGATATCAGTGTTTTCAAGTATTTCTTGTATTCCTATAGTATAAAATGCATTGTGTGTGTTATTAAGTCCGCGTTGCCATAGAGTATACGCTTCGTATAACAGTCCTTCTTTGTGCATAGTATGTACGCGCCTATTTATATTGTTGTATAGAGCATCTCTGTTTCTTGTTAATCCAATACAGAGGCTATGTTGTAGGTATGGGTTATATGTGGGAATATCAGAGAAAGTAGAGAGTGGTTTTTTTGTGTACTGGTATATCTCAAGGGCACGTACTATTCTTTGTGTATCATGAGAACTTATGCGTTGTGCATAAACAGGATCAAGTGAAGAAAGTTTTTTATAGAGATAGGGGGTCCCGTACAGTGCATGTTCTTCCATAATTGCTGAGCGGATGCTATGAGGTATTATTGGGGTTGTAGGTATGCCTTTGTACAGGTTATACATATAATAGGCAGTACCGCCCGTAATGATAGGTATATTATTACGAGCATATATCTGTTCTATGATAGTATTTGTTTGTGTAACAAAAGTACCAACGGTATACGGTGCAAAACAATCAAGTGTCTCAGCAAGATGATGGGGGATTTTTTTCCTTATAGCACTGTGTGTTTGTGCAGTACTTATTGGCATGTCTTTATATACTTGTCGAGAATCTGCTACTATAACTTCAAATGAGGGAACATGAGAGTGGGTATGCTTAGTAGTCCAGTATGAATATAATGTATTGAGGAATGTTGTTTTTCCTACTCCAGTAGCACCAAAGATGATAATAGGAGGAATCATAGCTTACAATAAGTATGATATGGGAAAATTAACGATTTTTTTTGAATTTATAGACAACTTCTTCATTAAATATTTCACGAAACGCTATGCTTGTAGCTTTTTCGTCGCCAAATTTTTTTTCTCTGGGAGAAGTTGACATGCTTTGTTGTTCTTCAAGGGTAGTGGGAGTATATGCGGCACGTATTTCGGTGATCTGCTGAGAACGTTGTATTACTGCAGATACCATTTCGTATATATTTCCTTTATAGTTTATAAGATCTTTTAAGGGCATTGACATATATTTTATTATCTCATAAAGAGGAAATTTTGTCAAATAATGGATGCTCGGTGTGCGGATTCAAGGACTAAATGCGACAGAAAAGGCTTCAGCAGGGGTCAAATTTTTCTTTTTTTGCTGTATTGAAAATTGTTTGAAGTTGACTATTATATCATTTGTATAGTTTAATTATCTTTTTTTATAATTATACTCATACACATATTGTATACGTGGGAGATTTTATACGATATACCTTTTACTTTTTATATATATACAAGGAGCTTTTATATGAAAACAAAAAATTCATATTTTATGTTTTATTTTTTAGTTATGTTTACTACATTGCTGGTGTTTAGTTGTGCGGAAGATACTTCTTCTAGTAGTGATGAAAACACTGTACTGCCTAGTGTTAATACTGTCCCTTCTACACGATCAGAGTTAGATAGCTTACTTGCTAGTAGACTTAAGAATTCAAAAGAGAAAGTAAATCTTAATGATATAGATACAAGAAAAATTACTGATATGAGTGATTTATTTAAGAAATATCCTAATTCTGATTATGATATATCAAAGTGGAATACAGAGAAAGTTACTGATATGTCAGGTATGTTTGAAGGAGCAACAAAGTTTAATGGTGATATATCAAAGTGGAATACAGAGAAAGTTACTGATATGTCAGGTATGTTTAAGAGTGCAACAAAGTTTAACAGCGATATATCAAAATGGAAGACAAAAACTATTACTTCTATGGCAAATATGTTTGAAGGGAGTATAGCATTTAATGGTGATATATCAGACTGGAATACAAGTGAAGTCACTGATATGACAAGTATGTTTGAAGGAGCGAGTATATTTAATCAGGATATTTCTAAATGGAATGTAAAAAAAGTACAGTCGGTAGCATTTAAGAATATGTTCAAAAATGCTAAAAAATTCAATCAGTCTTTAGATATATGGGATATATCTCTTAACTCTGTAAAGAAACTATTAGAAATGGAAAAAACAGATAAAGAAACTATGTTTGCTGGATCTTGTTTAGATCTTACTGTTACTCCTGCTTGTGATAATGCAAAAGAATTGCCAGCGTGGTATACAAAAAAGGTAACATTTGGAAATACTGTTATTACAAAGTTAGTAGGAGAAGGATTTAGTGTTCCTATTGTAAAATATCCTGCATATGCGACAGGAACATATAGAATTGATACTTCTAAGAGTACCTTACCTGCGGGAGTAAGTTTGAATACTACTGATGGTATCTTTTTGGCTGTTCCTGGTGCTACAAAATCAATTACTTCAGGAACTTTGTCTATTTCAGTTATTTTTACAGGAAATGGTGATTTTGCATTAGCAGGTGATGTAAATAAAGATAGGGTGGTTACAGTATCATTGTCTATTGTTGATTCTACTACTGCTCCTAAATCAAAATCAGGACTGTTGAAGTTGATACGATCATTAGTAGATACTGATGGTGATGGCAACGCTGATGTAAACGATCCAGATTTAACTGGTATTGATACCAGTAATATTACGGATATGAGTGATCTTTTTTCAGATAGCCTTTTTAGTAATTTTAATGGTGATATATCAAATTGGGATGTAAGTAATGTCACTGATATGTCAGCTATGTTTTCAGGTGCAACAAAGTTTAATAGCGATATATCAAGTTGGAAGGTAGGAAAAGTAACTAATTTTAGTAGTATGTTTGCAGATGCAAGTAGTTTTAATCAAAATATATCTACATGGAGTGTGTTGAGTGGTATTTATATGCATTCTATGTTTTTGAACGCTACCGCATTTAATCAAGATATATCAATTTGGGCAGTAGATAAAGTAGAGAATGTGTCACGTATGTTTCAAGGAGCAGTGGCATTTTCTGTAGATTTGGAAGATTGGAAGGATCATTTTGGTGATAGAGCTATTGTTACTAGTAGTATCTTTAAGAATGCTACTAAGATAACCAGTGCTAATTTACCCTCTTGGAAATATGATATTTCAGTAGTGTATCAAAAAAGTAGAGACACTACTGTTGTTGATGGCCCTTTTGTGTTGAATAGACTTACAACAAAGTCTGCCACATTTGTAGTAGAAAATGAAGCAGTAAAAACATATAGTATGAAAGGTACCTATCAAATATCACCTAATATTACTACTGACACAGGTATGGTATTCTCTTCTGTTGATGGTGGTATTTCAGGTACTCTTAATAATGTATTATCTAAAAAGAAATATACGCTTACTTTTACTGGTACTAAGACCGTTACAAAAGAGTTTTATCTTACCATTATAAGTGGGTATACTTATACTCCTACTACAAAAGCAAAGTTGATAGAAGCAATAAAAGAGATAACAAAAACAAATGATAATGATAGTAGTAATGATGTGTTGGATGCAGACTTAAATAGTATTGATACCAGTGGTGTTTCTGATATGGGAGGTATTTTTACATTTGCGAATGGATTACACAAATTTAATGGAGATATATCAAGTTGGAATACTTCTAAAGTAACTGATATGAGTGATATGTTTAAGGGAAATACTGTTTTTGCTGGTATGGTATCTCAGTGGGATGTAAGAAAAGTAACTGATATGAGTGGTATGTTTTATCAAGCAAGTGCATTTAATCAAGATATTTCTGATTGGGAACTAAGTGCAGTAACCGATATGAGTAATATGTTTAAGGGAGCTACTAAGTTTACTCAAGATTTGGAAGATTGGAAAGATCATCTAGGCAGTAGTAGTGTCACAAAAACTGATATGTTTAATAACACGAAAGTAGTAACACTTCCTACGTGGTATTTTAGTATTACTGCAAGTGCTAATAGTATTACTCATACTGTTTATAGTACCTTACCTAAATCAAAAGAGATTACTTTTACTAAGTCACCTGATATAGCTGGTACATTTAAGATAACTCCTACTACTTTTACTACTGATACGGGGTTACAGTTTGATACTGCAACAGGGAAAATATCAGGAACTCCGAGTAAAATTGTATCTAATAAGGCGTATACAGTACAATTTTCGAGTACTTCGCCTGCACATACCTATGCTGATAGTGAGAGAAGTAAAACAATCACTATTACTATTGATTACAAACACAAGCCTGATACTAAAAGTAAGTTATTACAAAATATAAGTGCAGAAATTACTGCACAAGGAAATACCGCTAATCTTAATATGATAGATACCAGTAGAATTACTGATATGAGAGATGTATTTAGGGGTAATGCTACTTTTAATGGTGATATATCAAAATGGGATACCAGTAAGGTTACTACTATGCAAAGTATGTTTGAGAATGCAAGTAAGTTTAATGGGAGCATAAATGATTGGGATGTGAGTGCTGTTACTACTATGAGTAAAGTGTTTAAGGGTGCTTCTGCTTTTAATCAATCGTTGAGTAACTGGGATGTCTCTAAAGTTTCACGATTTAATGAGATGTTTACTGATGCGGTAGCGTTTAATGGGGATATTACCACTTGGAAAATAGGTGAGAACTTAGGGAGTACTCCAGGATTTAATGTTCTTATTACTATGGAATCTATGTTCAAAGGAGCAAGTGTATTTAATCAGAATATTGGTAGTTGGGACACAAGTGCAGTATCTACTATGAACAGTATGTTTGAGGATGCTGTTGCTTTTAATCAAGATATAGGGAATTGGGACACAAGTGAAGTTACTGATATGTTAAAAATGTTTAAGGGAGCTACTGCATTTAATCAGGATATAGGGAATTGGGATACAAGTGAAGTTACTGCTATGTCAAAAATGTTTAATGAGGCTACTGCATTTAATCAGAATATAGGGAATTGGAGTATAGGTTCTGTTACTTTTATGGGCAGTATGTTTGCGGGTGCTACAAACTTTAATCAAAATATAGGGAACTGGAACACCGCAAATGTTACTGTTATGAGAGGTATGTTTGAGGATGCGGTTGCTTTTAATCAGGATATTTCAAGTTGGAGCGTAAGTAAAGTTACTGCTATGACAAATATGTTTAAGGGAGCTACTGCATTTAATCAAAATCTTGAGACTTGGAATGTGAAAAAGAGTGTTGCAAAAATTGATATGTTTAGTGATTCTGGGGTAGTAACACTTCCTACTTGGTATTTTAGTGTCACTACTAACAAAACTACTCTTACTGCGTATATGCACTTTCCTCTTGTAAGTAATGAGAGAGTATTACTTACTAAAAAACCTACTATAGCAGGAAGTTTTAGTATTACACCAGATATAACTAATACAGGATTGTCTTTTGATACTACTACTGGTACTATTTCAGGTACTGCTGTTAATGTAACAACCAGTACTTCTTATACTATAACCTTTACTAGTAAAGATGCTGATGGGAATGTTATCCATGAGTATACTGATTCTGATAGAACAATAACTATTTCTGTTTCGAGTGATTATAAACATAAGCCTGCTAATAAATCAGAATTACAAACTGCTATTGCTACTGAGATTACTGCACAAGGAAACACTGCTAATCTTAATGTGATAGATACCAGTAGAATTACTGATATGAGTGAGTTGTTTAAGGATAATGCTACTTTTAATGGTGATGTATCTAAATGGGATACCAGTAAGGTTACTACTATGAGTAGGTTATTTAGTGTAGCAAGGGTTTTTAATAAAGATATAGGAGATTGGGACACAAGTAATGTAATTGATATGAGTTATATGTTCTATAGAGCAAGCGTTTTTAATCAAGATATTGGAGATTGGGATACGAGTAAAGTTACTGATATGACTAATATGTTTGATGGAGCTGTAGTGTTTAATCAAGATATAGGAGATTGGGATACCAGCAAGGTTACTACTATGAAAGGTATGTTTTTTAGTGCTAGTAAGTTTAATCAAAATATAGGTGATTGGGATACCAGTAAAGTTACTACTATGCACAGTCTGTTTCGTAATGCTATTGCGTTTAATCAGAATCTTGAGAATTGGGTTCTTATGCGTTCTACCGTTATTACTAATATATTTAGAGATTCTGGAGTTACCGTCTATCCTTCTTGGTACTTTAGTATTACTCCTAATAGGACTCTTGTTTCTGCAGAAAAAAATAGTTCTATTACTGCTCTTACTTTTACTAAAAGTCCTAGTATTACAGGTACTTTTGCTATCAATCCTACTACTTTTGCTTCTGATACAGGACTTACTTTTGATTCTGCAACAGGAAAAATATCAGGTACTCCGACAAAAACAGTGAATAAGGAATATACCATACAGTTTACAAGTCAAGATTCGAGTAAGAATACTATACATACCTATACTGATGATAAAAGATCACATACTGTATTGGTAGTGGTTGTGGATGCGTATAAGCATTCTCCTACTACAAAAAATGAGTTAATAGCGGATATAAAAACTGAAATTACTGCACAGGGAAATAATGCAGATTTGAATGTTATTGATGTTTCACATTCTAATATTACAGATATAAGTAGTATATTTTCTGCTCATACAGATTTTAATGGTGATATTAGTGGATGGGATGTTTCAGGAGTTACTAATATGAGCTCACTTTTTAATAGTTTGACTAAATTTAATGGTACTATTTCTTATTGGGATGTAAGTAATGTTATTGATTTCGAAGCTACATTTCAAGATGCTGTTCTATTTAATCAGGATATTAGTAAATGGGATACAAGCAGCGTTACTGATATGAGTAATATGTTTGATTATGCTTCTTCTTTTAACCAAGATATAGGAGATTGGGATACGAGCAGAGTTACTACTATGGAATATATGTTTAATGGTGCTACTGCTTTTAATCAGGATATAGGAGATTGGGATACGAGCAGAGTTACTACTATGGAATACATGTTTGATGGTGCTTCTGTGTTTAATAAAGATATAAGTAGTTGGAATGTAAGTAAGGTAACTAAGATGGCTCATATGTTTCATGGTGCTACTGCTTTTAATAAAGATATATCAGATTGGGATGTAAGTAAGGTAACTAGAATGACTCATATGTTTGAAGATGCTACAGTTTTTAATCAGAATATTTCAAAATGGGTTACCAGTAGCGTTACTGATATGTCTTGGATGTTTGATGAAGCGATTGCTTTTAATCAAAATATATCAAACTGGGATACAAGTGAAGTTACTACTATGTATAATATGTTTAAGGGAGCAACTAAGTTTAATCAGAATATTGATAATTGGGGAAAAAACAATGGTCTTGCTAAAGTAACAGATTTTATAAGTATGTTTGAAAGTGCGAGTGCATTTAATCAAACTTTACCGAGTTGGCAAACTCCTGTGAAAGCAGCTACTAATACTGATATGTTTAAGAATGCTGGAGGAACGCCTAGCTGGTATTAGATGTGCTTTATTTCTAGCAATGAAAAGAGCAAAGATATTTTTATATCTTTGCTCTTTTTTATTTATGTTGTATATGCGGTTCAAGGACTAAGTGTAAGAGCAGAGGTAAAAAATAATGAGTATTGCTATGCTTTTTGCTAATGAGTATAGCTATTTTCGTTTTCAGAAAAGGATATCGTAAAACATGTCTATGTAACATTATTAGGGCATGATGATAGTTCTGTAAGTTCAGAGTAGCATATAGTCCCGCTTGGAAATATCTTGCGAGTGTAAGTGCTGATAAAACGATAAGAATATGGAACGCACGTTAACTGCAAAGTAATGCTTATCTGCAGTTATAAGGTGTTATTGATGGGAGTGTTGATAGCAGTGGCTTTTTCTATACATGGATCATAAAGTGTTGTTACTGATTGTGGATCTTGTGCAAATTTTTCAAACAATGTTAATGAACACGCATTAGAAAATGTCAATGCATGATCTTCGTCAGTAAAGATAAAGTGCTGTGTATTACTCATAGTACCTGCAACTATGCTTCCCCATCGTGGAGAGGTTTGCATATCTCGTCTTGCAGAGAACAATAAAGTAGGAATATCAGATACAACTGCCTTAAATTCTATGGCATCTGCTTGTGTAATTTGGAGTATATGTTTTATTTCGCCTACTTCTTCTTTTGATATAGGAGCACTGCCTGAAAATTCCTTAAATAGCTCAAGTACTATTGGATCTACATTTTTAATTTCTGGTATATTACTCTTAAACGGGGCATTGTATTCTTCACTTGCGATAATTGATGCTGACATGTATGTTCCAGTAGGTCTATGAGAAAATACTGCTCGTGATTTTTTGTCTATAATTTCAAAATAAGGAGGACTTTCCTCAGTGTACATTTTTTCTTCTATTGTATACATGGCTTCATCAAAAGCATCTTCGTCTTGTTGTTCATACGCCTCTAATAATATATGTGCAATAACAAAGCGATGGGGATCATACGCATACTTTGATAGCGTAGTGAGAACTGTGAATGCTATGTCTTGGGCATTATGTTGTAAAGCATCGGAGGCTACCTGTGTTATTCTTTGTTCTATATTGCCAAAATAGTGAGGGAGCGTGTCTTTGTGTTCACGAAAGCTCTGTATAAGATAGCTTATATTGAATAAAGGGGCTTCAGATCCCTGATCAAATCCATTGACTTCAATAGGAAATACTCCATCAAGCACCATGCCTGTAACTCGATGAGGAATGTCTCTTGCTCCAGTGAGAGCAACTCTTGTTCCATAAGAAATGCCATATAAGATTACAGTATCAATAGCACGGTATGTAAGTATGCGATCTAAGTCTTGTATAAAGTTTGCAGTAGTGATGCCTTTATAGGATATATTGTTTTCTTGTAGTATACGTTGACATTCTTTCATGGCAAGTAATATACTACTATCATAATCACTTTCTCTGTCACAATAGTCAAGAGTACGTGGATCGTATGGTTCAGAAAGACCTAGTCCTCGATAATCAAAACTGAGTATATTATTGTGTTTTCTTAATGAGTCAAAGTTTGAGTTTTCAATAAAAATTTCAAGTTCGCCAGATATAGCACCACCAGGTCCGCCAACAAGTGGCACTATTGTTTTAGTAGTTACGCTTTGTATTTCTGCAGGAAGAAAAAACCAAAAGATATAGTATGTATCTTTATGAGGCTGTGTATAATCTACAGGTACCTGTATAAATCCACAATCACCATTGAGTGTTACGATGACAGGAATATCACAGACATAGGTACTTTTGTCATCTCTCTGAAAAATAGAGGATACATATGCTTCTGTTTCAATGTCTTGTTGTGATGAATTTGATGTACATGAGAAGAAAAGTATTGCTATTGCAATAGTGGTAAAAATAGATGCTTTTTTGATAATGATCATATACATAGTATACTACCATTTACTATAATCGTGTTGTGATGTTCTCTATAGAGTGATCATATATACTTTTGCTTTTGTATATGAGTCTGTTTTTGTGGTGAGAAAGGGAATTATGTATAAAAGCGGGCTAATTGAAATTTTGCGATGGAAATAATACTATATATAAAAAAGGCATTTTGTATAAATGAAAGTGATAACATTATACGAAAAAGGCATTTTGTATAAACGAAAGTAATAACATTATACAAAAACGGCATTTTGTATAAACGAAAGTGATAACATTATACAAAAAAGGCATTTTGTATAAACGAAAGTGATAACATTATACGAAAACGGCATTTTGTATAAACGAAAGTGATAATATGTATGTAAATAAAAGAGAGGATAAGCAATGATAGATAAAGCACAAGCACAGCATCATGGAATAACAACGATAGACAGTACACATACACAAAGTACGCACAAAAACGAAACAATAGAGAAGCTAAAAAAACTCATTCCAGAGATAGTAAGTTCTGATGGACAGCTAAACATAGAAGCACTGAAAGATGTGATAGATATTTCACATACTACAGCCAACAACAAAGGCTATGAGCTTACCTTTGCAGGCAAAGGCATTGCGAAAGCAAAAGCAAGCAGTGAAACGAAGTATGAGTTACAAGTAGAACACAATCAAAGCAAACAATTTGATACTACAGGAAATGTGGTAATACGCGGTGATAATATAGAAGTGTTGAAAATACTCAAACAAAACTACTTTGGGAAAATAAAAATGATCTATATTGATCCACCATATAATACTAAAAGTGAAAATTTTATCTATAATGATAATTTCAAGAAAAGTGAAGAAGAATTGATTGAAAATTTTGGTTTAGATGAAAATACTACCAATTTTTTACACAATGTGTATGGAACAAAAAGCCATAGCGGATGGCTTGCCTTTATGTACCCACGCTTGAAACTTGCAAGAGAGTTACTTACAGAGGATGGTGTTATTTTCATAAGTATTGATGATAACGAACAAGCAAACTTAAAAATTCTATGTGATGAAATTTTTGGAGAAAGTAACTTTATAATGGATCTAATTCGTAAGACAAAATCTACTACAAATGATGCAAAAGAAGGTATAAATATCCAACATGAAAATTGTTTACTTTATGCTAAAAGTAAAAATGAAATTAATTTATTTGGTAGACAAAAAAATTTATCAAATTATAAAAATCCTGATAATGATCCTAATAGTGATTGGGTAAGTGCTGATCCTTCAGCAAAAAGTGGCAATGCTACAAACTATTTTGAGATTAGAAACCCTTACACAGAAAAAATTGATTTACCTCCTAAAGGTAGGTATTGGATATGGACACAAAACACCATTCAAAAGTATATAGAAAACGGTACTATCCTTTTTAAAAAAGAGCATAAAAAAAATGAGCGAGGATTTATCTATAAACGATATAAGAACCAATTGCGTACAGCCCAAAGGACTTTGGATAGTTTAGCTTTTATAGATAATCAATTTATGAATCAAACAGCTACCAAAAATTTATTAGATTTAGATTTAGCTGAATATTTTTCTTATCCAAAGGGTTATGAATATATTTATAATTTGATACAACATGCTACAAACAAAAACGACCTCATCCTAGACTTTTTCGCAGGCTCTGGTACTACAGGCGATGCGGTAATGCAACTCAATGCTGACGATGGTGGCAATAGAAAATTTATTTTAGTACAGTGGGACGAAAAGATAGACAAAAAGAAAAAGAGTGAAGCCTATACATTTTGTACAAAAAATAACTTTAAGCCTGTCATTTCCAGCATTACTATAGAACGCTTACATCGTGCAGGAGAAAAAATAAAAGCAGAGAAAAAAGCAGATACACTGGATATAGGCTATAGAGTGTTTTCTCTTACCCCTAAACCACAGCTTATTGAAGATGAAAACAAAATATTCCAATTAGAACATGCCCGTACAAGCACGATGCATACACTTATAAATATGCTATGTGCTACAGGCAAACCTCTGCACAGCACTATCGAAGAGAAAGAAAAAGACATCCTATATAGTGTCGATGATACAATATTTGTACTAGGTAATATAAGCAGTAGTATAGTAGAGGATATGAAAGATAAAATGATTTACATTGATGGATATAGTGACATATCTTTAGAGTATTGGTTAAACTTAAATATATCAAATAGAGATAATATAAAGATAGTGTATTAAGTGTAATTAGTCTGCTTTTATACATAATTCCCGTGAGAAAGCATCTGTTATTTTGTATTGTTTTTTGATATACTAGATACTATAGATTACGCTATATCTTAAGAAATATAAGGAGGATACTTATATGTCAAGCATTATTACCCCTACACTGCAACATATATATTTAATTGCAAATGGTGATTTACGTGAAGAGGCAAATCAACAATGTTGGCCTGTACAAGATACTTTTGAGAAAAAGCTCAAACAAGTAGTCAAGCAACGCTATGATATTTCTATTAAGCGAGCACATGCGTATAAAAAAGATAAGAAGCATGGTTTTATCAGTTCTCAGCGTGAAGGTTCTGATGTTTTTGAAAAGATAGATACAGAAGCTCCTCTTATTGTATTGATAACTGCATGGCAGTATTCTCATCATATTGCAAATTGTCTTTTGTTACATAAAGGGCCTGTACTCCTTCTTGCAAACTTTAATGGAACATGGCCAGGCTTAGTAGGCATGCTTAATCTTGCAGGATCGCTTACTGCATTAGGGTGTTCGTATAGTCGTTTATGGTCTGAGAATTTTGATGACACATTATTTTATACAAAGCTCGATACATGGATGAAGACAGGAAAAATAAAGTGGAGTACTTCCTATCTCACACTATTTTCATCTAAAGGGAAAGGCAGTAAAAGTACAGATAATAAAGCAATGGAGCTAGGAAAGAAAATAGGAAAAGGTATCTTAAAGCATAAAGAGATAATAGGGCTGTTTGATATGTATTGTATGGGGATGATGAACGGAGTGTTTCCTTTAGTATCTATGGCAAAGATTGGGATGCCCATTGAATCGCTGTCTCAATCGGCATTAGTGTATGAAATGTCTTTGGTCCCATTAACACTGCGAGAAGAGTGTCTGCAGTTTTATATTGATAGAGGCATGAATTTTCATTTTGGAGAGACTCCAGAGACACAACTTACGCGTGAACAAGTGCTAGAACAATGTGCCATGCTTATTGCTCTTGTGCGTCTTACCGAACGTTTTGGATTAACGACTGTTGGAGTGCAATATCAACAAGGCTTAAAAGATGTGTGTCCTGCATCTGATTTTGTTGAAGGAGCAATAGGCAGTACCGAGCGTTTTCCTGTTCCAAATGAAAAAGGAGAGATAATACGGGAGAAAGAGCCAATTCCTCATGCAAATGAGGTAGATATGGGGTCAGCCATTCCTCAAACTATGCTTTTTAAGTTATTACGACACCTTAGGCTTCCTGCAGAAACAACATTACATGATATACGCTGGGGAAGTGAGTTTGAAGGAGTTTTTTATTGGGATTTTTTGATTTCTGGTTCTGTTCCTTTTGAACATATTAAAGGCGGCATTGCAGGAGCACAAGGGTATCGTCAGTCCCCTATGTACTTTAAGCTCGGTGGATCTACTATTGGGGGGCAATGCAAAAAAGGAACATTTGTATGGGCACGTGCTCATTATGAGGAGACTACTGTGTATATGCATATCGGAACAGGACGAGCATATGAGCTTCCTGCAGATGAAGTAAAAAGACGTTTAGAGGCAACAACTCCAGAATGGCCTTTAATGAATGCAACGCTTGATGGTATAAATCGTGACCAGCTTATGTCAGGACATAATAGTAATCATATTACTGTGGCATATGTTCCTGAGAAAAAGCTTCAGCATGTGCTAGAAGCGTTTGTTTCTATGTCTGATACTTTGGGAATTAAAACCTATGTAGCAGGTTCTGCAAAGGTATAAGGACACAACTGTAGTACTGTGGTATTATAAGTGGTAATATATATAAAAGGTTTTATCTCCTAAATAGAGGAGAAATAGAATAAAAGAAACAACGTGGTACATCTTCGGATTACCACGTTTTTTTATGGAATTATCTTTATTATGTTCTTTTTTATTTTTTAAAATAGTCCTTGACATACTATTTTTATTTTACTAATATATAAACATATTAACATATATTTATATAAATAATAAGGAGTAAATATGAATAAGAAAGTGATATTATTTTTAGCTATTGCTGTAGTAGCAGTATTGTTATTTATTGTGCTTGGTGTGAATAATGAGAAGCGTGATAGTGTAGCAACAGATGGTTCGGAGGATACAGGTACGCATGATATTACGTTACTGCATGTATCTTTTGATATTGCACGGGAAATTGGAAAGCAATTAACAGAGGGGTTTATTCCATGGTATAAGGAAAAAAGTGGAATAGAAGTTGCTATTGAACAATCGAATGGAGGATCAAGTCGTCAAGCAAGAGCTGTGTCTGATGGGCTGCCTGCAGATGTGGTGAGTATGAATCAGTATCTTGATATTGATTTATTGTATGAGCGTTCAAAAGATACTCCTGAGGGAGCTCTTATTCCTGAAGATTGGCAATCAAAGTATCCTAATAATAGTAGTCCTGCAAGCTCTACAATGGCATTTGTAGTACGTAAGGGAAATCCTAAAAATATACAAGATTGGGACGATCTTATTAGAGAGGGAGTGGAAGTAATTGCTCCTAACTACCGTTCTACTGGAAATGGTCGTTATAGCTTACTTACTGCGTATGCGTATGGATTACATAAGTATCAGGGAGGAACGAAAAGTGATGCTGTAGCGAAAGATTTTGTACGAGAGCTCATTGGCAATACAGTGGTACTTGCATCAGGAGGACGTGCAGCAACGAATGTTTTTGTTGAGCGTGGTCAAGGTGATGTGTTACTTACATTTGAGGCAGAGGTAAACCTTATTGTACGCGATCTTGCTCCAGATGATTTTGAGGTAATAGTGCCAAGTTATGGAGTTGATGCAAAAATATATGTTGTAGTTGTAGAAGAAAATGCAAAGAAAAAAGGGCAGAAACAATATGATGCTGCTAAGGCTTTTTGGGATTTCATCTATACTGATGAAGGGCAAGAGATAGTGGCAAAGACATTTTTTAGACCAATAAATACATCGGTAGCGTCACAGTATACCCATGTCTTGCCTAACATAGAATTATTTGATATAGATACAGTATTTGGTGGATGGAAGTCAGTGCAAGAAAAGTTATTTTCTGATGAAGGGGTAGTAGCGAGTATATATGAAGAAACGGGAAGAAATTAGAGGGAAATAGATGCCAGTATCATCATCTACAGTGTTACGTAAAAATATATTACCTGGATTTTCTTTGAGTATGGGGATTACACTTAGTGTGTTAGGGTTTTTTGTGCTTTTTCCTATTTCGGCAATAATAGGAGGTACATTTACCCTATCTTTTTCACAGGTAGTACAATTACTAAGTCGACCTGCTGCTATAGCTGCTTTTTTTATTACTTTGCGATATGCTTTTTTTGTTGCAGTAATAAATGCTTTACTGGGGTTTGTTATTGCGTGGTCTATTGTACGATATAAATTTTTAGGCAGTAGTGTAGTAGATGCTATTATTGATTTACCGTTTGCTTTGCCCGGTGCGGTGGGAGGGATAGCTCTTGCAACTGTATTTGGAAAAAATGGGATGATTGGGAGCATATTTCATTTTTTTGGAATACAGTTAGTATACAATCAGTTTGGAATTTTTATAGGCTTGTTATTTGTAACATTGCCTTTTTGTGTACGTTCGGTACAACCCCTTATTCAACAACTGGATAGAAATGAAGAGCAAGCTGCAAGGTTATTGGGAGCAAACCCAATACATATTTTTTTTCGTGTACAGCTGCCTGCACTTATGCCAGGAATCATTACAGGTTTTATTCTTTCTTTTGCTCGATCAATTGGAGAGTATGGCACGGTTATTTTTGTAGCTGGTAATATTCCTCTCAAGAGTGAGGTTATATCACGTTATATTTATAATAAAATAGATCAATATGACTTAGAAGGAGCAATGGCAGTTTCTACTGTGTTATTATTTATTTCTTTTATTGTCTTATTTTCTATCAATATGTTACAAAGTAGTATGCGAAAGAATAATAAGCGTTAAGGAGTATAAGAAAGGATGGGTATGAATAATAAATTTCAATATACAAGAGTAATAGCTATTTTTATTACTATGTTCACTGTAGTATTATTGCTGGTGCTTCCTCTTATTGCGCTAGGCTTTGAAGCTTTTTCAAAAGGAATATCGTTTTTTTTCAGCACTATTCTCAGTAGTAATGTTCGAATAGCATTACAGCTTTCAATAGTGGTAACACTGATATCAGTATGCATATCAGGAATTTTTGGCTTTTGTGCTGCCTGGTGTATAGCGTATTTTGACTTTAAGGGAAAGCGAGTATTAGTAAGTCTTATTGATTTACCTCTCTCTGTGTCACCAGTTATTATTGGTCTCATGTTCATGATACTGTATGGGAAATATGGTGTTATTGGAAGCTACCTTGAAAATGCTGGATTTGTAGTTATATTTTCTTTTCCTGCACTCATTCTTACAAATGTAAGCATTACACTTCCTTATGTGGCGCGTACCCTTATTCCTGCTATGCAAGAGCTAGGGAAACAACAAGAGGAAATGGGATATATGCTTGGAGCAAATATGTTTCATATTTTGTTTCGTATTACATTGCCGCGAGTAAAATGGGCGCTTCTTTATGGTATGATTTTAGCATTAGCACGAGGAGCAGGCGAGTTTGGAGCAGCTTCAGTGGTATCGGGCTTTATTCGTAGAAAAACAGTGACTCTCCCTTTGCAAGTACATATATTTTATAATGAATATCTTTCTTCACAGGCATTTGTATCTGCAACATTATTTGTCTTATTGTCTATAGTAACGCTTGTTTCAAAACAGATAATAGAAAAGAAAAGGAAGTATGTATGAGATTAGAGTTACAGAATATTAGCAAATCTTTTGGGGAACATGTTGCTCTGCAAGATATTTCTATTAAGATAAAAGAAGGAAAACTTACTTCGTTTTTAGGACCATCTGGTTGTGGTAAAACTACTCTGTTACGTATTATATCTGGATTAGAATACCCTAGTTCTGGAAAGTTATTTCTTAATGGCGATGACATTACCTATGAAAAATCAAAGATACGTAATGTGGGTTTTGTTTTTCAGCATTATGCTTTGTTTCAACATATGACTGTATTTGATAATGTGGCTTTTGGGTTGACAGTAAAACCTAAAAAAGAGCGTTTATCAAAAGAAGCACTTTTTGAACGAGTACATGAAGTACTGAGTCTAGTACAGCTTGATAATCAGAGTAAGAAATATCCAAGTCAATTATCAGGAGGACAGCAACAGCGTATAGCACTTGCACGAGTGCTTGCTATTCGGCCTAAAATATTATTACTGGACGAACCATTTGGGGCACTTGATGCAACTGTTCGCAGAGAATTAAGGCGTTGGCTTCGTAATTTGCATGAAGAAATACACATCACCACTATTTTGGTAACACATGATCAAGAGGAAGCTCTTGAAATATCAGATGAAGTAGCACTGTTTAATCAAGGTATACTTGAACAAGTAGGATCTCCACGTGATATTTATACCTCTCCAGTAAATTCTTTTGTATACGAATTTTTAGGAGTAGTAAATGTATTTCATGGACGGTTTAAGCAACACAATCTTGTGCATTTTACTCCATCAGCACAGGAAGAATTTATAGATTCAGAAGTACAGCAAATATATGTACGTCCTCATGAAATACAAGTGTATCCTCTTACAGCAGTACATACAAAAAACGCTTCGTCTGAAAAAGAGTTACAAGGTACTATCATACGAGTAAGTTTTATAGCAAACACAGTACACCTCGATATCAAAGTAGATATGCACGAAGAAACGGGACACAATGATGCAAACACTGATAAAGAGAAAGTGCATACAAAAATTATTGAAGCAAGTATCTCAGAAAATGAATGGGAACAATATAAGTATAAAGCTGGTGATAAAGTGTACTTACAGTTTCAAAAACTTTCTTCATTTGTGTAGGATATTATTTTTTGTGAGTATGTATTGATTTTGCATATATACTCTCTTTCCTCTCTGCTATTCCTACGATGAGGGACATACTGTTTTATCAGTTTTATCCTTTGGGTACTGTGCTGTTTTGCCATCCATAGCTATATTGATTATTCTTGAATCTATAAATGATACTATACTACAATAGAGGCAGGAATGTATAAAAGTATGTGTTGTTATATTGTATAAAAATAATAAAAATACATGTTTATTGGTGATATATTTTTCTAAAAAGGAGGGTTATGGACATGCAAGCTAAGCATATATATAGAGTAGGCAAGTGTACATATACTATTGTTTTTGTGATAATATGTATTATTTTTATAGTAGGGAGTGTTCTTGTGTCTTGTGATGCTGGCCCTGGTGAGAAAGAGCTTCGGGTGGTATTAAGTGGAAATCCTGACACACTTGATCCTCATAGGACTGGAGCAACAATTACTTCACAAGTTAACAATAGTATATATGAATCTCTTTTTAATTCTGATGGTACTCCTTTGCTTGTTGAGAGGTACGAAGTGACAGATGGGGGAAAAACGTGGATATTGGTATTAAGAAAAGATATAGTGTTTCATCATAAAAAGCAATTACATGCTGAAGATGTCATTGCTAGTCTTTTTCGCTTGAAAGAGAAAGGGGGAGAAACTGCATCTTCTTTTGCAGAGCAATATGCTATTATACATGATATTATAGCCGAAGATGATTATACGGTCAAAATAGAGCTAAAATATGAGCATAGTGGGTTTAAGGCGTTTCTGAGTTCTCCTGAAAGCGTGATTCTTCCTGCTGATTTAATAGGGAAAGGGCATAATTTTAATGTAGAACCAGTAGGAACAGGGCCTTTTCTTTTTCAGGAATGGCAACAAAACAGGGTTATTCGATTGCAAAAAAATACAGAATATCGTGACTCTGTGTACCTACACAAAATTGCGTTTATTATTATTAAGGATAGGAATTCACAATTACAAGCCTTATATAAAAAAGAAGTAGATATTGTTCCGTATCTTGAAAAAATAGAAAGTGAGCAGGTTAAGTTAAATGATGCCTTAAAAGTGTTACGCAAATCTGGTTCTACTATTTTAGTATTAGCAATGAATGGGCGACATCCTGATTTATCGGTATTAGAAACACGAAGAGCGATAGCACAAGCTATAGATAAAAAGAAAGTTATAGACATTGCATATAATGGAGGCAATGAACTTAATGTGTTTTGGCATAGAGACAGTGAATTTTTTCTTGATGTTCCTTCTCTTTATGATGTTGAAAGATCAAAAATGTATTTCAAAAATAACCCTATACATAAAACGCTTACTATTAGTGTTCCGAATGCATTTCCTCCCCATGTTCGTGCAGCAGAAATGTATCAGAAAATGTTGGTTGAAGTTGGTGTTTCTACTGTTATAGAAGAAATAGATTGGAGTGTATGGCTTAATCGTGTGTATCGTCAAGGAATGTTTGATTTCACTGTTATTGGTCATACAGGAAAGTTAGATCCTGATCTACGATTAAGTAATTTTGGAAAAGGAGCTTCTTATATAGGATGGAAAAATGATAATTTTGTTTCTCTTGTAGATAAAGCGCGTGTAACAACTGATACTACACTAAGAGCCCAATTATATCAATCAGCATTGCGAATAATGACACAGCATTATCCTTTTGTGTTTATTGCAGAAAATGAGGTGTCTTTTGGAGTGACAAATCGAGTAGGGATCTTTGAGTTTGATAAGATTCTTGAACGATATGATTTTCGTAAAACACAGTTGTTTTAATAATCAATGCAATAATTAAGGATAGTATGATGGGCTCAAACATGAGGAAGTATAGGGTACTCTGTGTAGTATGTGTTGTCTTATATGGGAGCATTGTCTACGGTACTTTTTTTTCAGTAAAGCAAACATCTTTTTTGCCATTTACATATTTGAATCCGTATGAGCAGGATCTTGACAATAGATTACAAAGTCCTAGTCGTAGCCATATACTAGGAACTGATTCTTTTGGAAGAGATATTTTTAGTCGTCTTGTGGTTGCAGTGCATAATACGATGTTGGTTTCAGTGTTTGCTGTGTGTATTGCGACAAGTATAGGTCTTATTCTTGCGATAGTGGTAGTAAGTTTAGGATCTGTATGGGTATATATGGCTGAAATAGTTATTGATATTATCTTGGCTATCCCTGTGTTTTTAGTGTGTCTTATGCTAGTTTCTTTATATGGCAGTGGAAAGATATTTATTATTATTGGACAGTGTATGGCTTTTATTCCTCTTGTATTTAGAGCAAGCATACAAGATATACATTTTTATATGCAAAAGGAGTATATTACTATTGCTCGTAGTTTTGGTATGAGTACTATTCATATTATTGTAAAGCATATATTTCCGTTTCTTGTACCAAAATTGTTACAACAATTAATTTCTCTCATATCAATAGCTATAAGTATAGAAGCAGGATTAAGTTATTTAGGGTTTGGTATTGCAAAGCCAGAACCTAGTATAGGTAATATGCTCTATGATGCGAAAAGTAGCGTAGTGCTTGCTCCGTGGTACATGGCCAGTGTTGTGCTTACTGTTTCTTTGTTGCTTGTGTGTGTACAGATATTAGCATCAAAGCAATCAAAGGCATAGTGTATTAAATTTTCTTTTGGAAATTCCCTTATATTCTTATTTCTGTTATACTAGCAATAAGTATGCTTACAGTATCAAATATAAGTCTTTCATTTTCTGATAAAAAGTTGTTTGATGAGGTCAATCTTGTATTTCATCCTGGAAATATCTATGGAGTAATTGGGGCTAATGGTGCAGGAAAATCTACTTTTTTGCGTGTTATGTCAGGAGAACAAGAATCAGATAGTGGTGTCATAAGTAAAGCAAAAAATATGCGTATTGCAGTGCTGCGACAGGATCAAAATATGTTTGATAGTTATTCTGTGCAGGAAACTATATTTATGGGTCATGAAGAACTCTATACTATTATGAAGGCACGGGATGAGATTTATAGTAAAGAAGATTTTAATGAAGAAGATGGACTGAAAGCGGCAGAGTATGAGGAAAAATTTGCTGCTCTTGGTGGATGGGAAGCTGAATCTGAGGCAGGTACTTTAATCAATGGATTAGGGCTAACTGATGCGGTACTGAGTCAGTCTATGAGTGAGTTAGAACCATCAGAAAAAGTTCGTATTTTACTTGCACAAGCTTTGTTTGGTAATCCTGATATTTTACTCATGGATGAGCCTACGAATGGCTTAGATTTAGAGTCCATTCAATGGCTAGAAGATTTTTTGCTTAAATTTGATAATATTGCCATTATTGTTTCGCATAATAGGCATTTTTTGAATATGATAACAACCCATATACTTGACATAGATTTTGGGAGTATCCGTTCGTATGTAGGCAATTATGATTTTTGGTTTGAAGCAAGCCAGTTAATGCAGAAACAAAAAAAGGTTGATGAAAAAAGATCTGAGAAGCAAAAAGAACAGTTACAAGAATTTATACAACGGTTTTCGTCTCATAAAGCACGAGCAAAGCAAGCTACATCACGAAAAAAATTACTTGAAAAACTGGACATTGAACAGTTGCCACAATCGTCAAGACGTATTCCTTATTTTCATTTTTCTGTAGAGAAAGAGTGTGGAAAATCAGTATTAGGAATTGAAAATCTCTCCTTGTCTCATGAAGGAGAGGTGCTACTAAAAGAGTATTCACTACAGGTAGAGCAAGGACAAAAAATTGCATTAGTTGGTTCAATGAATGTATGCAAACGTATACTGTTTGAAATACTTGCTGGTAATGCTCATGCGGATGCTGGAACTATTCATTGGGGACAAACAATACTATATGATTATTATCCCAGTGATAATAGTAATTATTTTGTACAAGATCAAAGTATTTTTGAATGGTTACGTGGATTTACTGAATCGAATGATGATCAGTATATACGTGGCTTTTTGGGACGTTTGTTGTTTAGTGGGGATGATATATTTAAGTCAGTAACAGTATTATCAGGGGGAGAGAAAGCACGATGTATGTTTTCTAAAATTATGTTGAAATCTCCTAATGTTATTATGCTTGATGAACCTACAAACCATCTTGATTTAGAAGCAATATCATCTTTAAATAATGCTCTTATACAATACAAAGGGGTACTGTTATTTAATTCTCATGATCAACAGTTTATAGATACTATTGCAAATCGTATTATTGAATTTACTCCTGGTGGAGTAATTGATAGGTTAATGACATTTAGTGAATATCTTCAGGATGAAGAAATACAGAAATTACGTGATTCGTTGTATGGAAATAAACATGAAAAGATATTTTTATAAAATGAATATATACTATTGTTTTAATTTTTTATGAGCAATATACTTGGAAATTTTATTTTTGACTAATATAATTGTTATATAGTATACTATGCAAGAAGTACCATGTAATGGTACTTAAATACTATCACAAAGGAGTGAATATGAAAAAATATATATATGTAATAGCAATAGTATTGATATTACTTGTACTGGTGGGATGTCAATCAAAGTCTCAACAAGCAAACAATGAGGAAGATGTTACAAAAGGAGAGGTGCAAGATTTTAGTGATGTTCCTGATTTCTATCTCAATCCTCCACAAGCTGATGACAAGATATACGGGGTAGGTGTTGCAAAAACACAAAGACTTGATCTGTCAAAAAAATTAGCTCTCAGTCGTGCAAGGGATGATATAGCATTCCAAATTAGTGCTCAAGTACAATCGACTATCAATGATTATGCCCAAGAAGGGGGAGAGTCTAGTAATAGTCAGCTTATTACTTTCATAGAAACAGTATCACGTCAGATAGCGGATACTACGCTTGCTGGCACTACTACTGAAAAAATAGCAAACTCAAAAGATGGTACTATTTATGCATTAGTATCATTTCCTAAAGCAAATATACTAAAGGCAGCAAGCGAGGTATTTCAAAGAAATGAAGATGCCGCTTTTGCTGAATTTAAGGCTCGTGAAGCGTTTGATAGATTAGATCAGCAATTAAATAATAACCCTACTACATCACGCCCAATTACAGAATAGGTAGGACAGATATAGTTATAAAAAAGGAAGGAATGATATTCCTTCCTTTTTTATATGGGATACATATACATAGAAATGAAAAAATACACTGAGGAATAGCATGTATTGGCACAGAATAGTGTGGGTATGGGGCTATGGTATATATTGTCTGTTTCTTTTTTCTCATACTGTTTATGCTCTAGCAGAACATGAAGAAGAGCAGGAACATGAGAGTGATGATAGTATTATAGAACAGAGTGAATATCAGAGTAAGGAAGACAACTCAGAGATTTTTTCGCAAGAACCAGCATGGTATTATACGCTTTCTTCTCCCTCTAAAAAGCAGATAATAGGATATGGCTCTGGCAATAGTCAAGAAATAGCAGAAGCACAAGCCCTTGCAGATATTACCAATGCTCTTACTGTTATTGTTGAAAGAAATGTGCAGGACAAAGCAATTATTGAGAGTGATGGTACAGTAGTGGAACAAACTACCGTAGTAAATAGTACTTCTCAGAGTAACGCTGTACTGCAAAATACTTCAATACTAAGGCGTGAAAAAATAGGAAACACTATATTTGTAGCAATGGTGTATGATACGAGTACTTTAGGATCGCGATTATTGACAGCTAATGTAGCACATGATTTTTCTAAAAATAATACTTCTGTACTTGCTTCTGCCAATATTAAAACAAAATTACCCTTTTATAAGTTACTAGTATCTCTAGGCATAAAGAGTAATTTTCAGCTAGGGTATAAAAATGAGAGTTGGTATGTACATATGGGAGATGCACAAGTGTTACTCAATGATAAGGAGTTTGCTGATAATTTTATTGGTACTGTGTACTCATCTTCTTACAACCCTTATGCTATTGAAGTGCTTGTAGTTGATAACGATCAGCTAGCATATTTGGAAAATACAAAAGATCGTATATTGAGAGAAAATCAGTATTTTGTGTTACGGTACACTCCACAGATAAAAGAAAGCTCTGTCTATGTTTCTTTGTTTTATGTTCATAGTTTTGGGGCAGTACAATCGTTTGTAGTAAATACACTGGTATCTTACAGAGAGTCTATAATATATCCCGAAACTGGAGTAGTAAATGTATCGTTGCCACATGGAAGAGCAAGTGACAGCAGAAAGGATATGATACTTGCAGTAGAAAGTAAAGAGGCACATGCGGTATTTAATGATTTTTATCCTGTAAATAACAGTGCAGGGATAGTGCAAGATTCGTTATTGTATAGTTATGGAACTTTGCTTGAAAGCATACAGAACAGTCAGTATGTCAGCCGTATACTATGGGTAGGAAAATAGGGGGTAAAAAAACAGGAGGTAGGAGAATAGGATGTTGTATCAGAGAAATACTATGGCATTGGCATGCAGTAAATGGATAGGGTATCAACAATAAAAATAAGATATATAGAAGAGCAAATATAATACATCTTATATGTGCTATACTCATAATACAGTATGAAAAAATTATGGTGATACACCAATTATAAGGAGATTTTTATGTCAAAGTTATCATTAAAGCCTGGATTAGTATATGGGCAACAATTACAAGAATTATTTGAATATTGTAAAGAACAGAAATGTGCGTTACCTGCCGTGAATGTTGTGGGTTCAAGTAGTATCAATGCTTCATTGTATGCAGCAAAGAAGGCACAAGCACCTGTTATGATTCAGTTTTCAAATGGAGGTGGCTTATTTAATGCAGGGAAACATGCAAAAGAGTACAGTGATAAAGCAGAAGTAATAGGAACAGCCACGGGAGCGTTTCATGTGCATAAAATGGCGCAAGTATATGGGGTGCCAGTAATTTTACACACCGATCATTGTCAACGCAAGATTATTTCATGGGTTGATGGATTGATAGAAGAAAATAGAAAATTTTATGATGCACAGAAAATGCCATTGTTTAGTTCTCATATGCTTGATTTATCAGAAGAAAATTTGGAGGAAAATCTCGCTACATGTGCAGAGTATTTGCAAAAGCTAGCAAAGCTTGATATTACATTAGAGATAGAATTAGGAGTGACTGGTGGTGAAGAAGATGGAGTAGATAATAGCGACATAGATTCTTCTCGATTATACACTCAGCCTGAACATGTATTAAAAGCATATGATACATTGCAGCCCTTAGGGTACTTTACTGTTGCTGCTTCGTTTGGTAATACACATGGGGTATATAAGCCTGGCAATGTAAAACTTACTCCTGAAATTCTTAAAAACTCACAGGATATGGTAGCAAAAGAAAGAAATCTAAGGCATAATCCATTAAACTTAGTGTTTCATGGAGGGTCTGGTTCTGAAAAATCAAAGATAGAAGAATCGCTTCATTATGGAGTTATTAAGATGAATATAGATACGGACACTCAATGGGCCTTCACTAAACCTGTTCGTGAATATATGGATAAAAATCATGATTATCTATTGTCTCAAATTGGAAATCCAGAAGGGGAAGATAAACCAAATAAGAAAGTTATTGATCCTCGTGTATGGCTTCTAAAAGGGGAAGATGGAATTAGTGACAGGCTTATTGAAGCATGTAAAGATCTGAATTCTTACGATAAATTTTCTTTTTAGTTATTAGAGTTTCATTGCAGTTATAGTTAGTATTGTATCTTTTAGGTGCGGTGCTAACTACGATACCTGTACTATTAGCTATAGTGTTTGGTTATAGTATTCAATTACGCACCCAAGAGGATTCGAACCTCTGACCTGCGGCTTAGAAGGCCGTTGCTCTATCCAGCTGAGCTATGGGTGCTTTAGGGATGCTTTTTGCAAAGCATATATCATGGCGAAATATATCGGGGCAGCAGGATTTGAACCTGCGATCTCCTGCTCCCAAAGCAGGCGCCATAGCCACTAGGCCATGCCCCGATACTCTATTCACTATTATAGCATAGATGTATATTTACGCAATAGAGTGTGGTGTATAAAGGTGACATTTTCAGGTTTTTGTTACAAAATTTGCAAAAAACTCTTGACAAAATATGTATTTTTGGTGTATAATTGCATTCGATGAGTGTTAAACATATAAAAATTGGTCATATTAAGAAATGCTGCCTTGTATTTCTTTTTAGTATAGTTAGTTTTTCATTTATTGAAAAAGAAATTGAATCTCAAGAACTCTATATACCACCGCTTTTAGATGTTTCTGTGCAGGATGGTAAAAAAATAGTAGAGCTTGAAGCTAATTCTGCAAAGCATCGCTTTACTTCTCGAGATGTTGCATCTTTTGCATATAATGATGAGAGTTATTTAGGGCCGACCATTATGTACAAGAAAGGTGATGAAGTTGCATTATCAGTAAGAAATAATCTTTCTTTTATTACTACCTTTCATCAACATGGGCTTATTATTCCTGATTATGCAGATGGTACTATGTATCAGTCCATTGCTGCAAAAGATGTATGGAATGTGGAATATCCTATACTTCAAGGAGCAGGTACTTTTTGGTATCATCCTCATAGAATGGGAGAAACAGCGAAGCAAGTGTACTACGGGTTGGCGGGTATGATTATTATTGAAGATGAGCAATCAAAAGCATTATCTTTGCCAAGTACCTATGGAGTAAATGATATTCCGCTTATTATTCAGGATAAAGTTTTAGATAGAAATGGAAAGCAACAGTATAGAGCTAATATGCATACATCTCTTATGGGATATATAGGAAACACTCTTTTGGTCAATGGAAAAATACGACCAGTGTTTTCTCCTAGTCAAAAGATTATTCGTTTTCGTATCTTAAATGCATCTAATTTTGGTATTCATACCTATGTTTTTGAAGGGGTTTCTGCCTATCTTATTGCGAATGGGGCAAGTTTTTTAGAACGACCTACAGAAATATCTCGTATAATGCTGTCTTCTGGTGAACGCATAGAAGTGTTAGTTGATTTTAGTGATAGTACAACACAGGTTACACCTGCACTCTATGCGAGTATACATGGAGGTGAGTTACAAGAAGCAGTGCGCTTTGATACTAGCTCTATTCAGGAGCATAGCTCAGCAATGACTAGCATTCCAAATACGCTTCTTCCTGTTCCTTCTATAGCTCGCAATAATGTACACACCATGCCTGTTCGAAACTTTTCTCTTTCAGGGAGAGGAATGTCTAATGGAACTACTATCAATGGAAAAACATTTAATAAAACAAGAATAGATTTTGAATTTGAAAAAGGTGATACAGAAATATGGAAAGTAAGTAATCGGTCTAGTAGTGGAGGAATGATGTCACGATTGCCTCATACATTTCATGTGCATGGGATACAGTTTTCTGTATTATCATATAATGGTGGAGCAGTTCCTTTAGAAATGCAAGGGTTAAAAGATACTGTACTTGTGTTACCTGATGTAGAGTTGGAGCTGTTGGTTACTTTTGATACTTATGATGGTATATATCTCTATCATTGTCACCTGCTAGAACATGAAGATGTAGGGATGATGGGGCAGTTACGTATAAGTTAGAGATTTTTTCAGGCACATATATTTATTTTCAATGTATGTTTGTGCTGTTGGTGCTATATTCTTCTCATGATGTGTTTTCTAGTATTTTTGAAATAAGGTATAATATAAGTATCTTATATAAATAATAAGTTATGAAACAATAACTGTATTATAGGAGGATCTTTATGGGTATGAAATTAAAAGGAATAGTTTTTTCTATTATAGTTGTGTTGTTATTGATGAATGGGGGATGTTCTAAACAAAAATCAAAAAAGAATGACACTACAAAAAAACAAGATACTACTGTCCTTGTTTGGATACCGGGTGATGAGCAAGAATACGGGTTTTATTTTGATATGTTCGAAAATTATCAAGAGTATCTTGTAAGTCAAGGAAGAGAATTTACATATAAAATAGAACAGCAGCCGTGGGGAGATTATTGGACTAAGCTGCCTTTAGAAGTAAATCAAGGACGAGGACCAGATATCTTTTTATCTCATGTAGCATATACTGATATACTAACATCTATTGCAAAGCCATTATCTTTTAGCGATGATGTTTTGAGTAAATTTAAGGTTACCGATTTATATGTAGATAGTAATGGAATGCCCTATTTTATTCCTACTGTGTTTGTAAGTAAAATTATGTATGTTAATACTGATATTGTATCAGATTGGAAAAAATATCCTACTACATGGGAAGAGTTGATTCAAAAAGCACAGGCATATACAAATGGAGAAAAAGGTATTATTGGGTTTGATTTTCCATTTCATATACTATGGGATCTTGCGTATCAAAATGGTGAATATCTCACTGATAATGATGGTCTTGTGTTTACTGAGGCAGGACTAAAAAAAATTGTTTCATGGACTGAAATGGGTGCTGCTGATTATTTGAAGTTTGGTGCAGGGTCACCAGAAAATACATTATATGAAGGGGTAGCGGCATTTATTTATGGTGAACCTTGGATGGAATTTTGGGCTCCACAAGAAGTGAAAGAGAAATTTAAGGCATTTCCTGTTCCTAGTGAACAAACTCATAATTCTGCTGAGCTTTCTTTTGGTATCAATAAAAATGTGTCTGATACAAAATACCAGTTATTAAATGATTTTGTACAGTTTATGCTTACTGATATACCTACTATCACTGCAATAGTAAAAGGGAACTCAGGAGTTCCAAATAATACAGAAGTACAAGTTTCGTATCAAGCATTTACTGCAGGAGATGCAGTGCAAAAAACATTTGATGCAGGAAACTCCAACCTAAGTGTGCCACCTCGTGCATTAGAGCAAGTATATAATACTATGCTCGAAAGTGTTCTCAATGGTATGTCTACAGAACAGGCAATACAAGAGGCGTACCTTAATGCAGATGGAATTGATAGTACTACATTACAGCGTATGGAAAATGCATTTCGATAATATACTATGCTATGAAACAAAGAAGATATAAAGGAACATTACTGTCATCGCAGAGAACAATTATATATGTAGCGATGGGGGGGTTAATTCTTTTTAATATCATTTTTTTCTTTATACCGTTGATATGGAGTGTCATTGGAAGTTTTTATAAGTGGAATCCTCTTGTAGGAACAATGGATTTTGTTGGGTTTAGTAATTATCTGAAAATTTTTGTATCTCCTATTTTTAAGCAATCTCTTAAGAACACGCTATTCTATGCTGGGGTTGCAGTAATACTGAGAACAGTGTTTGGATTGATTCTTGCGGTGAGCATTGTCTCCATTAGTAAAGGAAGAGATGTTATTCGAAGTTTTTACTTTTTGCCTGTTATTATGCCTATTGTGGCTATTACTATTGTGTGGAAATGGATATACCATCCTCGTGTTGGGCTTATGAATTTTATGCTTGCTATGTTTGGGGTTGTAGGTCCTGCATGGCTTTCTGATACAAATCTCGCTATGCCGTCAATAATTGTTATGACAGTATGGAAAGATATAGGATATGCCATAATAATTTATATAGCAGCGTATCTTGCTATTCCTAAAGTTTTGTATGAGGCTGCAACTTTGGATGGGGCTAATGAACGACAAAAGTTTTTTTCTCTTACCATACCTTTGTTGCGACCTATAACAATTTTTATTGTTATCACATCTCTTATTTCGTACTTTCAAAGTTTTGTTCCTATTTTTATTATGACAAAAGGAGGTCCAGGAAATGCTACAAATGTTCTTTCCTATTTAATATTTAATGAAGCATTTAAGAAATATCGTTTTGGATATGCTTCTGCTTTAGCGGTAGTGTTATTTATTATTATTATGATTGTTACAGCTATACAGTTTAAGATATTACAGAAAGGCAGTGCAAAATGAATATTGTGCAAAAACGATATCAGATATTTCTTTTGTGTGTGGTAGGAGGGGGAGCATTGATTATGTTTTTGCCATTTTTGTGGCTTATGCTCTCTACATTTAAGCATACAGATGAAATAATATCTGTTCCTCCTAGTTTTTTTCCAAAAGAGTGGACAGTCAACAATTATGTAGAAACAATAACTAAATTTAATATTACTCGTTATTTTGGTAATTCTATATTTCTTGCAAGTATTAAAACATTTATTGGGGTATATACTTCATTACTGTGCGGGTTTGTGTTTGCAAAATATAATTTTAAGTATAAAAACACTATCTTCATTGTAATATTGTTTACTATGATGGTACCTTATCTTATTATGGTAATTCCTTTGTATGAAATGATGAATATGTTTCGTCTTATAGATAGGTATATAGCAGTGATACTCCCAACGCTGTATTCTTCTTTTGGTATTTTTATGATGAGGCAATATATGCAGTACGGGATACCAAATGAGCTTATAGAAGCTGCTCGAATGGAAGGAGCATCTGAGTGGAGAATTTTTCATAGTATTGCCATTCCGTTATCTGTAAATATGATATCTGCTCTTAGTATTTTCTTATTTTTATGGAATTGGGAAGATTTTTTGTGGCCATATCTTGTGCTTGTATCACAAGATAAGTTTCCTCTTGCGGTTGCGCTGAGTTATTTTAGTGGACAAAATAATACAAACTATGGAGGGCTTTTTGCTACAACAGCTATTACAATCATTCCTATATTAGTGGTATACTTGTTTTTTCAGAAACGTTTTGTTGAAGGGGTATCTCTTTCTGGGATTAAGTAGTATGGGCTTTGATATACGCACAGTACCTTTTTCTCAAAAAGGGAGTTATCTTGTTCTTTCTTGGATAGAGAATGGCATATATATACGAAATATACATGGAGGAGATACTAAAACAGGAGCATTGTTTAAGCTGATCATGCAAGATGCTATGAAACAGAGTATTGATTATAGTGTAGTGTTTGAACCACATAGACTTTTGTTGCATCATAAAAAAGCAAGTATCAGTATTGGCATAGAAGAGAAGAGAATATCTATGACAGGGGAACATTGTACGTTATGTTTAGAGGCAGTGTTAGGGAAATATGATCATATAAATACGCTTGCTACACAAGAGTATGAATTACACAGTTATACAAACGAAACAAAAGCACGTATCACGGTGATTACAGGAACAGGAACGATAAATTCTGTATGGGATAGTATAGGAAACACTACTGCTGTGATAGAAATAGGGACTGAGCATGCCACCAATAGACAAGATTCTTTACTACAGTATTCGTCACAGGTACAAGCTGATGTACATGACAGCTTTGAGTTGATTATCGAAAATTATACGGTAGTGCCTCCTAACGATATTCAGTATTCTGCTGCTTATACAGCAAGAGTACAAGAGAAAAACTTGGAAGAATATACACAATGGAAGCAGATATTATTAAAAGACAGCGATATTGCCAATGCTGATGTTTCAGAATTAGCAAGCTATATTTTATGGTCTTCTTTTGTCAGTAAAGAAGGAATTCTTCCCTATCAAGCTATGTATATGTCTAAAAATTGGATGACTAATATATGGAGTTGGGATAATTGTTTTAATGCTATTTGTTTAGCAAAAAATTATCCTGAGTTAGCGTATCAACAGTTTATATTTTTTAAGGAGTTTCAGCACAGTTCGGGAGCGTTGCCAGATTTTGTAAATGATACATATGCTTCTTATAGTTGTGTAAAACCTCCTATACATGGCTGGGCGTATATGCTAATGATGAAGCAGAATGCATTTTTTACACAACAAAGTGTGTTGCAAGAGACATATGATATGTTATCTAACATGCATGAGTACTGGACAACACAGCGTGTAAGAAAATATCCTCTTCCTTATTATAATCATGGCAATGATTCGGGGTGGGATAATGCTACTGTATTTATAAAAGGCTGTCCTGTCATTTCTCCTGATTTGCCTTGTTATCTTATTGTGTTGCAGAAAGCACTCTCTACTATTGCGATGCATCTTAACAAAAATACAGAAGCACAGCAATGGCAAGCTCTTTCAAAAGAATATTTGCAAACATTCCTTACTACTCTTTTTGATGGAAAAGAATTTTTTTCTTTATTGTATGAAACAGGAGAAAAGATATGTAGTAAGTCTCTTCTTCATTGTATGCCTATTATTATTGGAGATATGTTGCCTGCAACTATAAGAAGCATGTTAGTGAATACACTGCAATCTCATGATTTTCTCAGTGAGTTTGGCATAGCAAGTGAAGCTATTACAAGTAACTACTATACAACGGATGGGTATTGGCGAGGGAACATATGGCCACTGACTACTCTGCCTATTGTTGATGCATTACATTGTAGTGGGTATAGTGCTATGGCAAAAGATATTGCTCTACGGTTTATGCATTTAGTGCATACTGGGGGAATGGCAGAAAACTTTGATGCTATAAGTGGGAAAGGGTTGAGCGATCCAGCTTTTACATTTACTGCCAGCACATACCTTTATTTTCAGCGTTCGTATTATAATAAATAACATGAGTTCTTTATTTGCAAAGTTAAGTTTAGTGTTTGTTGCGTTTGTGTGGGGATCAGGATTTGTAGTTGCACAAATGGCTCTTGATGCAGGGGTAAGCCCTTTTTATATGATGTCATTTCGATTTTCCATTGCTTTTATTATTATGATGGCTATTGCTATTCCGTATATTCATGTACAGTATAGATCCCATATAATACCAGGGCTTATTCTTGGTATTTTTTTGTTTTTAGGGTTTGCGTTTCAAACAGTAGGATTGCAGTATACGACTCCATCAAAAAATGCGTTTCTTACTACTACAAATATTGTTATGGCTCCTTTTATTTTTTGGATGCTTCTTAAGAGAAGGCCTTCTTTTCGTATTTTCGTTGGAGCCGTTATATGTCTTATTGGCATAGCGTTTATCTCTCTCTCTTTTCATGATTTTTCTATGAACAAGGGAGATGTGCTTACCCTTATTTGTGCTGTCTTTTTTGCGTTTCATATAGTGGGCATGGGGTATTATACTATGGAGCATAATTTGAATCCAACAATGCTTGTGTTTTTTCAGATGGGAGTAGCTGCACTCTTGTCTATTATTTCTGCGTTATTGTTTGAAACATTTGATTTTGCTCTTACCTATAAGAGTGTAGGGTCTGTGTTATATCTAGGAGTATTTAGTACGATGCTTGCTTTTTTTCTTCAGAATAATGCACAGAAATATATTCTTTCAACAACGGCTGCTATTATTCTTTCTTTAGAGTCTGTGTTTGGTGCGTTACTCTCTGTTCTGATTCTTAAAGAGGTTCTTTCTCTCACTATGATTATTGGTGCTATCCTCGTTTTTTTTGCTATTGTTATCATTGAAACAAATATATTTTCTATAAAAAAGAGTACTGTACAGTGATGAAAGAGTACTGGCAAGATCACACGATAACACATTATAATAGATTGGATGCTCATGCGTATTTTTTTTCCTATAAAGATAAGCAGTTAGCGAGTACCTATAATCGTGAAAACTCGTTTTTGTTTCATAATCTCAATGGAATATGGAAAGTGAAATTATATAAAAGCCCTAAGTATGTAGATGTTTCACACATAACAGAAGAAGCCATACAGTCATGGCATACTGTTGTGGTTCCTTCCTCTTTAGAGTTACAAGGGTTTGGCTCTCCGCATTATACAGATGAAAGTTTGCCTTTTCCTCTGTATAAAGATCATGTTCCTTTTGAAAATCCTACTGCACTGTATGTAACAACATTTGATATTGATAAAACATCTGTGGCATCAACGAAAGAAGCATTACAATATATTCTTCGCTTTGATGGAGTTGAGACTGTGTATACAGTGCATCTTAATGGACAGTATGTTGGTATGAGTAAAGGCTCTCGGCTTTCTGCTGAATTTGATATAGGAAATTTTTTAAGAGAAACATCGAATGTTCTCTTTGTTACTGTTTCGAAATGGGCTGATTCTACTTATATTGAAGATCAAGATATGTGGTGGTTAAGTGGTATTTTTAGAGAAGTGTATATATATGGGAAGAAAGCTGTATGTCTACAAGATATACAAATAAAGAGTTCTATCAAGCATACACAAAAACAGAGAGAAGAGAAAGAATGTCAGCATGCAATAGTACATGTATGTACTCAATGGGCAAACAAGTACAAGGGTGATGCAGAGTGTTGTGTTCACTATGAGCTTTGTGATAAGGATGGCATTGTTGTACAAACACACAAGCAGGCTTTGGACATAGCTACACATACAGAGACTGCTGTTGAAATGCTGCTAACAGATCCCTGTCTATGGACTGCAGAAACTCCTTATTTGTATACATTATACATTAGTCTTTATTGTGATAATGAGCTTGTAAGTTGTGTTCCACAGCGTGTTGGGATAAGAGAGCTTACTATACAAGATGGTATCTTGTATCTTAATAATTGTTATTTTGAAATGCATGGAGTAAATAGACACGATCATGATCCAAAAACAGGTCGCTATGTTTCTGTAGAGCGTATGCGTAAGGATATTCATTTAATGAAAGCACATAATATCAATGCAATTCGTACTTCTCATTATCCTAATGATCCTCGTTTTTATGAACTATGTGATGAGCTGGGAATGTATGTCGTTGCTGAAACTGATGTTGAAACTCATTGTTATGGAGTAGTGAACAAAATAAATCACATTACTGATGATCCTTCGTGGGAACATGTGTTTGTAGAAAGAATAGAGCGACATGTAAAAGCACAGATAAATCATCCTTGTATTATTTTGTGGTCGTTAGGGAATGAGTCAGGCTTTGGATGTAATATAAGAGCAAGTTATAGAGTATGTAAAGCACTTGATCCTAGTCGCTTTGTACATTATGAAGAAGACAGGAACGCTGAGGTGGTGGATATTGTGAGTACTATGTATACAAACATAGAAGATTTTCAAAAAATTATGCAAACATCTCCCTTAAAGCCGAGAATTATTTGTGAGTATGCTCATGCAATGGGCAATGGTCCTGGAGGCTTGAGTGATTATCAGGAAATATTTGATATGCATAGGTCTATTCAAGGGCATTTTGTTTGGGAATGGTGCGATCATGGTATAGAAGCAAAAGATGTTACTACAGGATCTGTGTATTATAAGTACGGGGGAGATTTTGGTGATATACCCAATAATAAAAATTTCTGTATTGATGGATTAGTGTTTCCTAATCAGTTGCCTAGTCCAGGGTTGTTAGAGTATAAACAGGTTATTGCTCCGATTAAAATAATACAGTGTATTGTAGATTCCTATATATGTAAGAACAACTATTACTTTAGCGATACGAGTGATATTAGTATCCATGTTAGTATTATAAAAAATGGGAAAGAGATATATACTGCTCCTCTTGATATACCGATTATTGAGGCTCAACACGAACATACATTTACTCTTGATTGTGTAAACATAGAAAGAGAAAAAGAGGCTGAGTACTATATAAACTTTGTTGTGTATCAAAAAAAGGAAAGTGAATATTGTTCTGCATATCATGAGCTTGCACGTATTCAGTTTTCGTATGGTGATGATGAAACTTCTACTACAACAGTAGATGCATTACAGAAATTTTGTTCACAGACAGCATCAACACCGTTTTGTTCTTTTGATAATACATATGCAGCTAAGAGTGGAGTGGAGCAGGCTAAACAGCCATATCATTATACATTTGAGAATGACTATTATACGATGAGTGTTGATGCTATAAGTGGGGAGCTATGTGCTTTTTGTTCAAAGAAAAATAATACAGCGTATATTACAAAAGGACCTACAGCCAGCTTTGATAGAGCGATCATTGATAATCATGAAAATACATATAATACACTCTGGAAGGCAAAAAATATATTACTCAGTCAAGAGCAGAGTAAATGTGTAGAGTTCTATGAGAAAGAAGATGTATGTATGATACGGGTACAGACTATTCTTGCTCCTCCTGCACAAGATTTTGGGTTTCATTGCACTTATGTATACCGTATGTCTTCTTTTTCCTCTATTGATGTATGTGTACATGGCGTGCCGTATGGTGAGTATACTGATATGATTCCTAGAATAGGAGTGACCATTGAATTACAGAAAGCATTTCAGAATATACAATGGTATGGAAGAGGTCCAGGAGAATCGTATGTGGATAGCTACAAAGCAAACTGTATTGGATTGTATGAGTCAAGTCTTGATGATCTATTTGTGCCATACATTTATCCTCAGGAAAGTGCTATGCTCAGTGATGTGAGAACAGTTACTGTACAGGACACAGAACAGAGAGAAGGGCTTTCTTTTGAGTTTCTTCAGCCGTATAGTGTGTGTGCTACAAATTATACTGTACAAGAAATCAATAGAGCAAAGCATACATATGAATTACAAAAGCATGATAGTGTTGTTATGGATATACATTACGCAGTAACTGGATTAGGAAGCGATAGTTTTGGACAGCTTGTTCTCCCACAGCATCAAGCATATATAAAAGAATTTATGCTCTCTTTTAGGATGCATATCATATAGTTTACTGTAGTATTACAGGATAGTTTCTTTTTATCAGACTGTAATTTTTTTCATTTATTTTCTTACATTTTCATTAGAATTTGCAATTTTTTTGTGAAAAGTACTTGCATATATATATATACTGTTACTAGTATTTTTTAGGAGGTATAGTTTGTTTTTAGAAAATTTATCATATGAACAAAAAAAAGTATTTTTAGGATTAGCTAAGCATGTCTTGCTTGTAGACGATGGAGCTATAGATGAAAAAGAAGAGTACTATCTGCGTTCTATTTGTATTGAGATGGTACTGGGATTACACGATGAGCATCCATCTGCTAACTCTCTCCCAAAGTTGCAAGAAATATTTACAAAGGAAGAAGAACAGAAAGTAGTGCTTGTTGAATTGATAGCAACTGCTTTGTCTAATAATCAGTACCATGATAATCAAAAAAAATTTATCGCTGATGTTGCTGAAACATTTGGGAAAAAAGCTACCATGCTACATGATATAGAAAAAATAATGGAGCAATTTTCTGTCTTTCGAACAAAGATAATTCATTTTATTTTTGGAAAATAAGATACAGAAAAATAGAGTGTTTTTGTTATCTGTATAGAAACATAAAACTACATAATAAAGGAGATATTATGCCAATACCAATACTTATATGGGCAGGAGCTGCAGCAATAGGGCTATTTGCAACTGCAAAAAATGGTCTGGAAGCAAAGGAAAATAGTGATATTGCAAATAGTATATGTGCTGATGCTAAAGAACGTGACAAAAGAGCAAGAGAGGATTTAGAGAGAAAAAGGAAAGAAATGAATGAGCATTTAGTACAGCTTGGGCGTGAAAAATTTACTGCATATGCCAGTTCATTAAAGAATTTTTGTGCTATTTATGAAAAAATTGGTGCAGTGGATAGGAGCTTATTTAAGCAGGTTGATGGATACGATGAAGATACATTTAAGACGGATATGCAGGAAATAAAGCAAGTGGCCATACAAGCTGAAGATGTATTGACTTCAGCGGTAGGAGGAGCATTAGGAGGGGCAGCGCTTGCAGGGGGAGCATATGGAATAACAGGTATTATTGGGGTGGCATCTACTGGTACAGCGATAGGGACACTCTCAGGAGCAGCCGCAACGAATGCTACACTTGCGTGGTTGGGGGGTGGGGCTATAGCAGCGGGAGGAGCTGGAGTGATTGGAGGAATGGTAGTATTGGGAGGCATAGCACTCGCTCCTGTAGCAATATTTACCTCATGGATGGCAAAAGCAAAATCTGAAGAGAAGTTGGAGGAAGCACGAAGTTTTAGAGAAAAAGTTGATGCTATAGTGGAAAAAGTTAAGACGCTTATACAACAGCTTGATATGATGAGTAAACTTTCGGTGTTGGCAATGAGTGTGATAAGGAATATAAGTGCTATTGTTGATATGCAAAATAAAAAAATGTCTCGTATTGCTGATAAAGTAGAAAGTGCTCCTCAAACACTAGAGCTAGAAAATGAAGAACTAAAGGTAATAACTGACACAGTAAATAGTGCTTTGTTGCTTCGTAAGATTATAGATACTCCGCTGATGGATGAAGAAGGAAAGCCTGTATATCAGTTGCCAGAAATACTAGAGAAGAATAATGATTTTATTCATAAGATGATGATTGATCATAGTAAGTATGAAATGAGTGAGAAAGAGAGAGCATCTCAAATCCATGATTTATTAGGCAAATGGACAGGAGCAAAAATATAAGGACAGGATGTATGATATAGAGTAGATATAATATATCTATCTATATCATAAAAAATTAAAAATTTTTATGACGTATCAACTGGATAAGAAAAAACAAAAAGAGCATGAACGAAACTTTAACAGAGAGATTGATATTGCTCTTTCTCATACAATGGAGCGATTTGCAGAGGCAAGTGCAGAGCATATACAGTCCTATACAGACTTAGCAAAAATAAGCAAATCAAAAGTACACCCTGATTATGAGAGAATAAACAAACAGCAACAGGCTGGTTTCTCTGCAGAGGTAAAGGAAGTAGCTCGTGTTAATGCAGAGAATAGTATTGGTGGAAAGTCAGAAAGAATACATCGTACCAATGATAACAATCCCGAAGCAGATATTATTAGCACTACAGGACAAAAATATCAACAAAAAAACTTTTTTACAGAAAAAAATTATCGTAAGTTATATAATGATGAGAATTATGATAAGTATAAAGGTACAGATATTAAAGTTCCAAAAGATCAATATGATGCAATTCGTCAAGATAATAGAGAACAAATAAGTAAACTTGAGCAACAAATAGAATCTCAAAAAATAAAAAATCCAGATAAAATACAGAGCATTAAAAATAAAATACAAAAAATAAAAGATGTAGATTCACGTCTTGTTGATTCAAAGACATCCACTGATGATGCTATGTTTGCAAGAGAACATCCTATCCTCAGTACTATAGGAGATACAGTATCAGTAGCACATAGAGCAGGAATGGAAGGAGCAAAGGGAGGGGCGATGATAGGAGGGGCAGTGAGTGCTGTTAGAAATATAAAAGCACTGGGAGATGGCACAAAAGATATAGATGAGGCTCTTTTCGATACTGGTAAAGATACACTAATTTCTACTGCTACATCCTATGGAAAAGCAAGCGGTGCTTCGGTAGTTGGTGGAATGCTTAAATCATCCCATAATAATATCTTAAAATCGCTTGCAAAAAAACCAATAGTACTTGTTGAATGCGGGCTTATACTCACAAAAGAAACATTTAGCCTCATAACAGGAAAAATTACCCCTGAACAATTTGTAAAAAATATTGGGAAACAAGGGCATATTTTAGCAACTACATTGTGTGGAAGCACTGTTGGTGCTGCTATTGGGACTGTAATTATTCCCATTCCTGTTGTAGGATCAATAGTAGGAGGATTTATTGGAGGCACTGTTGCTTCTATGATATCTGCATCATGGTATGGACAGCTTACACAAGCATTACAATCACGGGATATTGCAAGAGAAAGACGTAAAAGAATTGAAGCAATATGTGCAGCAATAAAAGCAGAAGAAATAAAATACAGAGAAGAAATGCTCACGGTATTCAATGCTTTCTTTAAGGAAAAAGAAAAGGCTATTCGCACAGGGTTTGAAGAAATTTCTCATGCACTGGAAACAGGGCAGAGCATATCATCAGGACTTACCCATATTGCAAAAGCGTATAATATTGAACTCCCTTTTGCTTCAAAAGAGGCATTATTTCAGCATATACAAGAAGGCAAGACATTACAGATATAGTAGTGCATTACTGTAGTAGCCCTCCCTTTCTCTCATAACATGCTATACTATACAGAGTGAGTATAAAGACACTGCATTCTCAATATCAATTTTTTTTTCTTATACGGTATTATAGTGCTTCTTTTGTCTTTCTCTCATTCATAAGTATGGCATTTTTATCTTGTATGCAACAGCAAGAATCACGATCTATTGATCTTATTTCTCCCTCGTTGTTTGACACACAGTATACTCATATTCTTGTGAAAGACACATATGCACGTGCTTTTGCAAGTCGTGATAGTAGTAAAAGTGTGAAAGCGGTATTTCGCAGAGGAGATATTCTTTCTGTAATAGAACATGATACTGAAATACAACAAAGTAAAGAAACTATTGGATTTATATGGTACAAGGTATATCATGAGGGAGCTACACTGTGGTTATACGCACATGATATTATGTTCTGTCGATCACTGCCTGAAGCCTTGCTTTTTAAGAATCGATTATATAAGAAAGAGTAAATATATGGGGAGAAGTAGCTATGTTTTTATGTAATGCTCATGAAGTCATAAAAAAACTGCACAATGATGATCAAAAAATAGTGCAAGAAATTGAAGATTTATATGTACATATGTTGCAAGAAGCAGAGTCTATAAAAGATGAAAGTGAAAGAAAGACATTTTTAATTTCCAGTTACAATAGCATAGGGCATCGTTTACAAGAATTTCTTGTAAACAAACAACGTATTCATGTATATAGTTTTGATCAGCCATTGCAAAATCATGGTCCTATTTCACGAGTGGTGGCAAAGTTACGAGATATGCGTACACAAAATAGTGAGTTTATGTATTATACGCAACGTGCTTTTGAATTTTTATTTTCTTTTGCCTTTGCCGAAAATATAAAGCAACAAAAAAATAACTTTGTGATAAGTACTCCAGTAAACGATCCTATACAAAATTATGCAGTTCATAAAATTCCAAACTTTGATAAACCTCTCCATAATACTACCATGTGTGTGTTATTGCGTGGAGCTTTGCTACCCTCGCTTATTATTGGAAAGGAAATTCAAGAATATTCATCAGAAGGCTATGTGCCAGATTATGCTTTGTTTCGTATATCTCGTGTAGAGCATAAAGATCAGCCGCTCAAGTACGCACTCAATGATAAGCAGTCGTTTTTTGATGTAGCAAGTTTACAAGACAAAGATTTGATTATTGCCGATCCTATGAATGCGACAGGGGGAAGTATTCTTACTATCTTAAAATATTTTGAGCAACATAATATCACTCCTCGTTCGGTCAAACTATTGCATATTATCACTTCTTTACAGGGAGCCTTACAGGTGTTTCAATACCAAAGCAATATAGATATATACACATTATGGGTTGATCCAGCAATGAATGATAAGGCATATATTCTTCCTGGTTTGGGAGATGCTGGTGATAGAATAAATGGTGTTGATACAAGTACAAATCAACGAAATATGATTCAGCTTATTGCCAATTATGGAACAAATATTTTACAGCTATATAGAGCGCAAATTAAAAAAGTGGAAGAAAGTATATTAGGGGTAATATAATTTTATATATGAGTAATATCGTATATTAGTGTATACTATAATATAGAATACATCATACATCACACTGATTATGTTGCAATAAAACAAAAGTCAGTGGCATTATTTTTTGAAATATGAGGAGGAAATATGAATACGAGTAATGAAGTATTAGATGCAATAGCAATGTCTGTACGTATGTTGTCTGCAGACGCAACAAGAGAAGCAAACTCAGGGCATCCGGGATTGCCGCTTGGTTTAGCAGAGTTAGGAGCATTACTTTTTGCTGAGGTGATGAAATACAATCCAAAAAATCCTAAGTGGGAAGATAGAGATCGGTTAGTGCTTTCCGCTGGACACGGGTCTATGTGGCAGTACAGCTTACTTCATCTTAGTGGATATGCACTCTCTTTAGCTCAGTTAAAAAAGTTTAGGCAGCTTGGTTCTAAAACACCAGGGCATCCTGAGTACGGACATACTGTAGGAATAGAAACAACTACAGGTCCTTTAGGAGCAGGGTTTGCAAACAGCGTAGGTATGGCAATAGCTGAGCGTATGCTTGCAGATAAATTTAATAAAAGTGCAAAAGTTGTGGATCATTATACCTATGCAGTAGCAGGAGATGGTTGTATGATGGAAGGTATTACGTCAGAGGCAGCGTCGCTTGCAGGACATTTAGAGTTAGGAAAACTTATCGTATTTTATGATTCGAACAGTATAAGTATTGAAGGCTCTACTGATCTTGCGTTTACTGAAAATGTTGCGGCACGGTTTAAGGCATATAAATGGCAAGTGCTTAATTCAAATGCACATGATTACGATAGCTTGCGCAGATCTATAGCAGAAGCAAAGCAAGATACCACTCATCCAACTGTGATTATATGTAAATCAATTATTGGGAAAGGAGCTCCTGAATCTCAAGGAACAGCAAAAGTACATGGTGCTCCCCTTGCTGCAGATGAAATTGAGCGTATGAAAGAAAAAATGGGCGTAGATCCAAAAGTAAAATTTTATATTCATCCTGAAGCAACAAACTATTTTGCTTCTCAATTAGAACGAAGAGCTAACAAAGAAAATGAATGGAACGAAATGATAGATTCATTGAAAAAAGAAGATCCTGATCTTGGGAAAGAATGGGACTCTTTTATGCAATCGAAAACAGGATCGATTAAATGGCCGAAATACAAAGAAGGAGATGTATTAGCAACTCGTAAAGCAAATGGAGCATGTATACAAGCAATATCAGAGACGGTAGATTTTTTTACAGGAGGTTCTGCTGATTTAGAGCCTTCAAACAACACTAAGATGCCATCAAAGCAGAGCTTTTTTGCTTCAAGTCCACAGGGACGTATGTTACATTATGGAGTACGAGAACATGCTATGGGAGCCATAGTAAATGGTATTACCTTACATGGAGGCTTACGTGCATTTGGGGCTACCTTTTTAGTGTTTGCTGATTATATGCGACCAGCATTGCGACTTGCTGCTATTATGCGTATTCCTTCAATATTTGTGTTTACGCATGATTCAATTTTTGTAGGAGAAGATGGTCCAACACATCAACCAGTAGAGCATGCTCCATCGTTACGTCTTATTCCACATCTAAGAGTATTTCGTCCTGCAGATGCTCAAGAATCGGTGATTGCTTGGAAAATTGCTCTTACAAAGAAAAAAGATCCAAATGCCTTATTATTTACACGTCAGAATTTAGAAGTGTTTCAAAAACCAAAAGGATGGGAGAAAGATGCAATGAAAGGAGCGTATGTTATTCAAGCACAGAAAAAAGCTGATGTTACTTTTGTTGCTACAGGAAGTGAAGTATCTGTTGCTCTTGATGCAGCAAAAGAGCTTTTAGTACAAGGAAAAAAAGCACAGGTTGTTTCAATGCTGTGTAAAGAACTGTATGATGAGCAAGATAAACAATGGAAAGAAGGTATTATTCCAAAAAATTCTCAAGTGGTTATATGTGAAGCCGCTACTCCTATGGGATGGGATTCTTTGCGTCCGATAGGGCATATCGGGATAGAAGGGTTTGGAGTGTGTGGCCCTGCCAATGAAGTGAAAGTATATTTTGGTTTAGAAGGAAAGAGTGTAGCGAAAAAAGTAATGTCGTTACTATAAAAGTAAAAAATATTTCAATATACTAAAATTATTAATGAGGAGGCTTTACAATGAAAAAAAAGTATAGTATTGTAATAATGGTACTGTTTTTGTATAGCAGTGTGATATTGTCTTGTAGTAATACAAGTAAGAACGAAGATCAGTCATCAAAAAAACAAATGGATACACCACAGTATGAGTGGGTATTCCAGTCATCTGATCAGGCAGGAGAAATTGCATTTAAGGCACAAGAAGCATGGGCAGATTTAGTATACCAAGCGTCAAATGGAAGAATAAAAATTCAAGTTACAGGAGCAGGTTCGGTCGTAGAACATAATCAAACGTTAGAGGCAGTAGGAGCTAATATTATACAGGGAGATATTACTGATCCCTCTTATTTTAGTGGAAAAGACGCTGCTTTTTCTCTTATAGGAAATTTAATAGGAGCATGGAGTAGTCCATGGGATTTTATTCGGTTTATATATTATGGGGGAGGATTTAAGATTTATAATGAATTGCTCAATAGTTATGGAGTGGAGTTATTAAGTGTCAGCACAGTAGGTACAGAAGCATTTGTATCTAAGAAACCTATAAAAAATATCAGTGATTTACAGGGAGTAAAATTAAGAGCTCCAGAAGGGTTAGTACAGGATTTGTTCCGTAGCCTCGGTGCTTCGCCAGTAAATCTTCCGGGATCAGAAGTATATACCTCTTTAGAAAAGGGAGTGATAGATGCCTCTGATTACAGTATATTTGCAAGAAACCAAGCTCAAGGCATGAATGATATTGGAAAGTATCCAATATATCCGGGATGGCATTCTACTCCTGCAAACCAGCTTACTATGAACAAAAAAATATTTGATTCACTTCCTGATGACTTAAAAGCAATCTTAAAAGCTGCTGGAGCATACTATAGCGAGAATTTTTTACTTATACATCAAGATGCAGATAAATCTGCAGTCAGAGAAGCAAAAGAAAAAAATAGTACCATTGTATCTTGGAGTGCCGAAGAAATTCAAAAAGTGCGTGAAGTTGCAGCCCAATTATGGGTGAAAGCTGCAGCCCAATCTCCTATGGCAAAAAAATACTATGATACTGTTGTGGAGTATTTACAAAATCAAGGAATGATACGTAAATGAAATATACGTTAAAAGAACGTATCAATGCTTTTGTTATTTTAATTGGAAAAGGATTATCGTGGGTATATCTTGTTATTGTACTATTGTCTGTGTATGAAGTATTTATGAGATATGTTTTTAATCGTCCTACTATCTGGGTACATGAAACAACATTATCTTTGGCTGCAATAGTAATGTTATATGGAGGAGTGTATGCATATGCAAAAGATAAGCATATCTCGGTATCAGTAATAGTGGATTTATTTCCAAAGAAAGTTCAGTATATCTTTTCATTGTTAGCTGATGTGATTGCATTGTTTTATGTCATTTTATTATGGGTATCAACTGTTATTATAACAAAATCTGCATTCTTTTCTCCTGCTGGAGATATACGATTAGAGCGATCAGGATCTTCATGGAATTCTGTGTTTCCTAGTATCATAAAATTTTCTATGAGTATTTTTCTTCTGCTTTTCATAGTGCTGATAACTGCTCATGTGATAACAAAAATAAAAGAATGTACTTCTTCTCGTTCACAAGCAATGGAAAAATAATATCATGCTAGGATTGAGTACATTAGGGATAGCTCCTGTAACATTACTTGTGTTTGGAGCAATGTTGATTCTTTTGTCCAGTAGGGTACCTCTAGCGTTTCTTACAGGGATAATCTCTATTGTTTTGACAATAGGGTGGTTCTCTTTTGATACACTGTCATTGATAGCAAACCGTGTATATGGTTTTATGAATACATATTCTTTACTGGCAGTTCCTATGTTTGTCTTTATGGCTACTTTATTGGATAAAACAGGCATAGCAAAGGATTTATATAATGCAATGTGGCTCTTTACAAGAAGCTTAAAGGGGGGCGTGGCTATACAAACTGTTATCATAGGAGTTTTTTTAGCTGCTATTTCTGGTATTATTGGAGGAGAAACAGTATTGCTAGGGATGCTTGCATTACCCCAAATGCTACGTTTAGGATACAATAAAAAACTTGCTATTGGTACTTGTGTTTCAAGTGGCGCTTTAGGGACAATGGTGCCTCCTAGTATTGTACTTATTATTTATGGTCTTACTGCTTCTGTATCTATAGGAAAATTGTTTAGTGCAGCTTTTATTCCTGCGTTTATTCTTGCTGGATTATACATAGTATATATAGTTATATATAGTTTTCTCTATCCAGATGAAGTACCTAGTGTATCAAAAGAAGAGATACGAGCAAACCCTATTTCTTCTAGTCAGAAAAGACGGGCTATACGAGATATTATCTTGCCAGGGATTATTGCTGTATGTTTACTTGGTAGCATTTATATGGGGATAGCTTCGGTAACGGAAGCAGCCAGTGTAGGAGTAGTAGCAGTAATGATTATTGCGCTTTATAGAAGAGAGTTGAACGTAAAGGTGATAAAGGAATCTTTGTATACCACTTTACAAACATGTGGGATGATTATGTGGATAGGGATAGGAGCGTATATTCTTGTAGGAGCATATAACCTGATTGGAGGCAGTAAGTTTATAGAAAATTTACTGTTTGGACTTGGATGGCCTCCACTTGCCATTATTATTTTTATGATGTTCATTTTGATTCTGCTTGGTATGTTTATGGATTGGATAGGCATTGCTATGCTTACTATTCCTATTTTTGTACCAATAGTGCAGGCAATGGGCTATGATCTTGTATGGTTTGGGATACTATTTTGTGTTAATATGCAAATATCATTTCTTTCTCCTCCGTTTGGTCCAGGTGCATTTTACTTACATAGTGTTGCTCCAAAAGGAATCACTTTGATGGATATATTTGCTTCGGTGCTTCCGTATATTATTATGCAAATTATGGTGTTACTCTTAATACTCTTTTTTCCTGCTATTACATTATTTCTGCCTTCACTGTTACAAAACTAAGTCTACATAATATGAAGATAACAAAATTGCAAACATATCTAGTGCCTCCTCGATGGTTGTTTCTTAAAGTAGAAACAGATGAAGGAATAATAGGATGGGGAGAACCTGTGATTGAAGGGAAAGCAAGAACAGTACAAGCAGCTTTACAGGAGTATGAATCTCAATTAATAGGCATGAACCCATTAGAAATAGAACATATTTGGCAAACAATGTATCGAGGCAGTTTTTATCGAGGAGGAGCTATTTTAATGAGTGCCATTGCAGGAGTCAATCAAGCTCTGTGGGATATAAAGGGAAAATATGTAGGAGCTCCAGTACATGCACTATTGGGAGGTCCTTGTAGAAAGAAGATACGGGTATATTCATGGATAGGAGGAGATAGTCCCCATAGTCCAGAAGAAACAGCGGCACAAGCTTTAGAAGTAAAAAAACATGGACATAATGCAATAAAAATGAATGGCTGTGGCAAGCTGGAGTATATAGATTCCTTTCGTACTATTGATACTATATTGCAGCGAGTGGATGCAGTACGTACTGCGGTAGGTACTTCTTTTGATATAGCTATTGATTTTCATGGGAGAGTTCATAAATCAATGGCGAAAATATTGCTAAAAGAATTGGAAGTATATCATCCATTTTTTGTAGAAGAACCAATATTACCAGAATACTTACATATGCTTCCTGAAATAGTTCCTGTAAGTACTATCCCTATTGCTACGGGAGAAAGACTTTTTACAAAATATGATTTTAGAGAGTTACTTGAAAGAGGTTTTGTAAATATTGTGCAACCAGATATTTCTCATGCGGGTGGTATTAGTGAATGTGTACGTATTGCTACTCTTGCCGATGTGTATGATGTACAGATAGCGCTGCATTGTCCACTTGGCCCTATTGCTTTAATGTCGGCATTACATGTAGATGCAGCAGTGTATAATATGCTAATACAGGAGCAAAGTGGTGGCATTCATTATAATACAGAAGGGAAAGCCGAAGTAGTAGATTATGTAAAAAATAAAGAAGTATTAAAAATAGAAAATGGATATGTTGCAGTACCAGAAGGACATGGTTTAGGCGTAACAATGAATGAAGAGCTTATAGAAGAGCGAAGTAAGACTCCTCATGAATGGAGTAATCCAATATGGCATAACTTAGATGGGAGTGTTGCAGAATGGTAATACAAAATGAAAAGAGGTCTGTGTGAGTTTTTCTTTAATTGATAAACGATATAATAATTTTGTAAACGGAGAAATATCTCATCATATGCATGATACAACAAAATGTGAGATACTGCATGTTCATAACGATGACTTAGAAAATGCTTTTGTCTTTGCGGTTCCTAGTTATCCGTCTAATAGCAGTGGGGTTTCTCATATACTTGAACATTCAGTGCTAAGTGGTTCGCAGAGGTATCAGCTAAAATCTCCTTTTTTCCATTTTGAGCAGGGAAGCTGTCGAACATATCTCAATGCAATGACTTATCCTGATAGAGCTTTGTATGTAGGAGCTTCTACTGTAAAAGCTGATTTTTTTAATCTTTTTAATATGTATGGGGATGCGGTATGGTTTCCTCTTTTAAGAAAAGAGGTATTTCATCGTGAAGGCTTTCTTCTTAGTGAAGAGAAATATACAAAAGAGCAAGGCAATGAATCTTCTGATAGAAATACTTCTTCAAACGGTATTGTATACAATGAAATGAAAGGAGATTATTCAGATAAAAACAGTCTGTTATTGGAAGCTATATATCAGCAGTTGTTTCCTGATATGTTTTATTGCTTTGATTCAGGAGGAAACCCAAAGGAAATTCCTCTATTGCAGTATGAGCAATTTTTGGAATTTCATGCACAATGGTATCGTCCAGAATATACAAAAATTCTGTTATATGGCAACATTCCTACACAAGAACATTTAGTGTATATCGAACAGGAATTTCTTTCTCGTTGGAATAAAGAAGTACATCCTTCTTACGAAATTCCTCCTTTACAGAAACATGTATGTTTAGATAAAGATGTTTTTATCAATGTTCCTCTCTCTCAGGAAAATAAGGAAGCAATGGGGACTGTTGATATATCATGGTTGTTAGGTAAAAATGATGATCCTATTGAAATGCAACGAGCTTTATTTTTGCATTCGGTACTTGTAGGAATACCGGGAGCTCCGTTACGCAGAAAATTACTTGAAAGTGGTATTGCTGATGATATAAGTGTTCTCACTGGCTTGGGGGCATCTTTGCATCAGCTAACATATACTTTAGGTCTTACAGGGTTTCATCCTGATAAAAATAGTGAAGTAAAACAATTTATATTACAATCATTACAAGAAGTAATACAGGAAGGTATTCCTCAATCTTTCATTGATGCAACATTAAGTAGAGTAGAGTTTAGTTTACGCGAAGCACTCACCAATACTACAGGAAAAATTTCATGGCTATCAAAGCTTGCCAGAGTGATGGTGTATCAGCAGAATCCACTTGACTTTGCGGATGTAAATAATACTTTTTTGTATTTTAAGAATATGTTACAGTCATCGCATGGCACACGATATCTTGAAGAATATGCTGAAAAATATCTTGTATACAATGAACATCGGATAACAACTTTTGCTTGTCCCCAAAAAGAGTACACACAAATACAGATGCAACAGGAAAAAGAATTATTTTCTCAGATATGGCAATCATATAGCAGTGAAGAGAAAGAGGAGAAAAAATTAATTGCAAAAAATATTGATGTCTTAAATAATACAGAAGACAGTCCTGAAGTACTTGCCACTGTTCCAAAACTAAGTATAGCTGAGTTACCTAAAAAAATTATTGTATGGAATGAAAAACATATACATGATAATGCTCTCAATATACATTGGATAGAAAATACTCGCAACAGATTGATATATATGGCACTTCATTTTGATATTGCTTCTTTGATAGAACATAATGAATATGCACGGTATCTTATTCCTACATTTATTGCATCGTGTACTGATTTAGGTACTAACAAACATAGTTATGAAGATATAGCTACCAAGATACGTAGGATCACAGGGAAACTCTCTATGAGTATGGAAAATCTTGTAGATCTTAATGGTTCACTAAAGATCATGATTACTCTTGAAGTAAGTTTTCTTGAGGATAAAATGCTTCAAGTGATAGATCTCTTAAAAGAATTATTATTAGATTTGGATTTCACGCGTGTAAAACGTCTCAATGAAATTGTTGCAGAAGGAAAGACTGTATTACGAAATAGGCTACCTGATGCAGGTACAAGTTATGCAAGTATTAAGGCAGGTTCACAATTTGTGTATTCTGCTATTTTAGATGATGAGTGGAACGGTACAAAGCAGTATTCATGGCTTAACGAAAAAAGTGATACTAGTCTATATCCGAAAGAGCTAGAACATATACGACAGTCTGTATTTACAAAGGAGCGATTAAGTATAACATTGGTATGTAAAGAACAAAAGATTGATACAGTACAGCAAGCCTTATATAGCTTGTATCAAGCACTGCCTTCTCGTGCATATACTTTGCATGCTTTATCAGCAAGCGTGAATGGGAAAGCAGGAAAATTTGCTTTTACCTATCCAACACAAGTGGCTTTTAATGCAATGGTGATGCCTACAGTATCGTATGTTAGTCCTCATTATGCAGCGTATGAGTTAGCAAGTAAAATCATTTCTCAAAAACTAATAGAAAATATTCGTATGAATCAAGGAGCATATGGTGCAGGAACACAATTATTAGGGGCAGAGGCCTTATTATATTTTTATACTTTTAGAGATCCTACTATTAAAGATAGCTATGATGAATTTTTTAAGAGTATTGAGAGTACAGCACAGGGAAAATTTAGAGAATCTATGCTTTCGACATTGATAGTAGGAACGGTAGGTGAAGCAATAAAAGTATTTTCTCCTTTGCGTAAATTACGTATGGCTCAATTTCGACAGTTTACAGGTATTACTGCACAGTTGCGTCAACAAGTACGAGATTCTCTGTTATCTCTTACGAAACAACAAGTAACTGATGCAGCAAATGCTATTCTTTCGACTGTACATACGGCAAGCTTTGCTTCTGTATGTAATGAAAGTTTTCTTTCTCAAATGGAGTGGGATAGTATAGAGCATCTTCCACAATGATAGAGTGCTATTGCAACTGAGCATATAGGGTATTATATGGATGGATTATTATTGCCACATATTGTTTGTATGGGAGTGGCAGGGAGTGGAAAAACAAGTATAGGAAAAAAAATAGCAGTGTATTTGCAACGCACATTTATCGAAGGGGACGCATTACATAATAGAGAAAACAGACATAAAATGCAAAAAGGCATAGCTTTGCAGGATAGTGATAGGCAGCAATGGCTTGAAACAATTTGTAAGACCATAGAGCAACAAGAAGCTCAATCAAAAAGGGTTGTTATAAGCTGTTCTGCATTAAAGAAGAAGTATCGTGATTGTTTGAGACAAAGTGCTTATCCTCTTTATTTTCTGTGTTTTCATGCTGATTATGAGCTAATTAAACAGCGTATGCAAAAACGAGAAGGACATTTTATGCCTGTATCTTTATTAAAAAGTCAATATGATAGTTTGGAACTTCCTTATGATGAAGAAGATTGCAGTATAGTAGAGGTACAGCATAGTATATCTGATGTTTTTATACAAAGTATAGCATGTATAACAAACGAGTTCAAGGATTAAATGCGACAAAGGTGATGATTAACTCTTCAGGGTACACTATTTCCTTTTTTCAAAATCTATTTTTAAGATAGCTTCCCCAATTCTTTTACTAAAAATATTACTCTTGTCTTGAAACTTCAGATATGTTAGTAATCCTCTCAGTGTGTCTTCTGTTATCATGTATTGTTTTTTCCTCGTATAAGATATGTACCCAAAAGCATATTCTTATCGTATTACCAAATTTTCAGGTCTCTCTATCAGAGTTATGTTGGCACTCTGCTTTTTTTCATCTCGATAAAATTCAACCATAATTTTCTCTCCAGGCTTTGTACTTTCCAGAGCCTCAAGCAAATCAGATATAGACGCAACATCAGTATTTCCTATCTTAGTGACAATATCCCCTCCTAAATAGATAATACTTCTCCCATACTGTACACGATTTCCTCTGTCGCCTCCCTGTAGTCCAGCTTTTTGTGCATTGCTCCCTACATCAAGACTGCTTACTAACAATCCACTGTCAACAGGCAAGTTTGCGTAAGAAATAAGCTCTCGAAACAAAGGCTGTACTTGCCACTCTATCCACCCACGTTTTACTTTGCCATAACGAATAAGATCAGGCACTATTCTGCGCGCAGTAGCAGAGGGTACAGCAAACCCTATCCCTACAGATCCTTCACTAGGAGAATAGATCATAGTGTTTACTCCAATGAGCTGCCCTTTACGATCTAATAGAGGCCCTCCACTATTTCCGGGATTGATGGAAGCATCTGTTTGTATCATATTCTGAATTACAATATTACGTGAACTACGCACTGGTCGTTCTATCCCAGAAACAATTCCTGTTGTAAGTGTTCTATCAAGTCCAAAAGGATTTCCTATCGCAAGTACTTTTTGTCCAACTTGTAACCCTTTAGATTCACCTAAAGGAATTACTCCTGTACTTGATGGCATAGACTCCACTTTTAGCACTGAGAGATCATTCTCTATATCAATGCCTATAATTTCACCCTCTACTTTTGTTTTATCCCAGAATGTTACAAATACTCTATTGGCATTTTCAATAACATGATAGTTAGTGAGTATGTACCCACGTGTATCTATAACAGACCCTGAGCCCACACCACTTTCTCGTGGTACTGGTTCAAAAAACCATGTATACGCAAGAACCTCAGTAGTAATATTTACCACTGCTTTGTTACGAGACTGATACACAGAAATGCTATTTCGCTCATCATTACTCAAAGAATCATTTGATTCAATATTCACTATATGCGTATCAGTAAAAATATCTCTCTCAGTATCATTTGTTACATCATCCTGTAATACAACATCATTATTAAATATTCCTGAAAAAAAATCAGAAAGAAATGATTTACTTACATTATTTTGTACTGTAAGTACAATTAACAAAAATAAAATGATATAGAGAAGTGTATTACCTTTATTACTATGTTTCGATGTCATCTTGCGTTTTATTATATCGTATTTTTTATTACTACGCTATAAATAGTACAGAAGAAAATTAACAATAACTATCGTCTCTACATACATATAACTATCATATTCATACTATTACCATTTTTTGACAATAGAAAAAATAGCGTGCTTTTTTATTGCTTATATTTTTTCTGATAATCTTCTATTGTCTTCATAGCAGGACGTTCCTCTTCAATAATATCTTTTTCTTTTAATTTATAGTTTGTTTCATCAGATTCAAATTGAATAAGCGTATTTTCAAATGATGGTACTTTTTCCATAATTCCTAAATCACTTGCCCGTACCATGAATGTTTGTAATATTCCAAACGCCATTTTTCCAAGCGATAAAGTTTCTTGATTTCTATGCACGCGCATATCAAGATTAGTTTGTGCAAAAGCACCTATACCATATTGTTTATACACATCAAGTAAATGTGCAGTTTCAACCCCATACCCGATAGGAAACGGAATATTTTCAAGTGTTTTTCTCCGAACTGCATATTCACCACTAAGCGGTTGAATAATTCCTGATAATTCAGGAAAAAATAGAGAAAACAAAGGGCGAACAAGAATTTCAGTAACTCTCCCTCCACCAACACTGCGTACTCCTTTTGCAAGCTCAAGAGGGCGCTGATAAAAAGCTTTTACATACTGTATATCATCATTTAAGAGCAGAGGTCCCACAAGTCCGTATATAAAGCGAGGATGTATATTTTTAATATCAGCATCAACATATACAATAATATCACCCGTAAGCTGATAAATAGCTTTCCATAGATTCTCTCCTTTGCCTTTTTTCGTTCCTTGCTCAGGCAAAATGTCTTTTGATAAATATGTATCTGCCCCAAAAGATGCTGCTACTTCCAAAGTTCTATCCTCAGAACCAGAATCAATTACCGCTATCTCATCTAACAAAGGATACCGTTGTTTTAACTCAGAGTTAAAAATAATTATTTCTTTGCCTATCGTTTTTTCTTCGTTTAGTGTAGGGATACACAAAGATATTGTAATATTTTTTTTCTCTTTCAGTGTGACTAGTTTTTTAATATCAACAAACTGATTATGATGAAAGGTAAAATCGTGTAATAATGTTTCTACTTTACTCATCTATTATCCTTTCTCTGTTTCTATCTTTCCTCTGTCAATAGCAAGTATTAACCCTAATAACTGTGCTATGCCAGTAAAAATTGGCTCTATATGTAACACTTCATTTTCAAGATTATAATTTTCACAAGAACTTAATCCTATTGTTACTGCAGGAATACCTCTTTCTATATAAGCACATAAATCGGAGGTGCTTGCCATCAAAGCTGTTTTTATATTCAATGTATTTTGTATAGTATGAAGCTGTGTTACTAAAGGATGAGAAAAAGGCAGTCCGCCCGAAAAATGTTTTGTAATAATATCAAGATTAGCTGTAGCACCTGTACTTAATGCTAACTCACTAAGAACACTGTCAATTTCCGTTTTTATTTTTTCTACTATTTCATCTGATTCACTACGCACTTGAAAGTGCAACTGAGCAGAGCTAGGCAATACATCATACGAAACACCACTCTGTAATCTTGAAAACTGTATAGATGTTCTTGGCTTGTTTGGGAGTGGCAGACCAAGTATTCTATTGATAATATTTACTATATTGATAATTGAGTTTGAAGATTCAAAGCGACTCCAATCATATTTTGAAGGCATGGCATAATTAATAATTCCTCGAAGTAGCCCCAACGAATGATAACTTATCCTGCCTAAAGGAAACCCTTCTACACAGATACCATAATGAAATGTTCTTTTTGTTGTTTCTAAAAAATGCTGAGTTCCGTGTAAATTTCCTTCGTCTAATGAGTTAGCTGAAAAACAAAAGACAATATTTGTTTCAAGATTAAACTGAAATTTCTCTAAAATACTGGGTAAGGTGAGTAATGTGGCAATACCTAAACTATTATCCACTAACCCAAGCCCAATTACTTTATCAGAGAATACCTGTATTGTATGATCCTTATCGCTGCTATGATGTGTATCAATATGAGCATGCAATACTATATTTCGTTTTGGATGAACAGCAGGATACTCAGCAATAACATTTCCAGCACTGTCAAGTATAGCCCCTAGACTTTCAGTGTCACTCAGTCGATTTACGATGATATTAGCTCTGTCTTTCGTTGCTCCTACCGAAGCTGGTTGCTCAGCAACAAGAATAAGATTACTAAGAAGCACCTCTTTAAATGATCGCAAATCATTTATAAGCTGTGAGTAATCTAAATCAGCATATTTATTAGAGTATACACTAGACATACTGTATATAGTATATCATATTTTACTTATTATATTTATTATATTGTAAAGTTAGTATCTCCAATCGTGTATCAGTGTATGGAGTTATGTTATCATGGAAATGATAAAAATTATAGTATTTTGTGCTATAATAATTATGATACTATTGTGTATGCTGATAAGTACACGATAATAAAATAAAAGGAGATATTTATGAAAGTATGGATAAACGATAGCTACAAAAGCAAAGAGCTATACAGCATGAAAAAAATCGGGGGGGGGTACACTCTCGATATAAGCAAAACATAACTCTAGTAGTATTATTTTTAGTGCTAGCAATCCTCGTACTCGTAGGATGTTCGGAGGGCAGTAGCAGTTCCTCATCAGGCGGAGGGGGAACACCAGTAACCCCGACACTCGCATCAGTGTCCAATGTGCAGATACAAGTAGCAAGCAACGATGGGACACTCTCGTTACGCTGGGAAGCCCCAAGTGATGCCACGCATGTAGTCGTAAAAGCTACATCTACCGCACCATCTATAGTATCAGAACAGTCAATACAAGTGCGTATTCCTGCAATAGAATATCAAACACTCTTTCAACAAGGACAATCGTACCAACTCAAAGGCTTACAAGCACTCACCGACTACACCGTAGAGATAGAGGCACAAAAAGACACAGAAGTATCACCAAAAACAACACGCTCCGTGACAACACTGATAGATACTACTGCACCACAGGACACATTGACACAGGTAGGAGTAGAGAAGTCGGGGGATGGTATAAAGATAACATGGGACAAAGAGCGACTTGCACTAGGCAAGACAGATATAGCCGAAGCAACGATAGTGGTAAAAAGCACGACTGGTGGCATAGTGCTTGCACAAGCTACCGTGCAGAACCTACAGCAAGGAGAAGTTATACTTCCAAAGATCTCCACGCTTGCAGGCATATCCTATGATGTAGAAATACGCTACAAAGACAGAAATGATAACACAAGCAGTCCTACAACAGTATTGACAGGCGTGCAAGCATCACAGCTTTCACAAACAGTAACGCCACTGCCAGAGGCAGACCTTACAGTAACAGCAAACGATAAAAGCAATAGCCCAGCCGATGAGAGCCTGCTTATCAAGTGGGGAAATGTTACCTTTACGGACAAAAGCCTCTTAGTACGCGTTATAGCAACTGCAACAAATACAGTAGTAGCAGAGGAAACTGTGAACAATAGCAGTACAGCCAAACTCAGTTCTGCAAGTGCAGACAATCAAGAGTACGCCACTGTGTATGTAGCAAAGGACGGCATAGCCCTCACAAAACTTTATGGCACGCTTACTTACAAAGTAGAGGTATATGTTTCTCAAAACGGAAAGTACTCCACTGCAGTGTCAAAAGAACAAGCAACAACAGACAAGACAACAAAGCCCGCGACCAATGTAAGTGCAGTAGGAGGAGCAACAAGCATAGTAGTAGGCTGGCAAGCTCCCGATGTACGAGACTACGCAGGAGTGACTATAACAGCAACAGAAAAAGACAGCAGTACCCCAGCAAAGACAGTAACAATAACAGAGAGAACAGTACGCAACACGCAGATACCAGGCCTCAAAGCAACCACCGAGTATACAGTGGCAGTCGTATCAATGGACAGTGCAGGAAACAAAGGAACAGCAGAAAATGCCACAGTCACTACTGCAGCAGATAGCACCGCCCCCGATGCAGTAACAAACATACAAGCAAGCTATCCTTTTGTATCAGCAGCGAAGGTAGGCACACAGATAACATGGACAGCTCCTGATACAACAAAAGCCAATAACAAAGACATAAAAGAATACAGTGTAAGCATAGCAGAGAAAGGCACAAGTACTGCAGTACTGAGCGAAAAGAAAATACCCTATCCCACAAAGTCACTCTCTGTAGAAGAACTCACGCAAGGCAAAACATATACCGTAACAATACTCACCTATGATTACTCAGAAAACAAAAGCACCCAAGCCATAAAAGACATAACCACACCCAACTCACCCATAGCTCCCTCAGAAGATCTCTTTCAAAACAAGCCTACCCTAGTTACAACAACAGGAGCAATACAAATAAAAGTAAGCTTTAAGCAAGCTCCAGGCATAGGAAGATACTACACCCTGCGTATGTTAGATGGCACAAACTTGGTAGCAGAAAAAAGCATAACAAGAACAGCAACCACCATTAGCTTTGGCATAGCAGATGGCATAGAAGTATCCTCAACGCAAGCAAATGCAAAAAGCTATAGCTTTACCTTTCTTACAGTAGAGAATAACAGAGTAAGCCCCCCAACAACGCTCACTGATAAAGTAGCAGTATATGATGCAGTATCCACTGTCCCTCCAGCACCAGAAAGCCTATCACTGTTTATTGAAACATCAACACAAACAAGCGATACCGTACAGTACGAGTTTCAAAAAGGAACAATTACCAGTAAGCACAAAGCACCCAATGACAGACAACTCACACAAGCAAACATACAGTACAAAGTATACATAGTAGCAGGAGACCAGAGTACTAAAAGCATAGCGGAAATAAAAGCAATGGGAGGAGTACAAACGCAAGAGATAGCAGGAAACAGCAGCTTACGAGGAACATTTATAGGAACAAAAGGAGCAGTATACACCATAGGCATAGAAGCAATAAACAGCCTCAATCCCTATGCAACAAAGAAAGCACAAAGCAAGGACCCTGCACTGATACAAAAACTAGAATTAAGCACTATCCCCACCTCAAAAGCAACAGCCCCTACATCGTCCTTAACAGGCAAGCTGGTAGTATCACCCTCAACAAACACGACAGGAACAATAAAGCTAGTACTCACGCAGTTAAGCACAATAACAGGAGCAAAAAACAAAGATGGCACAACAGTAACAAGCAATGATGAGCTAGTATACACAGTGTACGGCTTACAGAAAGACACAACCCCTACAGTAGCAGAAGTACAAAGAGGCAGAAAAGTAAACATAGGCACAGCAAGTAGCGGAGTGTACACAGTATCAGCCCTTAGCAGTTTAGGTTTGTCTAGCGAAACAGCACCAGTAGTAGCAATAAAAGGAGCAACAAAGTATCATTTTGTGGTAGAAGTAGCAGTAAAAACAGACACAAGCAAAAAAGCAGTATCGACAGTGGCAAGTGTAACAACCGCATCACAAGCGACTGTCCCCGCAGAAGTAAGCAACATACAAGTAGGAGGAGTAACAGGAGGAAGTGCAACAATATCGTGGACAGCCCCCAGCCTCAATGCAAGCCACAAAACAAACAAAGGAGACACCCTAACAGTAGCACAAGTATCGTACAAAGTATACAAAGTAGCCAAAAGTGGCAGTACAACAAGGACAGTAGCACAAATAAAAACAGCAGCAGGAAGCTCCACAGCAGTAGCAGCAGGTACAACCAACAGCACTCTGACAGGATTGACAGTAGGCACAACTTACGAAATAGTAGTACAAGCAGTAAACAGCACCGATACCAACAAAGAAGCAACAGGACTACGCAAGGAGTTTATCGCAAAAGAAGCCTATGCCGCACCAGGAAAGCCCACCATACAAGCAAATGCACAAGGAGCAACCATAGTACTTACCATAACAGTCCCAACCGTGAAAGGAACGACAGAAGATGGAACGACTGATTTAAGAGATAATCAAATAGACTATATAGTATACTATGCAGCCTCAAAAACAAACATAGATGGAGCAACAGTAAAAACGCAAGCAAAAGCAGCAAGCGATGCACAAGAAGGAGCAGAAAAAGACGATGTACCAACAGGAGCAACAAGCTATACAATACGCAACCTACGATTGAATACAAAGTACTATATCACCGCAGTAGCAGTAAACAGCCTCAAAAAGACAAAGGTATCAGCAGAAGCAACAGCAGTATCTGCCAGTACGCCAGCAGTAGCGATAGGAAACGCCACAAAGGTATCAGCAGAAGCAACAGCAGTATCTGCCAGTACGCCAGCAGTAGCGATAGGAAACGCCACAAAGGTATCAGCAACAGTAGGCACAGCACTCGCACAAAATACAACGAGAGTACTTACCAGTATCAGTCCTAGTGGACTATCATTTACCTGTGATGAAAGCACCTTAGATGACAGCACACTCAAAGAAGAAACAGGTCTAACAGTAACATTTGCAAAAAATACCAATACAGTAACAATAACAGGCACAGCAAATAAATCAAACATACATGATACTGCTATAACTGAGTATAACTATGAGGTAGTGGAGTGTACCATTACTTCTGCGGGAGCATACTCGGGACAAAAGGCACTTGCAACTATCAATGTAGAGACAGGGCTTGTGAAACTAGCAGGGCAATCAGCTAACTATTACAGACCAACAACGAAGAAAGCACTGCAAGATATTATCACTGCAGAAAAAACAAGGCAAGGTTCAGGAGAGAACAGTAACCCTAGCCCCAACCTCAACATGATAGATACCAGTGCCATTACTGATATGAGTGATTTATTCAATGATGATAGTACTTTTAATGGAGACATAACACAGTGGAATACCAGTAATGTAACGGATATGTCTACTATGTTTATAGCAGCAGACGCCTTTAATAAAAACATAGGAGGTTGGGATGTAAGTAAGGTTACTAATATGGCAGATATGTTTTCTGGAGCTCAAAAGTTTAATCAAAATATAAGTGGGTGGAATGTCGGAAGTGTTACTAATCCATCCAGGATGTTTACTGGTGCCACTGTATTTAATCAAGATTTATCATCGTGGAGGATATGTAAATTTAAACCAGATAAATCTGATATTAATTCTATGTTTATATTCTCACCTTTAGCAGGAGTTTCAAACAAACACCCAAAATTTAAGGGATCTCCACAGTGTAGCACATAGTAGGAGCATAAGCAAAGCTAATAATAGATATACGCTGAGAAGGAATCATATGCCTGTATTTTTTTATTTTTATTTATTATTTCCATGATAGTATAATTACTATCATGGATTTTGGGGTTCACACCAGATGGTAAAAGTACAAATAACTTAAAAAAGTACTGTAACGAAAACCTGAAAATGTCACAAAAAAGGAAAGCCGAAAATGTCACTGATAGGCATAAGATGAAGGGATCTCCGTAAAATTGATACTATAGCCATTATAGAATAAATGAAGAGAATCATCTAAATGAATATGGCAAGAGAGAGCTTTGCGAGGACGAAGAGCAACAGAATGAGGAGGAGGAACAATCTGCAAAGCAGTACCACGAAAAGAAATAGTCCAGTCATTTCTGAGGACACGAGTAGTATGGTAAGCAAAAGGAGTATCAAGAGAAGCAGCATCAACAAGAGGGACATGAGCAGAAGGAAGAGCGTCAAGAGGAAGAGCAAATTCTGTATTGTGTTGTTTGATAAAAAAAGGCAGGAAAGCATTAGCGTGAGAGATAGAATGAATAGCATGACGAGAGAGTTCAGCACAAAGACGAGACTGGAGGGTACGGAACAGTCGTTCTACTCTGCCTTTCGCCTGAGGAGAATGAGCATTAATCAAATCGACTCCCAGACGTTGACAGACTTGAGGAATATGACGGGAAAGATCAGGGGCAGGAACATAAGCATTGCGTCTATCACAGTACAAAGAGGCAGGAATACCATAAGAAGTACACCATTGTTTAAGTAAAAGCAGGACATCACGGATAAATTCTTGTTCTGCAAAGCGAAGGAGGATGGTACTGGAGGCATCATCAATAAGGGCAATGAGACAACAAGGAGGATGCTGAGAGCCAAACCACTGGTGAAAACTGCTATCACATTGAAGCATGTGACCGAAATGAGACATACGAGGGCGTTTTTTTCGTTTCACAGGAGTTCTTTGGGATTGTTGAGGGATACCAAGCCACTTACGAAGGGTAGGAGCAGAAACAAAGAGAGAAAACTGATGTTTGAGTACGGCTACAGCATGAGAGATGGTATGATTGGAGAGTTGTGTATGAAAAAGAAAAAGGATATGTTGTTTTGTAGCAGGGTCGTATTGAGTTCTGCCCTGAGATCCACGAGAAGCATGACAGAGGGAAGGAGTCCCTCCTGCAAGCCATTTTTTATAGATACGATGCATATGGCGAATACTGATGGAAGCCTGTTGAGCAGCACGAGAAACAGGGATGTTTCCTTTGTGGTATGCAATACATACTTTTTCATATAAAAGTTCTTTGTCACTCATAATAATGTGTTTCATACATACATCATAAGTGACATTTTCAGCTTTTTTAAGAAGGTGACATTTTCAGGTTTTCGTTACATAACTTAAAAAAGTACTTGACTTTTTTTACAAAATTTACAATAATAGATTATAGCCAGATGCGTTGTTTTAGGATGTCTGTGTAATTTATTTTAGATAGATATATCTATACAACTTTAAGTCATCACATGCCTATCCTATATGGATAGGTTTTTTTTATGAATACTTTTGTGTATATTGATGGACTTAATGTATATCATTCTCTTGTAAGATTCTTAAAAGAAAATCAGTATGATTTATCGCTGAGGGATATGAAGAGAAAGAAACAGATGTTGCTATTGGAATACAGGTAGTGCATGATATTTGTAAGAAAAATGAAAAAGAAATAGAAAAAATTGTGTTAGTGAGTAATGATACGGATTTTATTCCAATAATGCGGTATATTATTGAGTACACAGAAAAAAGTATCATTTTATTAACACCATTAGGAACTAGGAAAACAGGAGGTGCTTTTTCTGACATATATAAAGAGAATAAAGAACAAATAACTATTCAAAGAATAGAAAGAGGAGCAATGGCTATATCAAGATTGCCGTCTACTATTGAAATTAATAAACAAAAAGTAAAGTCTCCATATACTGAATTTAGTGGTGAGAGATTGAAGTAACCTTATAGTAAGAGTATTAGTAGTTATATATTTTCTGGATAGCATATTTCTTATCTCTTGTACTATTTGTATGTAAAGTTCTGTATAGAGTATAATAAATGTATGGCAGAAACGGTAAGTGTAAAAGAAGATCATTTTTCTGAGTGGTATGTAGATTTAGTTACGAAAGCTGAGTTAGCGGATTATAGTCCTGTAAAAGGGTGCATGGTAATACGTCCACGTGGGTATGCAGTATGGGAAAATATGCAACAGGCATTAGATGTACGATTAAAAAAAACAGGGCATAAAAATGCTTATTTTCCATTACTGATACCACAGAGTTTTATCTCTAAGGAAAAAGAACATGTTGAAGGATTTTCTCCTGAATTAGCAGTAGTGACACATGGAGGAGGAGAAACACTGGAACAACCGCTTGTGCTTCGTCCTACTTCTGAAACTATTATCTGGAGCATGTACAAAAAATGGATACAATCGTATCGTGATTTACCTTTGCTTATCAATCAGTGGGCAAATGTTATTCGTTGGGAAAAACGGACTCGTCTTTTTTTGCGTACCACTGAATTTTTATGGCAAGAAGGTCATACTGCTCATCAAACACAACAAGAAGCAGAAGAGGAAACGCTCACTATATTGGAAATTTATAAAGATTTTGCAAAGAATGAACTAGCATTGCCAGTGATTGATGGAGTGAAAACCGAAAAAGAAAAGTTTGCTGGAGCTGTTGCTACCTATGCTATTGAAACGTTATTGCAGGATGGAAAATCATTGCAAGCAGGTACTTCTCATTTTTTAGGGCAAAATTTTGCGAAAGCGTTTGATGTACAGTTTCAAAATGAGCACTTGGAGCTAGAATATGTATGGGCAACATCGTGGGGAGTTTCTACTCGTCTTATTGGAGCTATTATTATGACACATTCTGATAAAAAAGGGCTTATTCTTCCTCCTCGTATTGCTCCTGATGAGGTGGTTATTGTACCTATCTATAAAAGTGACTCTAAAAGCATGGTGATACAGGAAGCAACAAAACTGAGAGATATGTTATCTGGTCAGTTTAGGGTAGAATTAGATAGAAATTATGAACAGAAACCTGGATGGAAATTTGCTGAATGGGAATTGCGTGGTGTTCCTATACGTATTGAGTTAGGTCCTCGTGATATAGAAAATAAAGTACTTACGCTTGTAGCAAGAGATACAGGAGAGAAAATACAAGTGCCTGTTGCCTCAGCAGAAAAAGAAATAGAGTCTCTGTTGCATACTATTCAAAAAAGACTATATCAACATGCATTACAATTTAGGGAACAGCATACTCATACTATCACAGACTTTGATGAAATGAAACAACAGTTACAGCAAGAGATTTCTGGGTATATCATAGCTCCTTGGGACGGTTTGCAAGAGACAGAAACGGCAATAAAAAATGAAACGAAAAGCACTATTCGGATTGTGTTGCCACAGAAACCTCCTGTAGGAAGTACTTGTATATTTAGTGGAAAAGAAGCAAAACATATGGTAGTGTATGCAAAAGCGTATTAGTTATAATGACACATCCTTACCATATGCATGATAATGGATATTCTCATAGCGATGATAACCATACATAGGTATGTAATTTATTGAGTCCACATTGCTGCTCCTATAGCACTATATTCTGTAGATGCTAGCAAACATAATTGTAAGGGAGAGAATGCTTTTTTGAGCTGCTGTTGGAGAAAAGGAATAGTAGTACTTTTACCAGTGAGAAACAGTTTGTGTTTGTTATTTTGAATAGATGGAGGTACTTTGTTCCAAAACGCAAGTAATTCATCTGTTATTCCTTGCATCATTGCCTTACTCATTGTATGTATATTAAAATTGTCAGGAGAAATATCAGTAATTGCAGCACGAGCCTTAGGGGTATTTCTTGTACCATAAAAATAGGGAGTAACTGTAAGGTCAGTTTTTATTTTTTGATGTTCTTTCTCTTGTGTATTATGGCTAAGCGATGAAAGAAATGTATAGACTGTTTTTTGTATATTTTCTATTGTATCGGTACTATCTTGAATAGTATGTATAGCATGTGCAATAAAGTAGGTCCAAATATCTAATGTTTTTCCTCCGCAGAGGCTACTAGCAACATAGAGTATTGTATCTTGTATGAAAGGGCGCATCTCCCATGTATGTGTATCAGAAAAGAGAGGAATGCTACTATCAATAAAGGATAATTGTGCAGAGGTACCAATGTTAATCAGTACTGCCTCTGTATTTGTTCCTATGCTTCCTAGTACTCCAGCTTGATTATCTCCAAGTGCAGGATACACAGTAATATTTTTGTATGCTCCCACTGGCATAGGATCATTACATATGCTTGGAATGATGGCAGTGTCTATGCCTAATGTATGTAAAGCATTTTGATTAAAATTTTGTGTTACAATATCAAAAAATCCCCACGCATGTGCATTACTTGTATGTATTAAAAATGGAAGAGAACTATGATTTGTGTTAGGGTTTATGTTAGAGTTTGTACTAGCAAGGCTATCAGTGTGTAAATGCGATGTTACTAATTTTGCAGCAATAAAGCTCCCTATATCCAGTATGCATGCGGTATTGGAAGGTACTAATTTTTTTTGTATGTTATAAAAATGTGTAAGCAATCCATATCCTGTTGGTACTTGAAACCCAGTATGGATATGCACATACTCAGAGAAAGAGTAGTCTTGATTATATGCTTCATCTCCTCGTTTATCTTGCCATGTATACAATGGGCTGAGTGCATTGATTGTTGTATCAACATATACTATACCGTGCATCTGATTAGATATTCCTATACCATGTAATGTACTGACATCAACGCTTTGTAGTATTGTATCAATAAGTGTTTGTGCTGTAAGAAATATAGAGAAAGGATCTTGTAATGCTTCAAAATGCTTTCCTTTTACTGTACTGTCATTTTTAACACTTTTTGTAGTGATAATAGTGCTGTCTTTGTCTATAAGCACAACGGAGAGATTGCTAGTGCCAATATCAAGCCCTATACTATACATAATTACCTTTAAGCCATGTGCAGCTAAGTAGTATTGTGTCTATAATAATCTGATGCCAGAAATTGACTTTAGTTAATACTAATGTCAATTTCTGTGTATATGTATATTATATGATTTTTAATAGTATATGTTACCTCTAATTTTTATGAAAGAAACGCTCTGAGAAAGAATTATAGTCTTCAAGTGAAGCATCACGGAGGCACATTTCAATAATCATTCTTCCTAGTGGATCTAACGCATTATCTTGTAAATAGAGATCTAACTGTTCCTTAAAGAAAGCTATTATCTGATCACTTCCTTCATTGTATGCTGTTTGTCCTACTTCTGCTTGTTCATCTACTCGTAAGAGTCCTCGTGGAATTGGAGTATTACTAAAGCGAAGTGTTGTTGGGGTATACCCTAGCAAACTACAACGAGCAGGGATAAGCTGATGTTGTTTATAGTTGACTCCTCCTCTTCTCGCAAGAATTTCTCGTGATGTCCATTGTGCACTAAATCCTACATAGTAAGCTCCTATGAATTGGTTGGGGATGAGTACAAATTTTGTATCAGGGGTTTCTTGTATTTGATGAAGCAAAATATTTGCCTGTTCTACTCTTGTTCCTGTAGCAAATGGCCAGTAAGATCCTACCCCTTCACTTGCAAGTCCTTTTCCTGCAGAAATAATACTAGGATTAGAGTGTCCACGTGGAGCTACTAATCGCCATAGCCAAGCAAGTGGAGGTGGCAATATATGAAGCATACCAACTATACCATAGGTAGGATTTTCTTTTGTGCAGCGAGGTGTGCGTACACCAAAGCTGCGAATATCTACTTCAAGAGGTTTATTTATAATGTTAGGAATATCTTTCCTAGGAACAACTACTCTTGGGTTAGGGCAAGGTTTATCAGGAGCATCAAGCGTATGTTCCCATAATAATGCAGTTGCTCCAGCTTTTCCGTCAATGTTAAGAAATACCAGTGGTTCAGGAGGAGATATACATAGACTTTCTAAAATAATATCTGTGCCATAGCTTTTAAGATGATCTACTCGTAAGAACCATGCGTTTTCAGCATCTTCAACCACTAGCTTGCTTCCTTTATTTTTTGAAGGGTGTACAAGTCCCATATCATCAGTAAGCGGATAAAGGGTACAAGTATCGTTCATGCTGAGAACAGTACTATCATGGTTATCGGGATTACGTGCAAGTAAAAGATTTCCTTTTTTTGTATGGGCATCTTGTGTCATTTCTGTTTTTCCTCCGCCTGATGCTCCTTCATGCATAATGACTATTTCACATTCATATGGAGTTACCACTTTTACTGTTGAACAGTGAAGCGTTGTCCATTTTTCTTCTGCAGTTTCTCCTATGTTGAGTAGTATACTGTACACTCCTTTTTTAGCACTTGGTCCGGGATAAAGATTGTAAGAAAATACTTCATGAGTTTTTTCTTTTCGGTTATGTACTACCACTTGTTTTCCTTCAAAGTGTGTATGTCTAAATGGAGGAGCAACAAATATTATTCCTCTGGGAGCTTTGTTTTCTGCAGGTAATTTTTGTATAGGAACAAAGCCTTGAAGATCGCCTAAAGTGAGGGCAAAAAAAGCAGCATCTTTTGGCACAAGAGCAAGCGAAAGGTATCCTGCTTCTTTGGTGCCTGAATAAAATGGTACTACATATAATTTTTGTTTCTTTAACCAATCAAATGTTTCTTTTCTTGTAACAGAAAAATCTTTTGAAAATATTTCTTTGTATGTTTTTTTATTCGTTGGATTATTATCAGCAATAACCATTGCATTTGGATCTCTGCGTCTCATATAGGTATCATAAAAATTAACAGAGAGTCCATTTTTACAGCGAACAACACTGATTTCTTTATACGATTTTCCATTTCCTATATCAAATGTTACATCTACTTTATCTTTAGTGTTGCCTTCAAAAATTTTTTCAATAATTTCTCTCTTTGATTTTACAAATAATAGTTCAGGGCTTGCTTGTAATATATCAACTATTTCCTTGTCTAAGGTAAATGCTTCCAATATTTTTTTTAGAGACATACAGTAACTCCTTTTCGTTTTTTCAATAGTGTAACGGTACACTGTTCATATGTATCGTACACTAGCGAGTATATATTTAGTATATTATATTATAAGAATTTCTATACAATAGTAATTGTGCTATTATGGAAATAACAAAAATTATAATATGTACTACAATAACTATTGTGTATGCTGATAAGTACACGATAATACAATAAAGGAGATCATTATGAGAAAAATATGGTTGAGTAAGGAATTACACAGCGTGAAAAAAATCGGGGGGGGGGGTACACTCTCGATATAAGCAAAACATAACTCTAGTAGCATTATTTTTAGTGTTAGCAATGACTACCCTCGTACTCGTAGGATGTTCGGAGGGCAGTAGCAGTTCCTCATCAGGCGGAGGGGGAACGCCAGTAACCCCGACACTCGCATCAGTGTCCAATGTGCAGATACAAGTAGCAAGCAACGATGGGACACTCTCGTTACGCTGGGAAGCTCCCAGCGAAGCCACGCATGTAGTCGTAAAAGCTACATCAACTGCACCAGCACAGTCTATACAAGTGCGTGTTCCTGCAATAGAATATCAAACACTCTTTCAACAAGGACAATCGTACCAACTCAAAGGCTTACAAGCACTCACCGACTACACTGTAGAGATAGAGGCACAAAAAGACACAGAAGTATCACCAAAAACAACACGCTCTGTTACAACACTGATAGATACTACTGCACCACAGGACACATTGACACAGGTAGGAGTAGAGAAGTCGGGAGATGGTATAAAGATAACATGGGACAAAGAGCGACTTGCACTAGGCAAGACAGACATAGCCGAAGCCACAATAGTGGTAAAAAGCACGACTGGTGGCATAGTGCTTGCGCAAGCTACCGTGCAGAACCTACAGCAAGGAGAAGTTATACTTTCAAATGTCTCCACGCTTGCAGGCATATCCTATGATGTAGAAATACGCTACAAAGACAGAAATGATAACACAAGCGGTCCCGCAACAGTACTGACAGGTGTGCAAGTATCCCAGCTTTCACAAACAGTAACGCCACTGCCAGAGGCAGACCTTACAGTAACAGCAAACGATAAAAGCAATAGCCCAGCCGATGAGAGCCTGCTTATCAAGTGGGGGAGCTTTACTTTTACAGACAAAAGTCTTTTAGTACGAGTCACAGAAAAAGCAACAAATACAGTAGTAGCAGAGGAAACTGTGAACAATAGCAGTACTGCAACACTCAGCAGTGCAACAGCACAAAACAAAGAATATGCTACTGTGTATGTAGCAAAAGATGGCATAGCACTCACAAAACTCTATGGCACGCTTACGTACAAAGTAGAAGTGTATGTTTTTAAAAACGGAAAGTACTCCACTGCAGTGTCAAAAGAACAAGCAACAACAGACAAAACAACAAAGCCCGCGACCAATGTAAGTGTAGTAGGAGGAGCAACAAGCATAGTAGTAGGTTGGCAAGCCCCCGATGTACGAGACTATGCAGGAGTGACTATAACAGCAACAGAAAAGGATAGCACAACAGCAGCAAAGACAGTGACAATAACAGAGAGAGCAGTACGCAACACACAAATACCAGGCCTCAAAGCCACTACCGAGTATACAGTGGCAGTCGTATCAATGGACAGTGCAGGCAACAAAGGAACAGAGGCAACAGCCATAGTAACCACCGCAGACGATAGCACCGCCCCCGATGCAGTGACAAACATACAAGCAAGCTATCCTTTTGTATCAGCAGCAAAGATAGGCACACAGATAACATGGACAGCCCCCGATGTAACAAAAGCCAATAACAAAGACATAAAAGAATACAGCATAAGCATAGCAGAGAAAGGCACAAGTACTGCAGTAGTAAATGAGAAAAAAGTAGCTTATCCCACAACATCACTCTCTGTTGAAGAACTCACGCAAGGCAAAACATACACCATAACAATACTGACTTATGATTACTCAGGAAACAAAAGCACCCAAGCAACAAAAGACATAACCACCCCCAACTCACTCACAGCTCCCTCAGAAGATCTCTTTCAAAGCAAGCCTGCCCTAGACACAAGTACAGGAGCAATACAAATAAAAGCAACATTTAAGCAAGCTCCAGGCATAGGGCGATACTACACCCTGCGTATGTTAGATGGCACAAACTTGGTAGCAGAAAAGAGCATAACAAGTACAGCTACCACCATTAGCTTTGGTATAGCAGATGGCGTAGAAGTATCCTCAACACAAGCAAATGCAAAAAGCTATAGCTTTACCTTTCTCACAGTAGAAAATAACAGAGTAAGTCCCCCAACAACGCTCACTGATAAAGTAGCAGTATATGATGCAGTATCCACTGTCCCACCCGCACCAGAGAATCTCACTCTGTTTATCGAAACATCAACACAAACAAGCGATACAGTACAGTATGAGTTTCAAAAAGGAACAATTACCAGTAAGCACAAAGCACCCAATGACAGACAACTCACACAGGCACAAATACAGTACAAAGTATACATAGTAGCAGGAGACCAGAGTACTAAAAGCATAGCAGAAATAAAAGCAATGGGAGGAGTACAAACGCAAGAGATAGCAGGAAACAGCAGCTTACGAGGAACATTTATAGGAACAAAGGGAGCAGTGTACACCATAGGCATAGAAGCAATAAACAGCCTCAATCCCTATGCAACAAAGAAAGCACAAAGTAAAGATCCCTCACTGATACAAAAACTAGAATTAAGCACTATCCCCACCTCAAAAGCAACAGCCCCTACATCGTCCTTAACAGGCAAGCTGGTAGTATCACCCTCAACAAACACAGTAGGAACAATAAAGCTCGTACTCACACAGTTAAGCACAATAACAGGAGCAAAAAACAAAGATGGCACAACAGTAACAAGCAATGATGAGCTAGTATACACAGTGTACGGCTTACAGAAAGACACAACCCCTACAGTAGCAGAAGTACAAAGAGGCAGAAAAGTAAACATAGGCACAGCAAGTAGCGGAGTGTACACAGTATCAGCCCTTAGCAGTTTAGGTTTGTCTAGCGAAACAGCACCAGTAGTAGCAATAAAAGGAGCAACAAAGTATCACTTTGTGGTAGAAGTAGCAGTAAAAACAGACACAAGCAAAAAAGCAGTATCGACAGTGGCAAGTGTAACAACCGCATCACAAGCGACAGCTCCCGCAGAAGTAAGCAACATACAAGTAGGAGGAGTAACAGGAGGGAGTGCAACAATATCGTGGACAGCCCCCAGCCTCAATGCAAGCCACAAAACAAACAAAGGAGACACCCTAACAGCCGCACAAGTATCGTACAAAGTATACAAAGTAGCCAAAAGTGGCAGTACAACAAGGACAGTAGCACAAATAAAAACAGCAGCAGGAAGTTCCACAACAGTAGCAGCAGGCACAACCAATAGCACTCTGACAGGATTGACAGTAGGCACAACTTACGAAATAGTAGTGCAAGCAGTAAACAGCACCGATACCAGCAAAGAAGCAACAGGACTACGCAAGGAGTTTATCGCAAAAGAAGCCTATGCCGCACCAGGAAAGCCCACCATACAAGCAAATGCACAAGGAGCTACTATAGTACTTACCATAACAGCCCCAACCGTAAAAGGAACGACAGCAGAAGGAACTGATTTAAGAGATAATCAAATAGACTATATAGTATACTACGCAGCCTCAAAAACAAACATAGATGGAGCAACAGTAAAAACACAGGCACAAGGAGCAAGCGATGCACAAGAAGGAGCAGAAAAAGACGATGTGCCAACAGGAGCAACAAGCTATACAATAAGCAACCTACGATTGAATACAAAGTACTATATCACCGCAGTAGCAGTAAACAGCCTCAAAAAGACAAAAGTATCAGCAGAAGCAACAGCAGTATCTGCTAGCACCCCAGCAGTAGCGATAGGAAATGCCACAAAGGTATCAGCAACAGTAGGCACAGCACTTGCACAAAATACAACGAGAGTACTTACCAGTATCAGTCCTAGCGGACTTACCTTTACCTGTGATGAAAGCACCTTAGATGACAGCACACTCAAAGAAGAAACAGGCTTAACAGTAACATTTGCAAAAAATACCAATACAATAACAATAACAGGCACAGCAAATAAATCAAACATACATGATACTGCTATAACTGACTATAACTATGGAGTAGTGGAATGTACGATTACTTCTTCAGGAGCATACTCGGGACAAAAGGTACTTGCAACTATCAATATAGAGACAGGGCTTGTGAAACTAGCAGGACAAGTAGCTAGCTATTACAGACCAACAACGAAGAAAGCATTGCAAGATATTATCACTGCAGAAAGAGGAGCAGGCAGACAAAACACCAATAGCCCCAACCTCAACATGATAGATACCAGTGCTATTACTGATATGAGTAGTTTATTTTTTAAAGATAGCACCTTTAATGGAGATATTACAAACTGGAATACCAGTAATGTAATGAATATGGGTGAGATGTTTTGGTTAGCAACTTCTTTTAATCAAGATATAGGAGATTGGGATACGGGAGAAGTTACTACTATGTTTTCTATGTTTAATAACGCAAGAGTTTTTAATCAAGACATAGGAAGCTGGGATGTGAGTAGCGTTACAAACATGAATTCAATGTTTCGTAGTATGACTTTTAATCAAGACATAGGAAATTGGGATGTTAAGGGAGTAACTAGTACAAATTATATGTTTTTTGAAGCAAGTGACTTTAATCAAGACATAGGAAGCTGGGATTTGAGTAGCGTTACAGGCATGAATTCAATGTTTGAGAGTGCTTCTGCATTTGATCAAAATTTATCATCATGGAAAGTGTGTAAAGTAGCTTTAGATAATTTTGTTTTCAGATTGTCAGCTATGGCCAACAAAAGATCACAGTGGCCAAAGGATAAAACTGATAAAGTAGCATGTCCCTCATCGTAGGGTATACATATAACAAGAGAGTGTTATGCACTCTCTTGTTATAGCTTTTCTAATAACAAAGAGCATTTTCCCGAAGGAAAAGGGAGTGTTTTTTTCTTGCTCATCTCTAGCACATCTACCGAAAAGTAATAGAGTTTTTCAGAGCTGTGGCGTATCTCCCACCCTCGTTTATTTTTTACCAATAATGTTGAGATATAGTTCTTTTTGAGTTGAATGTATTCGATGCCGAGTTCTTCAAGGTTAGGGATAACCCAATGTAACATTTTTTTTGGTAAATTAATTTCTATTCCAATAATATTTTCTATCATTAACACAATAGTTGCTAAGGCTGCATGAATAGTAAAGTTAGGACGAACAGTAATAGCTTTTGTTGATTTTGCAGGAAGCTCTTTTTTTGCATGATATGCTTCCCAAAATGTGTCAGATAGCTCTTTGTCTTCCGATTCAAATACAGAAAGTACACCGTAAAGATGTTTGATAATACATTCTCGTAAAAATTCATGGCTTTCGTATTGTTCTAGTCCTTTGATAAGAATGAAATTAAGGAGAAAATGAACACTTCCTTTGTATATTTGTCCCGAAGATGAAAAATGAGAATCACTAAGAGATATGCAAGGGAAAGGATGATCTGTTTGAAAATGTTCTGGACTTTTGAGGTATCTCATTAAAGAGTTATATTTATCACTTTTTGGTATATTTGCAAGCAATGGAAAAAAGGAAAGTATTGTTTTCACTTTTATATGATTCATATGTTCATCTAAATCGTAGTAAATTTTATCGCTGTTGTCCCAAAAGTGATTGTTAATAAGCGATTTTAATTGATAGAACATTTTTGTGTATTTGATAACTAAATTGCGATGGTTAGTAAAGTTGGTGAGCTTTGACATAAAATTAAATGCTGCTGCCATGAATACATTAAAGTCTATGGGATAATAGGTATTTTTTCGTGCAGGACCAGGCAGGAATGTAGCACTCAATGGAGCATGGAATAAGCCATTGGGTTTTTTAGTAAGTGATATAAGCCAATTAAGATAATTGTCCAGTTTAGGAATAATTTCTTTGAGGCGTTTTTTGTTATCTGTCTTATTGAAATGATTATATTCTGCCCATAATATAATAGGGCAAGATATGCCTTCGGGGTTATCTTTCTTCAGTATTGGCTTAAAAGTTTGTATGTCGTAGTTAGCACGTATAGCTCCATTTTCTTCTTGATGAGCATAGAAAAAATCTAATGTGCTGGTAGGATTGAATCTATCGTTTGAATACAGTAGGTAAAATTGAGCGCAGGCAGCATCAACAAGATTAATGCTTTTCATGTTTTCATAGTGTATGCACCCAAAAGAGTGTTCGGGATCTACATTGAGTGTTTCCCAACTATTCTCTATGCTGGTCCATGTTCTTTCATACATATGTAAGAAATCATATTCAAAGTAATGAAGGATTGGATAATGATTTTCATTTTCTGGAAGTTTCATAATAATGGCAAGCTCCTATAAAGATAGTATACTATTATTAAAATATAGTACAAATTATGCGATTTACAATAAGAAAAAATATCTTTATTATCTTTATTATATCTGTATTCATTTTATCTTGTCAAAAGAGTAATTATAGTGACGCAGAGCTTCTTTTAGGTACAGTAGTGTCAATACAACTTATAGAGGGTGGAACACAGAATCTTATTCAACAGTCTTTTCGTACAATAAAGAGTATAGAGCAAATGATGTCGGTGTCAAGTGATGATTATGATTCTACTGTATTACTAGACATCAATAGACAGTCTCAAGATGCACTGGCACAATTCTATCGTGGAGAAAATATGAGCCAGGCATTGAGTGAAAAAGGAGTAGACTATACAGATATTCGTAATATGCGTGATTATGTTGTTCCTGCAGAGCTTGCAGAGGTGCTTGCGGTGAGTATTGATATAGCACGGATGAGCAATGGAGCGTTTGATCCTACTATAAGTCCTGTAGTGGATGTGTGGGGGTTTAATTCAGGAGAGGCCTTTGTTCCAGACGATAATGAAATACAATTACAGCTTGCAAAGGTACATTGGCAGTCTATGTCTCTTGAAGGGAATGTATTACGTTTAGGAGTGGGACAGAGTATTGATGTAGGGGCTATTGCGAAAGGGTATGCGGCTGATCTTGTAAAAACATACTTGCAAGATCAAGGGGTAACAGCAGCTATCTTAGATTTTGGAGGAAATATTGTTGTTTTTGGTGAAAAGCAACAGGGAAAGTCATGGAACATAGGTATTCAAAAACCATATGCTCCTGGTGAGTATGTGCTTGTCTTAAAAATATTCAATACTGCAGGAATGTCTATTGTTACGAGTGGGGTATATGAGCGTTACTTTGAAGTAGACGGAAAAGAGTATTTTCATATACTGGATCCTCGGACAGGGTATCCTGCACGCAATACTTTGTTAAGTGTGACTATTGTTCATAGTAAGAGTGTTGTGGCAGACGCATTAGCGACAGCGGTGTTTGTGATGGGGTTTGAGGAAGCTTACTCATTTATTGAAGCACAACCTGAAGCTGAAGCAATTTTTATTACTCGTAATAAAACTATTGTTGTCAGTTCGGGGCTAAAAGATAATGTGGAGCTTGCGAGCAAAGAGTACACGATGGATGAGTAGCAGTAGTTTTTCTCTCTATATTATTTTAGCTGCAATGTCAGTAGGAATTGCAGTATTTGGATTTATTGGTTGGCAAAAAATACAAGATATAATAGAAGAAAAAATAGAAAAGCGTGTAAAAACACAATATTATGAACAGAGTAAATACCTATTAGATGAATCGATAAATGAGGCTTTTGCTGAAAGGAATATCAGTACAATAACAAAAAAAGAAATCTTAGATAAAACAAAAGATAAATACTTATAGTATAATAATGAAATTGGTGAGGCATATGCAAGAAATATTACAGGACTTAACAGATAAGCAATTATTATCACATTATCCTATTGATTTACGTGCTATAGCTGATACATATGATATAGAAGTAGAGTATAAATGGATGGGCAACATAGCAGGAAAAATTTTCAAAAATGATAATAAAGGTAGATATACCATATATGTTAGTGTTTTACATCCTGAAGAAATAAAAAGATTTACGCTAGCACATGAACTAGCACATTTTTTCTTACATAAAGAACATATTGGGGATGGGATAGAAGATGATACCTTATATCGTAGTGGTTTATCAAATAAAATAGAAATTGAAGCAAATCGCTTAGCTTCTGATATAATTATGCCAGCTGAGACTATAAAAAAAGCATTAGATACATATGAAAATATAAGAGGTCAAGATAAAATAGTAAAGAGGCTAGCAGATGATTTTAAGGTTTCTGTTCCAGCAATGAAAGTTAGAATAGGACTATATTGAACATATGGAAAGATTTTTATAAAGTAGCTTATATACTCTAAATTCACTCTTTTTTCTTTGTATATCCCCTTATTTATAATAAGTATATAATTACTTTTCATAGAGTATGAGTATTAGAAATTATTCTTTATTTTCACTATACTTACTATAGATAGAATGACAATGCTAAATAGAGTGAAAAGCCGTATGAATATACTGCACACTGTTTCATATATAATAAAAAAATGTACTCATATGCTGTTTTTTATGGGTATAGTGTCGTATATTTCTCCTATAGTGGTAACTGCACAGGAAACACAGGAGCTTGTTCAAGAGCAAGAGAACGATGCTTTGAATGAACAAGCTCAGTACATTGTTACTGCGAGAGATTTTATGGAAACTGTTGCTGCTCGTTATGGGCAGATGGACGATTTACAGTCATTGTTGATTATTACCCATAATGGAGAAGTTGCATATTGTGAAATATATATAAAGCCTCCTACAAAATTGCATATTGCATATCGTAAGCCTCAAGGGCAGATTATTAACAGTGATGGTGAAGATTTTTATGTATATCTTCCTACTGAGAATGTAGTACTTCATCAAAAGAGAAGCGAAACACAAAGTTCCGCAGGAACATTTGTGACACGTACAGGACTAGATATATTATTGAAAAATTATTCTGTTTCCTATTTTGATACTCCAGAGTACGTTGCTTTAGAAAATGATAAAGAAGTAATAAGTAGAGCTAATACATTGTTTTCACGAAGAACCAGTTTTGAAGAGCGCAAGGTAGTGAAAATTCGTCTCAGAAGAAAATCGTCAGTACAAAGTTTTAGAGATATTGTGTTATCAATAGGGAGAGACAATCTTATTTATCGGGTTGAGGCAGTGACATTTAATAATGAGAATATACAGTTTGATTTTATAAATATATTTGTGAATGAAGGTATTCCAGATTCAACTTTTGTTTTTGAAGCACCAGCAACTGCACCAGTTATTGATAATTTGTTTTATAAAGAATCTGAAATAAAAGAGGAAGTAGTAAATAATGAATGAGTATGGAACAATACTAAGGATAACAAGAGAAAAGTTAGGCATCACTCTTGAAAAAGCATCGCAAGATACTAAAATTTCTGTTCAAAAATTGATAGCACTTGAAACAATGCAAAAAGAGTCCTTTCCTGCTGAGACATACTTAAAAGGAACTCTTATGTTGTATGCTCGGTATCTTCGATTAGATCCCAGTAAAGTACTTGAACTGCTTGAATTAAATGCAATGCATGAGAAACCAGTAGAGTTTGATTTAATCAGTTTACAACAAAATAAGAAAAAGAAACGTAAAAAGATATTGTCTCGGCTATCGTTTTTGTTTATTGTTGTTTCATTGTTAGCAATAGTAATTTTTTATCGAGAACAAATTGTTGTTATGATACAAGATGTTATACCAACACAAGATGTGAAAGAAGAAGTTTCGGTAGAGAATCTTGAACAAATAGGAGGGCTATATGAGAGGATATTTTCGGAAGGAGAAGAGGTAGCCATTATTGGTTCAAGTCTTACAAGAAAATTTACTATTGTCTCTGTGGATGATGCAGTAGTAACTATTGGGAGTAACACTTTACAATTAGAACGGAATGTTCCAAATCAAATTGATGTGGATAATGATGGGAGTATTGATTATTTACTGATTATGAGAGAACAAAATAAAGAAGATGGTACATTACTTATTCGGATAGATCCTAGGGTAAACAATCAAGATTTAGTAAACGGTAATTTTCAGTTACAGTCAGAGTTTCCTAGCATAGATAGTGATACTGAAATAGAGAATATTCTTGTTACAAAAAACCGTGAGCCTATTAAGATTTCTTTAGATTTTACGGCAGAAACATTTTTTCGTATAGTTTCAAATAATACAGTAGTAGTAGAAAAACGCTCGCTCAATAATGAGTCGTATGTTACTACTGTACAGGATCAGGGAACAATATATCTTTCGAATGACGCAAATGTTACTATTTCTATTAACGATATTGCTTTGAATATATCGAAAAATGCACTCCCTTTTGTATTTGATCTGCTTTGGGTAACAGAACAGAGTAATGAGGTATTGAAGTTTGTGCCTCGTCCATAGGCATGTATATATATGTCTTCTATGAAGAATGCTACAGAGAGTGTTAATATGCTTCAGACACAGTTAGAACAGCTTAATGATGCACAGTATCGTTCGGTGGTGCATACAGGCTCTCCTTTGCTTATTCTGGCAGGGCCAGGGTCAGGAAAAACAAAAGTTATTACCACAAAAATAGCATGGCTTATAGAAGAGGCACATGTAGAGCCGTCTAAAATATTAGCGATGACTTTTACAAATAAAGCTGCAAAAGAAATGAGTCAGAGAGTAAAAGAGAGTATAGGAACATATGTTCATTACTCACAACGGCCCTTTATTAGCACATTTCATTCTTTTGGAGCATATATTTTACGCTTGTTTCATAATTTGGTGGATTTACCTCAAACCTTTCAGATCTATGATAGTAGTGATCAAAAAGCACTTATTAAAGAAGCTCTGCCTTCTGTAGATGCAAAAACAGCAGAAAGCTCTTTAAGAAAAATTTCTATAGTAAAAGAACGAGGGCTTACTCCTCAATCAGAGGATGCCTTGATAGAACATATTAAGCTCGATAGGTATCATTATAGAGCGTATGAAGAGGCAAAGCAGAAGACAGGAAATGTTGATTTTGGTGATTTGTTGCTAAAACCATATTTACTGTTACGAGAAAATAAAGATACGTTAGAAGCAATACATGCCTTATGGAGCTGGTATCTTGTGGATGAATATCAAGACACAAACACCATTCAATTTCTTTTGTTAGATTTATTATGTAGCCATACAGCAAATATATGTGTGGTGGGAGATGATGATCAGTCTATTTATAAATTTAGAGGAGCTATTGTTGAACATATTCTTACCTTTACATCACATTTTACCAATGCTTCACTGATACGTCTTGAAGAAAATTATCGTTCTACAAATCAAATAATACGACTTGCAAATGATATTGTTTCTCATAATCAAGGAAGACATAAAAAAGAGATATATTCTCACTTGCAGGATGGAGACAAACCAGAAGTACTCTGTTTTTTAGATGAGAGTCAAGAACGACATTGTATTACTGCATTAGCACAACAAGCATTGGATACTAATAGTAATGTAGGTATTTTCTTTCGTTTAAATTCTTTTTCACGTGGATATGAGACTGCACTTATTCAAGCAGGAATACCTTATGAGATTGTGGGAGGAACTTCCTTTTATGATAGGGAAGAAGTAAAAGATGCACTTTCTTTGTTACGTGTATTAAAAAATGGTAATGATTTTATAAGTATTCAAAGAATAATAAACAAGCCTGTGCGAGGCATTGGAGCAGCATCGGTAAAACAAATAGTGCAATATATGAAAGAAGGGTGTACATGGTACGATATTATTGAAGATGAATCTTTGTTGCATACATTGTCAAAAAAGGCACAGGAAGGATTTAGTGCATTTCGAGATATATTTGCTGTTTCTGATATTGATGCAAGTTCATCAATAGGGGAATGCCTTATTGTTTTGTTGGATAAAAGTGGGCTAAAAGAACACTATCGCAAACAAGATATACAACAGGGTACAGACAAAGTACGTAACTTGGAGGAAATAATAAGCTTTGCTTCTGATTTTGCAAATACTGAAGTGCAATGGGGCCATTTTTTTGAACAAATTTCTTTAGTAGAACAAAGAGCTCGTACACAAAACGCTTCTGTACAGCTTATGAGTTTACATCGTTCTAAGGGACTTGAGTTTGATACGGTACTTATCTGTGGGATAGAAGAAGGAGTGTTGCCATATGAGAGAGAGGCAGAAATTCCTGATTATGAAGAAGAACGCAGATTATTCTATGTAGGAGCTACAAGAGCAAAAAAACACTTAGTACTGAGTTATTGTCTTCAACGTAGGCAATACGGATATTTCAGGCATTGTGCTCCTTCATTATTTTTGTCTCAAATAGATACATCTTTAGTGTGGAAGAGTCAGTATGCTGCTATGAGCAGTACTCCTTCTTCGTATGGTAGTGATAGGTATCAAGGAGATGAAAATGATGATGAATGGAAAGTGGGACAAAAAGTGTATCATGAAGAATATGGTGGTGGGTATGTTAAAAAGGTAAAACGTACTAATAAGCACCAAATTGTTGAAGTTGAATTTACAAATGATTATGAGGCATTGTTTATTCCTAAATATACTCCGAAATTGAGAAAGGAAGAATAATGAGTCCCTATAGAAATAATACTGAGGATACTGGTAATCCTACTCTATAATGTATGAACTTACCCATAGATACTGAGTTTACACGAGCAAGGGGATATTATGTATATGCACATGGTAAGCGTTTTGTCGATCTTGATCTCTGTAATGGACGAGCAGTATGGGGACATACGCCTTGTGCAGTATCAAACAAAATAAAGAATACACTTTCTCAGGGAATATGGGGAACTATAACAACACGATATATAAAACAGTTTCTAAGAACTTTTGATAAGGTATTTCCCTATTATGAAATTCAAGGCCTTGCTTTTTATCAGTACGGGTTTCATGCTAACTATGGAATGTATACTGAATCTGTTTGTGATGCATTGTTTGAAAATAAATTTGAAAAAAAACAAGCCAAAGATATTGATATCATTGATACGCTTGCTTTTCTTTCTCATCATACTGAACAAGATACTGCGATGGACACAAAAGATATTGTGCCAAGAGGGTATACATGGCGTCCATATTGCGGTATATCATTTGATGATCTTTACAATACAGTATATGCTACTCCCAAAAGCTGTGATAGTATTGTCAGTCCATTGATTCCCTTTGCGTGGCACAATAGTCCTTTGTTTTTATGCAAGAAAAAAAATGGAGTACATTCACAAGATATGGCTGACACTATGAGAGCAATAACGGTATCTGATACTGTATCTACAAAACAAAAGACTATTTTTAATCTTATAGTATCTTCTATCAATCCAGTAATGCTTACAGGACTCACGTATTCTCTTATTCTATTACAAAAACATGGTATGGTATTTCGTATGCCTCCTACGCATACAAGAAACAGAAAAGATATTCTTGTTATTGATTGTGGTAATAATAAAGACAGTAATAATATTTCTCCCCATGCAAATAATAGTACTGATGTTCAGGGAAAATGGCATAACAATAAACATACACAAGATGCTATGCTGCTTCCTCTTCCTAATAAGTCATGGAAACAACAAGGAATATACATTAGCTTTCCTGTGAATGATATGTTACAGTATCAGTATATACGAGAAGTATTTTTTGCACATGGGTTTTATGTGTCCTCTCAATCTTTGTTTACACATAATAACAACATGTATGCATATATTACCTTACCAGCTTTTTTTACTACATATGAAATGATACAGTGGGAAAAGAGTATGTACATATTACAACAGAAAACATAGCATGATCGATTATTATCTTTTTTTAGATACATACATGTTATGCTTACGGTAAAAGCGATGTAGTTGTGGATTATCTTCCTGTACTCCAATGCGAGTACTACAAGCTATGGAGTGTGAAAGGCTATCTTTTTTAGATTGTATGAATGAAGGGAGTGTTGGATATAATGGCACTAGGCAAAGTATAGCATTGCGTGTATCTTTTGTGTATTGTTGTGCTTCTGGTATTGAATGAAACAGAGGACATAAAAGTGTGTTGTAGTGCATAGTAATTGAAAGTGCTTGTGTAAGTTTTCCTGGTCCATTACAAAGAGAATAAATATCATGTTTAGATCTTTGTGTTTTCATGTTCTCTATTCCCCATAAAGGTTCTAATGCACGTATAAGTACTGCTTCCCCACAGTTTTCTTTTTCTGTTACTATATTTACGCAAAGGTGTATTCCATATATGCGATATACATAGATATGTCCAGCACTGAGAAACATAGCTCTATTGCGATATGTTTTGCCTTTATATGAATGAGAACAAGGATCATTTTTTGTATACGCTTCAGTTTCTACAATAGCTCCTCCAGTGACAGCATGTTTCTCAATACACACAAAGGCATAGTGTAATAACTGTTGTGCAACTGTGATGGTATCTTTCTGAAAGAGATATGTATGTGATGGTGTTATTTCATGCATATAATTATAATAACACCCATATATAAGCTGCTCATCTGATATTAGTATACAAAAAGTATCTGTAGATACCAAGTATCTTAATATTGTACTTCAACATTATTTACGGTAATATGCTACTATAAATATGGAGTATATTATATGAATACGATGATACATATATATTATACATATGATGATACATATATAGTCAAACGCAAAGGGTTACAGTGTTGGAGCGGGGAAATTGGGGGGGGGGGGGGGTAGCCTTTATTTCTCTCCTAATCACCAAAGTAAATTCATAGTAGTATTTATTATTAGAAGTTCTTTTCTTACAGATCGCAAGTATGGATGTTGTATATAAAAAGCATCTATGATATATTTATGATGAAAGGAGGAGCATATGAAAAAATATGTATTGTTCTCTATAATGATACTGTTTGTAATGACAGTAATAGTTACTAGCTGTGAAGAGCCAAGTAGTAGTTCATCTGGTAGCTCATCGGGGGGAGGCACTGATCCTGGCGGAGGTACACAGCCTGAAACAAAGGCACAGTTACTTACGCTTATCTCTGAACGGGTAGGAAAAGATAGTAGAGCAAACTTAAATAGCATTGATACAAGTAAGATTAGTGATATGAGTAGTTTGTTTGTCAAATATCCTACATTTAATGGCGATATATCAAAGTGGAATGTGAGTAATGTTGTGAATATGAGCAGTATGTTTGAAGGAGCAACAAGCTTTAATGGGGATATATCGGATTGGAAAGTGAGTAAGGTTACAGATATGAGCAGTATGTTCAAGCAAGCAACTGCCTTTAACGGGCATGTGGCACAATGGGATGTGAGTGTCGTCACGGATATGAGCAGTATGTTTGAAGGAGCAACAAGTTTTAAGGGAGATATATCAAAGTGGAAAGTGAGTAAGGTTACAGATATGAGTAGTATGTTCAAGCAGGCAACTGCCTTTAATGGCAATGTGGCACAATGGGATGTGAGTGCCGTTATGAATATGAGTAGCATGTTTCAGGGAGCAGTGTTGTTTAATGCAGATATATCAAAATGGGATATGAGTAGCGTAACACAGATAAACAGTATGTTTGAAGGAGCAAGGGGCTTTAATCAAGATACGAAGCTATGGAAAATACCACCATCAGTAGCGACAAACAGTAAAAATGTGTTTAAGGACTCTGGGGTATCACAGGAGCCTCATTGGTTGACATTAAAGGTAACATTAGGGCAAAAAGAAACATTTTTTGCAGTAGTAGGACAAGCGGTCAGTTTTTCTATTTCCCGCTACCCAGTAGCAGCGACAGGGACCTTTGCACTCACGCCAAATAGTCTTCCTACAGGCATGGTGTTTGATACAGCGACAGGAACAATAACGGCAAGCGCAGGAGCAATTACTACTGCATCAAAGAGGCCGATAAAATTTACAGTTACTTTTACTGGGACAGGAGCGTTTAAGAAACCTGAGAATACCAATGTGACAGGAACATTCTTTGTACTCATTCAGGATGTTCTTAGGACAAAAGAGGAGTTAGTAGCACTTCTTAAGCAAATAGTGGATACTGATGGAGATGGGGTCATAGATAAAGCGACAGTATCGTTGAATGATATTGATGTAAGTAATATTAATGATATGAGTGGCTTGTTTCGTAATGGGGTGCTGAGTAAGTTTAATGGGGATATATCGGGCTGGGATGTGAGTAGTGTTTTGAATATGAGTAGGATGTTTTTTAGATCGCAGTTTAATGGAGATATATCAAAGTGGGATGTAAGTAATGTTGTAGATATGGAAGCTATGTTTTATGAAGCTAAAGCATTTAATGGGGATATATCAAATTGGAAGGTAAGTAAAGTGCAAAATATGGAGGCCATGTTTGGCGGATCGCAGTTTAATGGAGATATATCAAAGTGGGATGTAAGTATAGTATCTACTATGAATAATATGTTTTTTGATACTAAAGAATTTAATAGCGATATATCAGGGTGGAATGTAAGTAATGTTACTGATATGGAAGGTATGTTTTGGAGTAGTAGTAAATTTAATGGAAATATATCAAAATGGGATGTAAGCAATGTTACAACTATGCGATATATGTTTGCCAGTTCTGCCTTTACAGGAGAGCATGGGGGCATAGCAGATTGGAAAGTAGGGAATGTGAAGAATATGGAAGATATGTTTTCTAATTCACGTTTTAATGGAGATATATCAAAGTGGGATGTAAGCAAGGTAACTGCCATGACTGGTATGTTTAATGATAATACGGCATTTAATAGTGATATATCGGGGTGGGATGTGAGTAATGTTGCAAACATGCGTGAGATGTTTAAAGGGAGTACAGCATTTAATAGCGATATATCAAACTGGAACTTAAGTAGAGTTTTTACTATAAGGGATATATTGAACGGAGCAACAGCGTTTAATCAGGATATATACGAATGGAAAGATCATTTGTCTATGCCATCGGTTTATTATAAAGATGCATTTAAGGGTACTGCTTTGGAGAGAAATGGTAAAAAGCCAGATTGGGCAGGAGGAAGCTACACAGGTCCTACATCTCGTTAAGGAGATAATAGTATAGTATGAGCTATCATAACGAGTGATAGCTCATACTACTATAATAGACTATTTGTGATATGTTACTCTATGCTATAATTTATATACAAGGAAAATGGACCTTGAATAAATATTATTATTTTCCTACTATGTATACGAGGAGATGTAAAGGAGTTTTAATGTGAAAAAGTTACTATTATTGATAAGTATCCTATATCTTTTTTCTTATTCAATAGTTTCGTTAAGTGCGCAAGTAGAAAATATTGATGTAGATAATGTTAAAAAAAGTATTAGGACTATTAGTGATGCATTATCAGATACTGTTTTTGCCAATACCTTGACTGCATCGACATGGAATACTGCATATAAACCGAAATTTGTTGGCATTGGATTTAATACCACAATTTCTCTCAATAAACCACAGTATCTTTATAAATTTTCTGACTTTACAGAGAATTTTTCATCATTGACTGCAGATACTACTCCAGGCTTGTTCCTGAATTATTTGTTTCATATTCGTGCTCCTGTTCCTCTGGTAGATTGGCCTTTTGATATTGGTTTGTACGGATTTAATATGAATTTTCAGTCATCTAATACATCATCGGTGGTATATGATGATTTTTTATCTCTAGGCTTTGATATGCGTTGGAATTTTTTTGAGAATCACAAAAATAGAGGATTGATTACAAGTTTTACCTATTTTTATCAGTCATTTGGTGTTGGGTTTCCTATTCCCAGTTTTAAAGTACAGAATACTATAGGGGATTTTGTATCTATAGTAGGTGATTACAAAGTAAAAGCTGATCTTAATTCTCATACATTTGGTTTTAAGGGACAGTACAGTCAATTATTTTTAGGAATTATTGAACTTACAGGAGGAATAGAACCCTATTTTGGTCTTACTAACTTACGGGTAAGCTCAAGTGGGGATATAGTAGTAAAAACGAACGGGAAAGATTATTTTCTTACGGATTATATAGATCAGTTTGGGTTACAGACAGATTTTTTCTCTGGTTCAAAAATAACATTTAAACAAGATGTATTCAGAGGAGGACTGAGACTATACGGAGGATTTTCTCTTAAAATATTTTTCTTGTTTTTAGATAGTGGTATATCGTATGAACCTTTTCATGGTGTTTTTGGTGGGTTCGTTGGTACAAGATTGGTGTTTTAATACTGGCTTTTGAAATATCTATATAGTCGAAAACGTAGTGGGACACTACAGAAAGTTGCTAAAATTTATGAGCAAGAAGAGTACTCTATACCGCGAAAAGATGTAGATAGCAGAGTTATTTTCATTCTAAAAACATTACAAAAAGCTGGATACGATGCGTATATTGTTGGTGGGGCAGTGCGAGATTTTCTTATTGGAAAGACACCTAAAGATTTCGATTTAGTTACAAATGCACGTCCTAATCAAATTTGTAAATTATTCAGAAGAGCGAAGGTTATTGGAAAACGTTTTACCATTGTGTTAGTTCCCATTGTAAAAAATCATTACATAGAAATCAGTACATTTCGTAGTGCCAATCCAAATGATAGTAATGAGTACGGCTCTATTAGTCAAGATGTATTGCGTCGTGATTTTACCTGTAATAGCTTATATTATTGTCCTATACGAAACATTATCATTGATTTTTTAGACGGAATAAAACATATAAAACAAAAAAAAATAATTTCTGTCTATAAAAACTATTCAGAAGATCCTATTCGTATGCTGAGAGCTATTAAATTTTCTGTTAATACTGGATTTTCTCTTCCGTTTTTAGACGCCTGTATGATTTTTTTGTCCAGAAAAAAAATTGCACTAGTATCGTCCAGTAGAAAAACAGAAGAGTTTTTGAAGATTGTTATGTTACCAAAGAGTGCTGATGTCATGATTAAATGTTTTTCATATAAGCTCTTAAAGTATATGATTCCAAATTTGTATCAGTGGTTTCTTGAAGATAAAAAAAGATTAAAGATATACCAACAGAACTTTATACGCATTCAGGCAAAACTGAGTAAAAAATCTTCACAATATAAAGTGAAGAAATTAGGGATACAGGCCTTGCTTCAGCATTTTATTGTAGAGAAAAAAATGCAAGCAAAAAATAAAAAGACAATCAATCAGTATTTACAAGAGGTAAAAGAATGGCTTTATCCTCTTACTCTTCCAAATATAGAGTTAAAGCAGTCGATAAGATCTATTTTGTCATCTTCTGTGTCAGACAAAGCATTGTTAGAAGATACTACAGAGTTTATTGTAAGAGATCGATAAGTTTCCTTCATCTTTTTTATTGTTGTTTCTATATCTAAAAAGTTGGATGTATTTTGTTTAGAATGAAATAGTTCGTTCCATGATGAAGGGAATGGTGCATGTAACATACGAGGGAGAGAAAAATGAGAGATTTTTTTTGATTGCAGCTGTGCTGGTATGTCATTGGTATTAGTATTTTTCATTAAGGCGTACTTGTTAAGAAGTACAGCAGCATGTAAAAAATAGTGTTGTGGTGCTTGCTTTCTTTGTTGTGTTGCTGATATTTTTTTGTTGCGAGTGTAAGTGTACTTTGTATCTCCCCATAGTGGAATATGTATTTGTTTGCATTGTGCCCGAATTTGATGCGTTTTTCCTCCTGTTCCAAGTGGTTGTATTGCTACACACCATATGTTTTGTGTGTTGTTTTTTTGAGAAGGAGCAAGCAATGAAAAGAGGAATGATATTTTTAATGACGCTGTGCCGAGATATGTATAATGAGGATTTTGAGCGTATGTATGTTGATAGGAACATGGTACTGCTGTGGTAGTATTGTTGTATCGGTACAGGGCATGTTGGTGGATAACACTATTGATGTGATTTGCATGTAGTTGAGTATCTCTTATTGTTTCATGCATTGTATGTGGTACGCTAACAATACCAAAGTAAAGTTTTGAGATGTATTTGTTACTTTGTAGTAGCTGCATTTCTCGGGCTGCATTGATACTCCATGCACATACCAGTATACCGCTTGTGTTTCTGTCTAATCTGTGGCATGGAGCTGCTGTAAACCCAAATAATGAAGAAGGTGTTTGCTTGAATGTTTGCCTGTACAGTGTTTGTAATTGTTGTGTTATGCTGTTTTTTCCAAAGACTGCATCTTCTTTCATTTTGTTGAGGCAAATAAAATCTCTGTTATGATACAGTATTGTATTGTGTATGTATTTTTTTATATCATTGATATGGAGAGCTTTCGTTGTACGATGAGAGGATATTCTGTATGTATCATGGCTTGTTTTTTGTTGTATAGTTTGTGGTATAATGCTTGTATGTAAAAATTTACATAAGGAATTGGTAAAATCTATAGTATCTCCTGTATATACTATGTCACCAATTTTGCATGCTTTTCCATTGATGCGAATACGTTTTTTTCGTATGCAAGTCATAATTGTAGTATATGAAAGTGATGTCATCGCCTTGCAAAGAGCGTCAACTCTCTTATGATTATTATCGCTGTGTATATATAGAGATGTAAATTGCATATTGTAGAAAGTATAGCATTAAATACAGTATAATAAATAATATGATAGAAGGCTTACTTGTTCTATTTACTAATATACATTTTCAAACGGCTTTTTTTGCGTATGTCATTGCACAGATATTAAAATATGTCATTAGCGTGATACTGTATAAATTTTCAAATCGAGAAAAAAAACATATGTTTGATGCTAAAGTAAATAGTAATACTTTTGCTTCTTATATTATAAGAAATGGAGGAATGCCGTCTAGTCATTGTGCCAGTGCTAGTGCTTTGTGTATATCGTTTGTTTTATCTGAGGGTGTTACATCAAGCTCTTTTCTTGTAGCTCTCTTTTTTACAAGTGTGCTGGTTTCTGATGCTATTGGGGTTCGTAGGCAGGTTGGTATTATTGGAGACGCGATGAACTCTATAGTGAGTAAACATAATCAACAATGTTTACAGACAGATACACCAGATAATATGTTACCTCATATAAAAGTAATATATGGTCATACTCCATCTGAAGCGTTTGTGGGAGTTATTTTAGGGATGATAATAGCTTGGTTATTTTCAATCCTTTATTAAGAAATGATATATAAAGGAATACTATATGAAACGGCATCAATTTAATATCTCTAATGTTAAATACTTAAAATTTTATGAATGCTCTCCTGTGTACTTTTATCCGTTACGACAAGGGATACAAGAGGAAGAAATGTTAGCAGTACAGGAAGGACAAAAAATTAAAACAGGAGATGCTCTTTCTAAAAGAAGTAGTAGCAATTCAATACTGTTGCATAGTGCAGTAGGAGGACATGTATCTCGTGTGCATACTATGGATATGTATCATCATGATGATAGCCCTGAAACTAATCAGGAAACAGTAGTTGAAGTTACGTTTGGTGGAAAGCATAAAACCTATAACGATATTTATCAGGTATCGGTAACTAAGAAGCATTTTAATAAAATTATTGATGCTATCCATGATGCTGGTATTAGAGATAATGATATGTACGGAATATCAAATATTAGTGCTTTATTACATTCTAAGCTGAGTACTGGTATTGATCAAATAGTAATAAATGCTGTGGAGCTTGAGCCGTATAGTATTATTGAAGAAAATATATTGCGATTGCACAGCAAAGAAATTATGCGAGTGGTACTCCTCCTTATAGAAATGAGTAGATTAAATGAGGAAAATAATAATATAGATATTATTTGTAACAGTCAGTACTGGTCTAGTCGCTACACTATTGCAAATTTATATAAACAATATTACCAAAGTTATTCTGGAGCAAAAGTAAAAGGCACTTATTTTTATTCTAAATTTGATGCTGATGATCAACAGAATAGTTATGTAAAATTTTTAGAGGCTTTTCATGCAAAATTTAATGTAAATGCAAATACTGCTACTAAGAAAATACTTATGTTAAAGCCTTCTATACTTCTTATGGTATATGATGCTCTTTTTAAGAGAAAACCATACATAGAGAAATATATTCAAGTTATTACTGCCTATGATATTTCATATTTTCTTAAGGTATATTTAGGTACATTGATATTTGATATTTTTTTACATTTAGATGATATAACTTCGGATGCAAAGTATTTTTTTTATGATGGTTTACATGACAATAATAAAATATCTAATTTTTCAATGCCTGTGGCTAAAAATACAACGCATTTTTTTGTTCTTAGTGAAAAGCAGTATAAAAAATTTAGAAAACAAAAGAAATATTGGAGATAAGTTTGTCTCAGTACATAGTGCAAGATCTGATATTACAAGGTGCAATATTTTCTGTTCCTGTTAATATTGGAGAGAAAGAAATAGAGCGGTATTGTTTGCAATGGGTATCTCCTTATTTGAAAGTAGTATACACACATCCGTCAATAAAATTTTATATATATATATCAGGACGAGTGTTAGAGTATTTTGAAAGCAAAGGAAAAGAGTATAAAGATGTATTGCTTGAATTGATACATAGGGATCAAGTTGAGTTATTAGGAGGTATGTATTATGATGCTGCTCCACTTATTCAAGCAAAAAAGGATCAAAGAGGCCAGTTAGAAAAATTACATCATTTTATTACCAAGACTTATGGGACACATGTGAATGGGGTGTGGATACATCCCGGCACTTTTGATAGTTCCATTATACATACGTTGAGACAAAGTGGTATTCGCTTTCTTATGGTGAATAGAACATATGTTGAACCTGAACCAGTATTAGAAAATATAGGGCTTCTTGAACAGCTAGGAAAAACACTTATTGCTTTACCGTATTTTCATTCGTATAAAAATACGGTGGTATTACATGATAATATGTACTTTTATTCTCAAGGACGCAATAATCAATCAAATGCAAAAATATCTATTTTTCTTTGTGATAGTAGTATTTTATATGATTCTCCAAGTTTTTTCGATGAGCTAGAGCTATTTCAGCAAAAAATGGAAGAAAATAATCTGACAAAACACTCTGCGTTACCTCGATACTTTATTAAAAAGAGTAATGTAGTTTCTAAAGATGTGTGTAGAATACGAATCGCTCCATGGGGAGATGGAGAAATTGCTACTTTTAGCAAGTTTGTAAATTCGCGGCCTGAAAGTAGGTTGCTGTATGGACGTCTTCAATATGTGATGCGTTTAATTGAGGCATGTAAAAAACATAAGAATATAGATTATGCGTCTATGAATCTCAGCCTTTGGATAGAACAAAATCATTTTTCGCTCTGGAAAGCAACTACGCAATGGGGAATCCATCATAAAACAATACGCCAAAATGCATATAAAGCACTTAATGCCATTGAAAAAATTATAAAGCAAACAATAAAAAACAAAGTGACAAAAGTAAGCAATGTGGATATGAATCTGGATAGTGTTGATGAACAGTTTATTAACACTGCATCGTTTAATGTACTCATAGAACCTTTATGGGCTTCGGTGTGTCTTTTAGAGCGAACATCAAATCTCAAACGATGGAATTATTCTTCTTGTTTTGTGCCGTATCAAAAGCCTCAGTACGCACCATGGAGCTTTAAGGATTTTTTATGTGAGGATACTGTATCTATTGATACATGGCATAAAAAAGTGCTTAATAATGAATATACACATGTACCTGTACAGTATGGTTTTTTATCCGCTTCTGAATCACATGCTTCTGTTTCTTATGAGTCGAAAAAAAAGGTGAGTCAGCCGCATACATCAATACTTGAAGAGAATGATAGTACGCATATGGATATAGGAATAAAAAAGCAGTATCAGGTACGAGGAAATACCGTAACATTGCACTATGATTATAACAATAACCTTAGCATCCCTTGTTCTGTACAACATATTATTGAGGTGAACCTTTCTTTTTTTTCGGATGACAAAGCGTTTTGTACTATTATAGCAAATGGAAAAACATATGTAGCAGGAGCATTTTCCCATTTCACTACAGAGGAGCTAGTAATACAGCATACATATAAAAAAGAAGAATTGCATTTTTACTTTTCAAAAAAAACAGATATTAGTATTGCTCCTGTTCATGAAATGAGTCAGCGGTTACCGGAAACTGTTTCTTATCAATATACGAGTCTTTTATTCTCAGTTCCTTTGTCAATGAAATTGTCAGAAGAGTTAGATTATTCTGTACAATGTACATTTTCAAAGATGTAGTAACAATAATACATTATAGGATATTGTACTTATATTTTATTTGAAGCGTTTTTAATACTTTTGCTGTAATCATGTTTCTAAATGTACTATCATTCTTAAATCGTTGTGTAAGAGTATGTACTGTTTGTACATACTCTGTTGGATCTAGGAGTATATCAACACCTGCCTGAAAGAGTAATTCTTCAATGCTTGCATCTGTCTGATGATCCCAATTTTGTACTGCTTTCATTCTCAGTGAATCGGTGATGAATAATCCAGTAAAATGTAAGTACTCTTTGGCTATTTGTATTACTGCAGGTGATGCAGGAGCAAACTGTGTATCTAAACTTGGTATTGAAAGATGCCCTATCATTATTGCGTCAAGTCCTAATGGTATCTGTGACATATACGGAAGTAAATCTTTTTGTGTAAGGGTGTCTGTACTAACAGGAACATGCGGTAATGTGAAATGGCTATCTTCTGCTGCAGAGCCGTGTCCTGGAAAATGCTTAAGTACTGAGATAATGCCCGCGTCATGTAGTCCTGTTGCTACTGCAACTACATAGCTTGCTGTAGTACGATGATCATCTGAAAAAATACGAGAAAAAAGAAAAGGATGAGTGCGAGGGTACTCAATATCTGCTACAGGAGCAAAGTTCATATTTATGCCTAACTCTCTTAAAGCATGTCCAATACGTGTCATATACGTTCTTGTTTCAAGTGTAGTCTTTGACATAGCAAGTTGTCTTGCCGAAGGTATCGTAGAAAGCAATGGATGAGAAAGGTGACGAAAACGATTTACTGCTCCTCCTTCTACATCAATAGAAATAAATGGTGCTATAGTTGAATACGCTTTTAGCTGTTTTATAAACATTTGTAGTTGTTCTATGCTGACAATGTTATCCTTAAACAGAATGTATCCTCCAGCAGAATACGGAAAGTGGGTTTGAAATTCTTGTTTATTTTGTATAGTCCGTAATAACGATCCATTCTCTTTGTTTTGTGCTTGAATAATAAGTAGCTGTGCTACTTTTTCTTCATCTGAGAGTGCAATGTATTGTTCTATAATGTTGCTTATGATATGTGGGTATTTCTTCTCTAGTATTTCTCTATTGGTAGGAGGCAAAGGAACGGATATTTCTGTATCTGATGTTTCTTTGTCAATAGTGTTTATATGAGGCTTTGAATATGTTGTACAACTGGTAAAAATAACTATTACATATAACCAGTAGAGAGGAGATATTACATATTTTTTATATGAACATGTTGATTTGTTTACTGTATCCATTTTTTTTATTATACTTAATTTATGAGTAAATTTACGTTAATAAATGAGCTAATACGTAAATCCATACATATGCTATTTATTGTATATGTTTTTCTTATTGATAGAGTGCCTATTCGTGTGTTACAGTTAAGTTTGGTGATACTAGGAATTTGCTATTATCTTTTAGAAGAACTTCGGTTAAGAAAAATATATATACCATATCTCAGTAATATTACTCGTTTTGTATTACGTGAGAAAGAGGTTACCACTATAGCGTTTGCTCCTCTCACTCTTATGCTTGGGTTTGTGCTGGTACTGGAAATTTATGCTCCTCTGTATGCGAAAATTGCATTTATTGCCACTACTTTGGGAGATAGTATAGCGGCTATTATGGGGACATTATTTCCAAGCCCTAAGGTATTTTGGAATAAAAAAAAGTCTTTTGTAGGGACTATCTTTAATATTATAGCTGTGTTAGTATGGTGTCTGTTTTTACCAGTGCCTGTTCATCTTGCTGTTATAGTGGGGATAGTATCTGGCCTTATTGAAAGTCTTCAGCTTGAACATGTGGATAATTTAATGATACCCCTTTCTGTTGGAGCAGTACCGTACTTTGTGATGTAGCAGTAAAAGATAATTTCCATATTTAGATGAGATTTTATAGCACATGATAAAAATATCCTTGTAAGTATTTACAAAGAGAAATAATAAGTAATAATGTCGTTCCCAGTAATACATAGGGAGATTTTATAGAGAATGTAATAATATTGATAAGAAGTATAGATGAGAAAAGAAATGTAGTTTGAATATATGCTGCTGTTTTTCTTATTTCAAAATTTCGTAGTCCAAATATATACAATACGATAATAATTGCATATAGTATGATTACAATAGTAGTAAAAAGTGTAATGCCTCCTAAAAAATACCATGTTTGTTCATTTAATGTTGTGGATACTAGCAGTCCATATCGTACAAAGATAGCTGATATAATAAGAATAAAAAAGAATAGCATCATTGCAAGAGGAGTGTTACTGTAATGATATGTTATTGCAGAACAGAAGAGAAAGAGTAGCATGACAATGTAAAAAAAGTTGAACACTAGTACAACAAGGGTTCCTGTAGAAATAAATGTATGTGAATGCTCTAGTATTGAAGATACGAGAGGGAGTATTGATGAAGATAAGAGAAATGCAGAAAAGAAAAACTGTTGAGGTCGCATGGTGTTTCTAAAGAAGTAAATAAGTACTATTGCAAAAATAAAAAGTAATAAGCTAAGAATGGGTTTTAAGAAGAGAAATATTTGAGATATAAAGGGAGCTGAGGTATTGACATAATTAAAAAAGGTGTATATCAAAGAAATCATTGATATAAAAATAAGCGATGCATAGAAAAAGATGATATTTCTCAGTACAGTGTTGTTCATACTACGACTATTGTATTATATTTTTTATTTGTATTTTTCCTGTTATTTTCTTGCAAAATAGGGAAAGTAGTACATAAAGTAATGATAAAGCCTTTATTATATTTTAAAAATATACGATAATAATTAAAGTAATATGAAGAAGAATATATTTTTGTTCACTTTTCTCATTATTATTCACTACTATGTGTTTTCAGGAGAATTGGCAAATTTTGAAATTGTAGGCTTTTCTGATGATATGAAATACTTTTCATTTGCGGAATACGGGCTTGCTGAAGATACAAAGCCTTTTTCAAATCTGTATGTAGTGGATGTTCGGCAAAATGATTTTGTCAATAACGGAATATTCCAGAATAAGTATAATGTAAAGACACAATTAGAGGAAAATGGTATTGGTGCTTTATTTTCTACATTATTACAAGCGAGTTTTGTACTAAAACAATATAATATCAATTCGCTGAATAAAGGAAAGTTAATATATATATTGTTGGATGGAAAAGAACCCTCATCAGAGCTGAGTTTTACCGACTTTAATACAAATACAAACTACACAGTTTCTCTCCAACAACATACGCGTATGAGCAGTGTGCGTCAGCCAGAAGCTAAGATGCTAGTGGATGTAACTATATCGTATCAAGGAAGACGCTATTCTTTTATTGTTGGCAATCAAAATTTTTATAGACCTTTGGTAGAGAAATATGTCTTACGTTCAATCTATACGAGCTTAGATAACAGATCGCTTGTATTTGTAATTGAAAAGCATAGTGTTTCCCAAAGAAAGGGAAATGAATACAATATATACTATATGGTAGAGACTCTTTCTTGGCGTTAATATCGTATAACTTATTTTTTTGATATGAGGGAGTATGGAAAATAGTCTTGTTATTCTAGCTGCAGGGGTAGGCAGTCGATATGGTGGCTTAAAGCAGTTAGAAAAAGTTGGTCCTCATGGTGAATCTCTGATAGAATATTCTATTTATAATGCACTAAAAGCTGGATATGCATCTATTGTCATGATTATCAGAAAGGAGACTGAGGAGCAATTTCATCATTTTTTTAAGGATAGATTGCCTTCACATGTTCAAGTGAAATATGTATACCAAGAACTTGATGCACTGCCTTCGGGCTATTCTGTTCCTTCTGGGAGAAAGAAACCATGGGGTACAGGTCATGCAGTGGTATTAAGCAAAGAGTGTGTTGCTGGTAATTTTACTATGATCAATGGTGATGATTATTATGCTTATGAAGCATTACAAGCATCGCATGATTTTTTGCAATCAAGTGATGTGCATAGTACCCATTACTTAAACTTATGTTATAAATTAGGGAATACGTTATCTCGAAATGGTTCGGTTTCAAGAGGGGTGTGTGAAGTGGATAGTAATAATATACTATTACATCTTGAAGAGCATAAAAAAATAGAATATGCAGAAGATGGAAAGAAGATATATAGTATTACTGACACAGAAAAGAAAGAGCTGCAGCAAGATACTATTGCGTCCATGAATCTTATGTCCTTTACTCCTACTATTTTTTCTCTGCTTGAAGAAGGATTTAATGATTTTCTTAAAGAGCATCTGCACGAAGAAAAAGCTGAATTTCTTATTCCTGCATATTTAGGGGAACTTTCTATGCAACACAAAATTACTATACATGTTATGCAAACTGCTGCAAAGTGGTATGGTATTACCTATAAGGAAGATAAAGAAAAAGTTCAAGACGGTATTTTGTCATTGATTGAATCAGGAGAGATACCTAACATTCTTTGGTAAAAATGTTGTGTTATGTTTGATGTATACTTAAATAAGCTATGTAGAAAACCACTGCAGAATATAGCAAGGTTTGTTTCAAATAAGGGGCTTAGTGCAAATGCAGTGACAGTGAGTAATATACCAGTAAATATATCCATATTTTTTTGTATATGGGCTAAATGGTATGGGCTTGCTATTGTACTGATTCTTCTTAGTAGGTTTTTGGATGGTTTGGACGGAGCAATAGCCCGAGAGAGACATAGTAGTCATCCTGCATCGGGGTATCTTGATATAATGGTTGATTATATCTTTTATATAAGTATTCCATTAGGGTTTGTTGTTGCTGATTCTCATAATGCAGTGGCTGGTGCTTTTGTATTAGCTGCATATACATTTACTGGAGTCAATTTTATGGCAAGTGCAGCAGCAGCAGCAAAACTCCACTTAAGAAGCTATGCTTTTCCTAACAAGGCTTTATACTATGCTACTAATATAGTAGAGGGGGCAGAAACTATTGTGTATAGTCTTGTTGTATGTATAGTGCCACAGTTTTTTGTTGCAATAAGCACAGGCTATGCCATTATTCTTTTTATTACTACCCCTATCATACTCTATTTTCGATGGAAAGAGTTCTTAAAATCTCCGTATTATCCACATCTTATGGAACATATAGAGTAAGTGGTATACAGCACACATTTTATAGAGTATCTTCTCTGAGTATATACTTGTTTTAAGAGAATGCGTTAGTATATAGCAGATAATTTTCTGTATCAAAACAACAAAACAATACTTTTTGTATTGTAGGGAACTGCAATTTTCCTGTTTTGGCTATTTCGTCTTGTATTGTATTAAACACTTTTTTTACTGTTTGTACTGCTAGTTCTTTCGGAAACCCGTATACTCCAGTACTAATGTTTGGAAAAGCAATACTGCTAAGGCTATGTTTGTGAGCGAGTGTAAGTGAGTTATAGTAACATTGTGCGAGTGTTTTTTCTGCATGTTTATCCTTGTTCCATATGGGACCTACTGTGTGTATGATATGCTTTGCTTTGAGCTTACCTGCTGTAGTAATGACCGCTTCTCCAGGAGGACAGCCTCCTTGTTTTGCACGAATTATACTGCACTCTTCTGCAATGGTAGGACCTCCGTTTTTATGAATAGCCCCGTCTACACCAGCTCCTCCCGATAATGACGAGTTTGCTGCATTTACTATTGCATCAACATCTAGTGTTGTTATGTCTTCTTTTATACATGATATTTGCATGCAAATAGTATAAAGGAAATGCTGCTGGGATGCAAGGGGGAGTATATATATTTTGTAGGTTGTTCATACTCTAAAATATCCCCCAACTTCCTCTCTTCCCAGTCAGGAAAATCAGAGCCATCGTCCTGCTTGAAACGTATGGGGGGTAGACGCTGATTTTTTGTCTTGTTACTCATCTAATAGTAGTATAGCAATATAGCCATTATGTGAGTTCTGTTTTGTAAAATCCTTTTGTTTTGCACTTACTCCTTGAATCCGCAACTGATGATTTTTATATTAACATAAATATTATAGATTGACTATAATAGTGTTAGGAGCCAGTAGTTTTGATGGAAAAGATTTTTGGTACACTTATACAATATCTTAATAGTAGCGTATTTGTCTTGTTAGGTATACTCATCCTTGTAGGGTGGTTTTTGTTTAAGTTTGGGGGATGGGTAAAAGAATCTTCTCTTCATAAAGAACGAATAGAAAAATATCATGATTTAATAGTTTCTGTGAGTACAAAAGTAGATTTAATTTATAAATATGTAAATCCAAACTCTACAATAAGATCTGGTAGTCCAATGTCATTAACTTCTAAAGGGAAGGAAATTTCAAAAAAGATTCATGGAGAAGAAATATTTAATCGTATTAAAGATAATTTTATTAAAGATTTTATAGAACAAAGTAAAGGAAAAAGTGCTTTTGAAATTCAACAAAGTGCTATAGAATGGGCTAAAAATGATTTAAAGAAATACATAGAAAAAGATGAGTTAGAAATTTTTCATAAAGAAGCATATAATGAAGGCCTTCTGCCTGAAGATGTATACTCTATTTTAGGATTATATTTAAGAGAAGAAGTATTATCTGCCTTAGATATTGATACTGCTGAAGTTGATAAGCATGATCCTAATAACACTTGATGTTCAATATTTCACCAATAGAAATACACAATTATTTAATGTCAAATAGTATGTAATTCCCTTTTCATACTCTCCGCAGAGAAATGTGCTATAATGGAGGAAATGGCAACAGAAAATAGCACTTCTATAATAGGCACTGATTACTATATGTATGAAAAGATAGGGAAAATGGCAAGTGATATTGAACATTTGCAGAAAGACACCACACAGCTAAAGGCATCTGTAAATACATTAGATGAAAAGATAGGGAAAGTGGAGAGTGATATTGAACATTTGCAAAAAGATACCACACAGCTAAAGGCATCTGTAAATACATTAGATGAAAAGATAGGGAAAATGGAGAGTGATATTGAACATTTGCAAAAAGATACCATACAGCTAAGGGCATCTGTAAATACATTAGATGAAAAGATAGAAAAAAAACATAGCACATTGTTAGTTATCATAGGCATAGGATTTACATCACTAGCAACACTGATAACTATTTTCAATTTTATTTAAGAGAAGATTATAGGTACAATATTCAATGTGCTAATTCAATAAATGCGATATCAAAGGTTTTAGCAGATGCTAAAAAATGTAGGTATGTAAGCTGCATAGATATGTACTCCAAACCTACACCCCAAACTTATATAAGGGAATATTTGCTTGGGAGAACAATGAGGCAGAGCAAATACCACGCGTATCAAATACAATGGTATTTGCAAAATGTTTGGCTATATTGTGCGAGGCATGTTGTCTGTATTCTTCCCACTCTGTAAGAATAATAAGCACATCAACATTGGGTATCATAGATAAAGCGTCTGTGGTATAAGAGAGATTGTTGTGAGTAAGAAAATGCTGAAAGTTAGGTATTCCTTTAGGATCATGTGCATGTATAATAAAGTTTTCTTCTAGTAAATATTGAATAATGTTTAATGATGCTGATTCTCGTACATCATCTGTATTTGCCTTAAAGGTAAGCCCCCATACTCCTATACGATGTTGTTGTTTTTGTGTACGATAATGTGTAGTAAGCGTGTTCATTATCCATGTTGCAATGAAATTTTTGTGTTTTCGGTTTGCTATGTTTACTTCTTGTATGAGACTGAGATTGACATGATAGTCAAGTCCTCGTTGAAAGAATGCTATGGTATCTTTTGGAAAACAACTGCCTCCAAATCCCGGTCCAGGAGTGAGAAATTCTTTGTTGATTCTGTTGTCGGAAGCCATTGCTTCTATAATTTTGTCTGTATCAGCATGTGTTTTTAAGGCAAACTGGGCTATTTGATTTATAAATGTTATTTTTGTTGCAAGAAAAGAATTGATGCTATACTTTATGAGTTCAGCAGTTTCAAAGCTATGGGTATGTATGAGTTTGATTGAAGTAGATTGCTCTTCTATGATAGGTTGGTACATTTTTTGGAGTAACTCTAAGCCTTTGTCATTATCACTTGCAAACACAAGGAGATTAGGATGTAAAAAATCATCAATACCTCTTCCTTCGCGTAAAAATTCTGGACAAAAGCCGAGTAATTGATCTTGTTTTCCTTGTTCTGTTAATGTCTTTCGAATGGAGCTTGTTGTTCCGATGGGAACAGTGGAACGTAAGGCGAGCAATGTGGTAGGGGATATGACAGATACAATATCTTGTATGGCAGCAGATACTTGTGATAGATCTGCATCTCCATTAGGAAGCGAGGGAGTTCCTACTGCTACGAGTACTATTTCACAGTCACTGAGTTCTGTAATGTCAGTGGTAAATGTTATTGTTTTTCTTTGTAAATTATGTTTTAGTTTCTGTTCAATATCTTTTTCGTAGATGGGGACATTTCCTTGTTGTAGGGTAGTAATGGTTGTTTCGTTTATGTCATATGAGATAACAGTATGCCCTATGTCTGAGAAACATACCGAGCTAATCAGTCCTACATATCCAGTGCCTACAATACCTATTTTCATATAATATATTATAGTATATATATGTCTTTTTTCGTATTTATCAAGCATCGGACTCTGTTGTTGCACAGTATCTTCATTACGGTGTTACTGATTATTTATACTTCTTGTGCTGGGTATGGTGACATTGCTAAAGAGATTGAAAGTAATTCAGAGATAATTCAGTCAGGGAATGTAGGAATATTACATTCTATTTCAGAAAAAAATTTGAGAACAGCAAATGATTCTCAATATGGCACATTGTATTATGCGGGCTTATTGTGGTATTTTCAGGATGATAGACAAAAAGCGGTTATTGCGTTTAAGCGTTCGGCACGGACTTCTGCTGATCCATGGAACAAGGAATCTGCACGTCTTGTAGGGTCAATATATAGCAGTACTTTTGAGTACGGTCCTTTATTTGATTTTTATGAAAGCCTTAATTCTTTAGATTTTTTTGCATCAGATTCTGAGTTATTTTATTACTATGCCATGAGTATGTGGTCTTTGCGTGAATATGATGTGTTAGCACAGTTAGTACAAAAAGCACAGGGAGCAACATGGAAGCGTACTCCGAGAAACAGAGTGACTGTGTTAGAAGCACGCTTTGCTCTGCAGTTTTGGAAGTACCTTCTTGATAGTTTTAATAACAAGCAAGATTCAATTACGAGTATAGAAACATTATTGCTTGAAAGCAGTGCATATTCATTGATGCATTCTATTCCATTTTTCTTGGAGAGAGTACCAGATACTATAAGCATACCTGATGAGGTATACCAGCTTATTAAAGCAAAGGTCTTGTTGTTGGATGATACAAATGCTGCGTTAGAAGCATATTTTAGTTTACCAATAACATACCTGTTACATCAAAAGACTTTGTCCGAAGTTCTTTCTCTTGCACGAAAATCAAAGCAAGGGCTGCAGCAGCTGCATAGGTATTTACTGCGTGCATTGAACAATACTGATATAACAGAACAGTATACAATGTATGTGCTTGCGTATCTTGCGTATGTGCGGTACTTACAGGGTGAGTATGATACAAGTGCAAGATATTATGAAAGACTTTTTTCGTCTCTTCCTGAACATGCTGATACCATAGTGCATAATAATGTAACTCTGTATGTTCTTTCTTTTCGCACTTTTTTATATATCACAATTAAGAGAGAACCTCATCGTTTTGTTGATAGGTACTTGCAGTTTTCTTCTTTAACATTGCGTCCTGAATTATTTGCAGCAACATTAGAGGAATATTTATATGAGATGCTTCGTCAACATAAATATGATCAGTTAGAAAGGGATCTAAAAAGATTGAGCAATGTATTTCGGGAGCCTGCCATACAGTTAGAGCTATCACATTGGCGTAGTATGTTACGCATTGCAGAGAAAGATGTGCCTACGGTATCGGTGCCTGATAGTGATATCTATAAGAATATTTTTACCTATGATTTTTTTCTTACACCAGAAAGTGAGGATATTGATGCAGATGTATTTTTTGAAACTTGGTTTGCTAATTCAGAAGAAGAACATGAAGATGCTTTGCAACCTTCTGATACACAGACTATTGATCTCTTAGTGGAAGGATATATCAAATTTGGTTTGTTTGATTATGCTCATTCTGTGATGTTGGCTAATATCAGCCTTGTATCATTTGAAAAGATAAAGCAAGTCTATGCCGTTATGGAACGTAATAATGAGTACTATAAAGCGTATGTATTAGCAAATAAAGCTGCTTATTTTACCCCTCATGTTTTTTCTCATGTAGAGGATGTACGCCTTATATATCCCCAAGCGTATAAAGATATCATACATTCTCTCACTGAAAATACTGTTGAACGTTCATTATTGTTTGGTCTTATGCGTGAAGAAAGCAGTTATTCTCCTACTATACGATCGTCAGCGAACGCAGTAGGGTTGACACAACTACTGTTTGCTACTGCAGAAGATATTGCAACGCGTATTGATTATGGCTCATTTTCTTTGGTGAATCCCCAAGATAATCTCACTTTAGGGTATGAGTATTTTATGTACTTAATACGAGTGTTGAAAAATCCTATGAAAGCTATACTTGCATACAATGGAGGAATTGGGAATGTATGGAAATGGGAAAAGGCATTTGATACCAGTAATTTGTTTTTGTTTTCTGCAAGAGTGCCATTTAGAGAAACGAGGCGTTATGTACGAAAAGTGCTAAGTTCTGCTATGATATATGGCATACTTTACTATGATGTAGATCCAAAAGATATAATAGCATATGTCAGTACAGTGAGAAAATAATAGGAGGAGAATATGTTAGCACCACTTATGGGATTTTTACAAGGGATAACAGAATTTCTTCCTGTTTCAAGTTCTGGACATTTACGTGTATTTGCACTCCTCTTTTCTGAAGAGCCTGTGCCATTTGTATTTGATATTATACTGCATATTGCTACACTATTTGCAGTATTATTTTTTACTCGTACTATTGTATGGTCTTTGATACAGTCTCTTTTCCATTTTTTTAGTGGAAAAGCAGATAGTAATTGTAAAAAGGATATGCAAATTATTGGTATGATAGTCATAAGTACCTTTTTTACTGCTCCTGTTGCATTTTACATAAAGTTTGCAGTCTTTGATAGTACATGGTTTATAGAACATGAACGCCTTATGATAGGAGGGAGTTTTTTGTTGACTGCTATCATACTGATCTTACCAAACATATATTTTTATTTTGTAAATAGATATAATAGAGTACAGCCTGTGAGAGATAGTACCGCTTCATTGTATTTTAGTAATAATTATTCTCAAAAGGAAAATACCACATACAGCATAGGAAGTATTACAATGCAGATAGCTATCATAGTAGGTATTGTACAAGGGTTTGCTGCATTACCCGGTATTTCGCGTTCAGGTATTACTATATCTGTAGCCTTACTATTAGGAGCAAAGAAACATGATGCAATGTATTTTTCGTTTCTTATATCGATACCAACGATTCTTGCCTCTTTTTTGTTTAGTCTTGATGAATTACAAGAGGTAGGAACAGTATTTTCTTTGTGGTACATACTCATTGGAATGATAACGGCATTTGTATCTGGACTGCTTATGTTATATACATTACGGTACATAGTAAAGAAAGGAATACTTTGGATATTTTCTTTATATCTTATCCCTCTTTCCTTCTTTCTGTTGTTCTATATGTAAAAGTGTATTCTATGTGTAAAAAAACTATATGTTGTATTATTTTCCAAATGTAGTGACAAGAGTACGTAGTGTTTTTATTGCTATGCTTGTATCGGTAACAATATCCATATGTTTTATGTAGAACAAGTCATAGCAGAGTTTTCTTTCAAAGTCATTAACAGAATGCTTAAAGTGAGCATTCACTTGGGCCCACCCTAACAGCCCTGGTTTAGTGAGATAGCGTAATTGATAATGTGGGAGCTTTTTTGCAAGTAACTCTGCAATTTCCACTGATTCTGGTTGAGGTCCAATAAAACTCATATCACCTTTTAATATATTAAAAAGTTGAGGTAATTCGTCTAGTCGAGTGGCTCTTAAAAATTTTCCTAATTTTGTAGTATGTTTATTGTCTTCTTCTAATATTTCATGTATGTGAGCTTCGAAAGCAGGGGTGCTTTTTATATCAATATGTGTATGATGTATTTTTTCTTGTTTACTTGTTTTTGTAATTCTAAATTTATATCGATGAAATAATTTCAGATGTCGCCCTATTTGTGTATGAGAATTGAGTATGGCACCTTTGCCTCCAAACAGTTTTATTGTTATAGCTACTGCTATCATAGGGAGAGCAAAAAGAGGAATAAGTATGCATGTTCCGATGATGTCTAGTATTCTCTTAAAAAAAGAATACGCTCCTTGCGAAATGCTATTCAAGTTATTTATAATCCAGTAGTGGTTTGCTCCTCTGATAGGAATGGAATGAAACAGTTGTTCAAAGAAATTTGTTGCATTTACTATATTGATAGAATGATGAAGTGCTTCATATAATATATTTGATAAGTGTACAAACCAGTGACCAGTTACTATAATACTTTTTAGTTCTGGATATTTTTTTATTTCTTTTTCAAAAGTGGCTATATTGGTAAAGACTTTTTCCTTATTGATTACTTGACATACCGAATCATAAAACTCCTGTGTAGTGATAACTGAGATAATATTGTATTTTATGTAATGATTACTTTGTAATTTTTCTACTAATGTTAAGGAAACGATATCTGATACTGTTACTATTATCGTATGGCCTTTGAAAAATCTGACATAAATGTATTCAAATAATTGGCGAAAAAGATAATGAAGAAAGGTGAACAATACAGCAATCAATGCAAGGTTTGTTTTTGGGGTGATAATAAAGGAAAGACTAAAAAGATAGAAAAGAAGAGAGCTTAGCAAAACACATACAATGAGTGCAAAATATAAGCGCGTAATTTGTTGTGGCAGACCAATGGTATATAATTCAAAGAGATAAAAAATGAGTACCCAAAAGCTAAATAAAGGAAAGAAAATAGTATAATGCAAATCAATATAATAAGAAGCGTTTGGAAGTCGTATTTGTAGTACAATATACATCGAAAGAGCAAGAAGAAAGTAATCAGTAAGAGCAAGGCATAGTTTAAGGATCTTTCTGTTATTCATATAATAACTTATATTATACAATATTTATTTATTGTTTCTGTATATACTTATTAATATGAGAATATTGAGTATCATTTTTATTTTTGTTATAGTACATGGATACATATATAGCCAAGTATATGAGTTTGAACAAGTGTTGCCACAGCTTTCTGTGCAAGAGAGAGCTACTCTATTAGATGGTACTCCAGTAAGCCGAGCATCTAAATCATCATCAAATAAAGAGTTACAATTTCTGCCTCATGTAAAACATGCGGATACAATACGGAGTTATGTAAAAAAGACGAATCCTACCATTTTGTATGAAATACTTTTTTTTATTCCTAATGATATGCTACAAAAGAAGATTGATGTTATGCAATCAAAACAAGAGAATGCTCTTTCTGATATTACATCGTTCTCTTCACAGCAAGATAGTATCATGATGCATTATTATAATTTATTGCGGAATATTACGCTCTTTTCAGAAATACGATATACAAACCTTAAAGATAAAAATGTACATCCTCTTTTCAATACTTCTCATAGAATTATAAGTAAAGAAGAGAGAACTATTATTTCTCCTCTTCCTCTTATTCGTTCATTTCCATATACAACAACAGAAGAATCTTCATTTATTTTACAGGATATGCCGCCTTTTGGGGATGTAGTGTCTCAATATGAGTATGTGTATAATGCTAATGATCTTTCCTTTATAGGAGAAAATCTTACTTATATAAGTTATCGTGGTTTTGCTGCGGTCATACCACGTGATATGTTTATAACAAGTCAAATTGCAAGGACAAGTGAAGGGGTGCTTATCTATGGGCTAGGGGCAGTGAGAATAAGTGGCTTTGGAATTTTCTTTGGAAGCATTATCAATAATAGCTTTACAAGTAGAATGGTAGGGTTTTTTGATTGGATAAATAGCCAGTAAAATCAAGTGGTATAGTTACGTATGTATAGTATTGACAAGATAGTGTAAGGCAAAGAAATACGAAAGTATACTATTGTGTTTTGTTCCATGAAAAGTCAGTACATTATTGTGTGTATGTATATGTACTGTATGTAAAGGAATTTCATTGCTATAATCAATGGTATGTATATCTTGTAGCGATATGTTTGATATGTGTTGTTTGCTTACAAAGGTGTGATACAGTATGTTGCTTACACTATTGCGTGGTTGCCATATAAGGTTATCGGGGTATAACTGTATTTGTGTATGCTTTTCTGTGTTGTTATGCTTTGAATGTGTTGTGGATATTTGAACGGATACATCGTTTATTGTGATGATGCATTCATTGGTGGGTACTCTGTTATCAATGAATGTGAGTAAACAAGCATATTGCCACACATACCATGTCTGTAGTGCTTCATATACTAAGCTGGTATCTGTTTCTTGAGGCATATGATACACAGAGGAAAATATATCCCATATGGTAGCACAACTTTGACAGTAACAGAACTGTTTTTTTGTATCAATGGTATCAAAAGAAAAACATGCAGGGCAGAAAAAAAAGTATAATTTCATATATTTTTGTATGTTTTTTAGTATAGGCTTTTGAGTGATGTCAGGGAGTGTAAGAGGAGGAGTGATCGAATGAAATGATATGTTGCTTTTTTTTTCAATATGGGAATGGTTTTTTGATACTTTTATAAGTAGTTGTAACACTGGTTCTGATGATGGCAAAGGGCGATATTGTGGAGAAGAATAATGCTGAATAGATATGGTGTCTGTAGGGAGTGTTTGAGATTTATCTTTTTGATGCATGTTTACGATGTTTTTTAGAAACCCTATGAGGCTGTGGTTGTGGTGGTATTGTATGTTGTTTTGCATGCTTTTCGAACATATAGAATGCAATAAGCCCTAGTAATGCAATGATGATAGCGATGAGAGAAAGAATTTGTCCCGTACTAAACTCATTAAAATTGAGTAAAATCCAACGTGGTTGTGAAGTTTCAGAAAAACTTACGACAAAATCAAGTCCTTCGTCTGGTTGCCGAAAGTATTCAACAAAGAATCGAGCAATAGAATAGAGTATAACATAAAGACAAACGAATAGACCAGGAAAATAGTATTTTGTGTTAACAATGATTCTATACAGAGTATAGAGAATGGCAAAACAGACTATTCCTTCTAAAAAAGCTTCGTATAGTTGCGATGGATGTCGAGGAAGGTTTACAAGCCCTTGTGCATTGGGTTCTATGTTTAAGGAGTTTGCAATTTGTTTTACTTTTTCGTCTCCATAGGGGAGAGGATCAGCGTACGGGAATATCATTCCCCATGCACTTGTTGTTACTCTTCCATATAATTCTCCGTTTGCAAAATTTCCTAAGCGACCTAATGTGTATCCTAGTGGAACACAAACAGTAATAAGATCTGCTGTTTTTCTAAAATGTAAATGGTTTAATTTTGTATATATGCATCCTCCAATGATAGTTCCTATCAATGCACCATGATAGCTTAATCCTTGTATGCCTACAAACCTTCCATTTTCAAAAGGCCAAAACATTTCCCAGGGGGTAAGTAATATTGATAGATCTCTGCTATATACTAATTTTGAAAATAGTCGAGCTCCAATAAACATAGAGAGAATCATCCACATAAATAAATTTGGTAAGTGTTCGTGGAGATTTTTATCTGATCTTTTACTGATATTTGCAACAAGCATATATGTGATAAGAGATCCAAAAATATACGCTAAGCTATACCATCGGATAGGTATTCCGGGAATAACTTCAGGGCTGAGCCATTGTGGATAATTAATATATAACATGATATAATTATACAATAATGTGTAATAACTATGCATATTCTATATACAGTTTTTTATGCAAAGATATCGATTAGGAGAAGGAATGAAGATTATATCAAAAAAATATAAGATACTCCTGTATTTGTTATTAGTATTTTTTCTAACGAGTGAACCGTTTTTGTTTTCAAAAGGAGTGTTTGCTAAGAGTTCTGAGTCAGAAGATACTGAAGTTAATAAAAAGTTAGAGCGAAAGAAGTTTATTGATAAGGTTACACAGCTGTATGATTTTATAGAAAAAAGTTACTATGTAAATCCTAATAGCACAGAATCGTTAGATGGTACATTGAAAGGTATGTTAGAGAATCTTGGTGATCCGTATTCAACTTATGTAACAAAAGAGGAGAGTGAGAAATACCAAGAATCTATAACAGGGGAGTTTGGAGGGCTTGGTATCACCATAGATGAAGGTCTTGATGTAGAGAGTGGAGTACATTATATTCAGGTTATTGCTCCCATAGAAGGGACACCTGCGTATTTTGCAGGCATTCAAACGGGAGACTTAATTATTTCTGTTGATGATATGAGTACTGCAGAAATGAGTGCAAATGATGCTATACATATTATGCGAGGAGAACCTGGATCAAGTGTAGATATTACAATAAAACGAGATGATTTAATAGTTCCAATCACTATTGTGCGGGATATCATAAAAGTAATTTATCTTAAACACGCAAAAATAACTGATGATATTGCGTATATTTCGTTGTTGTCATTTAATGATAATACCCCCGAAAGATTTAAGTCTGTATTACAAGAATTAGAGAAAGAACGGTATCAGCATTTAATTATTGATTTGCGAAACAATCCAGGAGGCTCTCTTGCTGCAGTATTAAAAATTGCTGATTTTTTTCTTAATAAGGGAGAGTTGATAGTGGGTACTGATTCAAGAATAGAAAATAATCGTTATCAGTACTTTGCACGTAATGCATCAATAGTTCCCTACGATAAAAAAATTGTTGTGTTAGTCAATGGAGGATCTGCTTCGGCATCAGAAATTTTAGCAGGAGCGCTTAAATACAATGGAAGAGCCACGCTTGTAGGAAAAGATACATACGGCAAAGGCTTAGTGCAGACAGTGCAGCCCTTTGGTGAAGGGTTTATTACATTGACCATTGCAGAATATTACACTCCTGGTGATAACTATATAAATGGGGTTGGGATAGCTCCAGATGTAGAAATAGAAGGAATTAGCTTTGGAAGTAACATGCAAGAACGAATATGGATATCTCAGATTGCTGATGATGATTTAGTACGAAAATTTGTAGAAGAAAAACTAGGAAAGATTGGAGAAAAAGAGATTGAAGAGTTTAGGCAACGATTAAAAGAAATGAATATGGAATTTCAGGATTTTAGAGCCATTACTAGTTTATTAGTACGACAGGCAAATGTTTTTAATGATGTTATCACTGTATATAATTTAGAAACTGATACTGTACTCAACCAAACTGTAGAGCTTATAGAAAAAGGAGATTTATAGTATGTTACATATGTTCGTATAGGAAAATAGAAAACAGTGATATAATTTTGTTTTTATGCAGTTTATACAGTACAAATGCTATTCCTTTTCGTATAGGGGGTATATAGAGAATGAGTGCTATGCTAGTGCTTACAAATCCGGGAATGATGAGAAACATTCCTAGTACTATTGTAACGAGTAATAAAGAAAATAGTGTATAGGACATAATACCTAATGTAGCGTTCTTTTTTATTGTTTTAATGAGATCCATAATACTATTTAATACGATGAGAGTGAGTATTCCTGATAGCAACGCTAAGCTGAGAAGTAAATATTGTATTTTTATATAGTTAATAGTAACCCAGAAGATATAATAGTCAATAAGTATAATCATACCAAATAGGAGTAAACAATAAAAAAAGAGTACCACGTTGTTAATTTTAAGTAATGATTGCATACTATCTCTGTAAATTGTAATTTAATTGTAATATATATTGTATTCTTTCGTAGAATACTGATAAGATAAAAATGTAAATGCTTGCTATATAATAATTTATTAAATAAATACTATATATTTATAATTGTAATTAAATTGTATGTTATGTAATGCTAGTAGTAAGACGATACAGTAAGTAGTCAATAAAAAATGAATGTAAGATCAACTATTCTGTTTCCAATTCTATTGTTTTTATGGTTTCTGTTGTTTTTTATAATAACACGATTTACCATAGTGCCTCCATTTATACATATTCTTTTTTGGAATTCATTGTTATATGTAATGGGCATTATTATTGCTATTTCAGTAGCATGTTCTTCTTTTAGGGTATCCGCAGTGAAAAAAGAGCTACCATATATATTTTTATGTTTTGTCGTGATGTTTCTTTGTGTTTTTTATTGGGTGAGTATTGTTCGTTCTCCAACAATGGATATATCACAAGTGGTGGATACAGAGAGTGGTGCAATAATAGAAAGGTTGCGTCCAAGTGATAATATTGAGCTATTTATTCCTGTATCATCTCCTGATGATAAAAAGGAGTATGCTTCACGATTTGCTTATTTTGGACAACGCTTGGATGGTACTATGTATACGGTGTTGTTTGATGATTCCATCGTATTGCGTGAAGTGCAGGATGAAGATGCAGAAACACATACAGAGGGTATTTTTTTGCAATGGCAAGATGTATCTAGCGTATCGTTTTTTAGTGACAGTGTTCTCCCTAAGCTGTTAGTGCATAAAAATATTCTCACAAAATCATATAGTAGTAATGCCTATGTTCAGTTGCTATTATTTTTGTGTTTGATATTACTTGCGTATGTATCGTTATTTTTGGTAGGATATGGTATAGAATTATATTTTGTAAGATTTTCCTTTATTTTTGTCTGGCTACTCTTTCTCTTTTATGCTTTTCATCACAGTACACAGGGATTTTGGTGGCTAGTAGGAGGTACAGCGTTTTTCTTAGTAACAAATATTGTTTTGATAGTTACTCTTTCTCTGTCTTACCGTAGGAGTAGGGGGTAGCTATATGAAAATAGTCAAGTATATATTTGTGTTTATTTTCTCTGCTTTTTGGGTATATGTGGTTATGAGCATATATGGGGAACAGCAACAAGGCAGGATACTTATCAATTATTTTGTTGCTCCTTTGTATACATTTTTCATATATTATATCTTTATCTTTTTATTAAAAAACAAGTCTTCTTTTCTTTTTGTATCAACTATTCATATGTTAATAAGCGGTACCATCTTGTTGTTATTTGTATTAGTGCCTCTATTGAGGGGTAATAAGAACAATGATATATCTCATCAAGAACAATATGAACTCTTACAAAAAGTATATGATGCATATGTTGTTGCACATGAGAGTAGAGAGAGTAACGAAGCTAATTTTTATGTAGATGTTATTGAAAATTTTTTTCCTGAAGATACGAGATTATTATCTGATAGTGTTTCGAAAATTAGTATTTCTCGTAAAGATACACAGTACATACAATCGCTTAGTGATACTATCAATGAAAGCATAGAAAGAGTAGAGCAGTTGACAGTACTTAATTTTTATAATTTGGATGCAGGAAAAATGGCAAGGGCTATTGATGATCTCATAGTGGCAGAAAAATACTATGCTGCACAGTATCTACTCTTTCGGTATATTACTATTTTTGGAATAAATAGTGAAACAGAGCTTATACGTAACCGTATTCAAGGATATATTGACAATTTTTTTAGTAGAGAACAAAGATCTCTTATTGGGCTTGAATCACATCTAGTATATTTGCGTGATGTTCTTTATTCTTCTGATAGTTTGGAATTGGATATTCTTGCAGGATACAGAACATTAGTAGCTTTACAGAATACTTATTCTTCTCATGCAGATATTGAAGGGTTGTTAGCGAAGTATAAGGAAACTTTAGATACCTTTACTTTTTTTGCAGGAGAAGCACGTAAAGTATTTCTTGTTGATATGCTTGAAAGAAGACAAAAGAAACCGCTTCATTTTATAGATAAAAATGAAGAAGGAAAATTGATAATTTCTGCTCAGAATGTGTCTGTGTCTGCAGGTTCTGTTTATTTTAAGGATATTGAATTACTTCAATTAGATGATAATGAAACATTACAATGGCATATAAAAACTCCGTATGCTAAACTTACAAAGAATAAGATACATATCTATGCTATAGAAGAAAACTCAATAGTAACATATCATCCACAGATAGCGGAGGGAGAATATGCACAGAATATATGGTATATGCCTAGTGCTGTATCCGTTGAAGATATAGCGTATCTTATGATTGATCCTTTTAAAGTAAATTTGTGGGCACAAGTGCGTATCTACCCTGTTTGGAAAAAATATTATTTTCCTATCAATGTGTTGTTTGTCAATGTTGTACTCATACTGTTTTCTGTTGCTCTTTTTATTTTTGGTGGATATGGAGCAATGATATTTGCTTATTCTGTTTTAATACAAGCTCAACAACGAAAAGAAAAAAGAAAACAGGCATCTTTTGGGATTATATGTATCAGTATGTCAATTATTCCTTTTTCGGTGTTTATGGTATCTCTTATATTGTATATATCACAGGTTGTGTCAATAGCTTATTTTAGCATATTGGGATACGGATTACTTGCTTTGTTTGTACTCATGTTTTCTTTATTTATCTGTATATCACAGATACAATCAAAAAGATATGCTATGTACTTAAAAGTAAGATAGAGTATTGTCCTTCATATCTTGTTTAGACACAGTAATCTGTAATTATGGAGTAAAATAGTATAGTTTCTTCAAGCAAAACTCTGTAGATGAAGTACTACTAATTGATGGGTGAAATACAGAATAATAATTTTCAAGATGTAGTTTTACAGCCAATAACACAGTACCTTGTAGACGATGTTATCACTGAGATTATGGTGAATAAAAAAGGTGCGGTGCTTGTTGAAAAAGAAAATATATTGCAAGAAACAGAAACATATCTTTCTGGTATGCAAATTGAATCTATTATACGAGTGATTGCTAGTAATAATAATTTTTATGTAAACACTCAATCTCCTTCTGTTTCTGCAAAAGTAGGTCCCTATGGATTTCGCTTTCAAGGTATTATCCCTCCTGCATCAGAATTTCCTGTTTTTTGTATTAGAAAACAACGAAAGTACACCATGAGTATTGATGATTTAGTGGCATGTAATACTATGAGTGATGCACAGAAGCAGTATTTACAAAACAGTGTGGCTCTTAAAAAGAATATTTTGATAGCAGGAGGTACAGGTTCAGGAAAAACTACACTTGTAAATGCATTACTTTCTGATAGTGTGCTTGAGGAAGAACGTATAGTGATTATTGAAGATACCCCAGAGCTATATTGTAATCCAGCAAACGGGTTTCGTCTTTTAACAAGTAAAGAGTATTCCTATACAAATGCTATTAAAGATGTGTTACGAATGCGCCCAGATAGAATTATTATTGGAGAATTACGAGATTCGGCAGCATTAGATTTATTGAAAGCATGGAATACAGGGCATAATGGAGGGATAAGTACATTGCATGCAAACTCTGCGGTGGCTGCTCTTGAACGACTTGCACAACTGATAGAAGAGAGGATAGAGGAAGCACCAAGGGCATTGATTGCAGAAATTATAGATATTTGCGTATATGTTGGAAGAAGAAAATCTACACGAAAGGTACTTGAAATAAAAGAAATATTGGAATATTCAAATCAATCATTTATAACTAAGGAGGTTATATGAAAAAAACAATACTATGTTGCTTTGTTTTATTGTTTCTATCATTAGCGTCTGTATGGGCGGTTTCTGGTTCAGGAGAGGAAATGCCATGGGATTCTCCTCTTGAAAAAATACAAAAAGCTCTTACTGGGAAGACGGTTATGATTATTGGCATCATTTTGATTGCAGGTGCAGGAATAATGTTAGCTGCTTCAGATGGAGGAGCTTCAAAGCAAAAGATATTTTTTATAGTCATGGGCATAGGAATAGCGATGAATGCTCCTCGCGTATTGTCCTTGTTGTTTAATTCCGGTGCAGGGTTGCTGTTACCTTAGATGTGAGAGGTGAATATGACACGTGTATATAAATCCTTATTATACCCTGTGGTTATTGCAGGGATACATGAGAAGGCATGTTATTTTATTTGGTTCTCTGTGTTGGTAAGTGTTTTAGCTGCAGGACAGTGGTGGGTATTCCCCTTAGGCATTGTTTTACATACTATATGTATTGCTTTTACAAAATCAGATATTCATTTTTTTGATGTTGCTATGAAAGCAATTAGATACCCTAATTATTTTGTATGCTAAATTTAAGATTGAAACATGCCCATAAACAGCATTATCTTCATGATTTTATACCATGGTGCTGTTTGGTTGCTCCTGAAGTAGTTATGCAGAAAGACTGTGTATTTCAAAGTACATTTGTGGTGCATCCTATGAATCTTAGCTATTGTACAAGTGAACAAGTGGATGGTGTTGTAGCGGCAATCAATAATGTAATGATACGTTTTGGTATAGGATGGTCTGTTTTTTTTGAATCTAGAAGAGAAAAAACAGTACTAGAATTTCAAGATAATTGGGATGTTGCTGTAGCACAAACAATGGAATACGAAAGGAAAAAGTATTTTGAAAAAAATCCTTTGTATTGTATGGAATACTATATTACTTTTTGTTTTCAACAACAGAATAGAAAAAAGATGTCTCAGTATTTTAATACTGATTCCTTTTCCTTAGAAGATTCTTTACAAGAGTTTCTAAAACAAGTGTATGAGATGAAAGGCTTACTGCAAGACTGTTTTTCATCTATAACACTTTTACGTGATTCATCTTTGCTTACATATCTTCATTCATGTATTTCAAATACTTGCCATAAGGTATTGGTGCCACCAGAAGGAATTGATATTGACGAGTATCTTGTAGATGAATCAGTAAGTATTGAAGAAAATTTTCTTATAGGAGATACATTTTATTCTGTTATATCAGTAAATGATTTTCCTCACTTTACTCATGCTAATATACTGGATGAACTACAAACTATGAATATTGATTTTCGGTGGCAACAAAGGTTTATATGTATGGATGAAGAGCATACATTGGCAAAGATTAAACAAGTGCGTAGAAAGTATTATTCACAGAGAAAAAGTACTATGCAGGTTATACAAGAACAGCAAAGTGGAGAAGGAGCATTAGAGAATACCGAAGCAGTTACAAAAGCAATGAATGCAGATGAAGCATTACAGCTTTTAGGAGAAGGGACTGTGCATTTTGGATTGCTTACGAGTGTAATAATTGTAAGGGATACAGAGAAAGATACGCTGGAAAAGAAAGTGGATGGAATAAAGCAAGTGTTTCAGAAAAAAGGGTTTATAGTGAGAGAAGAAAGCATAAATGTTATGGAGGCATGGTTATCGTCTTTACCTGGACAAGTATATGCAAATACAAGAAAATTTTTGATGCATACAGTTAATTTTGCTCATTTATTACCACTGTCATCGCTTTGGAATGGTAATAAAGACAATGATTTTATGCAAAAGATAGCAGATAATTCTCATGCACATATGATTGCGAACTCACAACAAAATGTGTTCTATCTAAACTTAAATGTACAAGATGTAGGACATAGTTTAATTGTAGGTCCCACAGGTGCTGGAAAATCTACTTTGTTGGGTATGTTAGCATTGCAATTTTTACGATATAGTCATGCACAGGTAATTATTTTTGATAAAGATTTTTCTGCACTTCAAATAAGTAAAAATGTAAACGGAGAAATATATGTTCCTGGAGCGAAAGATAGCTCTATGAGTTTTCAACCCTTTTGTTATATGGATATTGCTAAAGAAAGAAATTGGGGCTTGCAGTTTTGTGAGCAATTACTCTATGTAAATAATCATGAGGTATCAGTGGATGAAATTGATGACTTAAAACGTTCTTTAGAAATTCTTGGTACTGTTGAGAAGCAGCAAAGAACTATGTCCACATTTAAGGATCTGCTCCAGTTTTTTTCGATAAAAAGAATATTTGAAAAATATACAAAAGATGGTATCTATGGTACAGTGTTTGATGGTGTTATGAACGATGATTATAATGCACGGTGGTTGTTTATTGAAATGAGTATTCTCATGGATATGGGAGAAAAAGCATTGATACCAGCTTTGTTATTTTTGTTTTACAGTATTGAGATGCATTTTGATGGGCATCCTACTTTGCTTATAATTGATGAGGGATGGTTGTTCTTAAAGAATGCATATTTTGCTGAACGGTTTCGTACATGGCTAAAAACATTGCGTAAAAAACATGTGTTTGTTATTCTTGCTACACAGGAATTGGCAGATGTTGTTAATTCTCAGCTTATAGATACTATCATGAGTGCATGTCATAGCAAAATTTTCTTGCCAGATATATCTGCTACAAATAATCAGATGCGAAGCATGTATACAAAGTTTGGCTTAAATGAGACTGAAATAAGCACAATAGCAGGAGCAATTCCTAAGAAAGAATATTATATATGCTCATCAAATAAGCGTGCGTTATTTTCGTTAGATATTAATGATGAAATGCTTAGGCTGTTATCATCATCTATTGATACATAGTAATTATAAGGATAGTATATGAAATACAAGTATATAGTAAGCATATTGTTATTTTGTACCAGTACATATGGGGCTTGGTCACAAAGTATTGGTAATGAGATTGCATATCTCATTACTATGATAAATAATCAAGTGTTACAGATAGAGAATCTCAATAAGGAGTTTGAATTTCTTATAAACACATATAAGCAATTTGATACTGGTATTCTAAAAGATACAATAGACGAAAGTATGCATTCACTGAAAGATACTATAGTAAAAGAAGTTGTAAAAATGCTTGAGTTAGATTCATTTTTACAAGATAATATTGCTATTATACAAAGTGATATTTCTTCTTCCTTAAAACAGAAGAGCTTGGAAAATATGCGTACTGTAATACACGATTTACAAATCGCGAAAATAGCAGAGAATATCACCCAGCCAATAGTACAGCAGCATGACATGTATACATGGATACAAGAAAAAGTAGAAGCAGAAGATTCTGTGATGGAACAGATTCAATTATTAAATGTCAGTTTATTAGAGGCAAATAAGCAGTTATCTCAAATGGTATATGAAACAAGAGTGTTACAAAAAGGTGAAGCACTTGAGGCACAGTTGCGTGAAGCAGAACGAGTGCTTACAAAAGAGAAAGCAGAGGCTTTTTGGGGAATTCAATAAATACATATGGAAAAAGAAAATATTGCTATACAGCATCTGGGGCTTGATAAGCTCTATGATTCACTTGAATTTTATACAGACACATTGCAGTCATATTTTACAAATGCCCATAATATGGCAAATGTAATATTATGGGCATGCCTTTTATTTGAAATTATATTTATTGGCATTAAAATGATGCTCGGTGAATATATGACACTAGCAAGCATTGTAAAGAAAATACTCTTCTTGGGAGCTTGGATTTATATAGCACAAAATTTAGATTCGCTTGCACTTATCTTTACTGATACATTACAGCAAATGAGTGGAAATATACATTCTTATAACTTTAATTATTTGCAGAATCCTTTTGAGCTTTTTGATTTTGCCTATAAAACAGTATTTGTTCATTTTATTGCAGAAATTAAAGAAATAGTAGATATTAGTATATGGAATATAATGACAGTAATAGTGCCATTGTTATTATTGGTTGTTGCGTTACTCTGTTTTACTATAAGTATTGGTGTTATTGTTATCTTGTTATGTCTTGTTAAAATAGAATTTTATTTTATTATGGTACTTGCAATATTGTTGATTCCTTTTAATATTTATGATCATACACGGTTTCTTGGAAGTAAAGCTCTATCAGTTACTTTTTTTCAAGGAATACGGATACTCAGTATATCATTGGTTACTGGGCTTGTTATTGAAAGTTTTAAGAAAGTTATCACTGAATCTATCGTTGCTGATGAAATCACTTTTTCGTTACTGTTATATATGACTATCCATATAGTGTTAGGATTGTACTTAATACTTCAATCAGGAACGATTATTCAAGCGTTTATGCCAGGAATATCTACAGGTTCAGCTCTTCTACAACAGATGACAAGCCTTGTGATGTCTGCAGTTACAGGATATTCAGGAGTAATGGAAGGGAAGTCGTTTGTTCATACACTTGGGGCACATGCAAAAAAATCGTTACCTTCTGCAACATCACGAGGTTCTTCTCATTCGGTAAGCAAGGAAAATAATATCCCTATACTACAGAATAAAGGAAAGTAAATAGAGTATACGTATGTATTTAATGAAGAAAAAGAATATGCTGAGATATTATTTCTTTATTTTATATATTGTATATGAAAAGTAATTGATATATTCTTCAAGGGGAAGATTTTTAATATAAATATCGTGAATTTGTTGATTGATATTTTTTGGTGGAGTGATAGCATAGTCATATTCTGCAATGTTACAAAATGCATGTAAATCGTTTTTTTCTGATGTATCAGGAGTAAGAAACTCAAATAAAGTGAGAAGAATGATCTTTTTGCCTTTCGATTTTTTTGCGACATTCTTTTTGATATTTCTTTCTAAATGGGATACAACATATCCGACAGTATCAATAATATATGTTGGAGATTGTATGATTGCATTAAAGTTTGTACTTAAGAAATAATCTTTTTGTTCGTCTATGAGAGTAAAAGTAGTTTTATCAATAGTACCGTTTTTTGTGTGTATGGTAATATGATTGAGTTTGTAATCAGATTCACAGTATAATTGTATAATGCCTAAATTTTGTGTATATATGTGGAGGGTGTCTGTGTCCCACTTTTCAAATAAAAGTTTTGCTACATAATAGCATTCGGTGCCTGTTCCAAGGTAGATATGGAAATCTTGTGTATTTTTCAGTTGTTGTATAATATCAAAACATCCATTGGCAAGAAAAATTTTTATATTTTTGTTTAAGTAAAGGCGTTTCTTAAAAGTAGTGTATTGATGAAGCAATACTATAATGCCATGATTTTCTTTTCTACTAAAGAGATATATGGAATGCTCTTTTTCATAATTTTTTAATTGGTGGTAAAGATGTGCTTCAGAATGATAATCAATATTATATTTGCTATTGAGATGCTCTATAATGGTCTTGAATGATAGGTACACATTATCGGTATCACCAATACTAGACTCTAAGCATTTTTTGGTGAGAATAGCAAATATTTCTTGAACAATAATTTCTTTTTTTAATTTCTTCAAAGCATTGCTAGTATGTACTATTAAGTATGGTATCTATGAGTAACCATTATATGGTTATTATAGCATATATTGTATATGTGCTATTAACATTGATGTTATTGTGTATTCACTGTATTATTAAGTAAATATATATAAAAAGGAGTGCTAATGGTTATATGAAGAAGGTAGGTGTAATTGGACTTGGGAATATGGGGGGAGGAATTGCTAAGAATTTATGTAATGCCAATTTTGAAACATATGGTTTTGATATATCAGCTGAACGTATTGCAGAATTTCAATCATATGGAGGTATTGTTGCTTCAACAGTACAAGAGCTAGCTACAAAGTGTGATACTGTTTTTATTATGGTGATGAACAAACAACAGGTTCATGCTATAGTTGATGAGCTAGTACAGGTTATGCAATCGCATCAGACTATAATTATCACTGCAACTATTGAGCCCTCAGTAGTTATGTCAGTGGCAGAAAAAGTGCAGTCTCGAGCTATTAAGATTATTGATTCTCCTGTGAGCGGAGGCTTAAACGGTGCAAGAGACGGAACATTGACACTTATGGTGGCAGCAAAATCAGAAGTGATAGAAGAGAATAGAGAGTTCTTAGAAGCTATATCAAGTACAATTCACTGTGTAGGCGAAGAAGCAGGATTAGGACAGACAGTGAAAGCTGCTCTTCAAGTGTTAATTGGAGTAAGCTATGCTGGTATATTTGAAGCAATGGCATTAGGTGCGAAAGCTGGTGTATCTGGTAAGGTGATGTTTGATGTGTTCACTACTAGTGCTGTACGATCTCCTATACTGGAAAATTGTATGAAACTTATCAATGATAGAATGTTTGAAAACTCAGGGAGTCATATTGATACAATGCATAAAGATTTAGGAATATCGACACAGTTAGCAAGAGAAATGAAAGTGCCTGTATTCACTGCTAATACAGCATTTCAGTTATTTGAAGCAGCTCGTGCTATGTTTCCTCAAGGAGATAACTGGATTATTGTAAAATTTTTAGAACAAATTACAAAAGCTGAGGTTCAGTGGTAATGAAGTTAGGGGTAATAACAAACGGAATAGATTATAACATAAAAAAAGCTCTGGAAATAATGCAACAACATGAGCTCACTCAGGTTGAACTACAGTTTATTGGGAGCAAACCAGATGGTGAAATAGGAAATCAAAGAGAAGAGGAAATATATGCACTAAAGAAATTGGTGGATTCTTTTGATATGCAAGTATGTTCATTAACGAGGCATTTGTTTCAGGGACCTAATGTGGCAACGGTAGATGTTGATTCTGATTTTATGCGTGTACAGATGGAGTATCTTAAAAAGCTGATCCACTTTGCAGACATTCTTTCGTGTCCAATAATTAGAACTATGAGTTTCGCTAAGACAATGATTATTCATGGATACGATGGGGCTGATGAATGGAATGCTGGTAATAATACATCTTGGAATAAGTTATTGCAATTAATGGAAGTTCCTGTACGGTATGCAGAGGAACATGGGGTGACATTAGCGGTTGAAACAGGCAATAATGCTATGGTAACTTCGGGGTATTTGGCAAAAAAATTAATTACAGATTTAGGAACAAATAATCTCAAAGTGATGTGGGATCCTGCTAACTCACTTTTTTGTAATGATGTTCCATTTCCCGATGCATATCAGGAAATCAAGGATGTTCTAGGGCATATTCATATAAAGGATGTTAAAGTCAATATTCCACAGGCTACAGTACGATGTTGTCCGCTTGGGCAGGGGGATATGGCTCACTATTTAGAGCCATTGGCAGATGCCTTAAGAAAAGATTCTTATAGTGGTGTTATCAGTTTTGAAAGTGTATACAGACCGCATGGAGGAAACTATATTGATGGATTTAATGAATCTATAGAAGTCTTTAAGAAAATATTTCGTGAAAGATAACAAGAATAAACAAGTAAACCTAAAGGAGGTTATATGAAAAAGGTATTATTAGTTTTTATGATATGTATAGCAATGGCTATATCTCTATATGCAAATGGTGGTTCAGAATCAGATGATAAAGATAGCTATGTGTTTAAGTATTCAAATGCTCAGACAGAAGCACATCCAAGAACTCAATCTATGATGTACTTTAAGGAACAGTTAGAAGAAAAAACAGACGGAAGAATTACGGTTGAAATATATCATAGTGGAGTGCTAGGGAACGAAAAAGAGCAGTTTGATCAACTTTCAACAGGTATCATTCATGGATATAGAGGAGCATATTATGATTTATTGAATCCGCAGTATTTTTTATATAATTTACCATTTTTATTTGCAGATGCACAGGAAGTTATAAAATTGAATAATAGCGATTTTATGAAAGAGGTAAATAAGAAGGCATCTGAAAGTGGTGCTGTTTATGTTCCTGCAGTAGGAAGTTCTGGTTTTAGAAATATTGTAAATACAAAGCGTGCCTTAGAAAATCCTAGTGATTTTAAGGGAATTAGTTTTAGAAGTCCCTCTCAATTTCCTATTATTGAATTCTATAAAGCCTTAGGTGCAAACCCACAAGAAATGCCAAGCTCAGAAGTATATTTAGCATTGAGTTCTGGTGTTATTGATGGAGCATGTAGTAGCAATGGAGATTTAGATACATGGAAAGTAGCAGAGGTTACTGATTATCTCACTGTTATCAATTATGTCAATGGTGCAGATCCATTTATGGTGAACAAAGCGTGGTATAATGCTCTTCCGCAGGATCTAAAAGATATATTTGACGAGGTTGCAAGAGACACAATGATAAAAAGTGATGAATTAAGAATTGCAGGAGAAGAAGTTGCTCTTGAGAACTTGGAGGCACAGATTGCTAATGTAAATATGGTGGAAGGGGATATTAGAGAAGAGTATAAAAAAATGCTACAACCTGTATGGAATAAATTGGTAGCAAAAGGATATTTTTCTCAAGAAGACATAAAAAGAGCCCAAGAAGCCATTAAAAATTAATAAGATATTGAAAAGTAAATAGGTGATATGAATATAACAGAGGCTACTAAAAAATGTGAGATGCTCTTTACAAAACTGATTAATTTCGTGATGACAGTATGTTTTATTACTATATTTATCATAGTATTTTTATTGGTGTTGTTACGATATGTATTTAGTGCCTCTCTATTTGGAGGGGCAGAAGTATCTACTGTGCTGTTTATATATGGTACTGCTATTGGAGCATCTTTGCTTTATAGGGATAGAAGCCATATAAGAATATCGTTTTTTTTAGAAAAACTGCCGCCTTCGTTGTCTAAAGTTGTGATTATCTTTGCGTATTTCTGTAATATCTTTTTTCATGTAATGATCATCTATTATGCTATTGATTGGATAAGAGTGACGGGAGGATCAAAAACTACTATTTTAGGCATTCCTTATTGGGTACAAGAATCAGCCATCTTTGTGTATGCTGGTATCACTATTATTTATATTATACGAAATATTATACTTATTCTGTTTCGTAAAAATTACTTACAGCAAGAACAAGTAGCTGAGTATACAGGACTGTAATATATGAGTGTGCTGGTTATTTCTTTACTGTTTTTTCTCATAATAGGCATGCCTATAGGAGTATGTTTAGGACTTTCTTCTTTAGTATATTTGTTTTTATTTAACCCTGAATTTATCTCTATTGTTCCACAAAAAATTTATAACGGCTTTAATAATTATGGTCTTATTGCATTACCTTTGTTTATTGCAATGGGGCAGATAATGAATGAGGCAGGATTAACTAAAAAAATCATAAATTTTAGTGGTATTTTTGTATGGCGACAACGTGGAGGATTAGGTACTATCAATATTATATCAAGTATGATTTTTGGAGGGATATCTGGATCATCTACCTCAGACACGGCATCAGTGGGAGCTATTTTGATTCCTGCAATGGAAGAGAGAGGGTATCCAAAATCATATGCTTCTGGAATTACAGTAGCGTCTTCTACTATGGGAATGATAATTCCGCCAAGTGTGCCTATGGTAATATATGCTATCAGTTCAAGTCAATCAATAGGAAAACTGTTTATAGGCGCTCTGATACCAGGTGTACTGATAGGGCTATTTCAAATTGTTATGAATCTCATATTATCGTATAGAAACAAATATCCTGTTGAAAAGATGCATTTTAAGAATGTGGCTGAATTTTTTCATCTTTTAAGAGAGTCAATGCTGGCATTGCTTATGCCTGTCATTGTTATTGGTTCGGTGATATTAGCAATAGCAACATCAAATGAAGCTGCTTCTTTTGGGGTGATGTACGCTCTTATTATTGGATATTTTATTTACAAATCAATTAAAATTAGAGCTATACCAGCTTTGTTTAGTCAAGCAATAAAAGTGAGTAGCTCAATTATGATTATCATTGCGAGCTCTCAACTATATGTATGGATACTCTCTATTGAAATGATTCCTGCAAAGCTAGGAGCTTACATTGTAAGTTTGGGATTGAGTGCTCCTTTGACACTTATTTGTATGATGGTGATTATTTTGATGGCAGGCACTTTTATTGATGTTACTCCTGCCATTATTATTTTTACTCCTGTATTCTTACCAGTATGTTTACAGCTAGGAATATCTCCTATACAGTTTGGGGTATTACTTATAGCAGGATTAGCGGTTGGAGCAGTAACTCCTCCTGTTGGTACCTGTCTTAATGTTGCCTCAGCAATCTCTGGTTTATCCATATTCAAGATATTTAAGGGAGCACTTCCTATACTCATAGGAAATATTGTCGTGTTGTTGCTAATTTGTTTGCTGCCTTTTTTAACACTTTGGCTTCCAGAATTTTTGATACAATAGAAAGAGGTATATATAAGGCACATTCATTATTTAATTTGAGAGGTATAAATATGAAACATTTTTTAGTATTATTTTTTATGATTGTTTTTTTCTGCAGTACTGTAATGGTATGGGCAGGAGCTTCTAATGAAGCGTCTAGTAATAGTGTCACTATTATGCAGAATAAAGTTGAAATTGATGCTGAACTAAAAGCGTTAGGGCAAGCGTTTCAAGAAGAAAGTGGCATTGAACTTGTTGTCAAGACATGTGGCGGTGATTCTTGTATCCCTGCAACTCAGCTACGAGCTGCTATCAATGCAGGGGAAGCTCCTGATATTTTTGTCATTGAAGGCCCTGAGGATTATCAAATATGGTCGGAATATATATCTGATCTTTCTCAAGAGTCGTGGGTATCATTTACTGATCTTGCATTTATGGCTGATAACAAAGTTTTTGGATTTCCTGTTGCCGTAGAGGGATGGGGTATGGGATATAACAAAAACTTACTTGATAAAGCAGGTATTGATCCTATGACTCTTACTAATTATACTGCATATAAAAATGCATTTGAACTATTGGATTCTATGAAAGATGCTTTAGGTATAGAGAGTGTTGTCTCTATGAGTATAGGATCTGGTATGCAGTGGGTGGCCATTCATAATATAAATTCATATCTTTCTAATGGGCTTGCAAGAGACGATAGTTCTATACTAGATCTTGCTCTTGAAGGAAAAGTGGACGAGAAACGCTTAAGAGAGTACGCACAATGGGTACAGTTACTGTTTGATTATTCTGATCCTCGAGTGCTTATTACTGGAGACTATGATGCTCAAGTAAATGCGTTTGCTACACAAAAGGCAGTGTTTATACATCAAGGAAACTGGATTGAACCTAACCTTGCAAATGCTAATGTAACATTCCCTAGAGCATATGCTCCACATGGTTCTTCTATGGAAGATACTGATGGGGTATTTGTAAACCCTCCTTCATGGTATGTGGTAAATAAGGAAGGAAATGTAGAGGGAGCAAAGCAATTTTTACGATTTATTGCTGAAAGTGAACAAGGGCATGATTATATAGTAAATCAAATAAAAGCCATTCCTGCATTTAAGAACATAACATTAAAGCCATCGGCACCACTTTCTGCATCGCTTTTACAGTGGCAAGCACAAGGGAAAACATATACATGGAATCAGTTTCATCTTCCTAGTGATTTTCGAGCAAATATAGGGCCTCTCTTTGAACAGTTTGCAAAAAAAGAAATATCTCTTGATGAGTTTGTAGTATTGCTTACAGATACATTTGCTGCAATACAATAAAGCTGCTATGATATAGCAGTACATCGTACTCTTTTTTGTATCTCTCAGCTATAGGTATATGATGGAGTTTATGTAATGGGGTTATTTAACGGAGCAGTATACTTTTCTCATCTTTATTTTCTATGGGAATATTGTATTGAAAAATAATATGATGCTATATAGATTTTATATGCATTATTTTATGAAAACTATCAATCAAATATCAAAAAAATATGTACTTATGTATGTATGGAAATTGATACACCGTATAAATTAGCAAAACAACAATGGGATAAGCGTCTGGGGCAAGCTCAGATGCAAGTACGCTTTTGGAGTGCAAGCACTTTATTTTTGCTTTGTATTACAGGAGCTTTGAGTTTTGGTATTATCAGTTTGTTAGATGCTCCTCGTGTTGTTCCTCATATTATAGAAGTTGATAAAAACGGCTCAGCAGAGTATCTTGGCTCAGTATATGAACAGCGTTTTCAAATAACAGAAAAGCATGTACGACACTATTTGTTTCGGTTTTTGGAATATGTGCGTTCTCTTTCAAGTGATATAGTGGTAGTAAAACAAAACTGGAAGAACGCTTACTATTTTCTTACTCCTGCTGGAGCAGAAATTCTTACAACATATGCGAGAGATATAGACCCTCTTACGCGATTTAAGACCGAGAGGGTAGATATAAAAATAACATCAGTATTAGAACATTCACAGTATTCTCGACAGGTAAATTGGATTGAAACTATTTGGGATAAAAATGGAAAAATAATTGATAGATCTTCTTGGAGAGGGTTATTTAAGATTGAGCTTCGTCCTATAAATGATCCTGTACTTATAAAGTATAATCCATTAGGGTTTTTTATTGATGCTTTTAATTGGACAAAAGTGGAGGTAGAATGAAAATAATAGTATTGTTTCTTAGTATCATCACCATTGCTTGTGTAAGTAACACAAAGGATGGAGAAAATAGTGTTAATGGTGCTGATGTACCAACGCAAGAGGAGCTTGATGCTTTTGATGAAGATGCTTCTTTGTTATATCAAGATGATTGTAGTACACAAGAACAGTGTGTTGCTATGCAGGACCCTATTATTCAAATGCAGCTTTTTCAGACAAATGACACGCTCCGTGATTCCGATACCAAAAACAGTCCAAAGCAGCTTATAGAAAATGCAAATGCACAGGCACTTCAAGAGCCAGTACAATCTACAATACAAAATAGTCTTGTACTATACAACTATTATGATAAGTATATTTACAGTATTTATACTACTCCACAGCGCGTAACAGTATTACGTTTTGATAAAAAAGAACTTATTGATGGAGAAATTGTAGTAGGAGATTCTGCCAACTGGATGATTGAAATTGATACTGCCGTAGATAGACCTCTTGTGTATATAAAGCCATTGTTATCTAATCTAACTACTAACATGGTTATTAACACTACAAAGAGAACATACTATTTAAGTTTAGAGAGTAATAAAAAAACATTTATGGTGGCGGTTGAGTGGAGGTATCCTATGGAGATACTTAAATCAACACAAAAAAAGAAACAACTTTTAGAAGAACCAATGCTGCTAAAAGATCTAAATTTTAATTATCGCATTATAAGTTATGGAAAAGAACCATCATGGAAACCAAATAAGGTGTTTGACAATGGAGAAAGAACATTTATTCAGTTTTTTAGTAAATACCATATAGCAAAAGCTCCAGCATTATTTACTATCAATGCACTAGGAAAAAGTACGCTTGTAAACTATCGTGTGATAGGTGATTATTATATTGTAGATTCTCTTTTCCAAAAAGCAGAACTACGTTTAGGATCAAAGAAAGAAGATAGTATTCTTATTGTGAAAGGAATGGAACAATGAAACCTAAGAAAATAAAGACAAAACTAAAAGTCTTACGGGCTACTTTTTTTATCTTTTTCTTTTTAATAGGTATGTCTATTGTTATTGGAGTAAGTCAAGCAGGAAAGATAAAGAAGAATGTAGCATCAGCAGAAGAACAAGAAATATTTTCTGTCATTATTCCGCAAGATCTTACTATTGTCGATGAAGATTATAAAGATACATCGCTTACTACTGCAGATATGCAAAGTGACGATACTTCAACTAATGGGATAGCTGCATACTCTTCAAGTTTGGGGACATATGCAAGTACTCCTTCGGCTAGTGGAGTAGCAAACTCCCTATCGGAAACAGAAATGCAAAAGCCTAACAGCAGTGAGTACGCACAAGCTCCTAGTGACTTTGATACAGGAAGTGGGTATGCAAGTACTAATGATCATAGCAATAGATATAATTCCACTTCATCGTATGGCGATAGGCTTGCTTATATCAAGGAGTATTTGGAGAGCAGTTTTAATGGAAGAGATTCCTCTACAAGTGCTGTGAGTGCAGACACTCCTTCTCATGTACAAAGAGGACGTAAATCTGCACTGTTTGTGTCTCAAGGAAACATGTCTATTGATACTGGCGGAATTCTTGGAGGAGCGTCTCAGTTAGCAAATGCACTAGGTTCTGGAGGAGGAAGCCTTGCACAAGGGGCTTTACAGCTACCCGACAATAGAACCTCCTATGATATGCAAAATTCACAAAAAAATAAGCAAGATTTTTTGCGTCAAAAACAACAGAGTAAAGCTGATTTACAAACACGATCTGATTATGTACAGCTTAATACTGACTATGTGCTTGTTTCGGGAAGTGTTATTCCTATAGTGTTGCTTACAAAAATTAACAGTGATTTACCGGGGTATATTAGTGCAAGAGTAGTAGAAAATGTATACGATACATTTAGTGGATATAATTTGCTCATTCCAAAAGGCTCTTTGCTTGTAGGAAGCTATGATTCTGAAATTTCTTGGGGACAGCTGAGAGTGTTAGTGGTATGGGAAACATTAACTCGTCCTGACGGAGTGAGTGTGGCATTACAGGGTATGCAGGGAGTGGATGTACAGGGAGCTTCGGGTATTATCTCAAGGGTAAAGACGACTATTGCTGAAAGCATGGCTATAACAGTGCTTTCTTCATTGTTTAAGCTGGGGATAGAATACACTTCTGCACAAGCACAGAGGAGTACTGGCAATACGTCATTGTCAAATGCTACTAGTAATGCAGGAGGAGAAATTGTTTCGACTGCCACAGAGTTAGCAAACAAGCTTTTGGATAGACAGCCAACTTTGACAGTTGATCCAGGCACTGAATCATTTGTCTTTGTACATCATGATATTGAATTACCAGCATTTGAATGAGTTTTAATAAGTAAGGAGGTATACAATGAGTAAAAAATATTGTTTCATTTTTGTATGTGTTATACTTATTTCACATAGTGTATTTTCAGAAACATCCGATGAACTTGGAGATTTTGAGAAATATATTGAACAGCACAAAACACAGATGGACTGGGGAGGAGGGCTATCTATATCTGGGGTAGTGTTTTCGGTGATAGGAGGAGTACTTGCAAGCTATGCATTATCTATTGATGATGAAAATAATAATCCCTATAGAAAAGAGCTTGTAATTACTGGTTATTCTGTTATGGGTGTGAGTGCATTGTTTGTTCTTGTTGGTGTCCCTCTATGGTTTTTGGGAAACAAAGATTATTTAGAAACACTGGATCTGCGTCAACAATATTATTTTTTAAGTCGTGAGTAAAAAAATACTCATTATATACTATGGTATATATGTCTTTTTTTTCTTGTGTATTTGGTTGATACCAACAAGTTTGGTGCAGATAGGTAGCGTATTTATACACAATAAAAGCCCTTCGGTGCCAATAGGGTGGTACATGAGACAGTTTGCGTACAAGAGTATTTCTTGTGATCCTCTGTATGTTTCAATTAGTCCACTGTGGATACAGAAAAAATTTCCTCTTGTAGCTAAGTCTCTTATTGCATCAGGCATTGTTATCTTAAAATATGTCAATGAAGATACCCGACAATATATTATAAAAAATACTACTTTGCCACAGTATGTAGAAGTATTTGCAAATAGTGAACAAGCTATTAGCTCAGCAGTAATAGGGAAAGTGCCAGAAAAGTATATTCTTGGACTATACTGTCGTATTGTGCAAGCATAAGGGATGGTAGTATTAAAATACTTATCGGTAGGCTGTTCAATTACTTGAGTGCGATACTGTTGTACTTTCAGGTTATAGACTACGATACTACTACACTATTCCCTTGCTGTGTTTTCACACTGCACTACTTTCATACTGGTATACTGCTAGGACTATGATTATAAATGTGTAGGGATAATACAACAATAATAGATAATAATAAACAAGATACATTATAAATATAAATAATGAAGTTTTTTATTTTCATCCCTACACAAGTTTATTATACTTTACTTTGTACTTTAATATCAATACCATGAGGGCGGTGTCGTTACTCCACTATTATAAAACATATCAGTAGTAGTCACTTTTTTGTTGCCTATATGTTTCCTCCATGCTTCTAAATCTCTCTTAAAGGTGGTTGCTTGATTAAACATATGTCTCATATCGGTTATGTTGCTTACATTCCAGTTTGATATATCCCCTCTAAATACATTTAATGGATAATTAAAAAGTATGCTCATGTCTGTAATATTGCTTGTATCGATACTGTTTAAGTTTGCGTCTAGATCATCGCTGTTTTCAATTCTGCCGTTTTTATCCGTGTTGATTATGTTTTTAATTGCTCTAATTAAATCGTTTTTATTCATAGGAGTATATTTATATGGTGCAGTAATTACTTCTATTCGTATGCCTGTAGAGACTTTTTTAGTATCGGTTGCGTTCACTGTTTGTACTACTATTTCATAGGTAGTACTTCCAGTAAGGTTATTTATATTTGTGTTTGTTGTTCCCTTTGCTATTTCTATCGGGCTTGTGTCTGCTGTTTTAATCTCTGTTATTGTGCGGGCATTTTTTCCCTTTGCTGCTCTGTATACTTTGTATGATACATCTGCCTTTGTAAGCCTTTGTCCGTTTGCTTTCTTGTGTGTGCTTGTAAGCGTTGGGGCTTGCCATGATACTCCTATACTGCTAGCGGTGGGGCTTCCTGTAACACTGCGGGCGTCTGGCGGTGCGGTGGCTTGATTAGTAGCAAGAGTAGTTACTTTTATTCGTGTGCCTGTAGATACTTTTGTAGTGTCCGTTGTGTTCACTGATTGTACTACTATTTCATAGGTTGTACTTCTTGTAAGGTTATTTATATTTAGGGGCTGGCATGGATAAGCAAAATTAGACTAAACCAGCCTCCTTTATCCAATTATACAACACTTTATACATGTTTGCTATCGGTCTATAATTAAATCGAAATTCACATTCTTTGAGATATAGTTCAAAATATTTTTTCGGTACTCCATTATATTTTCTCAGATGCCCCTTTGATTGATTCCAAAAATTTTCTATCCCATTTATATGGTTTTGCTTTTGTGCAAATTCCTTTGCATGATTTATGCGATAGTGCTGAAAATCTGATACAGCAAGTATATTATAACTCGGATAGGTGTCTGTATAGATAATACTCTGAGGAGCTACTTTTTTCTTTATAATACTATACAGTGTGTAAATCTTTGTATTACTTACTGTTACTGTATGTACATAGCCGCTCCTTTTATATAATCCAAATACTATTGTTTTTCCTTTTCTTTTTCCTCCGAAATAACTTTCATCTATTTCTCCTTTCATCAATACTTCATATACTGTGAGTTTTTTTGCTATCACTACTCGAAACATATGATACCATTTTGTTGCAGTTTCTCTACTTACTTCACATAACGAAGCACTACTTCTTGCTGGTGTTCCTGCTATAAAGTGTTCTAATAGTTTTTCTTTTTTCTTATGTTCTAACTTTCTTTTTCTTGGCATTTCTTTCTGAATTATCTCATTTTTCAGTTATCCATGCCAGCCCCAAAAATATTCCCTTACCTCTTAACAAAAACTTGACAATGCCTCTCATAGTAATGCTTTTCATACATACATCATAAGTGACATTTTCAATTTTCAATTAAAGTACTTATTTATTATTGACGCTTTATATTGCATATGTTATAATAAACAGGTAGTCATGATACATGTATCATAGTGTATGTGATTGTATATATAAGTGCATATAGGGAGGAGTTTTATGAAAAAGATATGTATATTGATGCTTGCTTCTTTGTTGCTGCTAAGTGCTGGTCAACAAGAAGAGGGAACAAAAGCAGATTCTATGAAAAAAAGCCATACATTTGCTCTTAGTCATTATGGCTCTCCTTCTGATACAGTGACGAAGGCAACAGAATATATGGCACAGCGTGTACTAGAATTGTCTGATGAGAGAATAAAAATTAATTTGCATCCTAGTAGTGAACTAGGAGATTCTAACGCACAGCTTGATGGAGCGAGAACAGGTACTATTGATATCGTTGTAGTAGGAAATCCATACTATACCTCTTTTGCTCCAGAATTAAATTTGCTTGATCTGCCCTTTATTTTTGAATCTGAAGAAAAAGCATACAAGGTGTTGGATGGAGAAATTGGAGTATCATTGATGAAATCTCTTCAACAATATAATCTCATTGGTTTAGCATTTTTTGAAGTTGGGTTTCGTGATATCACTAATAATGTAGCCCCTATAAAAAGTATAAAAGATCTTAAAGGGCTGAAGCTCCGTACTACCCCTAATAAAGCCCATATCAGAGCCTTTACCTTATGGGGAGCTAGCCCAACTCCTATGTCCTTTAAGGAAGTGTATTTTTCTCTTAAAACTGGTGTTATAGATGGTCAAGAAAATCCTGTGCATCATATCTATAATAATAACTTGCAAGAAGTACAGAAATATATTTCTCTCACACATCATGCGTATACAGCAGCTCCTATGACCATGAATCTTGATGCCTATAATTCTCTTTCTTATAAAGATAAAGAGATATTGGTGAAAACAGCATTAGAAAGTGCTCAATTAGAACGAGAGCTTAATGCCGAAGAAAATGAAAAAGCACTGCAAGCACTCAAAGATGCTGGTATGATTGTAGAAGAAAATGTTGATATACAATCGTTTCGGAACAATATAGAACAAACATGGAAAGAGTATAGTGATACATTTGGGAACGATATGATTAACAGCATAACATCTCAATAATAACACAGGAAAAAGTACCGCTTTATATGTAATACTGCTGTACGCTTTTCTTCATTATTATAAAACTGTAGGTAATGATAGAACAATATAACAAAATAGTAAATAAAATCTTTATCATTTTGGGAAACATCGTTCTTCTTGTACTGGTAGCAGTTACTTTTTATCAGGTTATTATGCGCTATATATTTTCTCACTCATTGCCATGGGCTGATGAGTTTCTTCGTTTTATCTATGCATGGATGACTCTTTTTGGACTTTTAAGTGGAACACAGATACAAATTTCTCTATTGAGAGATAGAATAAGCAAATCGATTAGCTGGATATTTTCTGAGTTTTGTTACCTTATTATTTTGTTTTGTGTATTTATTCTATTACACGGTGCTTTAAAATTCTTTTTTCTTACGCGCAATGATTATTATGCTGCATTTGATATGTCTATTTCTTGGTTTTACTTTCCGCTTATCATATGTTCAATTCTTGAAATAATACGGATTGTTCTTACTATGATTCATAATGCTATGAGTCGTCAAACAGGAGAGTTATAGTGTCCTTTACAATTATGTTAATAACAATGTTTGTTCTCACAGTGTTTGGAATACCCCTTGTATATAGCATATTGTTTTCCTCTATCATCACTGCTATGATATTTATTTCCCACGTTCCTATTTCGGTGGTAGCACAGCAATTTATGGCAGGCATCGATTCCTCTTCTTTGCAGGCATTGGCATTTTTCTTTCTGGCAGGTGAGCTTATGAGTGCAGGAGGTATTACAAAGCGTATTGTCGCATTTGTCTCTTCGTTTTTAGGATGGATAAAAGGCTCTATCAGCTATATCAATATTTTTTCTTGTTTGTTTTTTGGCTGTATTAGTGGCTCAGCAGTCGCTTCTACTGCAGCTATAGGAAGCTCTCTTATTCCTGAAATGAAAAAACAGGGGTATCCTGCAGCTTTCTCTGCAGCTCTTACACAATCTGCCTCTATTATGGGACCTATTATTCCTCCCAGTGTACCTATGGTGATATTTGCAGCTCTTGCTGGTTCGGGTGTATCAGTAGGAAAAATGTTCCTTGCTGGTATTATACCAGGACTTATGATAGCAGTATCGTTGACAGTGACTACTGTTATTATCTCATTACAAAGATCTTATGGAAACACAATAACAAAGTGTAGTATTGTAAAAATATTGAAGCATGGAAAAGATGCTATTTTTGCTATTGTTTGTCCGCTTATTATTTTAGGAGGAATTCTTACTGGGGTATTTACTGCAACAGAAGCAGGTGCCGTAGCAGTTGTCTATGCGTTTATAGTAGGATTCTTTTTTTACAAAGAACTAAACTGGAAGCGTTGTATTATCGCATTAACAAATGCAATGAAAGGCACAGCAAAAGTTATGTTGATTGTAGGTGCTTCTTCTCTATTTGCATGGCTTATTGCACGTTTACAAATTAGCCATAAGATAGCAGAGTGGATACAAGCTATTTCTCATAGTCCATTGATTACATTGCTGATTATAAACTGTATTGTATTTTTTATAGGAATGATTATGGATCCTGTTGCTGCTTTAACTATACTAGTACCTGTTTTTATGCCTATTGTGTATCAGTTTGGAATATCGCCTATTCATTTTGGATTGGTGCTTATTTTTAATTTGATGATAGGATTAGTGACTCCGCCTGTAGGATACCTCATTTATTTATCAGCAGGGATAGCAAAAACCAAGCCTATAGAGGTATTGAAAGAAAGTATTCCTTTTCTTCTCACTTTATTTATTGTGTTGATTATTATTATAGTATTTCCTGCCCTTTCTACATGGCTTCCTTCTCTTGGAGTATAATATGAGTATGTCTGAACATAATGAATGGATTGATCTTACTATGCCCATTTCATCGCATGTGCGATGGCATCCCCGTATTTTCAAGAAAGGAAATTTTGATGAAGGCGATATTTTTGAAGCGACAACTATAGAAGTATCTTGTCATGCATTTACCCATATGGACGCTCAGAGACATATTAAAAAGAATGGCAAAGAAATTCTTGATATTCTTCCTACTACTTTTGTTGGCAGCTTTGATATTATTGATATCTCGGACAGCATACAAGATAATCTTGAAATTACTGTTCCTCTGCTACAAAAAGCATGGCCTGAGAGTACTGATGGAGATAAGATTATATTCAAAACATGCTGGGATATGCATTACTCGTATAATTCATTGGAATATTGGAGTAAAGCTCCGTATCTTAATGAAATGGCCGCAGAATGGATTGCACAACATTCTATTACACTCTGTGCATTTGATTTTCCTCAAGATTATCCTATCCGTACATGGATTGATGGTGTTATAGAAAAGCCCTTAGAGAAACATGTTACTCATAAGCATTTATTGATGAACGGGACAACATTAGTAGAGTATATTGTCAATACATCTGCTCTTTTTTGTAAAAAAGTATGGGGCTTTATGGCTCCTATTGCAGTTGCAAATTCGGATGGAGCGTTATGTAGGGTACTCGTACGCCCTGAAATGTAAAGTTGTGCTTTTAGTACTATCGTTGTTTGAAATAGAGAGAATATCAATTATTAGATTCATTGTTGCTATTTGAATCAATAGCTCGTTGTGTGCGTGCTTTTGATAACATGCTTATTTTCACTTCTATAAAATCGCTTACGCTTACTATCTTTCCTAGTCCATCATTATCGTACGCAAGAGAAGGAGGAATAATTGCATACACAGTTTGATCAGGAGACATTATGGTAAATATTTGTTCTATTCCTTTGAGGATGGTATCTTGTCCTACAACATAGCTCATTGAATTTTCATACTCAAAACTGTTGTCAATATAGGTTGTATTGTTATTATTGTATACTCGCATGGTATAGTCAAAATGGATAGTGTTTCCATTTTTCAAATAGGAATTGTCTAACTCGGTAATATTGAGAGGATTATTGTTTAAGATACTAATTAACTGACTCACATCATTGTTTTTTGTGGTAATATTTGCTATATTGTCTGTAATGTTTCCTGTACGAAATTCGAAGAAAATTCCACTTGTACTTTCTCTATATGTCTTTTCATTTAACTCTTGACGTATGGCATCAATATTTTGTTGTTTATTCTGTATGAAATTGTCTTCTTCTTCTTGAACAAGCGATTGGAATGTATCCCATGTAATACTTGATAAAAAATTATTTGCTCTATTTCCAAGCGCTTGTATTTCTACAGAATCTATATTGCTAAGCTCTTCTACAGTATTAAATGAAGAATGATCATACAGTATATCTCCAATAATAGGAACTGAGAGAGGGAATGTTTCTATATCAGACAAAATAAATACAAGACGACTGCTAATCTGTAATAATGATGTGCCATAAAGCGCTAAAAACCCTTTTCCTTGTCGTTTTGGAGGATCAAAATAGTTTTCATACATAAAAGTATATTGTTGATACTCTTCGGGGCTTTGTTCATGTATATTAGCATAGAGTATATAATCAGGAGTATACGAAACAACAGTACCGTTGGTATATAGCTCTGGACTGGGGAGTGCTGTCGCTATAATATTTGTTTGTTCTGGTACTGCTTGTTCCTCTGCACTGCTCTGTTGTTCTGTTTGTTCTTCTCTACTGTTTTGTTGCTCTGTTTTTCGTGTTGCTTCTATGATTGATTGTTGATTAAATCGTGCTGATGCTAGTCCTAAAAAATACATTACTGACAGAGGCATATCTTGATATAATAAATGTACGATTAAAAAACTCTCTCCAAAGTTAAACTTTGCCACCAGTCCATTATCAATGCCAAGTTTTTTATACCATGATTTTGGTAATTGTATTATGCTAGTGGTACTGGTAGCTTCGGTATTTTCTAACGGAACATCTTGTGCAATAGTTTGATTTATAGTAAGATATTCTTGTGTAGTGTTTTGGTTTGTATCAATGTTCTCTTGTGTAAAAGCTCCTATAGTGTATAATAGAGTACTGCTCCATAGCAGAAATGATAAAAACAATAGCTTTTTCATACCTGTTCCTTCCTTGTTTTTTTGTTTGTATTATCAATAATACTGATAGCTTCTTGTATGGTGCTAACAGGAATAAGATGCACATTTGAGATAGACAATGTTGAATGTTCAAGGTTTGCTTTTGGTACTATGAGAGTGGTTATACCAAAATCTTCAGCCTGTTTGCACCGTTGTTCAAAATGTTGTACAGAACGTATTTCGCCTGCAAGACTTATTTCTCCCATAGCACAAGTGTTTGCAGTCAATGGATGATTATGATACGCAGAATATAATGCGAGAGCAAGTGCTAGCTCCATGCCTGATTCTTGTATACGAATACCTCCAGCAGTATTGATATAAAGATTTTGGTTTGACAAAGAAATACCCACATGGCGTTCAAGGATTGCTGCAATACGGAATACTTGATTTGAATGTACTACTTCAGTAAATACTCTATTGTTTGAGAACACAGGAACAGTGAGTGCTTGAATTTCTACTAAAAAGGGACGAGTTCCTTCAAATGTAGTGACAATACAAATACCAGATGGCCAACGATCTCTGCGTTCTTCTAAAAAATAATTGCTAGAATTATTTAGATCGATAAGCCCTTTTTCTGTCATTCTAAAAACACCTACTTCATCAATGGCACCAAATCTGTTTTTGCGAGAATATAAAAATCGAAGATTTTCTTTGCTGTTTTCAAAAACAAGCACTGTATCGACAAGATGTTCTATAAGCTTAGGTCCTGCAACAGAGCCATCTTTTGTAACATGGGCAACAATAATAATGGCACACTTGTATGTTTGACTCCATTCGTAACAGCTACTGATACAGGCACGAAGTTGAGATATATTCCCAGTGTGCAAGCCCAGTGTTTCTGAACGTATTGATTGTATAGAATCAATCATAATAATATTAGGAGCACTTTTTTTTATATGTTGTTCAATTTTTTCAATACGGAATTCTGCACTTAACTGAATAGGGGCGGTTCCTATGTTCAATCTCATTGCGCGAAGTTTTATTTGTTCAGGCGATTCTTCTCCGCAAATGTACAGAACCTCTGTGTGAGAGGCATTGTTAGTATGTGTATTTACATGTGCCGCTAACTGTAGAAGTAATGTAGATTTTCCGATACCTGGCTCACCACTTACGAGAACTACCGATTGTGTAAGTAATCCTCCTCCCAGCACCCTATCAAACTCAGTAGATCCTGTATGTATACGAAGAGATTTTTTTACATCAATATTTGCGAGGCTATTGATAGGAAGTGCTGATTGTGAGGAATACGGTGCTGCCTTGTTTTTAGCAGCAGTACGAGAAGCAGTTTGTCGTTCTTCAAAGCTATTCCAAGTGCCACAATCAGGACACTTACCGTGCCATTTAGCACTTTCGTAAGAACATGTGGTGCATACAAATGTACTTGTCACTCTCTGTCAATTATATGTTACTTTATTGAAACAAGCTCTATAGTAAAATCAAGGAAAGAGTTTCCAGGAATAGCTCCCTGTATACCTTCACTTCCATACCCTAAATTTGGAGGAATAACTGCCCGAATTTTATCTCCTACACGCATTGTTTGTACAATAATATCCCATCCTTGAATTACAGACCTTGAGTTTGTTTGAAATTCAAATGTTTGATCACGCGAGAAGGAACTATCAATAACTTCTTCGTTGCCGTACAGTCGTAATTCATAATGTGTTTCTACAGTATCACCTGGTTGTACTTGTTGTCCTGTGCCTTCTTCTATTTGATATACAAAGATACCATCCTCAGTCTTTGTTAATTTCGGTGTCTCTTTTTCTATGAGCGTGATAGTATCAGCAAGTAGTGAATCTTGCTTTTTTTGTTTTTCTTCTTTGTATTGCGTATTAAGTGCTTGAAAACTTTCCCAGCTTACTTCTTTTAAGAATGTTTCTGCCTTTGATTTTTTTGTTGCTGAAATAGTGATTGTGTTCATGATGTCGCCTTCCTGAATATTTTCAACAACCTCTATTCCTTCTTTTACTTCACCAAAGACACTGTATCCACCATCTAAGTGGGGGGTAGCGCTGAGTGTAATAAAAAATTGGCTGCCATTTGTATCTGGACCTGCGTTTGCCATAGAAAGTATTCCTTTTTTATTGTGCATCAGATCAGGATGTATTTCGTTAAGAAATTCATATCCAGGACCGCCAACACCAGTGCCTTGAGGGTCACCTCCCTGAATAACAAAATTTGGTACTACACGATGAAATTTGAGTCCATCATAGTAATTGCCTTTTTTTGTAATAGAATCATTCTCTTTTGCAAATACGCCAGTTGCCAATCCTACAAAATTACTGACCGTAAGAGGGGCTTGTTCATAAAAAAGCTCCAAAGTGATAGTTCCTTTGTTTGTCTCTATAGTCGCAAGCAGTTCACCTGCTTCTGTATTGTTATCACATGATAGTATTGCTGATGTAAGAAATAGCATTAAAAATTTTGTATTGTTTTTTCTCATAAAACCTCTTTTATTATTGTGTCTATTTATTAGTATATAGTATCTTATGTTTTTTATGTTATTGTGCTATAATAAATAGTATATATGATTCCTTCTATTCTTCATCAAATTTATTTTCTTCGTGAAAAAAAACAGAGAATACCGTGGCAATGGAAAGCATTGTCGAAAAAGAGTAGAAAGTATCTTAGCCATTGGTACTATTATAACTGGAATTTTGAAAATGCGTGTTCCTTGATAAAAGAACACTATGCTCACTATATGCCTTTTTTTGAGGGAAATACCTATGAAGTAGTAATACAATCGGATATTTTTCGCTATATTGTTTTGTATCATTATGGTGGTTGGTATATGGATTTTGATTGTGAAATAACACGTCCTTTGGATACTTGGAACATGCATGACATTGTTATTCCATTAGAGAGGGATCAGGAGGAAGGTACAGTAAGGTTAGGGAATGCTATCATTGCCTCTAAAAAAAATCATCCTTTTTGGCTTTCTCTTCTTTCTACTATTCAAAATACCTCTCCGCCTGAAAAGCAGCAGCAGTACACTGATGCAGTAGTAGCTTTTTCTGGACCCACTGTAATCAGTGCAGTGTACCATTCTCTTCCAGAAGAAGACAAAAAACATATGACACTGCCAAAACGTAAGCATTTTCATTTTCGTATTCCTAGTCTACTACTTCCAAAAGATTACAAACAACTAAGAAGTGACCCAGATGTTTATTGTATCCATTACACGCATGGGCTATGGAGACAAGGAAGTACACGGTATGACCTTCTTAAAAAAGTATTGTTTAAAAACTCATTTTCTTATTTTTTTATTCGTGTGTATAAAAAAATAAAATCATTGTTTGTAAAACATACATGATGATATATGTGATAGAAATAGAGAAACTACTGCTTGAGTTTGTACTTTATGAAAAGAGAATTATTACATTGTCTTCATGAAAGAAAATAGTATATCGCTACTTCCTACCTTTGTAAACCTTGAGGAATTAATAAAGATGGTGCGAATACTACCTGTCTAAAGAATTAAAGGAACATAAAAAGCAACAGAAAGAAAGAGCTAAATCTAATAATTCTAAATAGATGTCACTAAATATTTACCATAAAATTTAATGAAATTCTATACCCAGACTTTCTAATCGTAATCGAAGCCTGTCTTTAATTTCTTCAATTTTTTCATCAACTTGAATAGCAAAAGGTTTTAATCCCCACCTAAAGTTCATAACCTCTAAAGCATTTTTTGCATCTGTGTCATGTCCATGAACAATAACAATTTTTCTATCGTTAATCTCACCATGTGGCTGTATAGTAACAGTTCCATTTGCAAATAAATTTATACAATGCATATTGTTTGATTGTTTATTCTCAGTTATTTTACTATTGGCTACAGTGTATATAATTTCCTTAAAATGTGTATTGCATTTTTTCCATTTTCTATTATAATACAATAGAGTAATAACTATAATTTTTTGTTATAGAAGTATGATACTATGGATTATATATGGACTTAATTGATATTTACTTTCAAGATTTTTCTAAAGAACGAACAAAGAATGTTGAAGAATATTTTTCGGAACATTTTTCAAAATACCCTATGCTTGATAATGAGCAATTTAATTTTGTTGAAAAATGTAGTTTTTGTTCTGAACTCAATGAGCGTAATATTATCATGTTAAGTAAAGACTCATTTGCTCTTATTAGTGTAGAACATGATATTACAAAGCAAACGGTAGAACAAGTATTTGAGAGAGGGTTTCCTTTTCTTATTCCTGATATAAGGATTAGCCTTGATGAGCTTGCAGAACTGTTTAAGCGTTTTTATTCGGGATATGTAAATAAAAATCACAAAATCACACAGGTATTTTTTGGGCTAGCAGGATATACAATATCCCGTTCAGCAAAAAAACTTGCCGATACATTGGGCTTATATTTGTTTTCACGTCCTCACCATACGGTGTTGTCAGAGAATACAAGCTCTTTTGTGCCACGTATATGGTAGCTCCCCTTGTGGGTTATATACGGTTGTTATATATTAGTGTGTGCTATTCCTCTTGTTTTTTGACTTTTTTCGCAAAGTATTTCTCAAGCATCTGCAATGCTTTTGTAGGGGAATGAGCTTTTTTCCACACTCCTGCAGTAGCCTTTACTGATTCTGTAAAAGTAGGGTAAGGATGGATAACTCCAAGAATTTTATTAAGCCCTAGTTTGTATTTTGTCGCAAGCAACAGCTCTCCTAATATTTCGCCTCCTCGTTCTGATACCACAGTAGCACCAAGAATAGTATCTTTCTTTGGTTTTGTGAGTATCTTGATGAAACCTTCTGTTTTTCGTTCGGCTATTGCTCTATCAAGTTCTTCCATTTTATATATGGTTGTTTCATATGCTATGTTTTGTTCTTTTGCTTCTTTCTCGTTTAAGCCGACACGTGCTATTTCTGGACTTAAATAGGTAACTGCTGGAACACATGAATAGTCAATAGCAAATTTTTTAAGACCACCAAAAAGAGCATTTACTACTGCATACCATCCCATGTGTCCTGCGGTATGGGTAAATTGATATGGGCCTGTCAGATCTCCTACTGCAAATATGTTGTTATAGCTTGTTTGTAAATATTCGTTTGTATACAGCGTGCCATTGTTGTTATACTCAAACTGTAGTCCACTATGCTTAAACGATTCTGTAGCAGCCTGTCTTCCTGCTGCAACAAGGAGGTGAGTAAAAGGCACATGCTTTGCTTTTCCGTCTACACTTATTTGTAGGTATTGCTTTTTATTTTTTGTGAGTATTTGTTCTGGACTAAAGCCAGTGACAACATGTACTCCATGTTTTTGTAATGTATCTTTTGCTATTGCTCCTACTTCTGGATCTTCTTGGGGAAGCAGTTGATTGTTTCTTTGTATAAGCACTACTTTGCTTCCAAGTCGAGAGAAAGCAAGGCTTAGTTCACATCCTATAGGACCACCTCCTACTACGATAAGCTCTTCGGGCAATGTAGTTATGTTCCATATTGTATCAGAGGTATATTGCGTTACTGTGTCAGCACCGGGAATATCAAGGATACGAGGATAGCCTCCAGTAGCTAATATGATGTTTCTTGCCACTATAGTTTTTTCTCCTACTTTTACTTCCCATGGAGATACAAGTTCTGCAGTACCTTGTATACACTGTACTCCTAGTGAAGTATAGCGTTCTACACTATCGTGTGGAGCTACGGTATTGATAGCTTCGTGTACCATTGCCATTACTTTTTTGAAGTTTATTTTTGGTTTCGTATAGCTAATGCCCACCGCTTCCGAATCTTTGTGTGCATCGGCATATTTACTAATTGATAAGAGTGCTTTTGAAGGAACACAGCCACGGTTGAGACAATCGCCACCCATTTCGGCTTTTTCTATAAGTACTGGTTTTGCTTTGATAGCTGCGGCAATATACGCAGCAATAAGTCCTCCTGAGCCAGCTCCAATAATAGCAACATTTGTGTCAAATTGCTTTGGTTTCTTAAGTCCTTTATAGAGTTTTGCTTTTTTTATAGCACCAGTTATCAACTTAGAGATAAAAGGCAGTGTAGCAATAAGTGCAAACGCAAGCCATATTTGTGGGCTTACAATATCCCCTAAATTTTGTAATGTAGATAATGCTCCCCCAGCATATACATACACTATGGTGCCAGGCAACATACCAATTTGACTTACTATCATAAAAGTGAGTACTGGTATACGTGTAAGTCCCATAAGGAGATTGATAACAAAGAAAGGAAATACAGGAACAAGACGTAAGGCAAATAAATAATTAGCCCCTTCTCTTTGTACTCCTTTGTTGATGTTTGCAAGTTGTTTTGGAAATTTTTTCTCTAAGGATCCACGAAACAAAAAGCGTCCAAGAATAAAGGAAATTGTTGCTCCTATAGTGCTTGCAAATGAAACGATAATAGTGCCATATATGGCCCCAAATAATGCTCCTCCCAAGAGGGTGAGTAATATTGCTCCAGGGATTGAAATAGCAGTAGCAAGCACATATATGCAAAAATAAACAAGCACAGAATACCAGAAATTATTTTGTATATATGCCTGTAAAGTACTTAGCTGTGATTGTATATACGATAATGTTAAGTACTGTCTAAACTGTGTTATTGCAACCACTATTGCAATAACGAGGATAATAAAAAAAATAAATTTTACAAATTTTTTCATACATGTTCCTTTCTTATTTTTATTGTTTGATAATCATAATAATAAGTGTTTCTTATACTGTGGCATCCACATAATGCTCCGGACGGGAGTCGAACCCGCAACCTATCGCTTAGGAGGCGATTGCTCTATCCTATTGAGCTACCGGGAGCCTATGTATACTATATCATATTTTTATCTCATAGTATTTTATGCTTGAACTCGTGCGTATATATAATCCTTTCTGTACAGATAACAATATAGTGCTATACTAAATTATATGAGCGAGCAAGAAAAAAAACAGCTAGAGACACAGCTCTGGAGTATTGCCAATGCCTTACGAGGTAAAATGGATGCTGATCAGTTTAAGGACTATATTCTAGGGTTTATCTTTTATAAGTATTTATCTGAAAAGATGGAAGCGCATGCAAACAAGCTATTGGAGCAAGATGAAATAACATATACTTCTCTCGTTGATTCTCATGAGAAAGAGAAAGAAAAGTATTTGGATATTATAAAGAATGTAAAGAAAAGATCTATAAATGAGTTGGGATACTTTCTTTTTCCTGAAGAGTTATTTTCTCAGTTGCTAAGACGTGGAAATAACACTGACAAAAATGCTACAAGCCAGTTTATTTTAGACGATTTAGGTAAAATTCTTAGTAATATTGAAACAACAACGATGGGATATGAAAGCGAAGATGATTTTATACATCTTTTTGAAGATTTAGATCTTAATTCTACGAAACTGGGAAAAACGGTGGAAGAGAGAAATACGCTTATTGTAAGAATACTTTCAAGTTTGGATGCGGTAGATTTTGATTTTCAAAATCATAAAAGAGATGTATTGGGAGATGCCTATGAATATCTCATTGCTCAGTTTGCTGCAAGTGCTGGAAAAAAAGCAGGGGAATTTTATACTCCACAAGAGGTATCACGTATACTAGCAAAGATAGTGACAACAGGAAAGAAAAAATTGCTTACAGTGTATGATCCTACCTGTGGCTCAGGCTCCTTGTTATTGCGGGTAGCAAAAGAAGTAACAAATGTTTCCAATTTTTATGGGCAAGAGTTAAATCGTACCACTTACAATTTAGCTCGAATGAACATGATAATGCATGATATATCCTATCGTGATTTTGATATTAAACAGGAGGATACTCTAGAACGACCACAGCATACGGAAAAATTTGAAGCTATTGTGGCAAATCCTCCCTTTAGTGCTCAATGGTCAGCTAGTTCTTTTTTTCAGACTGATGAACGATTTTCGGCATATGGAACACTTGCCCCAAAAACAAAAGCAGACTTTGCGTTTGTACAACATATGATATATCACTTAGAAGAGAGAGGCATTATGGCAGTGGTATTGCCACATGGTGTGTTGTTTAGAGGTGCAAGTGAGGCACATATAAGAAAGTACTTGATAGAAAGTAAAAACTACTTGGATGCAGTGATAGGATTGCCTTCAAATATATTTTATGGGACTAGTATTCCTACCTGTATTTTAGTGTTTAAGAAATGTAGAGAGCAGGATGATGCCGTGCTGTTTATTGATGCATCACAGCAGTACGAAAAGAAGAAAAATCAAAACTCACTGACAGAGGAACATATAGACAAAATTATTGATACCTATAGAAGCAGGCAAGCAATAGATAAATATTCGTATAATGCCCCTATGGATGAGATAAAGGAAAACGGCTATAACTTAAACATACCACGCTATGTTGACACTTTTGATGAAGAAGAGCCTGTGGATATACAGGCGCTAAGTGTGGAAATAAAAGAGCTAAAAAAGGCAATGCAAGAGACAGACAACAGCATTAAGGATGTTTGTGAACAGCTGAATATTGCAATGCCATTGTGATCTGAAAAGTATAGTAATATGTGAAATATGCACGAAGAGCAACTGGACTTAACGCCACTGAGAAATGCTATCTCTACTTATAAGGAAGTATTAAATGACGCGCAAAAATTAAAAGAGAAGGAAGAATCTGGAGAATTAGCATTATTTGAAGAATTTTTAAAAAAACAAATTTTAAGTAAGGGTATCAAGGGTAGAATATCATCATATGTATTATTAGAAATTATATCAAAGATTGATTATATACGAGACTCTTGTATTCAGCGTTTTGAATATTGCTATGATTTATCCTTGAAATTTATGACACGGCATTTAAAAAATATTGTTGATAATCCAAGCGATATAAAACATATGGATTTACAAAATAAAGTACGCTTAGCTGCAGAAAAAGGAATTATCCTACACAGCTGGGATGTGTGGTCGGAGTATAGAGCCAACCGAAACAAAACTTCTCATGGATATAATGAAGCTATGGCAATAGATATTGTAGAGCAATTACCTCTTTTTTTAGCAGAAGCCGAATACCTTTTGGAGAAGCTAGAAAAATATTATGAAACTCAACTTTGATATAAAAAAGCAAGAGTTCAATATTGTTTCTTCTATACTGTCTAGATATGTCCCTGCAGGATGTAAAGTATGGGTATTTGGAAGTCGTGTAAAGGGACAAGCACAGGATTACTCTGATTTAGATCTTGCCCTAGAAGCAGACAAAAAGATTGATACTGTCATTATTGCTCGTCTCAAGTACAATTTTGAAGAATCTCGATTACCGTATACAGTGGATGTGCTTGATATGAATGCTATTTCTGAAAAATTTCAAAAGGCAATAGATACGCATAAAATAGCATTTCCTCTCAAGCAGAAAAATCCTCTCATACGCTTCAAGCAGGACGATGGCTCTGATTTTCCTGATTGGCAAGAGAAGCAATTAGGAGAAGTGGCTGAGATTTTTATGGGAAGTTCTCCTAAATCAGAACATTATAATGGTATTCAAAAAGGAGAGCCATTATTTCAAGGGAATGCTGATATAAAAAACAGAAGAACAGTCCCTCGTGTTTGGACAACAGAAATAACACAACGATGTTTTGTAAATGATATTTTAATGAGCGTACGAGCTCCTGTTGGGGATATAGCTTTATCCGTACATAATGGTATTATAGGGCGTGGAATGTGTGCTATCCGTACTTCAAGTTATACATTTTTCTACTATGCGTTAATCAACGCTGAGCATCTATGGAAAAAGTATTCGCAAGGGAGTACCTTTGAATCTGTGAACTCAAGAGATATTAAAGAGTTTCAAATAGGGTGTCCTTCCCTGCCTGAACAACAAAAGATAGTCTCTTTTCTGGAGAGTGTAGACACAAAGATACAGCTCCTTGAAAGAAAAGTAGTACTGTTGCAGTCATACAAAAAAGGCATCATGCAAAAACTTTTTTCACAGGAGCTACGCTTTAAGGACGAACAAGGAAACGAGTATCCCGATTGGCAAGAGAGGGAAATAGGTGAGATATTTTATGTAACACGAGGGCTTGTTTTATCCAAAACAGATATATCCCCAATACAAACAGATCACTATGTTTATCCTGTTTTTTCTTCACAAACAAAAAATAAAGGCTTAATGGGATACTATCATAAATATTTATTTGAAAATTGTATTACATGGACAACAGATGGAGCTAATGCTGGGGATGTGAATTATAGAAAAGGAAAATTTTACTGTACTAATGTATGTGGAGTGTTAAAAAGTGATAAAGGGTATGCAAATGTATGTATTGCAGAAATTCTTAATGCAATAACAAAGAAATTTGTATCATATGTGGGTAATCCAAAATTGATGAATGATGTAATGAGTTCTATTCGTATAAAAATTCCTGCATCAATAAAAGAACAACAAAAGATAGGCTCTTTCTTACAGAGCCTTGACACAAAAATATCACTCACACAGAAACAAGTAGCACTTACAAAGCTGTATAAGAAAGGCCTATTACAAAGGATGTTTGTGTAAAAATAGCTTCTTATGTAAGTTTTAACCAATCACTTTGTGGTTTCACTATTAAACGGGCGTTATTATATGCCATTTCTGCGGATTCAAGGACTAAATGCGACAAAGGAGCAAGAAAAGTAAGTATACTATAATAAAGCTATGTCCACTCAATCAGAACACGAGTTAGAAGCACGCCTTGTATCACAGCTACAAAGCATGGGCTATGAGTATGTACCTATTAGCAACGAAGCCGAACTGAAGGCAAACCTAAAACGACAACTAGAAGCACTTAATGACATAAGTCTCAGTAAGGCAGAGTTTACACAGGTACTCCATCACTTACACAAAGGGAACATTTTTGAAAAAGCAAAAATACTCCGTGACAGATGCCTTATACATAGAGATGATGGGACTACTGTACATATACGATTCTTAAACAGCGAGCATTGGTGCAAAAACCTCTTTCAAGTAAGTCGGCAAATATCAGTACAAGGACAATATCATAATCGATATGATGTAACACTGTTGATAAATGGCTTCCCTCTTGTTCAAGTAGAATTAAAACGCAGAGGCTTAGAAATAAAAGAAGCCTTTCAACAAGTATCTCGGTATCAAAAACATTCGTATGGAAGCAACACCGCTTTATTTCAATACATACAGATATTTATTATTAGCAATGGAGTGAACACAAAGTACTATGCAAACAATAGAGACTTGAATGTTAAGCAAACATTTTTTTGGGCAGAAAAAGATAATACCATAGTATCACGATTAGAGGATTTTACCTCAATTTTTTTAGAAAAATGCCATATATCAAAAATGATATGTCGCTACATAGTCTTGTCAGAAGCTGAAGAAAAGATGTTAGTATTGCGTCCTTATCAGTTTTATGCAGTAGAAGAAATTGTCAATACGGTGCAGAACACCACCAACAATGGCTACATTTGGCATACTACTGGCAGTGGAAAAACACTCACCTCGTTTAAGGCATCTCAGATTCTCACGCAAGATGCAACAATCGATAAAATACTGTTTGTAGTGGACAGAAAAGATCTTGACTATCAGACTAGCAAAGAATTTAATAGCTTTAGTGAGGGCAGTGTAGATGCTACAGAACACACAAAACATCTCATACAACAATTACAAGATAACAATAAAAAACTCATTATTACCACCATTCAAAAACTCAATATAGCAGTAGAGAAACACCAAACAAAGCTACAAAACATAAAAAATAAAAAAATAGTATGTATTTTTGATGAATGTCATAGAAGCCAGTTTGGAGTAACGCATAAAAATATCACCTCTTTCTTTCCACAGCATCAGCTTATAGGATTTACAGGCACTCCTATATTTGAAGAAAACGCACAAAAAAATGATAAAACCACTGCTTCTGTATTTGGCAAAAGTCTGCACCGCTATACCATTGTTGATGCTATCCGTGATGGTAATGTGCTACGCTTTTCTGTGGAATATGTAGGACGCTATAAAGAAAATGAGCAGAGCAAGAATACCATAGACATATCAGTAGAAGACATAGATACAAAGGAATTTTTAGGGAGTGACAAACGAATAGAAAAAATAGTAGATTATATTCTTACGCATCATTCACAAAAAACACATAAAAAGCAATACACTGCCATACTCTGTGTTCCTTCTATTGAAGTGCTTATTCGTTACTATGCTCTCTTTAAGAAAAAAGAGCATGATCTCAAAATTGCAACAGTGTTCAGCTATTCTCAAAATGAAGAAGAAATGAATGCACATACTATCCCCGATATAGCTTCTGTACGTGATGATAATCAAGGAGCTATCAACAGCTACGCAAGAGATGCACTTGAAACATGTATACAGGACTATAATAAAATGTTTACTACGCAGTACACAGCACACAGTACTGACAGTTTTTATGATTACTACAATAATATTTCAAAACGTGTACGAAAAAAAGAAATAGATATACTGATAGTAGTAAACATGTTTTTGACAGGCTTTGATAGCAAGTTCCTGAATACATTATATGTTGATAAATCCCTGCAGTATCATGGACTCATACAGGCATTTTCACGCACCAACCGTATATATAACGAGCAAAAAAGTCATGGCAATATCGTATGTTTCCGCAATCTAAAACAAAAAACAGATGAGGCTATAGCCTTATTTTCAAACAAAGATGCAAAAGATACCATTCTTTTACAGCCATATCAGGATTATGTGGAACAATGTAAGCAAGCCTACGATGCACTTATTGCTATTGCTCCACATGTAGAAGATGTGGATGCCCTCAAAGGCGAAGAGGAGACGCTTGCCTTTATTAAAGCATTTAGAGATCTCATGCGTGTCATAAATACTCTCAAGGGCTTTAGTGATTTTACATGGGATGATGATAATATACCCCTCTCTGAGCAGGAGTTTGAAAATTATACCTCTAAGTATCTTGATATACATGATAAAACAAAAAACAACAGAAGCAAAGAATCAATTATCGATGACATAGATTTTGAGCTACAGCTTATCCAAAAAGATGATATTACTGTAGACTACATCCTACGTTTGCTGACTGATTTATTCAATGCACCAAAGGATAAACAACAATCACTCAAAGAAAAAATATATGCCACCATTGATGCAAACCCACAGTTACGAAGTAAAAAACAGCTTATTGAAAATTTTATAGAGCGTGTTTCATCACAAGCACATGATATCAACATAGAAGAAGCATACGAGTCCTTTGTTGAAGGGGAGCGAAAGAAAGCACTCAAACGGATATGTGAAGAATATCAGCTAGAACAAGATGCTTTTTGGCAAATGATTGACAATTATCTGTATGATAACAAAGAACCGTTAGGAGACGAAATAGAAGCTATGTTTATCAAAAAATACAAACTTATAGAACGAAATGAAAAAATAGATGCAGTAAGAGAACAATTTCATGAATATACTGACATATACCATAAATAGAAGAAAGATAAAATACATCTTTTCTAACATGATAAGTTAAAAAACAGTATAATAAGAATATGAAAAATGTAGTATTGATTCCAGGGGATGGCGTAGGTCCCGAATTAGTAGAAGCTACGCGAAAATGTATTGATGCAAGTGGAGCGTCCATACATTGGATAGAAAAGCAAGCAGGGGCCTCTGTTGCTGAGAAAGAACAATCTCTTTTACCTGAACATGTATTAGAGGAAATAAAGAAAACAAAATTGGCACTCAAGGGGCCAATTATTACTCCTATAGGAAAAGGGTTTCGTAGCGTAAATGTTGCACTGCGACAGACACTTGATTTATTTGCTTGTGTACGTCCATGTAAAACATTGCCTGGTATTCCTTCACCGTTTGGAGATACAAAAAATATTGATATAGTTATTGTACGTGAAAATACAGAAGATTTGTATGCAGGAGTAGAGTTTGAAGCGCACAAAGAAGCCACACAGCAGCTTATTCGTCAATGTAATGCACTCAATACAAAGCAAATACCCTTAGAGGCAGGTATTTCAATAAAAGCAATAAGTGAAGTAGCCACGAGACGTATTTGTAAGTTTAGTTGTGAATATGCAGCACGTAATAACAGAAATAAGCTCACTATAGTAACAAAGTCTAATATTATGAAATATAGTGATGGACTCTTTTTGGAAGTAGCAAAAGATGAAGCTAGTAAATACGACATAGAATGCGACCATGTACTCATAGATGCTTTGTGTATGAAATTGGTGCAAGTTCCCGAAAGTTTCGATATGTTACTGCTCCCTAATTTATATGGTGATATTGTATCCGATCTTTGTGCAGGACTGATGGGAGGGCTAGGGGTTGCTCCTGGCTCAAACATTGGACAGCAAGCTACTGTATACGAAGCTACGCATGGAGCAGCTCCAGAGTTTGCAGGCAGAAATATGCTAAATCCTACTGCATTGATTTTGTGTGGTATTATGTTACTGCGTGATATTCAAGAACAAAAAGCAGCCGATACGCTAGAACAAGCATTGTTTTCTGTATTACAAGAAAGAAAAGCACTCACTGTAGATCTATTGCCTTCCGAAGAATCCTCAAAGGCAGTATCTACCGATATTTTTACACAGGAGATTATAAATAAATTATGAAAGAACTAAAGACACTTACCTACGAAAAGAATATAGTATTACGAAAAAAAATTGTAGATATCATAAAGCAAAAAGGAAAGCTCTCGACAGGAACAATCACTCCCCATGATGTATATTATGGAATGCGAGGACTTCCATTACTCTATACTCCCACATCTATTGTCTTTGCAGATAAAGGAGTATATTATCGTGGCAAACCCTTAGCGGAAGTGGTTGAGCTACTCCCTACATTTCAAGACTCTGCAGTGCCCAGCACAGAATCATTACTATGGTTTTTACTTACTGGAGAATGCCCTACAGAGAAACAAGCTGAAGATTTACGGTTACATCTGCTTATGCGAACACATATTCCGCATCATATTTTTAGTGTTATTGATAACCTTCCTAAAAAAAGTAGTGCTATGACGCGTTTTTGTGTAGCCTTACTCTGTTGGACAACAACATCCACATTTATGGAAAAATACGATATGGGGATACCAAAGGAAACCTATTGGGATTATTCGTATAGTGATGCAATGACTCTTATTGCGGGACTTAATCAGATTGCTTCGTATATATACACTCGCTACTGTAAAGAAGTCGATAGTATATCCCCAAATTACTATCTTGATTGGGCAGGCAACTTAGCAAATATGATGGGAATAAGCAACCCTAGCATGCAAGATTTTATACGTCTCTTTATTTTTACTCATGCAGATCACGGCCCTGCAAATGCTTCGGCACATACATGTCACCTTGTAGGCTCTACGCTTGTGAATGCATTTTATACCTGTGTTGCCAGTATGGTAGCACTTGCTGGTCCATTACACGGGCATGCAAATGAAGAAACATTTAAGTGGATACAAACTCTTAAAAAGAATGCAGAAACATCAGGAAAAACGCTTGATGCACAGTTTGTACAACAGTATATACAGGACTATGTTGATCAAGGAAAAAAAATACCGGGGTATGGACATGCAGCATTGCGTGTAGAAGATCCACGATTTACGCTTATACAAAACTTTTTACAAAATAACACCATACACTCTGAGTATTTGGATATAGTACAGATGATATATTCTGTCGCTCCCGATGTATTGAAGAAAAAAGGAAAAATTAACAATCCTAACCCCAATATAGATGCCATTACAGGAGCAGCTTTGTATGCAACAGGTATAAAGGAGTTTGATTTTTATACGGTACTTTTTGGTACGGGACGTATTGTAGGACTTATGTCACAACACATCATTGACAGAATACTGGAGATACCCATTGAACGACCAAGTGCATTTAACCTTGATAAGTTTATTGCTGAAACAGAATCTTTATAGATTAGCACATTGTAATGGCAAATAAAAAGCAACAAGTATTATTGTCTTTGTTTCGGCAGTGTAAAAAGGATAATAATTTTGTTTTTGATAATGATCTTGTAAAACAATATGCTCAATTCCATTCTTTTGGAAATCCTTTTGATGTTACAAAAATAGATAGTTCTGATAAGTTGCCAGAAGAAATACTACAAGAGGATTATTTTGTGCTTCATTTAGGTGCTGGTAAACATAAGTTTGTAAAAGGAATAAGAAAATGGTATCATATGTTTGAAACTATACCAAATGAATGTATACAGCTATGGCAATATGAGAGAAGTTTATTAAATGAATACGATACCAGTGAAAGTAATATTTTATCAGTAGGAATGAATCAAAAAATAATATCACATTTTCTCTACAATGATAGTTCTATAGTTCCTAATATATATCTTGCAAAAAGAACAAAAATACCTTCTTGTATATATACTATTGGAGACGAGAGAATAAACATTAGCACATTACAAATTGAAGTTGATATGACCACAGAGTATAGGAAACAAGTAACTGTATTTGAATGTAAAAATGGATTTCGTACAGATTTTGCTATATACCAACTCTTTCTTCCTTGTTTATATTATCATTTGTTAGCAAAAGAGAATAATATAGATATGAGAGGAATAAATGCTTGTTATCTCGTAAGAGAGAAGGATAAAGATTCTATGCATTCTATTATTAGAATGTATGTATATACATTTACTGATGTATATAAGTTAGATTCTATAACTCTTGTAAAATCTGCTGAATATAGACTATCATATAAGTAGAGTATGGGAAGTATAGAAGCATATAAAAACAAAGTTTTTAATAAGGATGTCTTTGAGGTTCTTAAGGAATTACCTGATAATTCTTTAGATATGATATATGGTGATCCTGATTATAATGTGGGTATAAATTATTCAGGGAAACAATATACAAAAAAATGGAATGAATATATTGATTGGTATATTGCTCTTACTACAGAGTGTATGCGGGTGTTAAAACATACAGGTAATCTTTTCATGATGAATTATCCAAAACAGAATGCTCATTTACGTGTGAAGTATTTAGATGATAATGCATATAATATACAAGACTATGTATGGATATATAATACTAATGTAGGGCATAGTAAACAAAGATTGACCACTGCGCATAGAAGTATACTCCATGCAACAAAATCAAAACATAATAATTTCTATAAAGATCATATTTCAGTACCATATCAAAATCCTGATGATAAAAGAATTAAAGAAAGAATAAGAAATGGACATAAAGGAAGAATGCCATATAGTTGGTTTTACTTTGATTTAGTGAAAAATGTCAGTAAGGATAAAACATTACATGCGTGTCAAATTCCTTTGCCTCTTGTTGAAATGCTAATAAAGTCTTGTACAAAAGAAAATGATACTTGCTTTATTTTGTTTGGTGGAAGTGGGAGTGAGTTAGTATTATGTAAAGACATTCAGAGAAATTTTATAAGCTGTGAGATTCATAGTGAGTATTATAATATGATACTTGACAGACTTCACAATAATGGAACAATAAAAGAAGAATATAGATTGCCTTTTATTCAACAGAAAAAAACACAGCAAACAGATATGTTATTTGACAATCATGATGTACAGTATAGAAACAATAATATGTAGCATCTACTCAAACTGTTTTCTTGCTTCTAATGCATACGACAAAGTTGATTTATCAGTAAACTCAAAATCACCTCCTTTAGGCATGCCTTGTGCAATGCGCGTAAAGAGAGATTGCTTATCGTTATGCATATCCATAATATACCGTGCAGTAACTTCGCCTTCTAAAGTAGGTGGAGTTGCAAGAATTATCTCTTGATACGCTTCTGTTTTTATGCGTGTATTGAGTGTATCAATAGTCAGTTGTTCAGGACCTAAGCCTTCTAAAGGAGAGATAAGTCCGCCTAATATATGATATACTCCAAAAAAACTGTGGCAATCTTCTAATGCAGAAACATCTTGTAAATGAGCAACAACACATAGTTGTTTGTTATTTCTTTTTGGGTTACTGCATATATCACATAGCTCTGTTTCACAGAGATACCCACAGGCTTTGCAAGGATGTACTACTTCATGCAAATTTTCAAGAAATGTAGAAAGATTTTTGCTTAATTTCGATGGTTGTTTTAACAAAAAGTACACATACCGTAATGCTGTTTTTTTTCCAATGCCAGGAAATTTAGCAAATAATTCACTTAGCTGTTGTATTCTATTCATTGTTTCTGTCCGTATTTTTATTATTTTCTTCAATAACTTCTGAACCTTCGAATATTTCTAATACTCTTTCTACTGAAGAACTTTTTTTTGTGATAGGAGAGGAAGCCTGTGTTTCTTCTGATTTTTTTTGTGCTGTTGCTATATGAGGCTGTGACTGTTGATCTGTATCAGGAGTATGTGTGTGCGATGTATGAGTGCTAGTATCGTGTCTGCTTGCAGAAGTGTGTTGTTGTTCAACTATAGGATTAATATCGGGATTAATATCAGGATCAATAGTAGTATCGACAGTAGGAGCTGGTGGTGTTTCATGTGATACATCATGATCAGGTGTATTGCCATGTGTTTGAAACTGTAATTTTGTATATAACTCTTTTAATTGCTGTACCAACATATTGTTATTTGTATAATTTTTAATATTACATAACTGATGAAACACCAGTTCAACTTCAAACTGAGGATCCACAGAATATCGTAAACTCCGATAACAATCAAGGAGCAACTGCAGTGCATGTTCTAGCTGCTCGGTACTAAGAGTCTCATATATTGTTGCATCAAACTGTTCTTTATCAAAACCAATAAGGAGTTTAGGTTCAATGCTATGTTTAATAAGCAGTACATTGCGTATATACTCGCATGCCTCAAACAAAATCTTTTCTGTCGTACATCCACGTGTAAGTAAATCGAAAATATGCTCTTGGGTTTCACGGTATTTGCCGTTAACACATAGCTGAAACAGAACATTAAGCGATTGTATTCCTGTAAGTCCTAGATTAGTATCAATGGCTTCTTTGGTGATATTGTTTCCACAAAAAGCATGTATTTGATCAAATAAGGTATATGCATCACGCAATGATCCGCGAGCTTCTTTTGCCATCCATTCCAATGCTGCAGATTCAATCGTTGTATTGATAGCATTGCATAGTTCCTGTAACTTATCCATGATAATAGTGTTAGGAATGAGATGAAACGCAAACCGTTGACAACGAGAGCGTATAGTGAGAGGAACTTTGTCTATCTCCGTAGTGGCAAACACAAATATAACATATTCTGGAGGCTCTTCAATAGTTTTTAATAATGCGTTAAATGCACTGTTTGATAACATATGCACTTCGTCTATGATGTATACCTTGTATCTAAATTGTGACGGAGCATACATAACCTCTTCACGTATTTTACGAACATTTTCGACACTTGTATACGATGCACCATCTATTTCAATAACATCAAGGCTATTGCCTTTACGAATTTCATCGCTCCCTTTGTAGTCAAGGCTGTTTATATCTTGTCCTTCAGGGCGATTCACCGCGAGTGCTATAAGACGAGCAGCAGATGTTTTTCCTACCCCTCTAGGTCCGCTGAGAATAAATGCATTACCTGCAATAGAATCTGATTTTATAGAACCCAAGAGTGAGCTTACTATGAACTCTTGTCCCACTAAATCATTAAATTTTTGTGGTCTCAGTTTATTGGCTGTACTTTCATGTTCTTTCATCTATATTTATGGTATCATAATAAGAAATCATATACATGAGCGTACTATAAAATAAAGAGCTTTTCAACTCATGCCCGAATTCAACTGTACCATTACACTATATCTACCGCTGCTTCTTTCCAGATCTGACGGGATTTGATATGTATAACGAACAATGCTCTGGCAAGTCGTTAAAAAGCCCCAACGGAGAGAGAGGGATTCGAACCCTCGGTACTTTTTCAAGTACACACGCTTTCCAAGCGTGCTCCTTAAGCCACTCGGTCACCTCTCCTACCACCATTATAACAAATTATGGTGTCTGTAAGGTGTTTTTTATTACATTAAGAGCAGAACCATTTTTGAACCATTCTATTTGAGCATTGTTCATGGTATGCCTTGTTTCAATCAATTCAGAACTTCCATCGGTATGATGCAAGGTAACGCTAACGATGGAATTAGGAGTGATAGTACTAACCCCGCTCACATCAATAATGTCATGTTCTTGTATTTTTTCATAATCTGCACTGTCAATAAACAATAAAGGAAGAATACCCTGTTTTTTTAGATTTGTCTCATGAATACGAGCAAAAGATTTTACTAACACCACTTTGACTCCCATGAATCGTGGTTCCATAGCAGCATGCTCTCGAGAAGATCCTTCTCCATAGTTTTCGTCACCAACGATGATAAGGCTTTTATGTGCTGTTTTATAGTCAGCGGTAACTTTTTCCACTTGTTGATATTCTTGTTTTATGGGATTGTATATATAGTTTGTTTTATCATTGAACGCATTTACTGCTCCAATAAGAAGATTTCGTGATATATTTTCTAAGTGTCCACGATAGCGTAGCCAAGGACCAGCCATTGATATGTGATCGGTAGTACACTTTCCTTTTGCTTTAATGAGCAAATGAAGATGAGAAAAATCTTTGCCATCCCAAACATCAAACGGAGCAAGTGCTTGAAGACGCTCTGAATCTTTCGCTATATTTACTTCAATTTTGTTTTGTGTTTGTTCGTCAGAGAGTTCTGGTATGAAGCCTTTCGGTTTATTTCCGAATATCATCTGTAACAGTTCCTTTGATGGAGGAGCTACTGTTCCAGGAGGGGTAAGAAATACATCTTCATTCTGTTTGTTCTTTATTGTATCAGTAAGTGGATTAAAAAGCAATGTACCAGATAACGCCATAGCCGTTACAATTTCTGGTGAAGTTACAAATGAATGAGTATTTGGGTTACCATCAGCACGTTTTGCAAAATTGCGATTAAAAGAATTGATAATAGAGTTAGCTTCTTCTTCTTGTATATCAGTACGTTTCCATTGACCAATACAAGGACCACAAGCATTTGCCAATACATTTGTACCAAAACTTTCAAATAAGGAAAGATAGCCATTGTTTTTGATAATATCATAAATATTTTCTGATCCAGGAGAGAGCCATAGAGGAGATTGTAGTGGTAATTGTTTTTGTTGTGCTTGTACAAGGAGGGAATGTACACGACTAAGGTCTTCATATGAAGAGTTAGTGCAAGATCCTATAAGTGCAGCACTTACTTTTGTAGGATAATTGTTCTTTTGTATAAAGTCAGCAAATTCCGAAATAGGAGTTGCTTTGTCAGGTGAATAAGGACCGTTAATAAAAGGCTCTAAACTATCAAGGTGTATCTCTATAACTTTGTCATAAAAATCTTTTGGGTTTTGTGTTACTTCAGCATCAGCCTGTAATATATCACTATATTGAGAAGCAAGCTCAGCTGCTTTTGCTCTATCAGTGAGAGAAAGGTATTCTAATACATTGCTATCCACAGGAAAGAGAGAGGTAGTAGCACCAACTTCGGCCCCCATGTTCCCTATAGTTGCACGCCCAGTACAAGAAAGCGATTGTACTCCTTCTCCAAAGTATTCAATGATATACCCTGTACCTCCTTTTACGGTAAGTTCTCCTGCAAGTTTTAAGATAATATCTTTAGGGGAACACCATTTTGATAAGGTGCCAGTGAGCTTCACTCCAATAAGTCGAGGCATCAGCAGTTCCCATGGCATACCAACAAGAGCATCAACTGCATCAGCACCACCAACTCCTACTGCAATGCTTCCCATGCCCCCTGCATTTGGAGTATGCGAGTCAGTACCAATAATCATCATGCCTGGAAGAGCATAGTTTTCTAAGGTTACTTGATGAATAATGCCCGCTCCCGGTTCCCAGAAATCAAGTCCGTATTTCTGGCATACACTCAGTAAGAAATCATATATTTCTTTATTTTGTACTTTTGCATTATCTAAATCAAGTAATGCATTTTGCTTTGCAAGAATAAGGTGATCACAGTGAACACTCGCTGGTAAAGTAACTTTTTTTAGTTTTGATTGCATAAATTGCAACAATGCCATTTGAGCAGTAGCATCTTGCATAATTACTCTATCAGGGCGAAAATATGCATGCTCTTTTCCTCGTACTGGACCGTTCTCTTGTATCTCAGAAAATGTATGAGTAAGTAATATCTTTTCTGCAAAAGTGAGAGGAGTACGATGAAAGTTTCGTAGCTGCTTGTATTTATGATGTAACTCATTATAAAAGTTACTAATATAGTTATTTGTTAATATCATATGTTTATTATAACAAAATATGTCTTTTTTATGGAAAAGATACTATAGCTATATTATATGTACAGAATATGCTTGTTTATTTTTAATTATGCATAATTATTTGTCAAAAATATGCCGAAAATGATATACAGATGAGGATTGTAATAATAAGTACCTTACTGCTAGTAGGAATAATATCAACATTGTTTGCTCAAAAAGTGTCCCCTCAGCTACTATTAAGTGCTAGTGATGTAAGAGTAGAAGAAAGTCCTAATGATGAAGGCTTACTCATATATGTACGAGCTAAGTCTGGCATTGGTTCTGTAATGCTTACTGAATCTGCTGAAAACCCCATTAACTTAGATGTTAATACCTATGCATTACAGACATCTGAATACAATATCTATAACTCTGATGAGAGACGTTTACTAAATGGGCAGTACATTCAATTACGCGATGGTTATTTTATTATTGATAGTAGTGTTGTTTTTGATGATACATTCTTACAAGAAGCATTTATATTATTTTTGCCATACCAAGTAACATATGGCTATAAGAGTACTCGCAATGGAACTCTTGATTTTACAAGAGGCACAAATGTTATAAACATTAGAACATTTGAATATTCCTACGCAGATTATTCGGGAGAATACGCAGATAATTCTTTTTATATTAGAAAAATAGATGCAGTTGCAGAGCCTCCTGAAATACCATTCATAGAGAAGTTAGTGAAACCAAAAGCTGTTCCTAGTGCCCCTCCATCTGTGATAGGTACTTTGCCAATAGGAGAAGAAGCAGAGGAAGATATTGACACGAGTATAGCAAGAGATAATAATATTGTTACTACTAATAGAGAACTTTCTAAACTCTTATTGTTTCAAGATACCTCGCGATATTCTGATGAAACAGTAGATGCTTTTACTGAAATTGCAGAAAGAATGAATACCACCCCTCTATTTATAGAAAGAAGCATTGATATTCCTAAGAGTATTGTCGCTATTATGCAAGATGTGGATCCAGAAAAGTCTATAGATGTTATTGTTCTTCTTGATACAACAAAGAGCATGTGGGATGATATTACTGCTGTTAAGTCTTCGCTTGTTCCTTTGCTACAAAGTAAACTAAGTGATAGGAGTTTTAGAATGGGGCTTGTATATTATAGAGACAAAGATGATAATGAATACGAAATTAGTGAAATTAACTTTATTGATAAAAGTCAGCTTCCTCTTTTACAGAAAAAATTAGGAGTAGCACGAGCAATACACGGAGGCGATTGGCCTGAATCAGTGCATGAAGCAATGAAAGTAGCTGCGGAAAATTTTACATGGTTATCACAAGAACGTATTGTCTTTTTAGTAGGAGATGCCCCTCCACACCTACCACCGAGAGATGGCTTGAATGTTGATGCAATATATGAAAAATTCAAGCTCGAAAAGGTAAAGCTCTATCCTTTCATCGTTCCTGTACGATAACTATAATAATTATACTAGCACTGTATCAGCATAGTAAGAAATGCTTTTGCTCGTTTACTGAGAGTGTGCATATAGTTTTTTTTACATGCTCTTTGGTATGTATCAAGCCATTGTATCTCTTGTACTGTAAGAAGAGATCTATCAATAAGGGTTTCTTGAAAAGGAAAATAGGTTAAAGTTGAGAATGTGAGGGTTGTATCTTTGATATGGGACATTATGAGGTTTTCAAGTCGTATGCCCCATTTCCCAATTCGATAATATCCTGGTTCATTGCTCAGTACAAGAGAATCTGCAGGAGTACTTGATGAATGTTGTCCGATAGTAAAATATCCGTCATGTACATCGCTACAAAATCCTACTCCATGTCCAATACCGTGGTTACATGTTCTTTCATAGTGTGCAAATACTTTCTTTATTTTTGCATCAATTTTTTTTCCTGTTGTTTGAGAGGAAAACTGTGAAAGTACAAGGGTAATATGAGCTTTTAAGACAAGAGTATAATCTTCTACAAGTAAGGGTGGAGGGCTGTTGTCAAAGTAAAACACTCGAGTGATATCGGTAGTACCAAACCTATAGTGTGAACCACAGTCAATGAGCAAAGGTTGTTGTATAGACAATTTTTTTCTGCTTTTGTTTGGATTATAATGAGGCAGTGTGCTATTTTTGCCCACAGCAGCTATAGTGTTAAAGCTAGATTGAACAAACTGAGGACATTGTTTTTTATATTGTAATAGGTAGTCCTCTACTTGAGATTCTGTTATCGTAGTGTTTTGTTGTAAATGAGCGTACATAAGAGCAACACTTTCTAATAGGGCAATAGTATCAAATGTGAGTACTTTTTTAAGAGAACGAATATGGGAAGGAGCATATATTGAACGCCATTTTTTTATAGGAGATATAATTTTTTTTATATTTTTTTTATACTTTGATACATTCATAGTGTTACATATCACGCTGGGTACGATAGAAGTATCAACAGCAACCGATGATGTTTGTGTGAAGAATGGGTATATGTGTTCAGGCATATTATATAATGCTTCTTCATAGTGTTTAATAATGAGTGGTATAGATGTGTTTAATTGTAACCGTATCTGTTTTTGTATTATGTGTATATTTTTTGTATGTTGCATCTTTTGTGGTATCCATAGCACTATCTTTATGTTCATCTTTTGTACGGTATCTGTGGTTATATGTTCCTGTTCTAAAGGATGTTCCATACATAAAAGCATCATTGCAGGAAATAGCATATACTCTTGCATGTTTCCGCGTACCCCTAGAAGATATGCAATTTCATGGAGCTGAGTAGTAAAATAAGCCGTAAGGTTTTGTTTCTGTAAGAATGATATAATACGCTGTAGAGGGCTTATTGTATTGTGTGAGAGAGTGCTAGAAATTACAGTCCTGTCATGAATACTATGAGGATGAGTCAGTACTAATTGTTTGGGTAATGGAATACATACAGTACTCTCTGTGGAGTGTGTAGTTTTTTTTAGGCTATAGTCATAGTGTTCGTAATAGCGTGCATATTTGCTACTTGCGTGTATACTTGCTATGATGAGCTTTTGTAATGAAAGTGGTATCAGTAAGAACGATGCTTTTTTTGCAAGCATACGGAGAGAGGAGAACTGTGTATGATTACATTGATAGCTGCACAGTCCGACTCTATGAATGTTTTTGTGTTGACTCAGCCACATCATTTGACTATCCCAATCTCTCTCAGATCTGATATGATACGGTAATTTCTGTCTCTGTAATGCTTGTTCGTAACGTCCATCGGAAAACAGCATATGCTCTCCTGTAGAAGTACACACAAGGGTCCCTGCAGATCCTGTAAATCCACTCAACATATGTCGAAAGTGAAAAGGAAACACGGGGTTTTCAAGTGCATGCAAATCACTTCCCAGTATGAAACATGCATCTACTTGCAGTTGCTTACAGAGCAAGCTCACTGTTGTTGTAAGAGACATATATTTATGATATTGTAGTAGTGGTTTCTCTGCAACTGTACGAACAAAAATTGTAAAAATACTGTATAATAGAACTATGAGTATACACCAGAAATATAATGAAAAACAATTACCATTATCTGAAGCTGATTCAGAAATATATGATCTTATACATAAAGAAGAACTGCGTCAACGAAATAAACTGGAGATGATTGCCAGTGAAAATTTTGTAAGTCGGGCAGTATTAGAAGCAGCATCTTCGGTATTGACCAATAAGTATGCTGAAGGATATTATGGTAATCGCTATTACGGTGGCTGTGAGGTAATTGATCAAGTTGAATACCTTGCTATAGAACGAGCAAAAAAGCTTTTCGGTGCTGAGTATGCGAATGTACAACCTCATTCTGGAAGTTCAGCAAATGTAGCAGCATACTCAGCATTTCTTAATGCAGGCGATTGTATTATGGGGATGGATTTAGCACATGGAGGACACCTCACGCATGGATCAAGTGTGAGTCTTACGGGAAAAATATACAAAGCAGTACATTATGGGGTTGATAGAGAAACAGAACTATTGAACTATGATGAAATTTTACGTTTAGCAAAAGAACACAGACCGAAACTGATTATAGCAGGAGCTTCTGCCTATTCTCGTGTTATTGATTTTGAAAAATTTGCAAATATAGCAAAAGAAGTTGGTGCGCTTCTTCTTGCAGATATAGCTCATATATCTGGACTTGTTGCAACAGGGTTGCATCCATCTCCTATTATGCATGCGGATGTAGTTACTACTACCACTCATAAAACGTTAAGGGGAGCAAGAGGAGGCTTAATACTAGCAGGAAAAGACAAGGAATATCCTGTTGGAACGGAAAGGAAAGTAAAAAAATATTCTTCACTTATTAACTCTGCTACAATTCCTGGATTGCAAGGTGGGCCACTTATGCATATCATTGCAGCAAAAGCCGTCTCATTTAAAGAGGCGTTAAGTGAAAATTTTAAGACATATCAACAACAAATAGTAAAGAATGCAAAAGCGCTAGCCGAACATTTAAAGAGCGGGGGTATGCGTATTGTAAGTGGTGGAACCGATAATCATCTCATGTTAGCAGATGTGAAATCGTCATATAATGTTACTGGAAAAGCTGCAGGAAACTGGCTTGATGATGCAAATATCACTGCCAATAAAAATGGTATTCCTTTTGATACAGAATCACCATTTGTATGTTCAGGAATACGTTTTGGTGTTCAGGCACTTACAACAAGAGGGATGAAAGAAAAAGAAATGCAGGAGATAGCTGAGTATATCATTACTGTGGTGTCTAGTAAGGGAGAGCAAAGTGTTATTGATTCTGTTGGAAAATCAGTACTCCAGTTAACAAGTAGATTTCCTATGTATACAAGCTAATTATAAAGAATACTATATATAATTATTTTGTATAGAGAACAAAGGGAAACAATAAATAATTCATGAGTGAAGCGGTAAAAACAACAAGATATAATCAAGGTTCATACATTGTAGTAGAAGGTGAGAAAAGTAATGGCAGTTTCTATATTATTCAAGAAGGACAGGTATTACTTACTAGGATCTCTACAGTAAAAGATCTTTCACGAGAAGTACTAAATACCGGTGATTTTTTTGAAGTTGAATCTGGATTAACAGGATATAAGCGCTTATCAACAGCTATAGCGAAGACAGATGTTGTCATTTTAACTATTGAAAAAAATATGTTTGATGTTCTCATACAAAAAAGACCTTCGCTTGTTGAGAAATTTATTAGATCCTTTTCAAATAAAATGCGCGTTCTTGATCATATTTTAGCTAAAATATCATTTCAATCAACAAATACCGCTCCTTCCTTGCAACATGTGTTTGATGTAGCATCGTATTATGATGCCAATGAAGAAATACAGAGTGCTTGTTTTACATACTTTAATCTTGCACAACAAAACCCAGACAATCCTCTTTCACAAAAGGCTATGGAACGTCATGATGCTATTATTTCGCAGCTCTCAGAAGAGCAGAAAAAAACAGTAAAAGAAGCCTCTTCTGGCACAATAAAGATTCCAAAGAACACTATGGTTGTAGCGGAAGGATTGCAAGGGAACACAATGTTCTTTATTCAAGAAGGAAACGTAAAGATTTGTAAAATCTCTAATGATTCTGAACTAATATTTGCAATGTTAAAAAAAGGGGACTTATTTGGGGAGATGGCACTTCTGGAAAGTAAACCTAGGACAGCCTCTGCCATTACAACATCCGAAAGTGAGTTATTGGTGATAAATCATCAAACATTTCCATTATTGGTACAAAGAAACCCTAAAATTATTACAAGAATTACAACAGTACTTGCAGACAGAATATGGTTTATCTATAGGCAGATTATCAACGCTTCATTAAAAACGGCAGAAGAAAAAATATATGATGGCTTACAAATGTTTATGGAAAAAGTACCGGGATATGATTTACAAAAAATATTTCCGCTTAGATTATCTCTACCAGATTTTCTCGTAAGAATTGGTGTTGATGAAAGAAAAGCAAGTTCTGTTATTGACGATCTTTTCACTAAGGAAATTATTGCAATAAAGGAAAATGAAATAATAGTATTAAATACTAAATTAATTGCTAGCAGAGCACAGCTTTTCCGAAGTTCTCAACAAAAATAAATAATCTCTTTGTTTTCTCTCTATAATCGTATCTCATATTTTTATATCACACAATAGGTATAAGCATTATTTTTTCAAATCATAGTATATTTTTTATAATTTTTTAATTTACTCTTTAATATATAGTTAGTAAATAAACTAACTATATGTTTTTTATAAAAAAATACCTTATTATTCATTTTTATTGTTTTGAGGTTGCTTTTTTTGGTATTATTTTTGTAGAAAATGCTATTTTTATATATTTTATGAAAAATATCTTACGATTTTTGCTTTTGTTCTTGACTTTTAATGATAATTTTATTATTATATGTATGATGATGTTTATTTCTATAATTATTATTTTATCTTTGTCTTTTTTCCTAATAAAAAAGAGAAACATAGGAAGCAGAAAAGGGATGCTGCTTTTGTTTACTGCTTTGTATGTGTATGGTAGTTTCATAGTATCTGCTCAGGAATCTGATATTGAAGTGGAAGAAAATGCATTGAGTGAACTTGATGATATTGAGGAATTCTCTTTTGATGATTTGGAATTGATTGATGAAGTAGAGGAAAACAGTGAGGATACCTCATCGCTTGCTGATACAGATATGGTAGTGATAAGTAATATCACGCTCAGTATAGATAATACGACATACACTAATCCTGGAGCTCGTTCTTCTGCTCCAAGTAAAAATGTTACAAAACCCGAACTAGCCATGAAAGAGGTTATATTTCGTAAAGGTGATAGTATGAGTGTACTTGATTTGAAGCGTGCCTTGCATTTGTCTTTACAGAATATTAAGCAGTCCCCTTATTTTTATGTAAGTGAAAGTGCCTTAGATTATATTTATTTAGATGAACAAGATGAAATGGGGCATCATAAAGTAAAAGTATTTGTAAATGTGAAACAAGGCTTTCTGTTCAATTTTACAGGCGGAAATGCATACGGAGGCTTTGGGCTTCGTCATCCTACAGGACTGAGAACATTCTATCATATTGGAGCTAATAGAGTAGAACAATTTATTGTGTATGAAGGTGTCAATGTAGGAGCAACAGAAGATTCTTATTCCAGAGTATTTTTAGACTTTGGTGCTACTACATTGTTCTACTGGTTGTTGCCACAGCTTGATAGTAAGTTAAAATGGAATTCCTTACTGTACGGAATAATGCCACATATAGGAGTGTCTATAGCTCCTTTTCGTTTTAGTAGTGCTATAGGATCGCTGGGTACTTACACATTGGAAAACTCAAAGAATGATACTGCTGCAATACAGCATGTAGGATTACCCGCTCCTAATCAAGGAATGTATACCCTTGATACTCGTAATACGATAGCTATAAAGCAAAGTTTTAGTGCTACTGAGATGTATGATCATTATATAGATTTTGAATTGCCATATATGGCAGGCACGGTATTGCAGTCAACTGTTCCTGAGTTTTCAGTAGGGGATTTTTATGATATAGTAGCAGGAACTTTTGAGGCACAGGTTGGGTTTACTTTAGGGATAGATCAGGCAATTCGTGTAAAAACAGGAGTAGCAACTAATCTTGTATCTGAGAAAAATCCTTTTGTTGCTAAGGTAAATTTGAATAACTATTTTTATGATACTCTGTTTATCAATCTTTATCGTAGAGGTGCGTATGATGAGACCGTTTCAATAGGAGAAAAAGGATTTATGGGAAGCGTTGAATATAGGCTCGGTTTGTTTAGATCTGGCATTTTTGCACTTGAAAATTTTTCTTTTTATGATGTAGGCTCTGCCGCTGATAGTGTAGATATGATTGAAGAGAATATTCGGCATTCAGTAGGAACGGGACTCATGTTTCATTTTTTCTCACCAGTTGACTTAATGGCAAAAGCGAGTTTTGCCATTGGAGGAGTGTTATTAAATCAGCCTGATGGGCCTCCGCTTTCTTTTTCTTTTGAAGTAATATCACGCAGATAGTATAAATATACTTGATAGTATAATAATAATTATTGGGTAAAAGGAGATAGTAATGAATAAGAGAATACTATATTTAGTATTGATTGTATTGACAATGGTGTGTTCTGCTGGCGTTAGTCAAACATATGTTGATACATATATTTTTAGAGATGAACATGCATATCCTCTTGATATGGTAGAAAAAGAGCTAGCGAAAGTAGAAGCTATTAGTCCCACAGATAGCGATACTGCAAGCGTTGTAACAAAAGTGATATTGTTGTTTAGGCGAGCTTCTTTTTTAGACAGTGAAGAAATAGCAAGAGAAGCATACGATTTTATCGCAAATGCCTACGATAATAATGCTGAATTTCAAATTCCTGTAATGCTTGCATATAAAGGATCGGCTCGTGCTATGATAGCAGGATCGCTCACCTCTTTTAATCCATTTCCAAAGGTAACATTGCTTGGAGAAGGGCAAGAGATGCTGGATGAGGCAATACAAGAGGCTGAGGCAGTGAATAAAAAAGATTATTTAACGCTTGGGTATCTCTATTTTTTGAGAGGGAGAGTGTTTGCTGTGGTGCCAACATTTCTTAAAGTATCGAAAGAAGCACCTAAAAGTCTTAAGACAGCGTTGTCATTATTTAAGAAAGTAGATAATATTCCTCCTTTGATAATAGCAAATGTGTTTTATGCGTATGGACTGTATTATCATAATAAAGGAGATATAAAAATTGCCATTAAGAATATGGAAATTGCAAAGAAATATTCAAAAAATTCTCCTTTGTTTTATACGGAAGTTGATACTAAATTAAAAGAAATACAAGGAGAATAATGTGGAAACAAAATCAGAATATATCGTAAGTACTCACAATGTAAAGCGAACCTATACTTTAGGAAAAGTGCAGGTACACGCAGTAAAAGGGATAGATTTGCATGTAGAAAAAAGAAAAATTGTAAGTCTTGTTGGGCCTTCTGGTTGTGGTAAAACCACCATGCTAAATATGATTGGTACAATAGATACTCCTACAGAAGGGAAGATTATTATAGATGATAAAGATGTGAGTACAATGTCAGATGATGAATTGACTCAGTTTAGAGGAAATAATATAGGGTTTATTTTTCAAAATTTTAATCTTATTCCTGTGCTTGATGTTCTTGAAAATATTGCATATCCTCTTACTTTGTTAGGGGGTATGTCAAAAAAAGAGATAAAAGAAAAAGCTGAATATATGACAGAAGAGGTGGGATTGAGTGAATTTATATACCATAAACCAAAAGAGTTGTCTGGTGGGCAGCGACAACGTGTTGCTGTTGCAAGAGCACTTGTTATAGATCCTGTACTTGTTATTGCGGATGAACCTACTGCTAATTTAGATACAGTGACAACATTTAAGATTATGGACTTAATGAAAACATTACAACAAACACTTCATACTACATTTTTGTTTGCTACTCATGATCCTCGATTTTTTGATTATATGGATACTATATATCAATTAGAGGATGGGGGAGTAAAAGATATACAGTACTTAAAGGGGGCATAATGGAATATTCAAATGTATTAGGATTACAAAATACTTGGATAGAGTGGATTTTAGCAGGGATTGGAGTATTAGCATTTATATATTTTTTAGTACGTGCCATATGTGTAAGGACAGAAAGTACGCTTGCCTTGCGAAATGTTATTCGAAACACAAGACGAAGTATTATCACTATTGTGGCTATTGGCTGTGCGGTTGCTGGAAGTATTTTACTAGGAAATTATTTTTTAGAAACATATAGAGGGCTTCGTGAAACTACTATCCGTAGTGAGTTGGGGCATATTATTCTTATGAAAGAAGATTTTTTTGAAAAAGGTCGTTCTTCTCCTGGGGAGTATATGTTTGAAGAGTATGAAGAAATTGAAGCTACATTATTGCAAGATCCAGATATAGACACAGCTGTAGAGTTTATTACTACTGAAATTAATTTCAACGGGATAGTAACTGGCCCAACAGGAAAAAAGAGTATCAATTTTCTAGGGATAGCAGGAGAACCAGAGGATAGTAGTATAACCGCTACCTTAGATATTAATGAAGGAGCTCAGCTTGATCCAGATGCAGACGATGAGGTGATGCTGGGAAAAGGCTTGGCTTCACAACTAGGAGTTGAGATTGGTGATTATGTTACGGTACTTTCTACTACTCCTTTTGGTGGAATAGATGTACTGGATGCAGAATTAATAGGGATAGTTGATACTTTTTCTCGTGATTTTGGAGATGTATTACTCAGAACAAGTGTGGGGTTTGCTCAATCAATTTTAAGTGTGAAAGGAGTAAACAAGCTAGTAATCATGTTGAATGATACGAGAGATACAAATACAGTATACGCAAAGATACAGGGTATTGTTGCCAATCATCCAGAATGGGGATTACGAGTATATCGTTGGGATGAGTTGACAGACTATTACTTACAGGTAAGACAACTGTTTAATAATATATATTCTGTGGTAAGTACTATTCTGTTTATTCTTATTATCTTTTTGGTCTTAAACACTGTCACTATGAGTGTTTATGAACGTTTTTCTGAATTTGGTACTCTTCGGGCTATTGGACTGAAAGGGAAAAGTCTTATTTCTCTCGTACTCATTGAGGGAGTGTACCTTGCAATATTTGGTGTGCTGCTTGGTATGGCTATTGTGTACATAACAGCGTATACACTGTTTTCTCTTGGATTGACAGTAGATTCTCCCCCTGGTTTTACACGTCCCTATCCTTTTGATATTAGAGTAAAGTATAATGTTGATTATTATATTTTAATAGCAAAAAGTATATTTATCTGTTTTGGTACAGTGTTGCTTGCTTCCTTTACCCCCGCTCGTAGAGCAGCAAACTTAAAAATAGTTGACTGTCTCCGTGAGAATCAGTAGTACAGTCAATATACAAGGAGTATATATGAACAAAAATAGTCTGTTTTTACAGCAAAGGTATAACAGTAAAAAAGTGTATGTATGTGTTATGTGTGTGATGTTGTTAGGAATTACAAGTAATCTCTCTTTGTTTTCTCAAACATTGGATGATACCGATTTTGATGAACTGTCTGTGCTTGTGGAAGAAAAGTATGAGAGAATAGTACAAAGTCAACTTCTTAGTGATGCTCAATTTCAAATAGCAAAGGCACTTGTTGCAAAATCTGAAACATATAGAGGAAATATTAAGAAAGATTTTGTTTTTCTGCTTAGCATACAAGAAACAATAGATAAGCAAGTGAAAAATGAGACTGATATAAAAACCTATGTACATCCTATTGACAATGCTCGTTCTCGCTATGTTATTTCACAGTTTTTGTCAGGTACCAGTGTTAATACCTTAGTATTACAACGAGAATTTAATATGTGGTTTTTTAAGCCTGGCACAAGAAACCCTATTCGTATTTCTCCCTCTCAACGATTGATTGGGGGGGCTTCATATGCTGATGTGTCTAATACAAACTACAATGAATATTATGATCCTACTGAAGTCTCTTTTGAATCGATAGGAAATGTTACTGCCTATAAAGTAGTGTTAGCAAAAAAGCAAAATGGAGTAGCATATGAGAAAATCGAATATTTTATTGAACAGAAAAGTAAAAAGCCTATAAAAGCAGAATTTTATAGTCGTTCTGGGCGTTTGTTAAAAACAATGTATTATCGTAATTTTGGAAAAGTACAAGACAGAACATTAAGCAGAGAATGGATAATAGTAGACGGTATCAATAAGAGTGCAGTTACCTATATTCGGGTAAATGATATTTTATATGAATCCCTCAATGCAGCTCTATATACTCCAGAGCGTATAAAGGAATTTTAATAGATTATAAGAATAGTAATGTGGTGATACTGTGAAATTGCAAATATGTGTATACATTGTAGTGTTTTTTGTTACTATTGTAAGGATAGGAAATACGCAAGAGGAGTTTTTGGATGATACTTTCTTGGATGATTCTTTTTCTGTGGAACAAGAAGAAGAGAACGATAGTGAAACACTTGATAGTTCAGAGAGAGCAGATACTGATACTATTGATACAATAAGTACTATTTCTCCAACAGCCACTTCTTCTACTATGCTACTCAGTTTTTCTATAGAAGAGAGATTATTCTATACCCCTGTACAAAGAAATGAAAGCTCTCTTAATAAAGATAAGCATATATTTGTTACTCCACTCAAAAATACAATGTTGCTTGGCAGTTTTATTCAATATCGTAATGCTGAACGTTGGTTTAAGTTTCTTCTTGATTATCGTTTGTTTTTAGAAGGAAAGGATAAAGAATGGGATACAAAGAGTGATGTGTTTGATATTGAGACATTTTTAGGGCTTGAAATCAATGAGGCTTTTGTTGATGTTAGCATTGCAGATATGGTGAATTTCAAGGTAGGGAAATCTCAATTTCGTTCAGGTTCAGCGTTTATTGTTAATCCATCTAACCCTCTTGTCTATAAGCCAGGAGAATATACTGCGTGGGTAAAGCGTTTACAAGTACCAGATTATTCCAGCGATATGCCATTTTCTGCGTTTGATTTTCCAGTAGGCAGTAAAGATGAAATAGGAGCATGGCAATTTTCTACAAATATATCAACTTCTCTTATGTTTATTGAGTTTGCGTATTTGCCAAAGTTAGAGACTGGGTTTCGAGAATTTGATAGACCTTACCATTCTTTTTTAGGAAAGGTAAGCTATGCACAATGGTATGCATTTGTGCCTTCACTCATTTATTTTTATGATGATAGTTCTTTTATTGGGGCTGATATATCAGCGACATTGAACGATGATATTACTGTTCATACAGAGTGGGGTATGAGTTTTAAGAATGAGTTGCGTAGAATAAAAAAGGATGCTACAATAGCTCTGTCTCCTGATACTTCTGTAGATAGATATAGTATAAAACAAGAAGCAGATGAGGGCATATTTGTTGAAGGAGTAGTAGGGATACAGTATACGCTCACTGTTGATAGTGTCAGTTTTTTTACTCTCTTGTTTGAAACATACTATAATGGAAAAGGGCTAAATAATGATGATTGGCAAGTATATAGAGATGATCTTTCTGCGCTTTATAAGGATATGGAAAATAGGAACAATCCTTTTCGAGCTTCGTACACTGGGCTTATAGGAAATAGTTTATTTTTGTATTCTCCAATTCGTGTTCGTCCTCTGTATTTTTTGTTGCAGTTATCACGAGATGATGTGTTCTCTCGATTTTCTGCACAGCGATTTAATATAGAAACTACACTGGTGTACAGCCCTTTTGATACTACTTTTTCATGGATAAGTGGCTTTGAATGGGAAGGGATAGAAGTGATAACCTTAGGGACAGAGTTACAGTATAATTTTGGGATAGAAGGCGGTGCTTTTACTGAACTCACTGATGTTTTTACAATACAAATATACAGTAAATTATTATTTTAATATAAGGAGATTATATGACAGAAAAAGAAAAGAAAATACTCATAAGAAAAATTAAGAAATATGTGTTCCTCGCCATTGTTGTAGGGATTGTATTGTTTGTGGTACTACGGATAGTGTTGTCAAAAGAGACGCTTTCCCCTGTAGCAAAAGAGTTGAAAACAAGTGTAGAACAGAATGCAAGTGATACTATGGTACAAAGAAAGTTTGTTATTGGTATTATTCGTGAACAAGAGCAGTATGCGTTTAATGATAAGCGGAAGAATAAAGCAATAATAGAACATGCTATCCAAGTAGGAGAAACCTATCTTAGTACTGCTAACAGTGATGATTTTTATATACAGCTTGCCCTTGCTCGTTTACATTTTCAGCTTGGTGGCATAGCGCAACAAGAGGGAATGATAGAGGATGCTGTGAAAGAAGTACAAGCTGGACTGAATACATTTAATACGCTCAGTAAAACATATGAAGATAATCTTGTGTTTCGGATGTATCGAGCAATAAATCTTTCTAACTTACCAGTGATATTTGAACAAAGCGATAATGCTTTTCGAGATTTTTCTTTTGTAGCAGAGAAAGTGTTGTCAAGCAGTTTTAATGATGGACAAGAGTTAGAACAAATATATCATAAAGGTGCTTTGGTAGTATCTTTGGAAACAGGGGTAGCGCTGGCTGATGAAATGCAAAAAGAAGATGCTATGTTACAAGAAGCATTAGAAAAAGCAAAGGGGCTTTTTGGTCATTTGAGTATAGATACAAAAGGTGATATAACAATGGAGAAGCTCGCTATTGAGTAGCCAATGGAGTGGCACTATTGTACTAAAGATATAATGCTAAATATGCTATCCTTATAATAGTAATGAAAGCTATTATTATTGGAGCTGGGTTAGGTGGCTTATCGGCTGCAGCCTATCTGGCAAAAAATGGAGTCGATGTTACCATAGTAGAAAAGAACTCATGGGTGGGAGGAAGAGTACATCAATGGACAAAACAAGGAGTACGCTTTGATTTAGGTCCTAGTTGGTATCTTATGCCTGATGAAATTGATGACTGGTTTGCTGGCTTAGGGTATGATAGAAAACAATTTTATGATATACAGCGTCTTGATCCAGCGTATAAAGTCATATATGATGGGGAAAGTATAGAAGTTCCTGGTTCTGTTAATGCGGTTATTGAGCTATTTGAAAAAATAGAACATGGTGCAGGAACACGCTTAAAGTTCTTTTTAAGTGAAGTTGCTCGGGAATATCGGTATCTTATGCAGAATATTATTTATAAAAATTTTAGGAAGAGACGAGATATATTCTCTATTGCGTGGCAAGTGCTTCGGTTTTATTCTTTGGGGACGCTATTAAAAAATTATCATTCTCGAATACGAAAAGTAGCGTATGATGCACGATTACAAAAGATTTTATCGTACCCTACTACTTTTTTAGGAGGAAGTCCTTATAATATTCCTGCTGCCTATACTATTCTTAATCATGTTGATTTTAATTTAGGGACATGGTATCCTCGTGGAGGATTTTCTATGCTTCCCACTGCAATGGCAAAGGTGTGTCGAGAGTTGGGGGTAACAATTCGTTGTAATGAAGAGGTGCAGTCTCTTGAGACAAAGTCAAGAGAAATTCGCTATGTTCATAGTGCAGTGAGAAGTTATCAAGCAGATGTTGTTGTAGCAAATGCCGATAGACATTTTGTAGATCAGTTTCTCTTAGAACCTTCTTTACGTGAGATGAGTGTAAAAAAATGGAACGCTCTACCTTTGTCTCCTGCTGTCTTAAATGTATTTTTAGGAGTAAAAGATACTATGGAAGGCTTTGCTCATCATACTTTCTTTTTTGATAGCGATTGGGATGCTCATATTGATGCAGTGTATAAAACAAAAGAGTGGCCAAAAAATCCTTTATTTTATGTGCATTGTCCTGCAAAAACAGATGAGAGTGCAATGTCAAAAGGAGTACAATCTGTGTTTGCATTAGTGCCATTAGCACCGGGACTTATTGATACTCCAGTGGAACGTAATAAAATAATTGAAAATGTAACACAAAGAATGCAAGGCCAGTGTTTAGGTTCTTTACAGGAATCAACGGTATTTTCAAAAATAGAGGGTCAATCTGAATATAAAGCAATATTTAATGCTTTTAAGGGAAACGCTTTTGGTTTAGCAATGACTTTATCACAAACAGCATTATTTCGTTTAGCTAATCGTTCGAAAAAGGTAAAAAACCTCTATTTTTCGGGACAGTACACTGTTCCGGGTACAGGAACAACTATGGCTACCATTTCTGGTCAGCTTGCAGCACATCGTGTTTTACAGGATATGTCTCTGAATTAAATGATAGCTTCTCTATAGCTATAGTGACGGGCTATGATAATGAGTTATGACGATGAAAGTATTGTACATCTCATACATAATTGTATATGAGATGTACAAAGAGAGGTTATTTTACTGCAATGTCTATGCTAGGACGATATTTGAGTAATGTGTCCACTGCTTGGTGAACAGAATGATTTTTGAATGCTGTAATTGGTTTTGAGTTTTTAGCTTTAGTTCCGTCTAGTTCCACATAGGTATTTTGACATAACATATAGTCAAATCGTGGAGCCCATTTTCTTGAACCAAGTCGAGCAGTCGTTGAACAGTTGTCTACCATGTAACTTACTCCCTTAAAATGCATGTAAGGGTTGAGTGAATCCACTGCTTCAATGATAGACTCGTTGACAATCTCAGAATATGAATGCTTGTTTTCATATAATATATCCACTTGTGCCATCATGGTTGCAATATAAATACCTGCGGTAATAGGGTGAATTGGTATTGCTTCTTCTTGTCTGTTAGCACGTACTTCTTTTCCTATTTTTGTCCACATTTCTGTGTTATCAATAATGCCCATAGGATATGTTTCCATTCTTTTCATTGCATATACTACAGAACGAACTTCATTTCCTGAAGACACTTCGTCATAGATTTCTTGTAGTACTTCTTTTGCAATAAAGTAGCTAGCGTTATATGCTTTTTCAAATTCTTTTTTATCTTGAGCTGACATGCTTTTGTATACAGCTAGTATACCTTCATGGGATATTTTTTGTGAAATAGGACCAGTAATACTTTCTACTGTGTTAATGAAAGCGGTGTCTTTTTCCATCCCTTTATCAACAAAATATCTATACAGCGATTCGACAATGCCATGTACAGCACCAAGTAAAATACCACGTTCCCCGTATATGTCAGATAAACATTCTTTATTGAGCGTAGTACAAAAGCTAAACGGAGCTCCTAAGGCTACTGCCCATGAAATAGCATAATCGGTTGCTTTTCCTGTTACATCTTGATGAACAGCAAAGCTCGTGTTTATTCCAGCACCATCTATTTTTTTTCCTTGTTCATATAAGCGTCTAACTGAGGGTCCCATACCTTTTGGGCATACTCCAATTACATTTATATTTTTAGGGAATTCTTCTCCTAGTGTTTGTAAATACACTTGTAAGAAACCATGAGAAAGTCCTAGGGTAGCATTTGGTTTAATGGCCTTGAATATCTCTTTATACAAGGTTGCTTGAGCAGCATCAGAAATTAAGAGAACAATCAAATCACTTTTTTTGATGACTGAAAACATTTCTCCAAGCGTACCGCTTTCGGTGGTAAACTTTGCTTTTTCTGCTTTTTTCCATGATGTACTGTTTTTTCGTAATCCAAGTACAACTTTGATGTTTGTGTGTTCAAGAGAATCACGTAGATTCATAGCTTGAGCAGGACCTTGACTTCCCCAACCAATAACCCCAATTTGTTTTATACCTTCAAACCCTTTTTCGAGAAGTTCAAATTTTGATCTTCCTCCGGGAACAAGATATTCTGTGGTATCAGCAAGGATAACTTTTTCTTTCTTAAATACTTTAGAAGTAAAATTAAGCGGCATAATAATCTCCTTTATTTTCGTTAGTAGATAGTAATAGTATACTACAAAAACAGAAATAGTATGAGTGTGTGAGTTACGATTTCAAAGCATAAATGTTATTAATAACTTTTGTTAAAAAACAATAAAAACATATTAACAAAAAAACAATAAGTGTGATAGTATGTATATAGGAGCAAAGGAAATTTTATCAGAAAAAAAAGGCTGTAATAGAATTAAGAGAAATAGGATTTATGGTGAGTGAAAAATTTAAAATTTTGTCTTTAGATGGTGGTGGAATAAGAGGTTTATACTCTGCTGTTATTCTGAAAAAAATAGAAGAATGTTTTGATATTAAGTTAAAAGAGTATTTTGATTTAATTGTAGGAACAAGCACGGGGTCAATATTGGCAAGTGCTATTGCTCTAGATATTTCCTTAGATGAAGTGATAAAGATATATGAAGAAGAAGGAAAGAAAATATTTCATAAAACAATATTTCGATGCGGTTTATTTAGGAGTAAGTACAATAATAAACATTTAGGTAAAATACTTAGTAAAACTTTTGGAGATATTGAATTAGGAAAGATAGATAAGCCTTTGATGATTATTGCTTCGGATGTACTGAATGGTTCTGTGTATATTCATAAATCAAACTATCCATCAAGTGATGAATATGTTAGAGATGCAACTACTCCATTAGCTGAGGCTGTTTTATCTTCTTGTTCTGCTCCAATTTATTTTAATCCTTTTAGAATGAAGAATAAATATTTATTAGCAGATGGTGGGTTATGGGCAAATAATCCTTCTATTATTGGTTTAACCGAAGCAATGACAGAGAAAAAATTTAATAAAAAAATAGAGAATATAAAAATACTTTCAATAGGTACAGGGGATACTAACTTACAATATGATAAAAATAAAAAATGTTGGGGATTTATAAATGGGTGGAAAATAGGAAATTTGATAGAATATATTTTACAATTATCTACTCAGTCTTCCACAAATATGAGTAGCCTTATTTTAGGAGATAATTATTTGAGGGTTAATAGTTCTATAAATCATCAGATAGATAAAGTAGAGGGATTGGATAATTTAAAAGTATTTGCTGATAAATGCTTTTTAGAACATAGAGATGAAATAAAAAAAATGTTAAACTTAAACTATAAGGAGAATATATCATGAAACATGAAAAATTTTTTAATGAATTTATGGAAGAAAAAGTAAATTTAAATAAAACTAGATTAGAGACACTTCAAAAGAGAGTAGGCTGTATTAAAGGGTTTTTAGAAAATAATTTAGAGGGTTATCAAGCAATAGAAAATCAAGGCTCTTATGGCAGTAAGACAATTATTAAGCCACCAAAAGAGAAAGATTTTGATGCTGATATAATGGTTTATATTGAAGATTTAGATTGGGAAGCAAAGGAATATATAGAGAATATATATAAACTATTTAAAGATGATGGTAACTATAAGGATATAGTAAAAAGAAAAACTCGCTGTGTAACTATTGATTATAGCGGAGACTTTCATTTAGATATTGTTCCTTGTATAGAAAAAAAGTATATTTGTAATAAAAAGGAAAATGAATTTGAAATAACGGATGGAACTGCTTATAAGAATTGGTTAATAGGAAAAAATGAAAAATCTGGAGGATATTTAAAGAAAGTCATTAAATTAGTCAAGTATATGAGAGATATTAAAACAAATTTTAGCTGTAAGTCCATTTTATTGACAACTCTTTTAGGAAATCAAATTAAAGATAGTGATAGTGTTTCATTTTCAGATTTACCTACTGCTTTGAAGCATATAATGAATAACTTAAATGATTTTTTACAAAACAATGAACATATGCCTACTATAAAAAATCCTGTATTAGATGATGAAGATTTCAATAGACATTGGGATGAAGATAAATATTCAAATTTTCGAGACAAGATAAAACTGTATACAGATAAAATAAATGAAGCATACAATAGCAATGATCATAATGAAAGCGTTAAGAAATGGAGAGAAATTTTTGGGGATGATTTTGGTACATTAGATGACAATATACCATTTATATCAGGTGCTACCAAGCCATATTTCACCATATTATGGTGATAAGCTAGACAACAGTAAATACTTCAGTTAATCATGAATTATATGGAGATAGATATTGAAAATATACAAAAACAATTTCCTAACTTATATCTTGAGGGAAATTTTGTAAAAGGTGAGATTAATGTTTGTGCTGTATATGATGGTAAAAAATTAATTCATAACCCAGATCAAAACAATAAACAAAGATATCAAAATACTTTTGTTAAAGATGTTTATGAGATAAAAATAGACTGTGCAAATAGGAAAGTATATGAAACAGGGAATAGAATAGAAAAAATAGCCGATAGACATATATATGATGATGGTAGTTGTTGTTTAGAATTATCTATGCCAGAACAAAAAAAATTATCAGATTTTATTAGATGTTTTGTTTGTCCTTTTTTTGTTTGGCAAGCATATTATGAACAATATAATGAAGTTCCTCCTTGGGGGGAATGGTCTCATGGAATAGAAGGTATCAAAGAATTTTATGATTCTATAAAAAATATTGGTAGAAATGATAGATGTATTTGTGGTAGTGGTAAAAAATATAAAATTTGTTGTGGTTCTAATAGTTAATTGCAATATTAAGGGTTTCTGCAAGCTATAGATTCAGTTAAATGTTACAAAAGAAAAAATAGATATGAAAAATATACTTTCTGTAATTATATAAACCAAAAAATAATGAATATCTTATGGGCTAGTTATGCTATAAAATTATTCTCATTTATCAAAAAAAGAGTGACTGTTGATTTGTATTTAATTGTATATAAATAGCAAATGTATATGCTGTATTGTATAATTGGATTAAGGGAGACTTAGCTTGTTCTCCATGTCAGCTCTAAAGCAATGAGTAATCATAAAAAAAATAAAGTAACTACAAGGAGATGTTATGCAGTATAGAACAATATGGGGAAAATTAAGTAACCCAAAGGTATGGGAAACATATAAAAACCCTAAAGGAGTAGATGATACTGATAGTACATTTACTATAAATGAAGTTCTTGAAGAAAATTTTGATGTATACACAGTAAATTTATCTGATTGGTTAAACTACCATTCGTCTGAAGGCTATAGTATAGAAAAAATTATTCAAGATGGTGATAATGTATTAATGATATTAGGAAGATAGGAGAATGTAATGCAACAAACACAAAAAAATACAGTAGGACAAAGAATAGTAATGAATATGCCAGATAGTTTATTTAATAGGATGGAAGATTATCGTATTCTAAAAAGAATGCGTTTAAATACTTCATTGCCAAAGACAAGTGAGGCAATAATAGACTTGATGGTATTAGGATTAGTTAAATTAGAAGAGATGATAGATAAAAGTAAAAATTCACCTTTACATAAAATATCAACCGATGAAAGTTTTCAAGAGTTGATAACAAAACTAGAAGAGTTCAAAGGTAAATGAAAATTATAGTACTATGAATGATAATACAAACTCTTATGCTTTCGTATATAATTTCATTCTACAGGAAATAGGTGTACTCAAAATGAAGTCCTAATAGAAAGTGTGTTTCTCCAAAAGTGAATATCTTGCCACCATTGTTTGTTTTAATAGAGTACTGTTTGTTGTCCTGAAAAATAAACTTGTTCTGTAAGCCGAGACTGAAACGATGATTGTTTGTTTCTCCTATACGTAAGGAGCTTCCTAATCCAATGAGGACATATCCTCCTATATCATTCCATTGTAGTCCTAAGTCGATGTCTTCGCTACCTCCTGCACTAGTAAGATATATGTATGATAATCCTATTCCTGCTTGTGCGTAGATTCCTATATTTTTATGAATGTATGATGTTCCTTTTGTATTTATTTCAAATGAAAGGGCATTTTTCTGTAAATATATAAGTCTTTGGCTTCCGATAGCTTGTGAGGTGAGTGTACTATGCCCCCCTAATCTAATGGATACATCAAGCATTTCTATAAACTGATACCCTATTAAAAATCCTACCCCTAGTTCTCGAGAAGAAGCACTTTTGGACAGAGTGATATTGTTTATCTTTGTCCCTGTATTATCTGTACTATCTTCAAGTGTAGAATTTCCTCCAAAAAATGCTGTATCTGTACTAACTCCTAAAAAGAGGTGAGGGTCTGTAGCAAAGCCTATGCTTATAGGGATACTCATGATTGAAAGGAATAATAGAAATTTCATCATATATATAGTATACTATAATAGTGGTATCATATTATAGATATAAGTGCTACAGTAGTAATAGTATATTTTATTCTCAGTGAGGCTCTGTCTATTACAGTGTAATTTTCTTTAGGTACTCTAAAAGACAGTACAATCCAGCAACCATAAGTCCATGCGTAAAATTATGTTTGCTTTGTTCTCGTAAGAGCTGTGCAAGAGGCATGATGGAAATATCCGTGTCTTCATGTTCATCAAGGTGCTTTTCTCCTGTGTTGCTTAATTCTTCCGCAACAAATATATAGGAGCTATTGTTGAATAGAGCAGGGTTTGAGTATACTGCTTGTAGCAGGGTACATGATTTTGCTTTATAGCCTGTTTCTTCTTGTAATTCTCGAAATGCTGCTTCTTGAGGGCTTTCTCCTGCATCGACTATGCCTCCGGGAAATTCAAGAACAAAGTTTTCTGTCCCATAGCGATACTGGGAAATAAGTACTACATGTGCCTGATCGTTACGGTATATAAGAGGAATACATTGTACAAAATCATGAGAGTGAATGGTATGAAACGTAACAAGCTCGTCTTTTGTTACGGTACTGCGTTTTTCTAAAGAGGTGTTTGTTCTGTAACACTCTTTTTTTTCAACATCAAATACTCGTGTTGTAAGTACTGTCTCTTTTTTTTCTGTTATCCATCCTGCTGCGATAAGCGTACCTCTCTGTTCTTTTTTTGTCCTTTTTCCTGTCTCTTTTTTTAGCCTTTTTCTACTGAAATATACGCATCTTTATACTTATTGTCTCTGCGTATCCATTCTAAAAATTTACTTCCTTCATCTTTGTTATAGTATGGTCCTATTCTCAGACGGTAGAAAGTGCTATTATTTATGTTTTTTGTAACAATGATAGTTTTTATGCCTTGAGTGTCTAGATCATCTTGAATTTTGTTGGCTTTATCTCGGTTGTTTGTAGAAAAAATTTGTATCCAATATTTTGTATCAATGTGTACTTTAGAAGGAACAGACACTGCCTCTGTAGGTGTTGTTTTTGTAGTGGTAGTTGTTGTTGTAGTGTTTTTCGTTTGTGCTGGTGCTGTTGGTTGTGCTTTCACTGCTGATACAGGAGTAGCGGTAGCGGGAGTGCTTTTTGTTACTACTTTTTTTGTAGAAGCGGGAGTGCTACCCGAACTGCGTGATATTGTTTCGGTTTTTGTGCTTTGTGTTGTAGTTGCCTGTGTATTAGATGTATCACTTACTTTTTGTTCATCTGCTCTGTAAATAATAACAAGATCTTGGTTTTCACTCTTATTTGTTGTTGTATTTTGCACTTCTGATAATGCGTCATCAGTGGTAGGAGCAACGCTATCAGTCTTTTCAGCGATAGGTTTAGGATAAAACAAGGTCCATCCCACACCAATAACGATGGCAGTAATTGATATGGCTATGATAAGAGCAAATAACAAAAATTGTTCTGTTTTATTATTTGATGTACTGCTATTTGGAGGGAGAGTTGCGCTGTTGCTTTGATTTTGATCGTGTTTACCTTTTGTATGTTGATTGCTTGAATACGCATTGTAATTATCAGAAGGATTGTCATTAGGAGCATAGGGAGGGGAAGTATAGGGAGTGTTTCCGTTGGGGGCTGTATATTGATAGTTTGTACGCTGTGTATGTTGGTCATTCTGTGGATATATTTCCTCATGATTGTGAGGGGTATTGTTTTCTTGTTGTATGGTGGCATGAATATTGTTGATAGGAGGGGTATGGATCTGAGATGTTTGTTGTTGTATTTCAGAAGGGACAGTGCTAATGCTATTGTCCACAGGAGTATGAGCATAATGATAGGAATCATGTGCATTTTGTTGTGGATTATAGTTGGTAGTATTGTGATTATCCGTACTGTTTGAAGAGGCAGGGTACGGAGTATAATTGTTATGATACTGTTGATTGTTTGTATGAGATTGTGTTTGTATATGTGGATGAGTGTTGTTATTATTGCTAAACTGTTCCATGTATTGTTCTCCCTATGGTTTCTACAAAAGATTGTATTTGTGTATTATTTCTTACAATTTTAGTTTCGGCATAATGTGATGTATGATTAAGTACTTTATGAGAAGGAAGCGGTTTTTGGTTCATAAATCGTCTTAATGTTGCTGTAACACCAAGAGAATCTCGTTGTAATGCACGAAAAAAGCGTACAAAGAACGGGGTTTTGAGTATTACTATTGTATCGCAATAGATATTTAGCTTAAGATAAAAAAGAAGGGCTGCGTTAATAGTAATATGTGAATTACTATTATTTTGTATGAATGTATGAATATATTGTTGCATCCAAGGGTGAACGATAGATTCTAATGTGGCTAATTGTTTTTTGTGGGAAAATACTATGCTTCCTAGTTTTTTTCTATCTATGTTTTCATTATTGGTGAGTATGGTATTGCCAAAGTGAGATACTATTGTTTCTTTTTTTGCTTGTAAGGCAGCATGTCCAACGATATCTACATCAATACTTGTAATGCCAAGCTCTTTTAATGTTTCACAGAGCATATTTTTTCCTGCACAATATCCTCCTGTAACCCCTATGATCATTACTTTATTTCACCCCAGCTATTGCCTGCTTTTGCAGAGATAGAGAGAGGTACTGAGAGAGGATATGCCGTTGGCATTATTTCATAGAGTAAGTCTAATACTGTGTCTACTTCTTGTGTAGGACATTCAAGTAATAACTCATCATGTATTTGTAATATGATTTTGCTTGAAAGCGCTTGCTTTTGAAGTGCATCATGCACTTTTATCATTGCAAGTTTTACAATATCGGCTGCAGATCCTTGTATAGTACTGTTTACTGCCATACGTTCAGCAGCGTGTTTGAGATTTTTGTTACTACTGTTGATATTTTCATAGTAGCGTCTTCTTCCAAGAATAGTGGTAGTATAGCCTTGCTCTTCTGCGGTACTAACAGTGTTGTTTATGTATTCTGTTACCGATGAAAATTCATTAAAGTATGCCGTTATAAATTCTTTTGCTAAATTTTGAGATATTTTCAGTTCGTTTGAAAGACGAAATGCAGACATACCATAAATTACTCCAAAATTGATATTTTTTGCAATGCGCCTTTGTGTTTCATCAACATTGTTTTCTTCTATTTGAAAAAGTATTGAAGCGGTGCGTGTATGTATGTCCAGTTTTTTTTGGAAAGCATCAATTAAGTTTATATCGTTTGAAAGATGTGCAAGTACTACAAGTTCTATTTGTGAATAATCAGCACTGATAAGTTTCCATCCTTTTTTTGCGATAAAAGCGTGTCTCAGCTGTTGCCCTATAGGATCTTTGATAGGAATGTTTTGTAAATTAGGGTTTGTGCTTGATAAGCGTCCTGTCTCTGCTCCGTTTTGATGAAGAGTTGTATGGATTCTCTGTGTAGCTGTATTTATTTGTTGAGGAAGGGTATCAGAGTAGGTGTTTTTTAGCTTGCTAATATGTCGAAAATGGAGAATTTTTTCAGGAAGAGGATGTATTGATGATAAATATTCAAGTACATGTACATCGGTACTGTATCCTGTTTTTGTTTTTTTTGTTTTTGGTAACTGTAATTTTTCGAAGAGTATTTCTTGCATTTGTTTTGGTGAATTGATATTAAATTCTTCGCCACTCATACTGTATATTTCTTTTTCTACAATAGTAAGGGTGTGTGCAAACTGTGCTGATAGTTCTTTAAGGTAGGGGCTATCGATAGCAATGCCACTTTGTTCTATTGTGCTTAATATATAGCATAAATATGTTTCGGTGGATATATATTCTTCGTACATATTATTTTGTCGTAATTGCAATGCAAGTGTATCCCAAAGAGCAAGGAGGACGGCACTATGAATGCCAGCACTATGTACGAGTGATGAAGCGTCTGTATTGTCTGTCAGAAAAGACAGTGTATGTATAGAGTTCGTAAGAGGATGCTGAGGGAGGTATTTGTTACATAATGATGCTATATCGTACTGATTATTTTCGGGTGAAATAAGCCATGCTGCAATGATGCAATCTACTATAGCAAAACTGTGCTTTTTTGGATGAAAGTAATTATGTGCTTTTTCAAAGCCTTCTCTGTACAGTATATTGAGTGCTTGCTTTGCATCATGAAATAGAAGTACGCATTTCTTACTTTTGAATAACGATTGTAATAGGTCTATACATGTTTTTCTTGATGTGCTATCTTCCATCAATGTGTTATATGAAACATGCTCCTCTTTCTTGGTATCGTTATCTCCTGTTGATGAAGAGAAAGGAAGATAGTAGGCTTGATGTTCACTACAAGCAAGAGCAAGTCCAGTAAGGGTAGTATGTGGGGTATGTCCTGTATACACAGGATATATGCTTATGATGTTTTTGTCTAACGCAGTGTTTACTATTGCTTGTAATTGTTCAGTTTTTTCAATAATGCTAACGGAACATGATGCTGTGGAACTATGTGTTTCGGTATCGTTAGGCGAAGCAGTAGTGGTGTTTTGTGTGGAAGTGCTACCGTGTGGGTTTTTTGTGGGAAAACTGGATATATCATTATTTTCAAAAATACTATGAGCTTTATGCCATAATAATTCGGGATATGCGGTAGTAAAATTGTCAGGGATAGGAACATCATAGTGTAAGGCAATAAGTGCATAGCTTAATTGTGCTATTTCTTTGGCATCCACGAGTTTTTTTCGCCAGCTTTCTTTTAAGTTGCTAATGTTAGCAAATATTTCATCGAGATTTTTGTAATTTTGTAATAATGCTGCTGCTGTTTTTGGTCCTAATCCTGCAACACCCGGAATATTGTCGCTACTATCTCCAATAATAGCAAGATAGTCATGAATTTGGGAATATTCAATATTATAGTTTTCTTGAATCCATGCTGGAGTTATCGGTATCCAATCGCTGCTTTTACTTGTAGGACGTAATATAGAAACATTATCTCCAAGTAATTGAAAGAGATCTTTATCAGAGCTTACTATGGTACTTGCTATGTTGTCTTTGCTCTTTTTTCTTGATAAGGTAGCTATAATATCATCGGCTTCATGTCCAAGTACGCTTAAATGAGGAATTTCCATAGCTTTAATGATGTCTATGATAATAGCGATTTGTGTTTTAAGATCTTCGGGAGTTTTTTGTCGATTTGCTTTGTAGTTTGGATATACTTTTTTACGTTCAAGTTCTGCCTCATGTGAATCCAATGCAATTACGATATCTGAAGGAGCATAGTCAGTAAAGATTTTTTTTATGCTTTGAAAAAAACCATAAATAGCTGAAGTGTTATGTCCCTGTGAATTTCGTAATGGATTTTTAATATGAGCATAATAGGAACGAAAAATAAGCCCATGTCCATCAACTAAAAATAGAGTTGTACTCATTGTATATTTTAATTATACTATATACATGGAAAAAAAGCATATACGCAATAGCTTTTTTGGAAAAAAGAAGAATACCCAAAAAAGTGTAGGCAAGCATGTTGCTAAACATGATGATACAAAGCAACAGCATAGTAATGCTACGGCATATAACAAACAGTCTTCTCAGTCGCTGACAAAAAAAGCAAAAAAGGGAGATAAAAAGATAGATTCAAAAAGTACACACGGCAATCAATCTCATAATAAGGAAACTACTATTGTTCTTGCTGGTGTACAAACAGGGTTACGTATGACAAAGATAAAAGCTACTCATATATCAAGCGAAACAATGTATCAAAAAGATAATCCTGTTTCTGTGCCTCAGTCGCGTAGTTATCCTAAGGGAGCTGTGCCTCATGTTGTGTCTCCTGATACTTCTTTACAGCTAGTGTCTAGTGATAGTGGTAAGCCCATATCTGAAGTATTGACTGCCTTTAACAAGGGAGCAAGCGATGAGTATGTGAGTTTTGATGAGGCAATAGCATATGTACAAGCCTGTGAAGACATACAGGAAGGACAAGAAATACAGTATATAGGGGGCGGAAAATTTGCAGTGGTGGAGTTTGAACAGCAAAATAAAAAAAAGCATATGAAGATTGTTCGTACCATAGATTTTGAAACAGTAAAGGATATGAGAGTATGGCGTGAGCAATTACAATATAAAGTCCCTTTTATTGAAATTGAAGAAATATCTCCTCTGTCTGAATTATATACTCAAAAAGAAATAGATTCTTTTCGTGAGTTTAATAATAACTAATATGAGGAATAATAAGAGGCTATGCTTACAATCTTACAATAGAGTGAAATGTTTCTTTACTTCATCGGTAATAGTGTGTAAGAACTGATGTAACTGTTTCCAGTGCTGCGTAACTATTTTTTGTCGTGATTGTGTATGAAGAAGGGAGAGAGTGTTGTTATCGGAGAAGAACAGAAAGTTAATGGCGGGATTAAAGTAATTCCAAAAGAAAGGTATTTGTTCGGGACTATGACAGCCAATAATACGAGGAATAGTCGTATCACAGAAAGATTTTAGTGTAAGATATGCAGGGAGAGTATAGTTTTTGCTTTTTAGAAACAGGGCATAGTATACGCCACCACATTCTGATCCAGAACGTATTGCTAAAGACAGTGTATCGTGTTCTTGTGTTTCTGCAAGAGCAAATGTTTCTTCATCTATGCATGTATAGTTTTGTGAAAGTGCTATCTGTAGCATATTTTTGAGATATAGTTTTTTTGTGTATGTTTTAATGTCTTCAAGATTACGTACTATACGACCAAAGCTATTTCTATATTGTTCGTTATCTAATGCTGAGATAATGTCCTGTAGTTCTTGTGTGTCTGTGGCAGATGCTTTCTGTTGCATAAATAATAGGTATAAACTAATTGCAGTGTATATTTTTTAGTATACCATATAATTCCTTATTATTGTCTATAATTTCATGTATGGAGAAATTGATGATGCTTGTTTTTATGAATTTTATACTCTTATGGCAAGAAAAGAGTATTTCCTTTCTTGCCATAAGTATGTATCTCTCTCTATGTTACGATGTACATGCTGGATCACTTTGACGCTTTACTGTCGGGTACTTTGCTGTTTTTCCATCCATAGCCGAATTTTCGAACTCCAAAAAAGTGAGACTTGCTTTACACAATATCCATGATGATAAATCTTGATCAAATGTAGAAGCTCCGTTAAACATACCAGTTATAGAATCGACATTCTTTACATTCCAGTTTCCTATGTCTTGATTAAAGGCACTTGCACTCAAAAATGTAGTACTCATATTAATAACATTGCTTGTGTCCCAATTTCCTATGTCTTGATTAAAAGCACTGGCACTAGCAAACATACTATCAATATTTTTAACTTTACTTATATTCCAGCTTCCTATATTTTGATTAAAAACACTTGCTCTAAAAAACATACTACCTATATGTATAACTTCTCCTGTATCCCAATCTCCTATATTTTGATTAAAAACACTTGCATCAGTAAACATACCATTCATTCTCGTTACATTACTGGTATTCCACTGTGTTAGATCTCCATTAAAAGTAGTATCATTCTGAAATAATTGGCTCATATCAGTAATAGCACTGGTGTCTATCATGTTGAGGTTGGGGCTAGGGTTACTGTTTCCTCCTGAACCTTGCCTTGTCTTTTCTTCACTGATAATAGTTTGAAGCTGTGCCTTTGTTGTTGGTCTGTAATAGGCTTCTGCTTTTCCTGATGGTGCTGTTCTTAGCTCTGTCTGTATCACGATGGTGGCTGGCACTTTTTTCTTTGAAGCGGTTATTGTACACTGTGCTACAGCATAGTTATACTCAGTAATGGCTGTATCTCGTATATTAGACTTATTTGCTATGCCTGTTATAGTAACTGTTTTGCTACTCTGATCAAACGATACTGCTAGCCCTGTTTCTTGTTTTATCTTCTTTGCATCTGCCTCTAGTATGTTTGCATCACAGGTAAAGGCAGAGTTACTGGTAAGTACTCTTGTAATATTTATTGCTGGCGTTTTGCCTACTTCTGCTGAGACTATGCTAGTGTTTCCTATAGCTATTCCTCTTGCTTCAAACTCGTGGCGTAGTCCAGTGGATGCTTTTGTATCATCGGTGCTGTTTACTGCTTGCACTACTATTTCGTAGGTCGTTCCGTTTGTCAATCCTGTCAGGGTAGTGTTTGTTGTTCCTGCTGCTACTGTTGTAGGACTTGAGTCTGCTTGTTTTATTGCTGCTACACTTTTTGCACTGCCTCCCTTAGCTACTTTGTATACCTTGTACGATACTTGTGCTACTGTTAGGGCATCGCCTGTATTTGCTTTGTGGCTTGCACTGAGGCTGGGGGCTGTCCACGATACTCTCATGCCTGTCTGGGCTACTCTTGTCTGTATACTGCTTACTTCTGCGGGGGCGGTCGCCTGCGATGCGGTTGTTACGCTTGCTACTGTTGAGGATGCTACTTTCTTGCTAGGGTCTGTTTTTATTGCTACCTCTACCACAAAGTAATACTTTGTCGCTCCTTTTATTGCTACTACTGGTGCTGTGTCTGAAGATAAGCCTAAACTGGCAAGAGCTGGTACTGTGTACACTCCGCTACTTGCACTGCCTAGGTTTACTTTTCTGCCTGCAAGTACTTCTGCTACTGTAGGAGTGGTGTCTTTCTGTAAGCCATACACTGTGTATACTAGCTTGTCATTTGCTGTTATGTTTGTGCCATCGTAGTCTTTTGCTCCTGTAAATGTATTTAGCTCGGTAAGTACCAGCTTTATTGTGCCTGTAGTATTTGTTGACTGTGATACTACCAGCTTTCCTGTGAGTAATGACTGGCTGGGTGCTACTGCTTTGGAAGTATAGATTTCCTTTATTTCTGTTACATCGGTGTAAAAGCCTGCAGGAAAGAGCTTGTCGCTATTTGTTGCATCGTAATTGGGGGATGTTGTGTTGACTATCCTTACTCCTATGTAGTAGTCTTTTGCTGTTTCTATGGGTGTGGCTCCTGCATTGCTTCCACTGGTGCTGTCTACTATTGCTATGGATATTGTGTCTTGAGTTGTTCCTGTTGCTTTTGTGTATTTTGCCACTCTTGTACTGCTCTTTTCTGTTGCCCATAGTGCTGATACGCTGGCAGGCTTTCCTGTGCTATCTTCTTTCTTGAGGTATAGCACATAGTAGGCAAGGTCTGTCGCTTCAAGGGCATTGCCATTTGCCTTGCTCACTCCTGCTATGTCTGAGGCATTGAGTTGTACTGTTATGACTTTTTTCCCGCTGTTACTTCCTGTGGTAGGCACTGCAAATACCACTGCATTACTGTTAGTGTAGGTTGTTACTTTTGGTGTGCTTGGGGGAGCAGTAAGTGTTGCTTTCTTTATTGTTACTGATGCTCCTGTACTATATGATGGATTGAGGCTGTTTATTGCTTCTACCCCTGCGGTATAGTCTGCTCCTTTCGTTCCTATAAATGTTGCTTTTAATGGAGTGCTGTTTCCTGCTAGCTCTCTTGTTTGTACTCCTGCAAGGGCTTTTATTTCGTCTAGTGTTTTTGTGCTGTGGTCTCCTGCTGCTATGTATACTTTGTATTGTATTTGTGCCTGTGTGAGTTTGCTTCCGCTGGGTGCTTTGTTGGTATCAGTAATGTCTCCTGCACTAAATGTATAGACTGCTTTTGCAGTTGTTTGGGTTACTGACTCTACGGAGAGCTTTGCATCTTTGGGAGCGGGCGGTGCTGTCGAGGTGCTATCGTATACTGCTACTGCATCACTCAGTGCGGTTACTGGACTTACTCTGTTATTTGCTATTTGCAGAAAATCAAAGCGATAATTCTTGGCATTTGCTTGGCTCTTAGGTACTTCTAAGCCATCTGCTATCCCAAAGCTAATGGTGATTGCTGTGTTTGTTATGCTTTTTTCTGCTATTAAGGTAGCTCCCTCTTTCATACGCAAGGTGTAGTATCGTCCTATGCTTGGAGCATTCTTAAAAGTTGCTTTTATCTGTATAGCTCCTGTTTTGTCAAGGGTAGGCTTGCTTTGAAAGAGATCTTCTGAGGGAGCTGTGAGTGAGTTGGGGGTTGTTATGTCTTTTGTGGCTTGGCTACTTTTGTTTTCTGAGTAATCAAGCGTGAGTATTGTTATGGTATATGTTTTGCCTTGCACAAGTTCTTCTACAGAGAGTGACTTTGTGGGATAGGGTATTTTCTTCTCGCTCAGTACTGTGGTGCTTGTGCCTTTTTCTGCTATGCTTACGCTGTATTCTTTTATGTCTTTGTTCTTTGCTTTTGCTGCATCGGGTGCTGTCCATGTTATCTGTGTGCCTATCTTTGCTGCTGATACAAAAGGATAGCTTGCTTGTATGCTTGTTACTGCATCGGGGGCGGTGCTATCTGCTGATGTGCTGACTGTGGCTGTTGCTTCTGTTCCTTTGTTGCCTGCACTGTCCATTGATACGACTGCCACTGTATACTCGGTGGTTGCTTTGAGGTCTGTTATCTGTGTGTTGCGTACTGTTCTCTCTGTTATTGTCACTGTCTTTGCTGCTGTTGTGCTGTCCTTTTCTGTTACTGTTATAGTCACTCCTGCATAATCTCGTACATCGGGGGCTTGCCAGCCTACTACTATGCTTGTTGCTCCTCCTACGGCACTTACATTGCTTACAGGCTCTGTGCTTTTGTCTGTTGTTGCTTGTTCTTTTGACACTGCAGTGGAGTACTTTCCGTTTTGAGAAACATACACTTCTACTTTGTAGGTAAGCGTGCCATAGAGTTTTGTGAGTGCTATGCCATCTTTTGCTACATACACAGTGGCGTACTCTTGGTTGTCTGCACTTGCTCCGCTGACATTTGTTGCACTTGTATCTTTGTCTATTGTCTCCTCTGCTACTACTGTATTTGTTGCGGTTGCTATAACGCGTACTTGGAGGCTTTTGTTTGAAAAGTCAAAGCTGTCATCTTTATCATCCCACATAATAAGCAGGCTTTCATCGGCTGGGCTATTGCTTTTATCGTTTGCTGTTACTGTAAGGTCTGATGCGGAAAGTGGCGTTACTGTTTGTGAGAGTGCTGATGGCACTATGCCTCTGAGTGCTTGCTTTGCTGTGCTTTCGTTACCGTTGCTATCTTTGTATACTACTACTATATCATAGCTTATGCCGTCTATAGTGGGGACAGCAATGCTCACCTCTCCTTGTGTTACATCTTGTACTGATACTTCTGCCCTTACATTAGTAGTTCTTTCTATCACCTGTATTGTGGCTTCGGCTATGTCTGTCTTGCCTGACGATAGCAGTGCTTTGTCCCATGTTAGCTTTATACTATCGTTTTGTGCTTTCTCTACTGCTACCCGTGTAAAAGTGTCCTGTGGTGCAGTTTCATCGATCAGTGTTGTCACAGAGCGTGTTGTTTTTGGTGATACTTCTGAGTCTGATTTTTGTGCTTCTATCTCTACTGTATAATCGGTAGTGGCATGCAAGCCTCTGAGGGTGTAGGGTCTGTTTTGTTGAAACAATGCACGATATTCTATTGCAGGAACACGCACCTGTATAGATTGTGCTGGCGCAGTTGATGTAGCTTTTACTACTACATGCGTGGCTTCGCTGGGAGCTTGCCAGCGTAACGAGAGCGTCCCATCGTTGCTTGCTGCTTGTATCTGCACATTGGACACTGATGCGAGTGTCGGGGTTACCTGTTTTCCCCCTCCGCCTGATGAGGAATTGTTGCTACTCTCTGCACATCCTACAAGTACGAGGGTAGTCATTGCTAGCACTACTAGTATAGTTAGGTTTTGCTTATATCGAGAGTGTACCCCCCCCCCCCCCCGATTTTTTTCATACTTTGTAGCTCTCTATTTTCATTCATAGAAATACTCCTTTTGTTTCATTATTGTATGTTATCATCATACACTAGTATTATAGTAAAAAATTAAAATTTTTGTAGTATTGCTATGATGGGCAATTACAGAGAGTTTTTTAGGCTATCATAAAAAAGCTATTTATTTTGTAATCCCAGACGATAAGTCATTGCGTCTTTAGCAATTTCAAATTTATCAGCCATAAGAGTAATTATCATTTCCTTATTATTTTCTGTACTAAGTGCGGATTCAAGGACTAAATGCGACAGAAAAGGCTTCAGCAGGGGTCAAAAAATGAAGACATTTTCGTGGTCTATGATTGATAAGCGTTTGTACTTGTAGTATATCACTTTGCTTGACTCTATGAAACAAAGTCTTCTTAGGAAAGTACTGACGTAATAATCCAATAGAATGTTCGACTAATCCTTTTTCCCAAGCACAGTAAGGAGTACAAAAATAAGAACGAGCATTCAAGCGTGTATTTATTTCAGTATGGAGCATAAATTCACTCCCATTATCATAAGTGAAACTGTTACATAAATGGCGTGGTATGTTCCTTAGAGCAAAGAGCATGCCATACTGTACGGTATGAGCAGTTTTGTCAGGTATCTTATGAAAAAGAACATAACGGGTATGTTTTTCCACTAAAGCAAGCACAGTAGCTTTTGAAGAAGAGCCAACAAGATCTACTTCCCAGTGGCCATATTCATTAGAAACATCGCCTCGTTCGTGTACTGAGACACGATGAGGGATACGAGAAACAGAAAAAGAGTGAGATATGGTTCTTTTTTTGCGTGTTTGGTGCTGTTTTCGCAGATACTGTGTCAAATGAGGAGCGAAACGGTAAATAAAGTGATATATCGTCTCATGACTGATAGCATACTGAGGCATATCAATACTGAGCCTTCCTGCTATTTGTTCGGGCGACCAGCCATCGAAAATAAGGTGAAAAACGATATAGGTACGAATAGTATGAGAAAGAACAGAGTGTTTTGTATGACTCTGTTCCCATCGTTTTCTTGCCCGTCTGTGAGCAATGACTTCATTATAGACACGTTTGCCCCCATTGCGTTGTATTTCACGATAGACAGTGCTGCGATGGACACTGAGGCGTTTGGCTATAGCATTGACACTGTACTTTGCATGACGGAGCGTAGCGATAATAGTACGATCTTTCTCTGTCAGATGACGAAATGAGTTTTTTGGTATACTCATAAAGGAGACCTCCTAATTTGTTTCGTTTATACAATTATAGAGTGTCTCCTTTTTTTATTTTTTCTTACTTTTTTTGCTCCTTTGTCGCATTTAATCCTTGAACTCGTGATCGGTGACATAATTAAATTCCTTTAACTGTTGATCGGTGATATAATTATCACTACTTTTTTGGTTGTTCTGAGGTTCTGACATCGTTTACTAAATGGTCTGCTGGTGAAAATTCTTTTAGCACTCCACTTTTCTTAATGCCTATTGTTATTTTATCTTCGCTCTCAATTAAAATAGATGATACGAACCTCATAAGACTTTGATAATCTTTGAATTTCCATTCCGAGAAACATCTTTCCAAATTTTCCTTATCGGTATTATTTAAAATTAAAGTAGTTTCTTTTGTATCAGTTTTTACTTGTACACTCATAATGTTATTGTTCTCTTATTATTCTGCATTTAGTATAACATTAATATAAAAATAAAGCAAATTTCTCTAGTGCTTAAATTGAAAATTATATACTAAATATACACTATATGTAGTAGCTAATAAAAATATGCTTTGTTTTATTTTTCTTACTTTTTTTGCTCCTTTGTCGCATTTAATCCTTGAACTCGTGATCCCCAATAATAAGTTACTGCAACAATACCATTGTTTTAATATAATGTAAAATACCATGTAATATATTTTAATCAATAGGAGTAAGTATGGCAGAAAGTATGATAGTATCACCAAAAATAATGAAAAATGTCTGTATAAATGCACATCCAACTGGGTGTACAAAATTAGTGCAATCACAAATTGAGTATGTCAAAAAACACATACAAAGTATTCAAGATAAGAGCAGTAATGCTCCGAAAAATGTACTGATTCTTGGAGGATCTGCAGGATATGGCTTAGCCTCGCGTATTGTTGCTGCATTTGGATATGGAGCAAAGACACTGAGTGTTGCCTTTGAAGCTCCTGCTAATCCTGCAAAAAAGCGAACTGCTACTGTAGGCTGGTATAACACGCATGCCTTTGAAGCGGAAGCAAAACAAGCAGGGCTCTGGTGTAACTCCATTTATGGTGACGCATTTAGTAATGAAATAAAACAGCAGTGTATTGATGTAATACAGCAAGAAATGGGAAAGATAGATCTTGTTATTTATAGCCTTGCTTCACCAAAGCGTATTGATCCTACTACAGGGGAAGTATATAATTCGGTATTAAAACCGATAGGAAACAATTTTGTAGGAAAGTCAATCAATATAGTTGATTCTTCTTTATATGATATTGATGTTGCTCCTGCAAGTGAGGAAGAGATTGCTCACACTGTGAAAGTGATGGGAGGAGAAGATTGGAAGCTATGGACAGAGGCATTGATGAAAGCTGGGGTATTGGCTGAAAATTCCTTCAATATTGCGTTTTCATATATCGGTCCTGAACTAACAAAGGAGCTATATAGAAGCGGAACAATAGGCAAAGCAAAAGAAGATTTAGAAGCTACTGCACATGAGCTTGATACTGCAATGCAGTCAGCAGGACTCGGTCGAGCATATGTTTCGGTAAATAAAGCGTTAGTAACGCGAGCTAGTAGTGTCATTCCTGTCGTTCCCTTGTATCTTGCTATATTATATAAGGTGATGAAAGAAGAAGGCATTCATGAAGGATGCATAGAACAAATGGGGAGACTCTTTAGTGAAAGAATATACGGAAGTGAGCATGCGACTAATGTAGGTATTCGTACTGATGAACATCAGCGTATTCGTATGGATGATTGGGAAATGCGAGACGATATTCAGAAGAAAGTAGCGGATATTTGGAATCAAATAGATGAAACTAACCTTGAAGAAAAAACAGACATACATGGATTTCGCAAGGAATTTTATACTATTCATGGTTTTATGTGGGACTCTGTAGACTATTCAAAAGAAGTAGAAGTATAGTCATAGTTACATATATATGATTCTCGAAGCTATTGTAATGGGAACAAGTGGGTCTCTGCCTCTTCCTCGAAGGCATTTGTCGTCTGTATTGCTGAGACGTGGATCTGATGAGATATTGTTTGATTGTGGTGAAGGCTTGCAGTTGAGTTTACGTAAGGCTTCTGTAAGCTGGAAAAAAATCAATGTAGTATGTATTAGTCATTCTCATGCTGATCATGTTACGGGATTGCCTGGTCTGTTGATGCTCTCTTCACAGGTAGGGCGTGATATTCCTCTTACTATTGTATGTCCTGCAGCAGTGAGAGAGTTTATTGAAGCTACAAGGCGTAGTCTTGGTATGTACATTAACTTTGATATAGAGTATGTTATTTTAGAAGAACTGGATAATCAGTCTGTAGTATATTGTCACAAAAAAAATGAATTTCATATCAAAACATTTCTCGGAAAACATACCCGTAAAGTATGGGGTTTTTCTTTTATTGAACATGAGAGGCCAGGCCGATTTGATGTAGAAAAGGCAGTGCAGCTGAACATACCGCGAGGTCCCCACTGGGCAACATTACAGCGAGGAGAAACAATTACCATTGACGAAAAAACATACTATCCTCATCAAGTATTAGGGGCTTCACGGAGCGGAAGAAAAATTGTATATGTTACCGATACACGTCCAACGCCCGATATTGTGCAAGAAATGGCAGGTTCAGACTTAGTGTTTATTGAAGGAATGTTTAAGCAAGAACACTTGGAGGCAGCAAAAGAAAAATTACACTTAACAGGGGTGGAAGCTGCACAAATGGTGAAAGAAAGTGGAGGTGTTACCCAAGCTGCATTATTGCATTTTAGCCCTCGTTATACATTAAATGATATTGGAGAAATTGAAAAAGAAGCAAAAAATATATTCGACTCACTCGTATGTTGTAGAGAAAGGCAAGTGTTTACAATTCCATTGAAAGATTAGTATACTTATTAAGTAGATTAAGCAAGAGAGGTGGAGGAATTAAATATATGGGTGATGATCAAAAAATCAAAGAGATAAAAATATCGGAATTACATTTATGGACTGAAAATCCAAGAGATCCAATTGGAGAAGATATTGGAGATTTAGAAATAATAAAAAAAGCCATAAAGGATGATAGAGATAAATGGAATATTCCAAAGCTAATTGAAGAAATGGGAGATTTCTATCATCTTAATAAATTACCAATTGTTGTTTTTAAAAATAAAAAACATATTGTTTATGATGGTAATAAAAGAATAGTAGTATTAAAATATTTACAAAATCCACAATGGTCTGTTGTAATAGAAAAAAAATTATTTCCATCTAGTCCACCAAAAAATTTAGTAAACTTAAAAGAAATTTCTTGTGTTTTATGTAATGAGAAAACAGCATTAACAATTATACAAGCAGATAATATAAGAAATAATACTTGGTCTGCTTTACAACAAGATTATTTTGATCATTATCATTTGAAAAAGGAAAAAAGTTTATTTTTAAAAATTGAAGAAGCAACACATTTAATAAGTGAGAATTATAAAGCACTAGATCAAAATTTTATTAAAACAGAAATTTTGACTGTAGATAATTTTTACAAATTAGGTTTTTATTTTGATTCAAATAATAAATTAGAGAGTGTTTATCCTTCATATGAAAAGGATGAAAAATTACAATTAATTTTTGAAAAATTAATACAATTGATTCAAAGTAAACAAATAAGTACAAGAAAAAATAGAGGATCAATAAAACCTTTAATTGATGATAAAGAATTAAATATTAGAAATTTTACAGAACAGAGTAGCAAGAATGTGATAAAAGATAATAATTTACAAAAAAAACTAAGAAAAACTCCTAGAGATAAAGCAATCGTAGATACTTTATTTGGAGAAAAATTAGAACTAAAAAAAGGAAAAGTTAATGATTTGTATAGTATACTAGATGAAATTTATGAAACATTTAAAAGAGATAAAAATATCTTACCTATTATAGGTATGTCTTTGAGACTAATAATGGAGGCTGCTGGAAGAAAATATTTTGAAAATGAGGGAGATAAACGAGCAAGTGATGATGCTGTTTTTGGAGAATTTATGAAAGAAATTAAAGCATCTGATATGTTAGATCAAAAAGAATTAAATTTCAATAGTATTGGCACAGACATTTTGAAAAAAAATTCTGATTTTGAATCGTTATTAGCAAAATATGCTCACGCAAATATTGAATATGATAAAACAAATATTTTACAGTGTTCTAAAATTGTAGGGAAAATATTAAAGCATTACTATGGTAAAAATGATTAAAAATAAATTTTATTCACCATTAAGATATCCAGGAGGAAAGAATAGGCTTTCAAAATTTATTTCTCAAATTTGCACTGATAATAAAATAAATGATCATTATGTAGAGCCTTTTTGTGGAGGAGCTTCAGTTGGTTTATATCTTTTATTAGAAAATAAATTTAAAAAAATAACTTTAAATGATTTAGACAAATCTATTTATTCTTTTTGGTATTGTGTTTTGAATAAAACTGATGAGTTATGCACACTCATACATGATACAGAAATAAGTATAGAAAATTGGAAAAAACAAAAAGAAATACAAAAAGAGATACAAAATTTTTCATCATTAGAGGTAGGCTTTTCTACATTATTTTTAAATAGGGCAAATTTTTCAGGAATTTTAAAAGGAGGTCCTATTGGAGGCTTAAAACAAAAAGGAAAATATAAATTAAATTGTAGATTCAATAAAGATACAATAATAAAAAAAATCAAATTAATAGCAAGGTATAAAGAACAAATAACTCTGCATAATCTAGATGTTTTAGAACTAATTGATAAAATTCAAAAAGAAGAAAAAAATAAGCAGACAATATTTTATTTTGATCCTCCCTATTTTAATAAAGGAAAAGATTTATACTTAAACTTTTATAAACAAGATCAGCATAAAATCTTAAGTGAAAAAATTAAAAATATTAAAAAATTTTCTTGGATTGTTTCTTATGATGATAAAGAGGAAATAAATGAAAATTTTTCTTGGGTAAAAAATAGAAAACCTTTTATTCTAAAACATTTTGCTAATAAAACTAAGAATGGAAAAGAAATATTATTTTTCAAAGATAGTTTAAAAGTTAATAGTATCTCTCATTAAAAACAGTACAAACTTATGGTTCTACTATCTAATGTACCCTCTAATTTCCCCAAAAATTATTCCCCGTAACTCTTGCATAGTGTTTAGTATATTTGTATACTGGAGTAAAGTTTAAATAAATAGTTGATCATTACACAATATTAACTCTATTGACTAGGAGGATTTCTATCATATGATTGAATTAAAAAATGTAACAAAAAGGTATGATACATTTACAGCAGTAAGAGATGTAAGTTTTTTTGTACCTGAAGGAGAAATAGTGGGTCTCCTTGGTCCTAATGGGGCAGGAAAAACTACTATTATGAAAATGATAACAGGCTATCATAATCCACATAGTGGAACAGTAAAGATAGCAGGAAAAAGTGTGGTGGAAGACACTGTTTTTACAAAATCGCAAGTCGGATATTTGCCCGAAACTACTCCACTGTACGAAGATCTTCTCGTGTATGAGTACTTGCAGTTTATTGGAAGAGCGAGAGGCATTAGTTCGGTAGACTTAGGTGCTGCAATAGATAAGGGAATACAGCGTTGTGGTATTAGTGATTTTGTGTACAAACCTATTTCCAGTCTTTCAAAAGGAATGAGGCAAAGGGTAGGGCTTGCACAGGCTATTATCCATGATCCTGCAGTAGTTATTTTAGATGAACCTACATCAGGACTAGACCCAAATCAGATTAAAGAAATACGGAAAGTTATTCAAGAACTAGGAGAAACAAAAACAGTTATTCTCTCTACTCACATACTACAAGAAGTTGAAGTGTTATGTAAGCGTGTGCTTATTGTAAATGAAGGAAAAATTGTAGCAGAAGGAACAAGTGAGGAAATATCTCATCAGCTAAAAGGAGAAGATATATTTTCCTTAGAGTTGGTAGGCAATGTTCCTAAAGAAACAGTGCTTTCTCTAGGAAATGTTGAGGGAGTGAATAAAGTAGACATTGTTGAAGAAAAAGATGATTCCACGAAGGTTATTATCACTGGTTTATCTGAGTATATGAAAGGTGAGATATTTTTTGATTGGGCAAGTAAAGAGCGTATCCGATTACGGGAATTAAGTCAAAAAAGTACCAGCCTTGAATCCATTTTTGAAAAAATTACTAAACAATCAGGAGAGTAGCATGACATTTATATTAGTAAAAAAAGAGTTAAAACAATATTTTAGCTCTCCCATTGCATATATTCTTATTTTCTTTTTTACATTGATTGTCTCTTTATGGACATTTCAATTTCAAGCATTTTTTGTGCAAAATAGGGCAGATTTTCGCACTATTTTTAGTATTATTCCTATATTTTTTATTATAGTAGTACCAGCGGTAACGATGCGTACATGGTCAGAAGAGAAAAAAACGGGTTCAGATGAATTACTACTTACCCTTCCTTTTACTGAATGGCAGTTAGTGTTAGGAAAGTTTTTAGGGGCATTGAGCTTGTTTCTTGTGATGATTGTAATAAATACTATTCTTACGCTATCGTTGTTGCCGTTTGGTGATTTTGAGCTAGGCGTACTTTTTGCAAACTATCTGGGTATTATACTGCTTACTACTACCGAAGTGAGTCTTGGGTGTTTTCTCTCATCGCTTTCGAAAAATCAAATATCTAATTTCCTTTTAACTGCACTTGTGCTTTTTTTGCTTACCCTTATAGCATATCTTCCAAATTTGCCTGCCTTGCCACGTTTTTTAGCACAGCTTATAGACTATATTGCTTTGCCCACACATCTTGACAGTTTTGTAAAAGGGCTTATTGATACGAGAGATGTTATATATTATCTTGCAGTATCGGCTCTATTCTTATTTTTAAATAGACAAGTACTTATTAACAGAAAATGGAGGTAGACATGAGTAATGATGAAAGAAATGAAGATATAAAAAATGTATCATCTGTGCCAGCACAACAGGATGATACTCAGAAAGATACAGCATCTCAAGGAGAAAGTTCTACTGTATCTCAGAAGAAAGTAAAGAAAGGAGCTAAGGGAGGGGGGATATGGCAGAAAAAAGCAAAGGAACAGTTTGTTTCTATTGTATTCTTTGCAGTAATCGTGTTAGTGCTAATAAACTCGTTGGTATTTCCCTTTCGTATTGATACTACAGAAAATAAAGTATATTCAATCTCTCAGGTGACCATTGATATACTAAGAGACCTTGAGGATATTGTATACATAGATTATTATATTAGTCCTAAATTAAAACTGCAAGCACAAGGAACACAGCAAATTCTTGATACATTACAAGAAATAGCAGCACGGAGTTCTGGGAGTATTATTGTAGAGGAGATTGATCCAGAAACATTGAGCGAAGAAGAATTACGTGGAAAAGGCTTAGAACCAAGACAGATACAGTTTGTTGAAAAGAACGAGGCATCTTTTGCGGTGGTATATTCAGGCATTGTTATTTCTTATCAAGAACGAAACAGTGTTATCCCTTTTACATTAGAACCATCCATTATTGAGTATCAAGTAGTATCAAAAATAGTAGAAACATATAATGATGATGCACGTGTTGTTGGAGTGTTGTTTCTTGATACATACTATGATGATCAACAGAATAGGCAAGTGATACAACAAATACTTGAGCAAGATTTTGAAGTCAAAATAATAGAAAAAGATGATGCTCCGTTTCCTGATGATGTGGATGTGTTGTATATTTTAGGAAATCAGGATGTGTCCAATGAGTTAGCATATCGTATAGACCAATTTGTTATGCAAGGAAAAGGAGTGTTTTTTGCAGTTGATAGAGCGAATGTTGATTTACAAAGAGGCTTATTTGCAACAGCCAATGACACAGTCCTTAATAAAATGATAGAGAGTTATGGGCTTACTATAAAAGATGAAATAGCACTTGATTCTCTTAATAAGCAGATTCCTTTAAGTGGTGGTGCAGGAGTAAGTATTTTTCAAAGTTATCCAATGTGGCCTACCATTGCTCAGCAAAATGTTGCCTTAGATCATCCTATTACAAACCGTTTTGCAGGCTTGGATATGTATTGGACAAGCCCAATAGTTGTTCGCGATGATGTTGCAGACTATGTAACAAATATAGTGAAAACTACAGAAGATGGATGGACAGTAGGGCCTAATGCACAAGGAAACGGCTTTAATGTAGTTCCTGATAACACTGGATTTTTTACTTCTAAAAATGAAGAGAATACAAAACAATATAATCTTATCTCTGTATTTAATGGCCCATTATCAAGTGCAGTAGAAGCAGGGATTATAAGTACCCCAGAGGAGAGTATAGAAGAGTATATATCAAGTACCGAACAGGCAAGGTTTCTTGCTGCGGGAAGTCATTATTTTATAAGTCCTCTCTATCAATTTTCTAATGCACAGTATAATATTTCTTTTGTATCTAACTCAACAGAATGGTTAAGTGCTGATGTAGAGTTATTACAGATAAAGTCAAAGAATGTACGTAATCTTCAGTTAAATAAGATTCAAGACGAAGCAAAAAAAGAAGGGTATATGTTTGTTGTTCAGTTGATCAATAACTTTTTTGTCCCTTTACTTATAGTTATTGTTGGGGCAGTAGTACTTTTTATGAGAAGAAATCTTTCTCGGAGACGATATTAAAATAAAGGAGAATAATTGTGACTAAAAATACAAAAAATATTGTAATACTCACTGTGATATTTGTGATATTAGTGCTAGTGTATACCATAGCTACAGTAACAAAGCCTCAATCACAGCAGAGAAAAAAAGTATCACAGCCACTTATTGGTACTGTTGATATAGCTAATGTAGAAGGAATTGGTACGAGCGAAAAATTTGTTCTCAAAAAATTGAACAATATATGGACGCTCACAAGAGAAGAAGAGGATGTGGATGTAAAAAATTATCCTGTAAATCAAGATATAGTGCAATCGTTCCTCAATACAGTAGCAAAGGTAAAAAAAGGAAGGCTCGTATCGAAAGATCCAAAAGATGTATCACAGTATCAGTTAGGCGATACTGCGTATTCCTTAGTTCTTTCAGCAGAGGATGGATCCCAGCTGATTTCATTGCGAGTGAGCGATGCTTCAGGAGCAAATAGTTTTGCTCAAATTGATGATAGTCCCTCTGTATATCAAATAGATGATACTATGGTGTCTTACCTACAGTATGATTATCTGGATTGGGCAGACCTTCGTTTGTTTCCTAGTAATAATGCTGTAGAAAATGTATCTCAGTATCAAATACAACGATATGATGATAAGACAAAAGTGTTGTCAAGTACTATGCTACTAGAAAGAAACGATGAGGGATGGAGTTTAGTAGGTTCTGATAAAAAGATTGATGCTGTGCTTGCAGAAAAGTATCTCACAGATATGTTTTTCTTAGAAGCGAAAGATCTTACATCTGTAGCATTGCAAGAAGAAACAAAAAGTATCAGTATAAAAGTAACTCAAAAATCAGGAGATGCTCTTGAATTAGATATATACTTTTTTGCTGATACCTATTATGCAAAAACAAAAGGAGGACGCGATACTGTTGCATTTATTCTTAATAACTCGACAGTAGAAGATCGTTTCCTTGTTGATGATGATCACTTTTTTGCTCAAGAACCTGAAGAAAATGAAGAAGCTATGTTTCAAGACTCAGAACAAACACCACCTCCTGTATTAGTGGAAGAGTAATACTTGCATATATCAATAGCCCTTATAATTTTGGGCTATTGGTATAGTATCGTTATTGTTGACTTAAATAAAAATAGTACTAGTATGATATACTTGTACTAGTGTTTGGAGGAAAGTATTGCTAAGAATAGTCTCACAATAGTGACTGCATATTATCGTCTTAAGAAATCAAAACATAGTGATGATATGTATAAACAGTGGATAAAAAATTTTCTCTGTAATATGAAACTCCCGCTCGTTATATTTACTGATAAAGAGCATGCTCCCTATTTTTTACGATTAAGGAAAAAGTATCAAGAAAATACTGTTGTTATTATAAAAGAATTTCATCAGCTTCATGAGTATGCTCATTATGCATTGTATCAAGAACATCATGCAAAAGATATACAAAAAGATATACATGATCCTGAGCTGTATATTATATGGAACGAAAAATTACATTTTGTAAAAGAAGCGTATGAGTTAAATGTGTTTCGGTCGCAGTGGTTTATGTGGATGGATATTGGAGCGTTTAGAGGAAGAAAGCGTAGGTATGATTACGATTTGAAACCAAGAGAAATTAGACAGTGGCCTGATGTAGAAAAAGTAACTACTATGTCTCCCCATAAAGCAGTAATGATAAAAACAGAGGAAGAGTTTGATGTTCAACAATATGCGAAAGAGAAAGAAAATATAGCTACATTGACCTTGCGAACAAGAGAACATGTTGGAGGCTTATTTCTTATTCATAGCTCTATTCTCTTAAAAATACATAATCTTTATTATACATTGAAGGATAATATGTTTTCTCATGGTACATTTATTGGAGTAGACCAAAATATATATGCTCGTCTTGCCATTGGATATCCTGAATATTTTCATATGATTGATCCTTCTCATGCTTTTGATGTATGGTTTTATTTTCATCAATATTTTTTACCAGAGAAATTATTACAGAAAAAAATAAAGCCTTCGTTGTATCAATCTTTTAAGAATATTGTAAAAGGCATGCTGTGGAAATTGGGGGGGGGGGGGGTACACCCCAATGGAATAATAATAAGGAAGGAAAGAGAGTTTGCTTATAAAATAGAATTTTTGTTGTATACTAATGGCATCTTGTCTTATTTTTGATAGATCACATAAATTAGGTAACAGTATGTTTTTTGCTCCTTTGTCGCAGTTACTCCTTGAACTCGTGATCGTTATTGTTGACTTAAATAAAAATAGTACTAGTATGATATACTTGTACTAGTGTTTGGAGGAAAGTATTGTTAAGAATAGTCTCACAATAGTGACTGCATATTATCGTCTTAAGAAATCAAAACATAGTGATGATATGTATAAACAGTGGATAAAAAATTTTCTCTGTAATATGAAACTCCCGCTCGTTATATTTACTGATAAAGAGCATGCTCCCTATTTTTTACGATTAAGGAAAAAGTATCAAGAAAATACTGTTGTTATTATAAAAGAATTTCATCAGCTTCATGAGTATGCTCATTATGCATTGTATCAAGAACATCATGCAAAAAATAAAGAAAAAGATATACATGATCCTGAGCTGTATATTATATGGAACGAAAAATTACATTTTGTAAAAGAAGCGTATGAGTTAAATGTGTTTCGGTCGCAGTGGTTTATGTGGATGGATATTGGAGCGTTTAGAGGAAGAAAGCGTAGGTATGATTACGATTTGAAACCAAGAGAAATTAGACAGTGGCCTGATGTAGAAAAAGTAACTACTATGTCTCCCCATAAAGTAGTAATGACAAAAACAGAACAAAGGTTTGATGTTCAACAATATGCGAAGGAGAAAGAAAATATAGCTACATTGACCTTGCGAACAAGAGAACATGTTGGAGGCTTATTTCTTATTCATAGCTCTATTCTCTTAAAAATACATAATCTTTACTATACATTGAAGGATAACATGTCTTCTCATGGTACATTTATTGGAGTAGAACAAAATATATATGCTCGTCTTGCCATTGGATATCCCGAATATTTTCATATGATTGATCCTCCTCATCCTTTTGATGTATGGTTTTATTTTCATCAATATTTTTTACCAGAGAAATTATTACAGAAAAAAATGAAACCTTCGTTATATCAATCTTTTAAGAATATTGTAAAAGGCATGCTGTGGAAATTGGGGGGGGGGGGGTACGTCCTCAATGGAAGGGATAAATATGGTATAAGATATGATAGCTGTTAAAGTACAAGGGAGACTTGGTAATCAGTTATTTCAATACGCTACAGCCTATGCCTTAGCAAGAAAAAATAATACCTATGTTGTTCTTGATTTTTTAGATTATGATTATTTTGTGAAAGATTCTGCTGGTAACAGTATAAAAGCTCGTATTCTTTTTCTTGATGAATATAATATTATTGCTCAATATGGTTGCTTACTAATACCTTCTTACAAATATTATAGGAGAGTGCATGCTTTATTATCTCTTATAAGGAAAATGAATGTTCCTATGAAAGTAGCATTATTTCTTAAACGGTATCTTACAAAGATATATTGTTTGAAAACGTTTAATAATCATCATGTTAAATATGGGTATCCAGATGAGTATGTACAATCTTTATTTCGTCTGGGGAATAATGTGTACCTTGATGGTTGGTTTCAATGTCATACATTTTTTGAAGAGTATCGAAGTGATATTCTTCAGCAATGTACCCTTCGTAATCCACTTGGCAGCTATTCTTTAAAATACGAAAACATCATATTGAGTAAAAAGCAATCAGTGGGAGTTCATATTCGTAGGACAGATGTTGTTACTATAGGCAATTTGGTAGGTATAGATTATTATCTTGCTGCAATACATATTATGCAGAAAAAATTACAGCATCCACATTATTTTTTCTTTAGTGATGATCCTGCATGGGTTAAAAGGCAAGCTCATCGTTTCTCTCATATATCCTTTACTATTATGGACGGAAATTCACTTTCAAAAGGACATGAAGATTTATATTTGCTAAGTAAATGTAAGCATCAAATAATTGCAAGTAGTACATTTAGTTGGTGGGGAGCATGGCTTAATACAAATAAAGATAAGATAGTAATTTTACCGTATATTAGTTCTAAAGAAAAAGAAGGATACAGTATCAATGATACAGATGTGCCTCAAGCATGGATTAAGATACCAATATGATAATAAATGGAGAGAGACATATGAAAGTGAAAGTAATGTATAATAGCAAATATATATGACAGAAATAGCTACTCTTCCTTCTGTGCATCTAAGTCCCCGAGCAAAACGCTATCTTACACAAAGAGGGTGGAGTTTTGAACAGTTTGTTTCCCTTTACCCATTGTTTCACTTGTATATTGAACAGAACTCTTTGTTAAGGATAGAAGAAGCTACTATTCGTTCGTTTTTATTGCAACAAGAACAGGTAAGGAGCATTGAGCAGCGCACAATAACAATGTCAGCAGATGCAAGATCTGTTCAGCGATCCCATAAGCAATATAAAACACAGAATAAAACTATTACTCTAAATGATATGTTTTTGTATATTTGTTCTCGTGTGCTTGCAGAGTGTACTTTTATAAATTCTTTGCGAGAAGATGGAAACCAAATTGTTGAGCATAGTTCGGTACATCTTTCTTTTATGGTAAATAGTCCTTCTGGGGTACTAATGCCAGTGTTACGAAATGCACATACACAGTCTCTTAACGAAATATCACAGAATGCAAAAATTCTTATACATAAGTGTAGAAACAATAGTATAGATGCACAGTCCCTTAAAGGAGCTACATTTACTATAAGTAATTTTGGATCATATGGGATAGAACACTATACTCCTGTTCTCACTATTCCACAGACGGGCATATTAGGAATAAGTCCTATTGTGCCACAGGCAAGATATACAGCTGATGGGGGAGTATCTTTTAAGCCGTATGTGACATTATCATTTTCTTTTGATAGTAGAGCATATAATGAAGTACAAGCAGCTGGATTTTTACACAAAGTATCGTTAGCCATAGCTCACTTTTCGCCTTCATCTGTAGTATGAGAGATGCCAAAAAGAAAGTGAAAATGTATGTATCCTAACAATATTGAAGATTGAGTGCAAGTAGTAGTTTTTTTCAATAAAAATACATGATACACTATAAATAAGTATGCCAAAGAGTATATTGTTACAAAAAGATGAAATACGCAAAGCAGATGTGTTAGAGTCTGCGTCTATTCCAATAAATGCGTATCAACCTCATTTTTATAGAGAACTGGAACGGTACGGGAGAGAAAGGTTAAGAAGAGTATATTATGATATGCTCATAATTCGAGAATTTGAGCAAATGCTTAGTGCTATAAAAACAAAGGGAGAATATCAGAACATACGCTACACTCATAGAGGGGCAGTACATTTATCTATTGGACAGGAATCAGCTGCTGTAGGACAATGTCTTGCTTTAGAAAAAAATGATATTATTTTTGGTTCTCATCGTAGTCATGGTGAGATTATAGCAAAATGTTTTTCGGCTATTCGAGGCTTAAATGAAAATGATTTATATACATTGTTCTTGAATTATAGAGAAGGTACTCTGCTACATATTGTTGAAAAGCATAAGCTCGCAAAAAATATGTATGATGTTGCGGAATATTGTGTATTGTATGGGTTGCTTTCGGAAATTTTTGCAAGAGAAAATGGATTTAATGCAGGGATCGGAGGATCAATGCATGCATTCTTTTTTCCGTTGGGAAGTATGCCAAATAATGCTATAGTGGGAGGCAGTGCTACTATTGCATTGGGGGCTGCTTTGTATAAAAAAATACATAATACACCGGGCATAGTAATTGCAAATATAGGGGATGCTGCTATGGCATGTGGAGCAGTATGGGAAGCTCTTATGTTTTCTTCAATGGAACAGTACTATAGTCTTTGGGATAAAGAGGGAGCTCCGCCATATCTGATGAATATCTTTAATAATTTTTATGGTATGGGAGGGCAAACTGTTGGGGAAACTATGGGGATAGGGGTTATGGCTCGTATTGCATCGGGGGTGAATGCAAATGCTATGTATGCAGAAAGAGTCGATGGCTTTAATCCATTAGCGGTGGCTGATGCTACGCGGAGAAAAAAAGAAATTCTATTACAAGGGCGTGGGCCTGTTTTGCTTGATACGATTACATATAGAATTTCAGGTCATTCTTCTTCTGATGTTTCTTCATATAGAACAAAAGAGGAAATTGATAGCTTTAAGGAAAAAGATCCAATTATAGAGTATGCTAATTATTTGCTATCTCATGCTATTGTAAGTGAAGAAGCATGTTCTTCTTTTCATGAAGATGTTATGATAAAAATAAAGAAGACACTTGAGCTTGTTATTCGTACAGAGGAAAATCCTTTTGTTACTGTTGCTGCTATTGAGAATAGAATGTTTTCTCAAAAAGCATACACTACAAATGATATACCAGAAGTACGTATTCCACAAGAGGAAAATTCTCGTGTAAAACAGCTATTAAGTAAAAAACGCTATGCTTTTGATGAACAAAAAAAACCATATCCAGAATCTCAGGTGTATACATTGCGTGATGGGATATTTGAAGCTGTGCTACATAGTGCATATACTGATTCAAAGTTGATATTATATGGAGAAGAAAATAGAGATTGGGGAGGAGCGTTTGCGTGTTATCGTGGCTTAACTGAGTCGTTGCCATATCATAGATTGTTTAACCCTCCTATTGCAGAAAGTGCTATTGTTGGTACAGCTATAGGGTATGCTCTCAGTGGAGGACGGGCATTAGTGGAGCTTATGTATTGTGATTTTCTTGGGAGGGCTGGAGATGAAGTATTTAATCAGATGTCAAAGTGGCAAGGCATGAGTGCGTTAGCATTACAAATGCCATTAGTGCTGCGTGTATCAGTGGGAACTAAGTATGGGCCACAGCATTCACAAGATTGGACATCTCTTGTGGCACACATACCTGGGTTACAAGTCATGTATCCTGTCACTCCCTATGATGCAAAAGGGATGCTTGCTACAGCATTGAGTGCAAGTAACCCTGTGATATTTTTTGAAAGTCAAAAATTGTATAGTAAAGGAGAGCTGTTTTATTCACAGGGAGTACCACAGGAGCATTATACAGTAGAATTGGGTGTTCCTGTACAGCGGAGAAACGGAAAGCATCTTAGTATTATTACAGTAGGGCCAACTCTGTATCCAGCATTGGAAGCATCACAGTATCTCTCGACAAAACATGGTATAGAATCAGATGTTATTGATCTTCGTTTTATAAATCCATTACAATATGATATTCTTATAGAATCGGTAAAAAAAACAGGAAAGGTACTATTAGTAAGTGATGCAGTGGAAAGAGGTTCATTTATGCATACTGTAGCAAGTAATCTTAGTACAGTGGTATTTGATTATTTAGATGCTCCTCCTTTTGTTGTTGGTGCAAAAAATCTTATTACGCCTCCTGCTGATTTGGAATTGGAGTATTTTCCTACTAAACATACTATATTGGATGCTATTCACCAAAATCTTATTCCGCTTAAGGGGTATCAAGCAAAGACTGTACAAACTACAACAGAGAGACTGAGGTTGAATGCACTGGGAATTTGATAATAGGAGTTTTATAATGAACATTTGATAAAATCTGTATTATTGGTGCAAGTATCTGCTATAGAGGAGTATCTAGTACTTATGTTGTATACATGCAGGAAAATAAATACTAATATATTTATCAAAGTAGTAAAATTTTTGATTAAAATTGCAGATAATAAGAATACACTCATAGTGTATTTACATGAAACAGCAATTATTACAGTGTATATTTATAATCTCTTTTTTTTATGTTCTCTTGGTAGCAACAAGCTGTACATCATATAAGGAAGAGCAGGAAGTAGCGAAGGGGTCAGCCCTTGATTTTATGCAACAAGTAGGCTTAGAAAGGTTAGAGCCACAGCCCATTCATAGTGATGATGTTGTTAGCATTGCATTTTCTCCTAGTGGTAATTTTCTTGTGAGTGGATCAAAAGATAATACAGTCAAACTATGGGACCTAAACAGTTATCAGATTATTCGTAGTTTAGAAGGACATAGCTCTGCTATTTCTCAAGTACTATATAGTCCTAGTGGAACGTTGGTAGCAAGTGTGAGTGTTGATGGTACTATTACTATTTGGGATCTAACAAATAAAGGGAATATCCTTACTCAAATTCAAGCTCAATTTCAGGATAAGTCACAAAATCATACTATCTCACAGAACGAGGGGTATACTATAGCATTTCATCCTAGTGAAAATACTCTTGCAAGTGCGGGAAAAGATGGAAGTATTCGTATATGGGATGTAGAGAATGCACAGCTTATAGATGAGCTACAGACACAACAGGAGATACATGTTATAGCATATAGTTCTGACGGAACATATCTTGCAAGTGGTGGTACAGATAATATTGTACGATTTTGGAATGTTCCTTTTAATACAGAAATGGCAAAGCAAGACAGAAACATAACTGCTTTACAGAGCTTTAGAAGACATTACGGAGATGTCAATGCGTTGGCGTTTAGTGCAGATGGAAAATATCTTGCAAGTGCTAGTGATGATTGTACGATAATAGTATACTCGTTGGATGACTTAGCACAGGCAAAGTCGTCTAAAGAAGGACTGCGAGCAAGTCGTGTACTAAAAGGACATGCTTCAAATATATATGCTGTTGGGTTTAGTGCTGATTCAAAGTATATTATTAGTAGTAGTGCTGATGAGAGTATAAATATATGGAATGTAAAAAATGCTACTTTAGAACGAAGTATTAAGGATAATAATGATCGTATATGGACAGTTGCTTTTAATGGAAAGAGCAATAGTATTGCAAGTGCAGGAAAGGATGCAAGAATAAAATTATGGTCTGTTGATGGTAATTTAGTAACAATGCTCAAAGAGCGTTTAGAAATAGCTACTATATATGATAGTACGATGTTCACTGTAACACAGTTGGAGCAAGAAAAGAATATTGTTCCTCAACCTATTCTTGTGAAATGGAGAGAGTATAAGTTGGGTAGAGTTATCATGTATAATAGAGACTATCTTGTAAGTAACATTATTCCTTAGCACTACAGAAAATGATAGCTATACATTTTTATGAGTGTCTTTCGGAAAGGTGAGTATTACAGTAGTTCCTTTGTGTACAGCACTCTGTAGCTGTATGCTACTGTTCATTGTCTGTATGATTTTTTTTGTTATTGTCAGTCCAAGTCCTGAGCCTTGTGTTGTTTGGTGATCGGTGCTAGTAACACGATAAAATCGTTCAAATATTTTTTCGTGAAGATGTTCTGGAATGCCCATTCCTTGGTCTTGTATTGATACTACTATGGTATCTTTTTTATCTTTGGCAGTAATGATGATATGCGGTTCGTTTGAAGAAAATTTTATAGCATTATCAATAAGGTTGTAGAGAACGATATATAAGAGTACTTTGTTTATGTTTATGTGTGTGTTTTTTTGACACTGAATAAAGGAAATATATGATTTCTTTTTTTTGGTAATTTGTGTGCCTAAGAATTCTGTAATGATATTGTTAATGTTTTCATATGTGTCAGGTGTTTGTTGTTGAAAATGTTTAGGAAAGTATAGGTATGTAAGAGCATCAATAATATTGTGCAGTCGATGTCCTTGTTGTTGAATACAGTACAGTTCTTCCTTAAATGTATCAGTAGTTTGATTGGTGGTAATGTGTTCAATATAGCCTAATATAATAGTAAGGGGAGTACGTAATTCATGTGATATATTTTGAATAAATATTTCCTCTGTTTTTTCATTCTTATCAAGTGTACTGTCTTGTAGCTTCATAAATATAAGCAATATATAGGGGCTATTTTGTATTTTTGATATTTCAATATGATATTGCTGTTCATGGATTGGAACTACGATAGTGTTGCTTCTTTCTTCAGTGAGAAGAAATTGTTCAAGATGTTCTTCTAATATATGACTGAGAAACGCTTGAAGAATATGAAGTCCTACTACAGTATCAAACTTTGAAAATGATGTTATTTTTTGATGTGCTTCTACAATAGTGAGATTTTTATTTATTATACACCAAGGTGATAAAAAGTTTGATGCTTTTAATAAGCTGAGATAGTTTGTATAATCGAGGGTATTGTTATTATTTTTTTGTATTATCAAGATAATATCCCATACTTCGTTTTGTGCAGATATATGATTTTAAGTGTCCTAATTTTTTTCGTAATGCTACAATATGAACATCAATTACTCTATCATATATAATAAAGTTATCTCCTTTTACATGTTGGATAATGAAAGAACGTGATAATACTTTTCCGGGATGTTTCATAAATAATAAAAGTATCTGCCATTCCATAAAGGTAAGATATATTTCACTCTCTTCGATAAATGCTCTTTTTTGTTCTATATCAAGCACGATTTCATTAAACTGAATCTTTGTAGTGTTGGTTGTGGCACTGTTGCTACTATTTTTTTGTTGCCATAGCATATGTATTCTTTTACTAAGAAATGCTGGACTAAACGGTTTGCTTATGTATTCATCTGCACCAATATCAAAGCTGTTTATTTTATCTTTGTCCGAATTTCTTGCGGTAAGTACTATAATGATAGGTTGTGGTATTGTTTCATTCTTGCGAATCCATGAGCAAATTGAAAATCCGTCAAGATCAGGAAAACTGAGATCAAGTATAATAACATCTGGTATAGATGTTTCAATACATTGTAAGGTTTGTTTTCCAGTATTTGTTATTGTGGTAGTGCTACTTATGGGCTTTATAAGTATTTCAATAAGCTTACATATTTCTTTATCATCATCAGCAATAAGAACAGATGGCAGGGATGACACTGACATACAACAATAGCTTTTTAGTTTAGGTCTTCATGTATGCCATTAACAGCATATACTATCAATTCGTCAATGATGCTTATCATGTCTCCAATTCTTTCAAAACATTTAATAATATTGATAAATGCAACTATACTTTCATGATGTATATCATTGTTATCAAGTTTTTTAAGGAGCTCTCTTTGTGTGGCACGGTAATTTTTGTCAAGTTGATTATCTTTTTGAGCAGTATCGCGTGCTAAGTTTGCGTCTTTTTTTACTAAAGCTTCAATAGTACTTTCAAGCATTTCAAATACTACCTTTCGTTGAGCAATGATATGAGGAGAATATTCTTCAATAAGCTGTTTTGTTACCATCTCGGTATTTAAGCACATACTTTTTGCATAATCTCCAATTTTTTCATACAGAGAAAGCTCTTTTATGTATGCTACTAAACTCCGTAAATCTGATGCCACTGGTTGTTCCGTTGCAAGTATTTTTACACATGCTTCTTCAATTTTACGTTGTTCTTCATCAATTAGTTTATCGTGTTCAATAATCTGTTTCGCTTCTGATAAATCTAATGCTAGCACTGTATTAAATGCTTTGTGTAATGTATCTGATATCATTGAAGAAAAACGAATGATGCGTTTCTCTATTTCATTTTGTGCTTGATTAAAATGTTCTCTTATTAATGTCATATTATCTCCTATAAATTTATCCGAATTTGCCAGTAATATATTCTTCTGTTTTTATGTTTTTGGGTTTTACAAACATGTCTGCTGTTTTGTCGCATTCTATGAGGACACCATTAAGGAAAAATGCGGTATCGTCTGATATTCTTCCTGCCTGTTGCATATTATGAGTTACTATAATTATAGTATAAGATTTTCTTAGCTCAATAATCAAGTTCTCAATTACAGACGTTGATATGGGATCAAGTGCCGATGTTGGTTCATCCATAAGAATTATTTGCGGATTTATTGCTAATGTACGAGCAATGCAAAGTCGTTGTTGTTGTCCTCCTGATAGAGAGAGTGCACTTGATTTTAGTTTATCTTTTACTTCATCCCATAGTCCAGCATTCACAAGGTTTTTTTCTACCAGTTCATCAAGGTTTTTAGTGATACCATTGATACGTGCCCCCCATGCTATATTTTCATAAATACTTTTAGGAAAAGGATTGGGCTTTTGAAATACCATTCCTATCTCTTTTCGTACTTCTACTGGATCTACTTCAGAATCAAAGATATTTTTTCCTTTTACAAGAATTTCCCCTTCCGCTTTTGTATGAGGGATGAGATCGTTCATACGGTTTATACAACGTAAGAAAGTACTCTTTCCACACCCAGAAGGTCCTATAAGTGCACAGATTGTGTTGTGCTCTATTTCAAGAGAAATATCTGTAAGTGCATGTATCATACTTGAAGGTTTCTTTTTATCGTAGTTATAATAAAAATTGAGTTTTTTTGTTTGTAAGAGGGTGTTATTTTTTGTGTTCATAATGTCCTACTTTCATTCTCTTATATTTTTACTTTTTTTGACAGCCTATTTCGTATACTAATAGGAATAATGTTTACTATTAAAATGAGAATAAGTAATACGATAATTGCTGCTGAGCTTGTGTTGTAATAAATGTGTTGAGGGCGTGATGCCCATTGATATATTTGAATGGGTAATGCAGTAAAGCTGGCAAAGATGTTGTTGGGATCTACACTGATAAATGTTGCTGCCCCTATGATAACAAGAGGAGCGGTTTCTCCTATTGCTCGAGAAAGAGCAAGTATAATGCCTGTAATAATGCGTTCTAAAGAGTAGGGAAGTACATGGTACAGGATGGTTTGCCATTTTGTTGCTCCAAGTGCATAACTAGAATAACGTAAGGTGTTAGGGACAGCTTTAATGGCTTCTTGAGAGTTGATGATTATCATAGGTAAACACATAAGCCCTAAGGTAAGTCCAGCAGATAGTATTGTTCTTCCTTGTGTGATAGGTTCAAAAATACGAACAAAGAGTGCTAGTCCAAGTAATCCATATATAACAGAGGGAACTCCTGCAAGATTATAAATATTGGTGGTAATAATGTTTGTGAGCATATTTTTTTTTGCGTATTCTTCCAGATATATTGCAGTTGCAACACCAAACGGAATAGAAAATAAAGCAGCAATCGTAATAACCCATAATGTACCAAGTATAGCAGTTCGAATTCCTGTTGTACTTGCTTCGGTACTTTGTTTTGAAATTATGAAGTTAGGGTTTAGCCAAGAATGAAATACTATTCGGTTTTTAGTACTGGTAGCTTGTGCAAAGATTTCATCTTTTTTTGTAATAGAATCATAGAGTGACCATGATTTGACAATTTTTTCTTTCAGAATGTACTGACGAACATGGTTGCGTAAAGTGTCAATAGTTTGGTTTTCAAATGCTGTGTCTTCTGTTAAATTTCGTTGTAAAGAAGGGCGTAATGTTTCTTTTAAGAGAACAATCATCTCTTCTTTGCTGGCTTGTTCCAATGGTGTGCTGAGAAGCTCTTTTTCTTCTATTGAGTATTCGTACATTACATATCCAAAATTCTCATTGAGAATTTGGAATAAAAGCGTAATGAGTATGAGTATGGAAAAAAGTGATGATGCAAATAAGCAGAGTATTTGAAATTTTTCTTTTACTGTTTTAAGATTCATCAATCGTATACCTCTCTATATTTGTTACTGATATACTGCCCTAACATATTTAGTCCAAGGGTAATAAAAAATAATGTAATGCCAATAGCAAAAATGCTGGTATAGTCTATAGTATTATAGCTTACATCTCCACCGCTAATACGTAGAATATAGCCTGTCATAGTTTCGGCAGATTCAAATGGATTAAAGGTGAAATTAGCTCCTGCTCCTGCAGCTAAGGCTGCTATAGTAGTTTCTCCTATGGCACGCGATAATCCAATAATAATACTTGCTGATACTCCAGAAAATGCTGCAGGAAGTACGATCTGTGTTGCAGTCTGAAATTTCGTTGCTCCTAAGGCGTAGGCTCCACTCCGTAATGTGTTTGGTATGGCATGAAGAGAATCTTCTACCATAGAAGTAATAATTGGAAGTATGAGTACCCCCATCATTAAACCTGCAGAAAGATTATTATAAATGTTCACTACATCACTTCCAATAATTGTTCGAAGTAAAGGGGTAACAAATACTACTGCAAAAAACCCGTATACTATTGAAGGAATGCCTGCAAGCATTTCTAATATAGGTTTTAGTATGTTTCGTATTCTTGTACTGGCAAACTCGCTTAAGTATATAGCAGTAAAAACACCAATGGGCGTAGCAAAAAGTAAGGCTATAAAACTAGTAAGTAATGTTGCATTAAACAAAGGAAGTATGCCTAACTGTCCTAATGCAGGTTGCCACGATGTCGAAGTAAAAAATTCCCATAATGAAACTTCTTCGTCTTGAAAGAACGGGAGAGCGTCTTTGCCAAGAAAGAGCACGATGGCTATTGTTATTATTATAGAGAGTACTCCACATATGGTAAGAACCCATTCAATACCTCGTTCATGTATTCTTGGGATATGACGGTACTTATTTTTATCTTGTAATCGTGGCATTTTCATAGTTATACGATAGTTACTATTTTAATAGTTTCCTTCCATTGCTTGCATCCATGCTTTGTTACTGTTAGTATAATCAGCCTGACGTGCAGGAAAATATCCTACTTCTGTGATAACGCTTTCTATATTATTCAATGTATACGCTAAAAATGCAGCTATTTGTTGTTTTTCTTGCATAATTGAAGCAGAAGAATACATGTACAATGGGCGTGCTAATGGGTATGTATTGTCGTATACACTTTTTTCGGAAGGCACGCTTCCTGAAATACTAATAGCTTTGAGTGTATCTTTTGCTTCATTGTAGTATGCATATCCAAAGTACCCAATACCGTATTTAGAGCTTTGTACCCCCCTTGAGAGAATATTGTCATCTTCGGAAAGCTGGAGTGAGTTTGCAGAGAGTAGTGGTTCTTTATCTTTGTCAAATACAGCTTCTACGAAGTAATCAAATGTACCGCTATCAGTTCCTGGTGAAAATTTTTCAATCATAGCATTTGGCCAGCTTGGATTTACATCACTCCATTTATCAGAGCTAAAAATTTTTGCAAGCATTTCAATGCTCACATCATTAAGCCAGTCGTTTTCAGGATTTACTATCACTACTAATGCGTCAATTCCTATCAGAAACCCAATAGGATCTCTTCCTATTGATTGTGCAGTGTTTATTTCTTTTTCTTTAATAGGGCGACTTGCATTAGCAATATCTGTTTCTCCTTTTGTCCAGCGTTCAAACCCAGCACCACTTCCAATACTGTCTACTTTTATATTTCCTGTATATCCGTCTTCACGAAAAATATCTGCAAGTTTTTCAGCAACAGGAAATACAGTAGAACTTCCTGCAATAATGATGCTTCCTTGTACATTACTTGCATTCACTTCGGGGATCTGTGCTTCTCTTTTTATTGCCCAATTATTAGAGCTATCTGCTTCTTCTTTATTGCCATTGGCAAAAACGGGTACAATAGTGATTGTACTTATCACTATTAGTAATATGAAACTAAATTTTTTCATAGTATCTCCTTTTTTTCTTACAGTATAGAGTATCTATATGAGATAATAATTAAAAAATTGTTAAGATAGTATTAAGTTTACGGTATTAGTGCTGTGCCTTTTACTTTTTAATAGGTTAAGCTGGTATAGGAGTATTGTTACTAGGTATGCGAAAGGATATTTGAAATAAAATATAGTAATTCTATTATACTGAATATATGAGTAATAAGAACTTAAATGATTGTACTAATTTTAAGAAGTTAAGTGATATGCCATTGTTTAGTTATGAACAATTTGATGCAAAACGTATTCAACAATATGATGTAGCAGGAGCTGGATACCGCTATAATTTTTCTGCAAAAAGAGTAAACGATGAGATACTTCAGCAACTCTATGCTCTGTCAGAAGAACAACAACTCAAAGAAATGTTTTCTCAGCTTGTAAATGGGGAAATAGTAAACACTGGCGAACAGCGTATGGTATTACACCATGCTCTTCGTGGACAGTTAGACACTGTAGTCCAAAAAGAAGGGAGAAATTATAATGAATTTTATGCCGAACAGATACGCCTTTGTGAAAATTTTGCAAAAAAAGTACATGCCCAAGAAATAGTAGGAGAAACAGGAAAACCTTTTGATACTTTTATTCAAATAGGAATAGGAGGTTCAGATCTTGGCCCTCGTGCTGTATATCTTGCTTTGCGTTCCTATGTATACGCAAAAAGAAAAGATATTCCTATACGAAAAGTAGGGTTTATAAGTAATGTTGACCCTGATGATACGGGAGAACAATTATTGTTTGCTAATCCAGAAACAACATTGTTTATTTTAGTTTCAAAGAGTGGGACAACACAAGAAACGCTTACCAATGCTCAGTTTGCGTTAGAATGGTTACAACAAGCAGGTATTAAACATCCCAAAAAGCATATGGTATGTGTAACCTCTGAAACAAGTCCTTTAGCACAATCAAAAGATTACCTCGATTCTTTTTTTATTGATGATTATATTGGTGGACGCTATTCGGTAAGTAGTGCGGTGGGAGTATGTCTCTTAAATCTTGCCTATGGAAGCGATATAACACGGGAGTTTTTACGTGGTACACATGAGAGTGATAAGATAGCGTATACTGCTCCTGTTATGCAAAATCCTGCAATGATAGATGCTCTTATTGGTGTGTACGAACGTAATGTTCTTAAGTATCCTTACACTGCAGTGCTTCCGTATAGTCAGGCGTTATCTCGTTTTCCTGCTCATTTACAACAGCTTGATATGGAGAGTAATGGAAAACAAGTAAATCGTTTTGGGGAACGTATTGACTATACTACTGGACCGGTAGTGTTTGGAGAACCAGGGACAAACGGACAGCATAGTTTTTATCAGCTATTACATCAGGGAACTGATATTGTACCATTACAGTTTATAGCGTTTACTCATTCTCAGATGCAACATGATATATCCTATGAAGGCTCTACAAGTCAACAAAAGCTGTTGGCAAACTTAGCAGCACAGATAGTGGCGTTTTCAATGGGAAAGGATAATGATAATGCACATAAGCTGTTTATAGGAAATCGTCCTTCCAGTGTATTGTATGCTGATATGGCAACTCCGTACACACTTGGTGCGTTACTTTCACACTTTGAAAATAAAGTAATGTTTCAAGGGTTCTTATGGAACATCAATTCTTTTGATCAAGAAGGGGTGCAGTTAGGAAAAGTACTAACACATACTTTGTTGAAAGGAGATCCTCATCCAGTGTTACAAAGCTACTATTCTCTCTTATCATGAAAGCACAGTATAATCCCAATAATGTATATTCGAGTAAGCGAGATATTAAGCAAGGAGATATAACATTAGCGAAAGGACTAACACTAAACACAAAAATGCAGATGGATGGCTTAGATCTTCTTTCTAAGTTGGATAGTAATACATTCCCAGTAGTATTTTTTGATCCTCAGTATAGAGGAATCTTAGATAAGCAAGGATATGGAAATGAAGGGGAGCGGCAAAAAGCGAGAGCTATTTTGCCACAGATGACAGATAAAATAATAGACAAGTTTATAAAAGAGATAGATAGAGTATTGCATCCTATGGGGCATTGTTTTTTATGGGTAGACAAATTTATTTTGTGTAATGGTATTAGTAAGTGGTTAGTAGAAACTCATTTAGAAATAGTGGATCTTATAACATGGAATAAACAAAGAATAGGGATGGGGTATAGAACAAGGCGAGTATCAGAATATGTATATGTTATTCAGAAAGCTCCTAAAAGAGCAAAGGGAGTATGGACTGTTCATACTATAAGAGATGTATGGGATGAGAAAGTAGAGAGAAATCATGCTCATAACAAGCCAATAGAGCTACAAAAAGCATTGATTGAAGCAGTAACAAATGAGGATGATATAGTAATAGACCCTGCAAGCGGTAGTTTTTCTGTATTTGAAGCATGTAAAAAATCAAACAGAAATTTTTTAGGATGTGATATAATAGAAACATGAATGCTCTTCTCAGTGAAGCAAAAGGAAGAGATACGAAACAGTCTCCAAGTGGTTATACAAGAATAGTAGGGAATGAAAAGCTAGGTAACTTGATAAGTAAGTTACAAGCTACAGTAATATCAGCAGGGAATGAACTAGAAAAGATTATATGGGAGCGTTGTAATCAAATAACAGATATTGACTCTTATCTAAAGTCAGATTCCTATCCAGAAGGAATATGGGTAGCGAACAAACAACAAATAAAAAAATCCTTAATAGCTCAGAAATCTTTTGAGCCTGATTTTGTAGCATTCCAAAAAACAAAACAGAATGTGCAGAATTGTTATGTCATAGAAGTAAAAGATGGAGATCAATTTGATACTAAAAAATCAGCGGGAGAGAGACGGCATTTACACGAATATATTAATTTTATATCACGAGAAATACAGTTTACCGTTACTCCTGTGATGTGTTCTTTTAATGTAACAGACAAAAAACAGATAGTGACAGGCTTCAAGAATAAGATAAATGAGTATGAGGCATATACAGGAGAAGAGCTGTGTAGTTTACTGTGTATTAACTATGATGAGATAGTCAATGAGAGAAAATTCCATCAAAAAGAGAATATGCACTATTTTATAACATCGTTATTAGAGATTTCAGAAGCAAAAGAAATGATTATAGAGCACTTACAGAGAGAGTAGTCGTGGTATCAAGTGCGGTATCAAATGTATAGCTTCTTTTTAGCTACTTAAAGAAACTTTGCTAGCCATGTAAATAAAAACGATATTCCAGCACCTACAATTAAAAGAATAATGTCTTTAGATGTTTTCCATACTGATGTATTAAATAACTTTCTTTCTTCTTTGATGTAATCTTTTATTCTCTCAAAAATTTCCTTTTTAATATCATCATCTTTAGCTATAAGCTCTTTTAAGCATTTTTGTATACTTTCATCTAAACCTTTTGATTCACGCATAGCATCAGAAAATATCTTTGCAAATTTATGAGGGGTAATTATATCTTGCTTTAACTCCTTTAATTGATGTTCAATGCTATACTCAGCATTAGGTTTATTGTTTTGATTATCTGCCATTTATGAATCTTTTAGTAAATGATCTGCTGGTGAAAATTCTTTTAGCACTCCACTTTTCTTAATGCCTATTGTTATTTTATCTTCGCTCTCAATTAAAATAGATGATACGAACCTCATAAGGCTTTGATAATCTTTGAATTTCCATTCCGAGAAACATCTTTCCAAATTTTCCTTATCGGTATTATTTAAAATTAAAGTAGTTTCTTTTGTATCAGTTTTTGCTTGTACACTCATAATGTTATTGTTCTCTTATTATTCTGCATTTAGTATAGCATTAATATAAAAATAAAGCAAATTTCTCTAGTGCTTAAATTGAAAATTATATACTAAATATACACTATATGTAGTAGCTAATAAAAAATATGCTTGTTTTATGTTTCTTGCTCCTTTGTCGCATTTAATCCTTGAACTCGTGATATTTTCTTGTTATAAAAATATAATATGTACATATATGATATACTAATAATAATTAAAGGAGTAATTTATGAAGAAAATAGGTATATATTTTTTACTGATAGTATACATCAGTACTGTAGCGTGGGCAGGAGGATCAAATGAAGATACTAAAGATCGTCCTATTATAATTATGCATAACAAAGTTGAAATTGATGCTCAGCTCAAAGAGTTTGCTGAAGTGTTTAGGCAATCTACAGGAATGAAAGTAGTGGTCAAAACATGTGGAGGTGATTCTTGTAGTCTCACTACTCAGTTGCGAGCCGATATCAATGCAGGCGAAGCCCCAGATATATTTGTCATTGATGGAAAAGAAGGATACCAAACATGGTCAGAATACATAGATGATCTTTCTGATGAATCGTGGACTCAATACACTGATGTAGGATTTGAAGTTGATGATAAAATTGTTGGTTTTCCCATAGCCATTGAGGGATGGGGCATGGGGTATAACGCACAAATACTTGATATGGCAGGCATTGATCCTGCATTACTCACTAATTATCATGCATACAAGGCTGCGTTTGAAGAGCTTGATGATATGAAAGAAGTATTAGGTCTTGACAGTGTAGTATCTATGACTGCAGGTTCTGGTATGCATTGGGTAACATCTCATCATAATATAAACTCGTACCTTTCGAATGGCTTAGCAAGAAATGATCTTTCTGTTGTAGAGAAAGCACTTGAAGGAAAAGTAGAAAAAGAACGATTAAGAGAATATGTAATGTGGGTAAAGCTATTATTTGATTACTCTGATCAACGAGTGCTAGTGGCAGGAGACTATGATGCACAAGTCAATGCCTTTGCTACTCAGAAAGCAGCATTTATTCATCAAGGAAATTGGATTGAACCAAACTTAGCAAATGCAAACGTGACATTTCCTCGTGCATATGCTCCACATGGTTCTTCGTTTGAAGATACAGATGGAGTGTTTGTGAATCCTCCAACATGGTATGTAGTCAACAAGTACGGGAATGCAAGTAAAGCAAAAGCGTTCTTACGATTTATGGCTGAAACACCACAGGGCCATGATTATATGGTAAATAAAATTCAAGCTATACCTGCCTTTACTAATGTTAGTCTTACTCCAAAAGCGCCATTATCTGCATCTTTACTGGAATGGGTGAATGAAGGAAAAACATATGCATGGAATCAATACTATTTACCCGGAGATTTTAGAGACAATGTACTTGGCCCATTGTTTGAACAGTTTGCAAAAAAAGAATTGACCGAAGATCAGTTTGTTGTAAAGCTTACGGAAACTTTTGCTACATTACAGTAACAATATATATAATAAGAAAAAATAAAAAGAAAGGAACAATATACTATGGCTAATATAGTGCTTATCGGTGCAGGAAGTCATCAATTTGGATATGGAACTTTAGGAGATATTTTTTGTACTCCCTCTCTACAAGGCAGTACTATTACACTCCTTGATATTAACGCAAAGAAATTGAAAGAAGTGCACGATCATACCCTTGCATTTCTTGAACAAGATACTTCGCTTCAGTTCACCATTAAAGCAACTACCAATAGAGAGGAAGCATTACAAGGTGCTGATTTTGTTATTATTTCCATAGAAATAGGAGACCGTTTTGTATTATGGGATCAAGATAGAACTATTGCCCAACAATATGGAATTCGTCAAATATATGGAGAAAATGGTGGACCAGGAGGATTGTTTCACTCTTTGCGTATTGTTCCTCCTATACTTGCTATGTGTGAAGACATACAGCGTATTTGTCCAGATGCGTTTGTGTTTAATTATAGCAATCCTATGAGCAGAATATGTACCACTGTACATAAAAAATTTCCTGATATAAAATTTATTGGACTGTGTCATGAAATAGCGTCTTTAGAGCGGTATCTTCCTAGTATGCTTCATACATCATTTGATAATTTAGAACTTGTAGCTGGTGGACTTAATCACTTTAGTGTGTTACTGGAAGCACACTATAAAGACAGTAAAAAAGATGTATATCCTGATATTCGTGCAAAAGCAAAAGAGTTTTTTAAGACAGTCCCTACCTATAGTGATTATATGATGCACCTTATGGAACATGGTGAATTTATTGAAACAGAAGGAGCTACTGAAATGGCAGATATATCTGCATCACGTTTTTGGGGAGAACGCAGGCTTTTTTTGTTTATTCTTGAACAGTTTGGGCTTTTGCCCATTACTTCCGATAGTCATTTTGGTGAATATCTTGGATGGGCCTACGATGTAGCCGATCATCGTGGAATACTTGATTTTTATCGGTACTATCAGCGCTATATGTTACAGAAGAAACATAAAATTGAGAAACGTATAAGTGAACGCATTGCTATTATTATCGATGGTATCATACAGGATGTAGATTACATAGAAGCAGCAGTGAATATTCCTAATAGTGACGGTAATGGAGGAAAATATATAAGCGAGTTACCAGAATGTATTGCAGTAGAAGTTCCTGCTCGTATCAATAAAAATGGAGTACAAGGCATAGCACTCCCCCCGTTACCCCCTGCGTATGCTGGAATACTGCGTAATCAAGTGGGTATTCATGACATGACTGCTCATGCAATAATGAGTAAATCAAAACAATCAGTAGTACAAGCACTACTTGTAGACCCAGTAGTAGATGTAGCAAGAAATATCTCTGAATATGTAGAGGTGATGGTAGAAGTACAAAAAGAGTATTTAGAATATTTACAATAATATATGTGAGGAGAAAAAACTATGAGAGGAAGAAAAAACGATACAATGTATTTTTGGATATTTTTAGCCCCTGCTCTTATTGCATTTATTATGGTTATGATCATCCCATTTTTTATGGGAGTCTTTTATTCGTTTACTGATTGGAACGGCATTCGTGTAAAAGAATTTCTTGGCTTTGAAAATTATCGAAAAATGTTTTCTGAGGATCCGCGATTTCTTTACTCAATTATTATTACTGTAGTATACAGTACGCTTAACATTGTGTTTATGAATGTATGTGCCTTATCACTGGCACTATTGGTAACACAGAAACTAAAATTTAGAAATTTTTATCGAGCAGGATTTTTTCTTCCTAATTTAATAGGAGGATTGATACTAGGATATATTTGGCAATTTATTTTTAGTAGATTTTTTCCTAGTTTTTTTAATACCGATTTTCTCATGTTATCCGATAGAAATTATGCAACAGTAGCACTGGTAATAGTGGGAGTATGGCAATATGCAGGATACCTTATGATAATTTATATCACGGGCTTACAGAGCATTCCTGAATCATTATTTGAAGCTGCCATGATTGATGGAGCAAGTGCATGGGATAGATTTCGAAAAATTACTATTCCTATGATAGCCCCTGCATTTACAGTATGTACATTTATCTCTCTCCTGTATTCATTTAAGCAATACGATGTAAACTATTCCCTCACTTACGGAGGGCCTTCCACCATGTTTATGGGAAGAGCCATGCAAGGCACTGAGCTAATATCAATGCATATCATAAAAGAATCAGAGAAAGTAGTAAAAGGAGTAAGTCAAATGGCAGTAGCTCAATCTAAATCAGTACTATTTTTTGTAGCATTACTTGTAATATCGCTTGTTCAAGTATATTTTAATAAAAAACGTGAGGTAGAAATGTAATGAATAAAGTAATATTACGTATATTAGAATCTATTACCCTACTGCTATGTATTGCTGTTTTCTTGCCTCTTGGCTTAGTAATAATAAATTCAGCGAAATCTTCTTTTCAAATTACAAACAACCCCTTATCATTTCCTGAAAATTGGTCAAATATTTTTGATAATATTGCCTTTATTCTTAGTGATAAAAATATACGGTATATATCTTCTTTTATAAGCTCTTCTATTATTACCACAGTATCTCTGTTATTGATAACCACCAGTTCTTCTATGGCTGCATGGGTACTAGTACGCACAAAGAACAAAATATCTGCAGTATTATTTTTGATTTTTGTTGGTGCAATGGTCATTCCTTTTCAAGTAGTGATGTTACCCTTAATATCATGGTTTAGAATATTTGGATCTACTGTTGGCATTAAGATGCTACGTTCTTATACTGGCATTATATTTGCATATGTTGGATTTGGTGCACCACTTTCTATATTTTTATTTCATGGATTTATTAAAGCGATACCACTAGAATTAGAAGACGCTGCACGGGTTGATGGATGCAATCCATTTCAAACTTTTTTCTATATTGTGTTTCCTATTCTCAAACCTGTATATGTTACCGTATTGATATTAAATGGTATATGGATATGGAATGACTTTTTATTACCTATTCTAGTACTAGGAAAAGGAAATCAAATACAAACAATTCCTCTTGCTGTTGCTAATTTTGTAGGAGCCTATGTCAAACAATGGGAACTCATTTTGACTGCGGCATTACTATCACTTATCCCCATTGTTATTTTATTTATTTTTGCACAAAGATATATCATCAGAGGCATGATAGGCGGAGCAATTAAGTAGATATAAAATAGGAAATGAAATAAATATGATATAGTGTATTATGATATAGTATATATAATACTAAGGGGTATTTTTATGAAACCGTATATAGTGTCTATTTTGTTTCTGTTTCTTTGTGTGCCAGTATTTGCAATAGATTTTTATGGAAAAGTAGTTTCCAGTACATCATCAAATGACGCATCTCTCTCTGATGTAACGATCATTATTATAGAACTGGACGCTATTGAAGTGAGTGATACAGAAGGCAACTTTGTATTCAAAGATATTGATGCAGGAATCTATACAGTAAAGATCATCACAATAGAGGAAAAAGAATTTGATTATACCATTGAAATAGGAACAGTCTCTTCTTCGGAGCGTGATCCGTATCTATTTGTACTAGATGATATAAGTGAAGAATTTGAACAAGAGATTATTGTTACCGCAGAAAGAAAGATACAAATTGAACCGAACAAAGAGGAGTATGACGCTGAATTTATAGACAATCTCCCTGTAGTAGACAATGATCCATTTAATATTATCACTACAGAAGCAGGGGTATTTATAAATGAAAAAGAAAATGCTACTTCTCCTTTTTTAATTGATCCACAAAATGGCACCTTTTTTTCTTATGGTTCTTTATTCTCGGTATTTGGAGGAGACTCTGCATGGAATCAAGCATATATTGATTTTTTGCCCATTCCTTCAAACACTCATTTATCAGATAATACAAAGCCAATACTCTCAAAAGAATCAATTAGCTCAGTAAAAACACTAAAAGGTCCCCCTCCAGGACGGTACGGACAATCACTTGGAGGAACCACTGTTGTGTATCCCGAAACAGTAACATCTCATCAATTAGATATAGGGGTAGGCATTACTGATCCTTTTTTGAGTTATCGTACTAACTTAAATGAACATACAACATTATTTACTATGGCAAAGCAGTCTATTTCTCAATATACGCTGTTTCCTCTTATACAATTAATTGCGGAATCTGCAGGAGAAACACAAACAAACATAGAGCGCTATTTATATGGAGATCTCTTTTTATCATTAGAATACACAAAAGGGGCAGACAGAATAAAACTATTAACGCTTGCGTATTATGATACTATTGATGTAAGTGCCTCAAATGAAGATGTAACTTTAGAATCTAAAAATTTCCCTTATTTTGTTGGAGGAGGACTACAATGGTCAAAATTAATTGGAGCAAGTGCATTTAATGAGCTTGATATCTATAGTTATTATTATGTAGCAAATGTTAATTCAGAATTTAGAAGAAAAAATATAGGAGAAACGCGTAGAAACATTATAGAACTCGATCAAGAACTGTATAATACAGGATATTACTATAAAGGAAATTCAAATGTATGGAATACAGGAATAAAAAATATCTATTCACAGTCGTTTTTTGATAATGTTGTTATGAGCATAGGATCAATAGTGGACTATGTTACCTTAAGATCAAATTACGAAGATATATTTTATTATATAGATCCAAACGATTCTGAGAATAAAACAGACAAAGAAGCTGCTCTGCCAAAGTACACCATTAACGAAGACTATCTTAAAGCCTATGCATTTTTCCAATACGATTATGAGGAACTATACGATAGAGGAGAAATGTCATTTTCTGTAAGTCCTGGCATATCTTGGATAGCACAAGACCCTAGCAAAGTGTATCCTTCTGTACGAGCAGACTATGCACTAACATTTAGCGATATACATGTACTCTCCCTGTTTACAGGATGGAGTCCTGCATTTTTAGAAGAATTACAATATGTCAATAGAAAAATTTTAGAAAAAACTATTAAGTACCAGTACGATGAAACAACATTTACCAATCCAAGCTATGGAACAATGTCTTTTGCGAAATATCTTATACAGCTTGGCGATCATCAGCTCTCTGTATCTCCCTACTTTGGATGGTATTATGGTTTTGAAGGTATATTTAGTCAATACAAATATAATGTCGTTCCCGATTTTTCAGATCCTGACTATGCAAACTCAAACATAAGAGGCTTTTCGTATTTACCTGTAAAACATGGATTTGGTACAGGAGCAACATTTCGTTATCAGTATACCACCGATTTTCATATATTAGATATTTCATACACATTGGGGTTTGTATATTTTAAGACAAAGGATGATATATGGCTTCCTGCCTCTAATGATTATCGGCACACCATTAAATTAAGCTATTTGTACAAAGTAAACCCCGCGTTTAATTTTTCTCTCACCAATGTATACACTATAGATACTCCATTTACTCCCACTGTATATGAAAAACATCCATCACCAGAGTTTCCTCTTACAGTGTACCCTCGGACAGGATTTGATACAACAGAGATCAATTCTGCACGTAGTTATGCTCCAATATGGAGTTTAGTCCCTGCCTTCTCGGGCAAATTCCTTGATAATAAAAATGTTGTGTTAGGATACCGATTTAGTTTAGGAGATTTTCTTGCTTGGTTTCAAATAGATGACAAAGAAATAAAAGATAAAGAAACAGCAGGTTCAAGTAATAAGGATCCTTCAAATAGAAAAATTGAATACACTTTTAGTCCGAGCAAATGGCTACGTCAGCTAGAAATTAGTTTTTTTCTCACTATAAAGTTATAATGCTGCAGTTGCGATAATATATAATAGTATATTATGATGCAATAATAAATTGCATTTTATAGTAAAGTAGAGAGTAGGTAGTTTTATGCAAAAAAATAAATCACTTGGTATTAGAATACATTCTATTATATTTCCTCATGTAGTATTCCAGAGAGCTGCTACTATACAATCATCTGAAATTGATCCGCAGATGGAAGCAAAATCTTCAATAGATGAAGATAATAATATGCTATATGTAGAACTAAAGGTTACAATTCAAAATGAAGAAAACTCGTTACATATTGAAATTATTTGTGCAGGACAGTTTCAAGAAGATGCAGAAGAACCAAATATAGCATTATTGAAAGAATTTTCAAAAAAAGATGCTCCTGCTGTTCTTTTTCCTTATGTAAGAGAATATATTTCTTCATTAACAGCAAAATCTGGCATTTCCCCAATACTACTGCCTCCTATCAATTTTAATACTATCATGGTGAATGATGAGAATGATACACAACAGAAGAATACACCCAAGAGTACGCGAGCAAAACGTAAGAAATAAATATTGGGAGTATTGGAAAATGATATTATTGACAATAAAATATAGTAATATATATTATGTACATAAGAGGTTGAAAAATCGTATAAATGTACTAAATTTATATTAAGTAAATTTATTTTTTTGTACGTATTATTGAATATATTTATATGAAGTATCAATTTTTTATATTTTGGCTATTTTTATGTTTCGCTTTTTTGGTATCTGGTTGTGATCCAGAAAAATCTTTAAGTTTAGACTTTATTTACTCTCCTGATAGTAGAGAATCGCTTATTGAAAACATTAAGCGAGAAATTGCCTCCCGCGGAAATGCAGCAGATCTCTCTACTATAGATACAAGTAAAGTAAAAGATATAAGCGGCTTATTCAAAGGTGATGGTGAATTTTCCAATTTTTCAGGTGATATATCAAGTTGGGATGTAAGCAATATTACTGATATGAGCAGTATGTTTGAAGGAAATACTACCTTTAATGGAAATATATCAGGCTGGAATGTAAGTAATGTTACTAATATGAGTAATCTGTTTAAGGGAGCAACGAGTTTTAATCAAAATATATCAGGCTGGAATGTGAGCAAGGTTACCGATATGAGTAACATGTTTGAAGCCGCAGCAAGTTTTAATCAAGATATATCAGGCTGGAATGTGAGCAAGGTTACCGATATGAGTAACATGTTTAATAAAGCAACAGTGTTTCAGTATGATTTAGAGAAATGGCAGGTAGCAGATTCAGTAAATATACAAGATATATTTAAGGGAGCTAATGTACCTGCAACAAGTATTCCTAGTTGGCATTATGTATTTACTCTTGTGCGTGATGGAAACTCTATCACAGATAGGTATGATAATGAACAGTTAATCAAGTCGAGCTTGAATGTTCCTTTAATGCCAATCAATATTGCAACAAGCCCTCCAGGAATTACTGGTACATGGAGTATTGAATTTAATAGTACTGATGGAAAAACGACAACTCTTACGGAAGATACAGGATTGGAGATGAAGGACAATAATGGAGAAATATATGGCACTGCAATAAGGTTATTGAAGGATAAAGAAAATGGTATACGAAGAAAATATACAATTCGTTTTACAGGGGATGGAAGTTACTTAGGAAAGTCTAGCCAGTTCTCTATATATGTATCGGTGTTTACTGCTATAGTAAAAACACGTAACGAATTAATAGAAGCAATTAAAAATACTGATGTAGATAATTTTAACTATATAAATACAAGTGCTGTAAAAGATATGCATGATCTATTTAAGGATGACACTACCTTTAATAGAGATATATCATTGTGGGATGTAAGCAATGTTACCGATATGAGTAATATGTTTGCAGGAGCAACAAGTTTCAATGGAGACATATCAAAGTGGAAGGTAAGTAATATTACAGATATGGATGGTATGTTTTCAGGAGCAAGTGCATTTGATAAAGATCTTGAAGGCTGGAATGTAGCAAGCACTGTGACAAAAAAAGATATGTTTACAAATACCGCAGTAGCAAAATTGCCTACATGGTATTTTAGCATAAGTGCTAATGTTGATGAGCTCACTGTATATAAAGGGGTATCACTAGCAGATAATGAAAAAATAACTCTTAGCAAAACGCCTGATATAACAGGAAAATTTGGTATAAAGCCAGATATAACGAGTATAGGGTTGAGTTTTGATACTAGTACTGGCACAATATCAGGTACTCCTACAAAGGTAGCCTCAGAGACTGAGTATATTATAACATTTACAAGTACCTCCTCTGATAGGACAGAAATACATACCTATACTGATACTGATAGGACAATAGAAATATTGCTCACTATAGAGTATAAGCCAAAAAATAAAGCAGAATTATTGGAAGCTATAAAAACAGAGGTAGGATTGCAAGGAAATACTGCTAATCTAAACATAATAAATACGAGTCTTATAACAGATATGAGTAGGCTATTTAAGGATAACACTACTTTCAATGGAGATATATCGAAATGGAATGTAAGTAAAGTTACCGATATGAGCAGTATGTTTTCAGGAGCAACAAGTTTTAATGGAGACATATCGAAATGGAATGTAAGTAAAGTTACCGATATGAGCAGTATGTTTTTAGGAGCAACAAGTTTCAATCAAAATGTATCGGGATGGAATGTAAGTAAAGTTGCCGATATGAGCAGTATGTTTTTAGGAGCAACAAGTTTCAATCAAAATGTGTCGGGATGGAATGTAAGCAAGGTTACCAATATGAGTAGCATGTTTTCTGGTGCTTCTAAGTTTACACAAGATCTTGAAGGCTGGAATGTAGCAATCGCTGTGACAAAAACAGATATATTTAAGAATACCGCAGTAGCAAAATTACCTACATGGTATTTTAGCATAAAGTCAAATAGTGCTAGTATAGATGTATATAGAGGAATACCGCTAGCAAAAAATGAAGAAATAACCCTTAGCAAAACGCCTGATATAGCAGGAAATTTTAGTATTAGTCCAGATATAACAGCAAATACAGGGTTGAGTTTTAATACTAGCACTGGGACAATATCAGGCACTCCTACCAAAGCAGTTTCACAAACTTCTTACACCATACAGTTTACCAGTAGCTTTACTGGTAGTACAGGTGCTTTAGCAACACATACCTATACTGATAGAACAATAACAATATCAGTAGAGATACATAAATATAAGCATACTCCCAATAATATAGCAGAATTAAAGCAAGCTATAACTACAGAGATAAATGCACAAGGAAATACTGCTAATCTCAACATAATAGATACAAGTAACATAACAGATATGAGTGATCTATTTAAGGATAACACTACTTTCAATGGAAATATATCCGAGTGGAATGTAAGTAAAGTCACTGATATGGAAAATATGTTGAGTGGGGCGATAAAATTTAATGGAGATATTGAAAACTGGAATATAGCAAGCCTTAAGACAAAAACAAATATGTTTACGAATACTGCAGTAGCAAAATTACCTACATGGTATTTTAGTATAAGCGCAAGCAGCAATAGTATACATGAGGGAGTAAAAGTACCAATAACAGATATAATACTGACAAGGACACCCCTTATAGCAGGAAGTTTCAGTATAAGTCCAGATATCAAAGCAAATACAGGGTTAGATTTTGATACTAGAACTGGCACAATATCGGGTACTCCTACCGAGGCAGCTTCACAAACTTCTTACACCATACAGTTTACCAGTAGCTTTACTGATAGCTCAGGTAATCCAGCGACATATACTTATGTCGATACTAGATCCATCACTCTATCAGTAGCAATAAATACTTATCTTTATACTCCTAACAACAAAACAGAGTTATTGGAAAACATAAAAAAGGAGATAGAAGTACAAGGAAATACTGCTAACTTAAACATAATAAATACAAGTAATATAACAGATATGAGTAATATATTTGAGAATAAAGCTAATTTCAATGGAGATATATCGGGATGGGATGTAAGTAGCGTTACCGATATGAGTAATATGTTTTCAGGAGCAACAAGTTTCAATCAAAATGTATCGGGATGGAATGTAAGCAAGGTTGCTGATATGAGTAGCATGTTTTTAGGAGCAAGTGCATTTGACAAAGATCTTGAAAGCTGGAAGGTGGCAAGCGATGGGACTGTGACAAAAACAGATATGTTTAAGAATACCGCAGTAGCAAAGTTACCTACATGGTATTTTAGTATAAGTGCAAATAAGTCTGCTCTGACAGGGCAAGCACGTATAAAATTAGGAGCAAGTGAAGAAATAAAAGTTACCAAAACACCTAGTATAGCAGGAAGTTTTAGTATAAGTCCAAGTATCACAACAAATACAGGCTTGAGTTTTGATTCTAGCTCTGGGACAATATCGGGTACTCCTACAAAGGTAGCTTCAAAAACTCCTTACACCATACAGTTTACCAGTGAAAAGAATGGGAAAACAATATATGCCTATACTGATAGGACAATAACGATAACAGTTACTATAGGGCATAAGTATACTCCTACTGGTAAATTAGAATTAATAAACAATATAAATACTGAGATAGGATTACAAGGAAATACTGCTGACTTAAATATAATTGATACTAGTAAGATTGATGATATGAGTGGATTATTTAATAGTAATACTACTTTTAATGGTAAAATATCTGAGTGGGATGTAAGTAATGTTACTGATATGAGTCATATGTTTAATCAAGCTGCTGCATTTAATGGGGATATTTCTGGTTGGAATGTAAGTAATGTTATTGATATGAGCAGTATGTTTTATTATGCAGGTAGTTTTAATCAAGATATATCAAACTGGAAGGTACAAAGTGTTACTAACATGAATGGTATGTTTTGGAATGCGACAAGTTTTAATCAAGATATATCAAATTGGAAGGTACAAAATGTGAATGATATGGGGAATATGTTTTCGGGAGCAACCAGTTTCAATAAAGATATATCGGGGTGGAATGTAGGGGCAGTTACGGATATGAATCGAATGTTTTTAGGAGCAGCAAATTTTAATAGCAATATGTCGGGCTGGGATGTAAGAAAAGTTACAAATATGACAGCTATGTTTTCGGGAGCAACCATTTTTAATAAAGATATATCAAATTGGAAGGTAGGAAAAGTTACGAATATGCATCAGATGTTTTCGTCAGCGGCAGCGTTTAATCAAGATATATCAAGCTGGAATATAAGTAGCGTTACCGATATAGGCAAGATGTTCTTGGGAGCGACAAAATTTAACCAAGATCTGGAAGATTGGAATGTAGCAAGCGATGGGACTGTGACAAAAACAGATATATTTAAGAATACCGCAGTAGCAAAGTTGCCTACATGGTATTTTAGCATAAGTGCAAGTGATAATAAGATAATTGCATATAAAAACATACCATTAGCAACAGATAAAGAAATAACCCTTACCAAAACACCTAATATAACAGGAAGTTTTAGCGTTAGTCCAGATATAGCAAAAAATACAGGTTTAGATTTTGATCCTAGCACTGGTAAAATATCGGGTACTCCTCTTACAGCAATCTCAAAGACTGAATATACCATACAGTTTACAAGTAAAAAGACAGATGGAACAGTAATACATAAATATATTGATACTGATAGGACAATAAAAATATCGGTAGAGATACGTAGGTATAAGCATACTCCTAATAATAAAACAGAATTAAAGCAAGCTATAACTACAGAGATAAATGTACAAGGAAACGAAGCTAATCTCAACATAATAGATACAAGTAAAATAACAGATATGAGTGATCTATTTAAGGATAATATTACTTTCAATGGAGATATATCCGAATGGGATGTAAATGCTGTCACCAATATGAGTAGTATGCTCAGTGGAGCAAATGCATTTGAAAAAGATCTTGAAAGCTGGAATGTAGCAAGTGGTGTGACAAAAACAGATATGTTTAAGAATACCGCAGTAGCAAAGTTGCCTACATGGTATTTTAATATAAGTGCAAGTAATCGTAGTATAAATACATATGTAAATGTTCCACTTGCAAAAAATAAAGAAATAACTTTTACCAAAACGCCTGATATAACAGGAAGTTTTAGTATAAGTCCAGATATAACAGTAAATACAGGGTTAGATTTTAATACTAGCACTGGCACAATATCAGGAACTCCTACTAAAGCAGCTTCAAAGACTGATTATACTATAGAGTTTACCAGTAGCTTTACTGATAGTAAAGGTAATCCAGCGACACATAAATATACTGATAGAACAATAAAAATATCAGTTACCACAAGTTATAAGCATACTCCTAGTAATAAAACAGAGTTACAGAAAGCTGTAGATGATGAGATAGCTGCACAAGGAGATACTGCTAATCTCAACATAATAGACACAAGTGTTATAACAGATATGAGTAATCTATTTGAGGATAAAGCTAATTTCAATGGAGATATATCAAAATGGAATGTAAGTAAAGTTACAAATATGAGCAATATGTTTTTGAATGCGAATAAATTTAATGGAGATATATCAGGATGGAATGTAAGTGCTGTTACAAATATGGAGAGTTTATTTGCTGGAGCACATGCCTTTAACCAAGATATAAAAAATTGGACTGTAAGTAAAGTTATAAATATGAGAGCTATGTTTCTATCTGCACAAAGCTTTAACCAAGATATAAAAAATTGGACTGTAAGTAAAGTTACAAATATGGAAACTATGTTCAATTTTGCATCAAAGTTTAGTGCAAATCTGGAAAACTGGAATGTAAAAAGCAGTGTAATAAAAACAAATATGTTTGAAAGTACAGTAGTAAAGAAGTTGCCTACATGGTATTTTAGTATAAATGCAAACAGAACTACTATAACTGGATACAAAGATTTATCGCTAAGTAACACTGAAACAATAACACTCACTAAAACGTCTAATGTAACAGGGAGTTTTAGTATAAGTCCAAATATAACAACAAATACAGGGTTGAACTTTGATACTAACACTGGCTCAATATCGGGTACTCCCACTATATTAGCTTCACAAACTAAGTATACTATACAGTTTACCAGTGAAAAGAATGGGAAAACAATACATACATATACTGATCGGACAATAGAGATACATGTAACTATAAGTCAGTATAAGTATACGCCCAGTGATAAAACAGAATTACAGAAGGCTGTAGATGATGAGATAAATGCACAAGGAAATACCGCTAATCTAAACATAATAGATACGAGTGCTATAACAGATATGAGTAATATATTTTCCAGTAAAGATCATTTTAATGGAAATGTATCGAAATGGGATGTAAGTAAAGTTACCAATATGAGCAGTATATTTGCAGGAGCACAAAAATTTAATGGGGATATATCAAATTGGAATGTCAGTAGTGTTACGAATATGTTTTTTATGTTTAATAACGCAAATGCATTTAACCAAGATCTTGAAAGTTGGAATGTAGATAGCGGTGTGACAAAAACAGATATGTTTCTTGCTTCAGCAGTAAAAAAGTTGCCTACATGGTATTTTAGTATAAGTGCAAATAGTACTACTATAAGTGTCTATAGAGATTTATCACTCCTAGACAGTCAAAAAATAATACTTACCAAAACGCCCGTTATAACAGGGAGTTTTAGTATAAGTCCAAATATAACAACAAATACAGGGTTGAACTTTGATACTAGTACTGGCATAATATCAGGTACTCCCACCACAGTAACTTCACAGACTGAGTATACCATACAGTTTAGAAGTGAAGAGGCTGATAAAACACTCATACATAAATATATTGATGATAGGCGGACTATAAAAGTGTTAGTTACTATTAAAGAGTATAAGCATATTCCTAATAATAAAGCAGAATTACAGCAGGCTATAAATACAGAGATAACTGTACAAGGAAATACCCCCGATCTCACTATGATAGATACAAGTAAAATAAAAGATATGAGTAGTCTATTTTCCAGTGAAGTTAATTTTAATGGAAATATATCAAGATGGAATGTCAGTAGCGTTACCAATATGAGCAGTATGTTTTTTAAGGCAAGTGAGTTTAATCAAGATATAACAGGGTGGAATGTCAGTAAAGTTACCGATATGCGTAGTATGTTTATTAATGCAAGTAAGTTTAATCAAGATATAACAGGGTGGAATGTCAGTAAAGTTACCGATATGAGCAATATGTTTAAGGGAGCAAGTGTATTTAATAAAGAACTTGAAACATGGAATGTGGATAAAACTGTGAGTAAAACAAATATGTTTGAGCATACAGCTGTAGTAATACTCCCTACATGGTATTTTAATATAAGTGCAAGTAGAGCTAGTATAGGAGGTAGTGTAAAGGCATATGTAGGAGTACCATTAACGAAAGATAAAGAAGTAACACTTACTAAAACACCCGCTATAGCAGGAATTTTTAGTATAAGTCCGGATATAACAGCAGATACAGGGTTGAGCTTTGATGCTGATACTGGGAAGATATCAGGTACTCCTACCAAAGCAGCTTCAAAGACCTATACTATAGAGTTTACCAGTAAAAAGAGCGATGGGAAAGCAATACATACATATACTGATGCCAGTAGATCAAAAACAATATCAGTTACGATAGAATACAAGTACACTCCTCAAAACAAAAAAAAGTTAGAGGAAGCCATAGAAGCAGAGATAAAAGCACAAGGATTTGCCCCTAACTTAAACATGATAGATACAAGTAACATAACAGACATGGGAGGGCTATTTTATGATAAACAATACTTTAATGGAGATGTATCGTTATGGAATGTAAGTAAAGTTACCGATATGAGCAATATGTTTAATCAAACAGAATTTTTCAATGGAGATATATCAAAATGGAATGTAGGTAAAGTTACCAATATGAACAGTATGTTTTATGATGCTGAAGCTTTTAATCAGGATATAGGGAATTGGAATGTAAGTAATGTTGCCAATATGAGGTATATGTTTTATGATGCTGATGTTTTTAATCAAGATATAGGGAATTGGAATGTAAGTAATGTTACCGATATGAGCAGTATGTTTGCTGATGCTAGTGTTTTTAATCAGAATTTGAGTAACTGGAATGTAGCAAACAGTGTGATAAAAACAGATATGTTTAAGGGTACAGCTGTAAAAAACTTGCCTGGATGGTGTCTTCCAGCGGGGAATTGTCGCTAGTTGTTTATTTGCAACCTTACAAATGATTACATACTTACTCAATGATAATAATATGATATAATAAAATTATGAGAGCAGTACAAGAGAAAATTACAAATGAAGATGGAATGCTTGCAACTCCAATTACACAATATGATTTTTTATTAGAAAAAATAAACAGTGTAGAGAAGAAATTAACAACAGAAATAAACAGCGTACGGGAGAACTTAACAGCAGAGATAAGCAGTGTACGGGAGAACTTAACAGCAGAGATAAGCAGTGTACGGGAAAATTTGACAATAGAAATAAATAGTGTACGGGAAAATTTGACAACAGAAATAAACAGCGTACGAGAGAATTTGACAACAGAGATAAGCAGTGTACGGGAAAATTTGACAACAGAAATAAACAGTGTAGAGAAGAAATTAACAACAGAAATAAACAGTGTACGGGAGAACTTAACAACAGAAATAAACAGCATACGGGAGAACTTAACAACAGAGATAAGCAGTGTACGGGAAAATTTGACAACAGAAATAAATAGTGTACGGGAAAATTTGACAACAGAAATAAAATCTATGAAAGAATCGATAAAAACAAACAGTACTATTATGTACTGGTTTTTTGGAATTCAAATGACTATCATGTTGTCAGGATTTGGTATTTTGTTCAGTATCTTATTCAGTAGAATATAATTGCCACTTATAAAATACCTTACTCACAGTTATACAGAAAAGATAGCTGCTACAAATTCAAGAAATAAAGGCAAGAGATACATTCAGTATTTTTTATATTTTCGCTTTTTTTGCTCCTTTGTCACATTTAATACTTGAACTCGTGGCAACTTATTACCTATTTTTGCATATTTTTTTAATATAGTGTATAATAATAGCATATTGTTTTTTTACTCTGTAAGATTTAGTAAAAATAATTATAGTTAAAGTACAAGCTGTAGTAATCAATGTATATTTGGTGTAATAGTTATGAGACAATGTAATGCTCAAGCATATAAGTATTATTTTCTATGGATGATAGGAATGGGATTGCTACTGCTTTTTAGTTGTAGTCAGGAATCTACAGACTTGTCTTTTGTCTATCATCCATCGGATAAACAAGTACTAGCTAATAATATAAAACGTGAAGTTTCATTTCATGGATGGGAAACAGATCTCTCAAATATAGATATAAGTAATATGACAGATTTGAGTGGTTTATTTAGTAGTGATGGAGATTTAGCTAATTTTAATGGAGATATATCGAGCTGGAATGTCAGTAATGTTACCGATATGAGCAATATGTTTAAGGGAAATACTCATTTTAATGGAGATATATCAAGCTGGAATGTCAGTAATGTTACCGATATGAGTGGTATGTTTGCAGGAGCAACACAGTTTGATCAAGACATATCAGTGTGGAAAGTAGAGAAAGTGAAAAATATGAACAGTATGTTTGCAGGAGCGACACAGTTTAATCAAGATATATCAACGTGGAAAGTAAACAATACTATCAATAATATGATTAATATGTTTAAGGGAGCCACTGGGTTTAAGCATGATTTAGAGGAATGGGATATACAAGATACTATTAGAGTAGAAGGTATATTTGATAATTCAGGTGTTACGAGTGTAAAACTTCCTGGCTGGAGCTATGTATTTACTCCAAGCGGGAATGATGCTGTTACCATAGAACCGTATAATGGCTTACCGTTCATTATGGCTATTGCTGACAAAGATACTGATATATCGGTGAGTTTTGATGCAAATCCCAGTGATATATCTGGTCGCTATGCTATTTCTCCTGATATTAACGATGAGACAGGATTAGGTTTTGATACTAGCTCTGGTACAATAAGTGGTAAAGCAAAAGGGAAGCTATTACAGAAATTGTATACAATTAGCTTTCAAGGAAGTGGTAAATATAACGGAAAAAGTAGTTCGTTTCGGATATGGGTTTCTATAAAATACACAAGTAAATAGTATTAGGAAGGATATTCTTTGTTTTGCAGTGCATTTTTATATTAAAACATTGTAAAAAGAGTAATTCATTTAGTATTCTTGAGATAATGTATGTAGGTATGAATGATGGCACAAAATAAAAGCGATATGCTGTTGAAGGTACAAGATGTATCTAAATTTTTTCCTGGAGTAAAGGCGTTGCAAAATGTGTCTTTAGATGTAAAGGCAGGGGAAGTACATGCTATTTTAGGTGAAAATGGGGCAGGCAAATCTACTCTTATGAAAATTCTTACTGGAGTATATCAACCAGATAAAGGAGATATTATATATCGTGGTAAGAAAATTGAAGTGCTTAATCCTCATGTAGCACAGGAAATTGGTATTAGTATTATTCATCAAGAATTCAATCTTTTCTCCCATCTTACTGTTGCACAAAATATATTTATTGGGAGAGAACCACGCTATGCTCGGTATGTGCTTAATGAGAAAAAATTAAATGAAGAAGCAAATAGAATATTGCAGTTACTTAATTATAGTATTGATGTATATGCAAAAGTAAGTACTTTAAGTGTTGCAGAACAGCAAATGGTAGAGATTGCTAAAGCTATCTCAGTGTCTTGTGATATTCTCATTATGGATGAGCCAACAGCAACATTAAGTGAAGCAGAAACAGAAGTATTGTTTAGTACAGTACGTAGACTAAAAGAGCAAGGAAAAGGAATTATTTTTATCTCTCATAAATTGAAGGAGCTGGAAGAAATTGCGGACAGAGTAACTGTATTTCGAGATGGTCAGTATATTGATACTTTGCACTATGCGGATACTACTACTGAACATCTTATACATCTTATGGTAGGAAGAGAGCTTACTGATATGTTTCCTACGAGGCATCCTCATAGAGGAGAGGAAATTTTGCGTGTAGAAAATATACAGCGTAATCCTGACTTAAAGAATATATCGTTCTCTTTGTGTAAGGGAGAAATACTAGGAGTGTCTGGTTTAGTGGGAGCTGGTCGTACTGAGTTAATGAGAGCTATCTTTGGTGCAGATCCGAAGGATAGTGGTAAAGTATTTGTTCATTCTAAAGAAGTTGCTATCAATACTCCGCGTGATGCAATAAGGCATGGTATTGGATATCTGACTGAAGATAGGAAAAAAAATGGACTTGCTCTTAATCTCAATGTACAAGAAAACATAATCCTTGCTACCATAAAGGAACATTCTAAAAAGATAGGGATCATTAACAAAAATATTGCAAGAGAGCATTGTACAGAATTTGTAGATTCTTTACGTATAAAAACTCCTTCTTTAACTCAGATTGTACGCTATTTAAGTGGAGGAAATCAGCAAAAAGTGATTATTGCTCGGTGGTTGTGTACGCAATGCGATGTTTTGATTTTTGATGAGCCTACAAGAGGTATTGATGTTGGAGCAAGACGTGAAATATACGATCTTATTACTTCTTTAACTGATACTGGGCTTTCTATCATAATGGTATCTTCAGATTTAAGTGAAATTGTTGGGATGAGTGATAGAGTATTGGTAATGTGTTCGGGAGAAGTATCAGGTATATTAGAAAAACAAGATATTACACAGGAAAAAATTATGTTATATGCTACTGGTCATATGCAACATGAAAATTAGATATGTATTATAAATAGGAGTTATTATAATGTCACAAAAAGAAATTGTCTGTAAAAAATCGATGATAAATTCTAGTACTATTCAAAAATTAGCTATATTTGCAAGTTTATTGTTACTTGTAATATTTTTCTCTTTTGCAAGTCCTTATTTCTTAAAATATGATAATATCATAACAGTAATTAAACAAACTGCAGTAACTGGTATTGTGGCTATTGGTATTACTATAGTTATTATTACTGCAGGTATTGATCTTTCTGTTGGTTCTATTGTCGCTGTTTCGGGGGTCATTGTAGCTCTTCTTTTAAGATCTGGCATGGCTATAGCTCCAGCACTTGTCATTGGAGTTATATCTGGTATACTATGTGGTGCTTTTAGCGGTGTAGTAGTGGCACATTTAGAATTGCCTCCTTTTATTGCTACCCTTGGGGTTATGATAAGTGCGAGAGGGTTTGCTTTAGTGTTGAGTGGTGGCAGACCAATATATTTTAATCAACAACAGAATTTTAAGCTGTTATATAATTATGATATGTACGGTATATTACCTATGCCTGTTATTTATCTTGCTGTGTTTGCAGTGATAGCTCATTTACTATTATCAAAAACGGTAGTAGGAAGATATATTTTCGCACTTGGAAGCAACGAAGAAGCAGCGAGGCTTTCGGGAATTTCTGTAAAATTAGTGAAGTTTTTTGTATATACTTTCTCAGGAGCTATGTGTGGATTTGCAGGGATCATTATGGCTGCACGTTTGAATTCGGGGCAACCATCTATTGCTACAGGATTAGAGCTTGATGCAATTGCTGCTGCAGTAATAGGAGGAGCAAGTTTATCGGGAGGAGTAGGGACTATACTAGGGACAGTCATAGGAGCTTTGATTATGAGTGTGTTACGGAATGGGCTTAATCTTATGCAGGTGAATCAATTTTGGCAGCAGATTATTATAGGCTTAGTAGTAATACTAGCGGTCTATCTTGATAATCAGCGTATAAAACGAGGGATGAACAATAAATAAAAATAATATAAGGAGGTTATAATGAAAAAAATCATTATTTCAACTATTTTATTGTTGGTGTTCACTGGTATGCTTTTTGCTGGTGGAAATCAAGAGTCTGTGTCTGATGATGACACATATATTGCTGTTATCAGTAAAGGGTTTCAGCATGAATTTTGGCAAACAGTAAAGCTGGGAGCTGATACTGCGGCAGAAGAACTTGGCATTAGAGTTACTTTTGAGGGGCCTGCTACCGAATCAATGATTGATGTACAAATCAATATGGTAGAAAATGCTATTACATCAAGAGTTGATGGTCTGTTGCTTGCTGCTTTAGATAAGGAAGCTCTTATTCCGTATGTGGAAAAAGCAAATACAGCAGGTATTCCAGTAGTTATGTTTGATTCTGGAGTAGATAGTGACATTCCATTGAGTTTTGTTGCTACTGATAATGCAAATGCTGCAGCGATAGGAGCAAAAGAGCTTGCTACTCTTATTGGTGAAGAAGGAAAAGTAGGCGTTATTGTTCATGATGCAACTAGTTCTACAGGGATAGACAGAAGAGATGGAGCTTTACAGGAATTAAAAAAGTATTCTGGTATAACTGTTCTTGAGCCAGTGTACGGTGCAGGAGATCATGATAAATCTGCTAATCTTATCGTTGATATGGTACGAGCTAATCCAGATCTTAAAGCTATTTTTGCAGCAAACGAAGGTTCTGCGGTAGGAGCGGCATTAGGATTGCAGGAAATTGGAAGAGAGGATATTATTCTTGTTGGATTTGATTCTAGTGAGCAAGAAATAGCTTTGCTTCAAAGTGGAGTTATTAATGGCTTTGTTGTACAAAATCCATTTCAAATGGGATATAAAGGCGTTATGTCAGTATACGATGCTCTACAAGGAAAAAGCGTAAATCCAAGAATCGATACAGGTGCTACGTATGTAAGCCTTGAAAATATCGATACTCCCGAAGTGCAAAAGCTACTATACCCATTACAGTAATTCTCATGCATTGTTAATGCATATACACATGTTTCTGCTTTTCTCTTTTAAGAGATAAGCAGAAATGCTAAAAATTATAACTGTATAGGCGAAAATATAATATGGGGTTGGCATGGATATAAGCAAAATTAGACTAACCCTGCCTCCTTTATCCAATTTTACAACACATATATACATGTTTGCTATCGGTCTATAATTAAACCGAAATTCATATTCTTTTAAGTATAATTCAAAATGGTTTTTTTGTATTCCATTGTATCTTCTCAGATGTCTCTTTGATTGGATTCCAAAAATTCTCTATCTCGTTTATATGATTTTGCTTGTGTGCAAATTCCTTTGCATGATTTATGCGATAGTGCTGAAAGTCTGATACAGCAAGTATATTATCACTCGGAGAGGTGTCTGTATAGATACTACTCTGAGGAGCTATTTTTTCTGTATGATACTATAGAGTTGCAAGTCGTTGTATTACTTATTGTGAGTGTATGCACATGGTCACTCCTTTTATACAATCTAAGCACTATTGTTTTTTCTGTTGCTCCTCTTCCTCGTTTTCCTTTTCTTTTTCCTCCGAAATAACTTTCATCTATTTCTCTTTTTATCAATACTTCATATACTGTGAGTTTTTTTGCTATCATTACTCGAAATATATGATACCATTTTGTTGCTGTTTCTCAACTTACTTCACATAACGAATTGTACTAAATAGTTACCTACTTCATTTAATATCTGTTCTATAACTTTAGTGTCTTCGCTTTTATCTGCTTTTTTCATTCCATCTCTAAAACTGTCTTTTTTCTCTATCATTTTTTACTCCTATACTTTTTAAGTATTCGGTTACTTGATACTCTACCTCTTTCAATATTTTACTGGTGAAATGTCGCACTATATTACTCTCGGTATATGGTTCTTGGGATGTGTTCTTTCTGTATATCGTTTAGAATATTTTACCTTTATGCAATTACTTATTAGTATTTTCATTATTCCTACTTATTTGGTATTTACTTCTAATCGTATTCCTGTAGATACTTTTGTAGTGTCCGTTGCATTCACTGATTGTATTACTATTTCATAGGTAGTATTTCCATTAAGGTTACTTATAGTTGCGTGGGTTATTCCTTTTGCTACTGTTATCGGGTTCGTGTCTGCTGTTTTAATCTGGGCTATTGTGCGGGGATACCTTCCTTTTGCTACTCTGTATACTTTATATGATACATCTGCTGTTGTGAGCCTTCCTCCATCTGCTTTTTTGTGTGTGCTTGTAAGGGTAGGGGCTTCCCATGATATTCTTATACTGTCATCGGTGGTCGTATCTACTCCAACACTTTGTGTATCTTCTGGTGCGGTTGCCTGACTATCGGTATTTGCTTCTATTCGTACTCCTGTAGATACTTTTGTAGTGTCCGTTTCATTGACTGATTGTACTACTATTTCATAGGTAGTATTTATAGTAAGGTTACTTATAGTTGTGCTTGTTATTCCTTTTGCTACTGTTATCGGGTTTGTGTCTGCTGTTTTAATCTGGGCTACTGTGCGGGCATTCTTTCCTTTTGCTACTCTATATATTTTATACGATATATCTGCCGCTGTAAGCTTTTGTCCAGTTGCTTTCTTGCCTGGAGTAATATAAATATATATCCATGATAGGGATATACTGTCATCGGTTCGACTTCTTCCTAAAAAGCGGATTTCTTCTGGTATGGTAGCTTGGCTTGGGGTGGTTATTTCTATTTGTACTCCTGTAGAGGTTTTTGTTGGGTCGGTAGCATTGACTGATTGTACTACTATTTCATAGGTGGTATTTCCAGTAAGGTTACTTATAGTTGTGCTTGTTGTTCCTTTTGCTACTGCTATCGGGTTCGTGTCTGCTGTTTTAATTTGGGCTATTGTGCGAGCATTCTTTCCTTTTGCTACTCTGTATACTTTGTACGATACATCTGCTGTTGTGAGCCATCTTCCATCTGCTTTCTTGTGACTGCTTGTAAGGGTAGGGGCTTGCCATGATATAGTTGTACTGGTATCGGTGTGGCTTGCTGTAACACTGTGTGTCTCGTCTGGTGCAGTTGCTTGACTATTGGTAGTTATTTCTATTTGTACTCCTGTAGAGGTTTTTGTTGGGTCGGTGGCATTGACTGATTGTACTACTATTTCATAGGGAGTATTTCCAGTAAGGTTACTTATAGTTGTGCTTGTTATTCCTTTTGCAACTGCTATTGGGTTTGTGTCTGCTGTTTTAATCTGGGCTATTGTGCGGGCATTCTTTCCTTTTGCTACTCTGTATACTTTATACGATACATCTGCCGTTGTGAGCCTTTCTCCATCTGCTTTTTTGTGTGTGCTTGTAAGTATTGGGGGTTGCCATGATATAGTTGTACTGGTATCGGTGTGGTTTGCTGTAACACTGCGTGCCTCTGCTGGTGCAGTTGCTTGACTATTGGTAGTTACTTCTATTAGTGTACCTGTAGAGATTTTTGTTGGGTCAGTGGCATTGACTGATTGTACTACTATTTCATAGGTAGTATTTATAGTAAGGTTACTTATAGTTGTGCTTGTTGTTCCTTTTGCTACTGCTATCGGGTTTGTGTCTGCTGTTTTAATCTGGGCTATTGTGCGGGCTTTGCTTCCTTTTGCTACTCTGTATACTTTGTACGATACATCTGCTGTTGTGAGCCTTTCTCCATCTGCTTTTTTGTGTGTGCTTGTAAGGGCAGGTGCTTGCCATGATATGCCTATACTGGTATCGGTAGGACTTCCCGTAACACTGCGTGCCTCTGCTGGTGCGGTTGCTTGATTAGTAGCAAGGGTAGTAACTTCTATTCGCATGCCTGTAGAGACTTGTGTACTATCTGTTGCATTGACTGATTGTACTACTATTTCATAGGTGGTATTTTCAGTAAGGTTACTTATAGTTGTGCTTGTTGTTCCTTTTGCTACTGCTATCGGGTTCGTGTCTGCTGTTTTAATCTGGGCTATACTTCGGGCATCACTTCCTTTTGCTACTCTGTATACTTTGTACGATACATCTGTCGTTGTAAGCCTTTCTCCATTTGCTTTTGTGTGTATGCTTGTAAGGGTAGGGGCTTGCCATGATATAGTTATACTTGTATCGGTGTGGCTTGCTGTAACACTGCGTGCCTCTGCTGGTGCGGTGGCTTTTTCCTTACTATTAACCTTTATATCTTCACAAGTAAAAAGTGAAAACACAAGAAATATAAAAAATAAATAGAATATATTTAACTTCATATATACCTCTTTTAATAATTTTAGGGGTTGGCAAGGATAAGCAAAATTAGATTAGCCCAGCCTCCTTTACTCAATTATACAACATTTTATACATATTTACTATCAGTCTATAATTTCCAATATAGAACAGTAGGGTATGGTAATATTGTAAAGAGTACTATACAATAAATATATATTGAATGGAAGAGGTTACTATGGAAGAAAACATAAATGAATCAGAATATAAAAAATTATCTATAGAAGAACAATTGTATCGTATACGCCATAGTTTTGCTCATGTTATGGCAAAAGCAGTGCTACAGCTGTTTCCAGAGGCAAAGACTGCTATTGGTCCGCCCATAGAAAATGGCTTTTACTATGATTTTGATCTCCCTCATTCGCTTACTGAAGCTGATTTAGTACGGATAGAAGATACTATGGGTGAGATACTAAAAGAAGAATCTGTATTTACAAAACAGGTACATACTCGTGATGATATTATGAAGTTGTATGAACAGCAACCATATAAGCAAGAGCTTATCAGTGGGTTTCATGATGATGCTGAGTTGAGTACCTATACAGTATACGATTTTGTTGATGTATGTAAGGGGCCTCATGTTCCTAGTACTAAGTATTTGAATGCAAAGGCGTGTAAGTTACTTTCTGTAGCAGGAGCGTATTGGCGTGGAGATGAAAAGCGTCCTATGTTACAAAGGATATACGCTACTGCATGGACTCAACCAAAAGAGCTACGTCAGCATTTAGAGTGGTTAAAAGAAGTAGAAAAAAGAGATCATAGGAAGATTGGTAAAGAGCTTGATTTATTTAGTATTCATGAAGAGGCAGGAGCAGGGTTGATTTATTGGCATCCAAAAGGAGCTCGCATTCGTGTGACTGTGGAGGATTATTGGCGTGAAAGACATCTTCACAATGGTTATGATATACTGTTTACGCCACATGTAGGAAAAAGCTGGTTATGGGAAAAAAGTGGACATCTTGAATTTTACAAAGAGAATATGTATTCTCCTATGGAGTTAGATGCAAGCGATTATTATGCGAAACCTATGAACTGTCCTTTTCATATACTGATATATCAAAATAAGATGCGATCGTATCGTGAGCTTCCATTACGTTGGGCAGAGCTTGGTACTGTATATCGATATGAGAAAGGAGGAGTATTGCATGGATTATTACGTGTTCGTGGTTTTACACAGGATGATGCTCATATCTTTTGTACTCCCGATCAAGTAGAAAATGAGATAAAAGAAGTGTTACGATTTTCTTATTCTATTTGGAAAGATTTAGGATTCTCTGATATTAAGGCTTTTTTGGCAACAAAACCAAAAAAAGCGGTAGGCAAGGATGATGACTGGCAAAGGGTTACAGACGCATTAAAGAAAGCAGTAGAAGAAGAACATATTGAATATGAGATAGACGAAGGAGGAGGGGCCTTCTATGGTCCTAAAATAGATTTTAAAATTAAGGATGCGCTAGGAAGAGAATGGCAAATGACGACTATTCAATTTGATTTTAATTTGCCTGAGCGATTTAACATGAGTTTTATTGATAAAGATGGAGAAAAAAAGCGTCCTTATATGATTCATCGTGCGTTGCTGGGATCTTTGGAACGATTTTTTGGTGTATTGATAGAGCATTACTCGGGAGCTTTTCCTGTATGGCTTGCTCCTGAACAGGTAGTTATTATTCCTATTGTAGAACAGTATAGAGATGTTGCTGAAGAGTATAGGCAAAAGCTACAGGCGAATAATATTTTTGCTTCGATAAATAATGATAATGAACGGCTTGGTGCAAAGATACGAAAAGCACAGTTAGATAAAATTCCTTATATGTTAGTAATAGGACAAAAAGAAGCAGAGAAAGGGACAGTAGCATGTCGTACAAGAAAAGGAGATCAAATAGGGGAATTTTCTATAGATGACTTTATCACATTTATACAAGAAAAAATACGTCATAAAGCAGTATTATAAATTTAGTATTACAAATTATAGATGAAATATGGGGATGACAATGCAATCGTTACTTGAAAAAAATGATGTCAACACAACTGTAAAAAAAGCTGTGTTAGACTTATTGGCTATTGATAAAGAAACTTATTTCTTAAAGCGAATATCAGCATTGTTATCGTGGGATCAGGCACTTAATATGCCTCAAGCTGCAGTAAAAAGTCGTGCAGAACAGTTAGCTTATATTGAACTGAAAATACATGAATCGATTACTCAACATACAGTCAGTGAGTTGCTTTATGTATGTGAGGTACAAGAGGAGAATCAGCTAGGAAATAAGCAGTTGCCACAAGAGGTTCGGCATTGGTTACGTACAAAGTATAGAGAATGGAAAAAAGCCTCAAGTATCCCTCCACAGCTTGTATCAGATTTCAAAAAGGAAACGGCTCTGGCTTCTCTGGCATGGAAAGAAGCACGTGAAAAAAATGATTATACTGTGTTTAAGGATAGTTTGCAGAAAGTTATTTCGTTTAATCAAAATATCGCTGACTGTTTAGGATATAAGGAAGGAAAGCAATACAGTCGTTATGATGCTTTAATTGATCAGTTTGAGCCACATACAACCGCAGAGGATATATCGAAGTTATTTTCATCTTTTAAGCATGAAATAATACAGTACTATACGCTGTTATGTGATAAAAATAAGTCATTGCAATTACCAGCATTACCATATGTTTCTCGTACACAACAGCAAAATTTTGTTGCTGCTTTATGTGAAGGGCTAGGGTTTACAAAAGATATAGGGTATCTTGGAGTATCTGCACATCCTTTTTCTGTAGGGCTTGGGATAGACGATGCTCGTATTACTACACGCTATTTAGAACATAATCCTTTATCGGCAATATCGTCTGTTATGCATGAGATGGGGCATGCGTTTTATGATTTAGGGATATCTGCTCTATTTAAGGAGACCGTGTGTGATGAGGGAGCATCGTATGGCATCCATGAATCACAATCTCGCTTTTTTGAGAACATGATAGGAAAACATCCGTTGTTTTGGGAATATTGGTATCCTATTTTATGTCAATATGTACCTGCATTTAGTGATATGCCTATAGAGACATTTTTTGCTCATCTAAAAAAAGTAGAGAAACAACCGATACGCGTTGAATCAGATGAGATAGGGTATACTTTACATATTATTGTACGTTTTGAACTTGAAAAGGCTCTTATTGAAGGTGACATAGGAGTAGATGAGTTACCGAGTGCATGGAACAGTAAGTATAAGGAATATCTTGGTATTGAACCAAAAAGTTATACTGAAGGAGTATTACAGGATGTTCATTGGTCAGAGGGATACTTTGGCTATTTTCCTAGCTATTCTTTAGGAAATCTTTATTCTGCTCAGCTTTTTTATACAATGAAGCAAGAGTTTCCTGAATATGAACATTGTATGCAGCAAGGAAGTATGAGAGAAATGAAAGAATGGCTAAAAGAAGCTATACATCAATATGGAGCAAGTAAATTTCCTTCGGAATTGTTACCGCTAACAACGGATGATTTTATGAGATACATACAAGAGATGTATATTACTTGACTTGTAATGGCTAGTATTACAGACTGCCTCTCTTCCAGTGTTTATTCTTTATAGGATGCTATGTGTGCTATTCCTTTCATTGTATGGTAGCTGTCTATTTCATCAAAATAGTGTTTGAGGGTGTGGAAAAGTGCAGTGCTGCCTCCTGTAGCATAACTATAGCATGGTGTGTGTAGTTCTTGTTTCATACGATTGCATATACCAAATACTAACTGTTCGTTTCCTATTAGTATTCCACTTTGTAATGCATGTTCGGTATCTTGTCCTAGTACACTTGTAGGGTATTGTAAGGGAATATTGTGTAATAAAGCGGTATTTTTTACTAAAGAGTGTAAGCTAGTATGTACACCAGGGGCAATGGCAACGCCTGCAATCTTTCCGTTTCCATGTACTGCTATAAAGCTAAGAGCAGTACCAAAATCTACCGTAATAGATGCTTTTCCGTTACTTTTTGTATATGCAGATACTGCGTTAGCAAATAAGTCAGTTCCTAGTTCTTTCACAATAGGTGCTTGTAACGGGGAAGGCATAGTTGTTTGTATAGTATATACAGGACATGAGTAGTGTTTTTTTGCTACTGTTTCAATACGAGAGGTGAGATGCGGGACTACTGAGCTTATTGCAATACAGGTGATATTGAGAGAATCATAGAATAACAAGGTTTCTATATCTTGTAGAGAAGTGTGTTCTGAGAGTGCTTTTTGAGTGGAAAATGTTTGTATAGGAAGCCATGTTTGTTTTGAACCATGTGCATGCTGTGTATGAATTTTTGTGTTGTAAGTACTTGGAACTTCCTCTTTTGTACACACGCTTACTGCTATGGTTGAGTTTCCAATATCAATTACTAATAGTGACATGATTATTTTTATAGTGTATGTATAGATATGTATGCTAATGGGTCCACTGAGGAAGCATATCACCATGTGCAGTAATAAGATCATCTACCAAATTATGAATTTGTTCTAAATCAAGCTCTGCTGCAGTATGTGGGTCTAGCATAGCTGCGTGATAGAGATGTTCTTTATTTTCGTGTTTGATAGCTTCTACTACCAGTGATTGTACATTGATGTTAGTTCGCATAAGTGCAGCAAGATGTTCAGGAATAGTTCCTACAGCGGTAGCTTGTACTCCATTTGCATCGACAACACAAGGAACTTCAACGCAAGCATCTTGTGGAAGATTGTTTATAAGAGCATTGTTTTTTACGTTACAGTATACAACATTTGCTTGTCCTGTTTCTTTGCTTTTGATAATGGTACTAGCGTATTCATGAGATTTAGTAATCTCTATGGTATTTGATTGTTTAAGATCTTGTACACGACTGTTCCATTCTTGTATTTGATTTTCACATCTGTGTATATATTCATCAAGAGGAATTTCAAATGTGTTGATTAAATCTTGACGTCCAGTTTTTATAAACCAAGGAACATATTCACTAAGATGTTCTGATGATTCGGTTACAAAATATCCAAAGTGCTTAAATAATTCAAATCGGGTGTAGTTTGGACACATATCCATAAATTCTGGAGCTTTGCCCGAAAGATATTTTTCTCTTAATGCAGGATAGAGGTTTTTGTAGCTACCGTCATTACATATTTCTTCAAAATGCAGGAAAAAACTCATATGATTGATGCCAGCAGAGAGAAATCGTACTCTATCTGGACTGATTCCCATTTCTTTTGCAAGTAATTCATGTGTTCCTTGTACTGAATGACATAATCCTACTTGCTGTACTTTTGGTGCTAATGTATACATTGCCCATGTGTTCATGCACATAGGGTTTACATAGTTAAGCATGAGTGCGTGAGGGCTTATAGTTTCTATATCGTTACAAATACTGAGTAAATGAGGAATGGTACGCACTGCACGCATTATTCCTCCTATTCCTAAGGTATCGGCTATTGTTTGACGTAGTCCATATTTTTTTGGTATTTCAAAATCTATAATAGTAGAAGGGTGATATCCTCCAATTTGAAAACAAACGATAACATACTGTGCATTTTCAATGGCTTTTTTCTGATCTGTTGTTGTTTCAAAAGAGCTATCGTTTCTGTTAAGGGTATCAAGCATTTTTTGTAATACAAATGCAGATTCTTCTAGCCGAGTAGTATCTATGTCTTGTAACTTAAAATGAACTGCTCCTATATCTTGCGTGAGCAATATATCTCCTAAGACATTTTTCATAAAGATAGTGGATCCTGCTCCTATCATACTAATGGTTATCTTTTTCATATGTTTAGTATACTTCAAATAAATAATTTTGTTATACTAATTATAACACTACCATGGATACGCTTACGAAACAGAAAATAGCAGCAACATTTCTTTCTCTATCACCTATGAAAGCAGCAGAGGTATTGAAACATCTTAATGAGTATCAAGCATTAAAAGTAGGAGAAGCATTATGTCAGTATGGGCATATACGTTTTAATTTGTCTCAGATACTTAAAAAAGATCTGTCGGTATCTCAAAAAAATAATGATACTACTGTTACTGAAAAAGATATATCTCGTTTTATTGATGCATATAAGCAATCACATCCTCATGCTTCGCCACAGATTCTTTCTCGTGTACAGAAGCAGAAAGATATGCACACTGACACTCTACTGCATGGTTTGGGTACTGATACTGTATCACTAAATCCTTCATCAGAAAAAATGGAATCGGAGTCTTTTTTGCGTATTATAGCTGATGATCATTCAAGTCTTGAGGTTATCAAAGCGCTCTATCGTACTGCATATGGTGATAAAAAAGCAGCATATCTTATGCGTAAGCTTGTTCATTCACAGTTATCTGATGATTTTTCTTTTTTGCACAGGTACACAACAAAAGAAATTTATGCGGTTATCAATACTGAAAGCGTCCCTATTATCAGTTTTGTAATGGAAGTTATGGAATCATCAAAATCTGCAGCTCTTTTGACTATGCTGTCCGAAGAGCAGAGGGGTGAAGTAATACTCTATATTGCGAAACGAAAGCTCCCTAATATTCAAGCCTGTCAAACTATTCGAAATGTACTAAAGGATAAACTAAAGAAAAATGAAGAACATAAGAAGACCACTGTCAGTACAGGTGGAGTGGATGCGTTGATGGAAATTTTATCGCATATGCCTTTTTCACAACAAAAACAGCTTATAGATACTATACAAGACAAAGAATTAAAGATGGGTATTGAAGAAAAAATTATGAACTGGAAGCTACTGTTTAAGTTGCCAAGCAGTATTCTTCAAACGATATTTCAAGCATATACTGACAGTGATATTGCTTTGCTGTTATGTTTACAAGAAGAATATGCTCAAGATCTAATAAAACAATCGGTAAGTGAAAATCGTATGCAAAAGATAGAAGAAGAAATGTTGTATCTACAAAGAAGTAATGTATCATTAAGAAAAGCAAAAGAGTTAAGAGATACTTTTTTTAAGTCTAATACACAGTATTTATCGTATATAAATGAAGAAGTTTTGTAAATTGTAGTATGAGTATGTTTGATGTAATTGCCTCTGTATTGTTACATAGTATGTTTATTCTTTCTCCTGTTATTTTTATTTCATTGTTTTTTATAACCGCTCCGTACGGAAGGCATGTACATACACTGCCCTTAAAGGGAGGGAAAGCACAGGTACAAAAGAGTATGTCAAAAAAACTCTCATTTCCATTGTTATCGAAAAGGACAGGATGGCTTATTATGGAAATTCCTGCTGTACTTACTATTTTTATTTTGTGGTGTATAAGTGATGTAGGTATTATTGGGCTTGTTACTGGGCGTGTTGATATGCTTGTATTTTTAGGCTTTGCTATTTTTATTTTTATTTGGGAATTTCATTATCTCTATAGGACTTTTATTTTCACATATTTGTTTGATAATAAAAAAAATGAATTTAGATTCTATGTTCCTTTTATGGGATTATTGTTTAATATAATAAATGGGTACATAAATGGATGGTTTCTGTTTTTTCAGAGATCATCTCAAAGCCCTCAGTTTCTTGTGGATGCAAACCTCATATATTCTTTTCTTGTTTCTCCTACATCGATCGTGGGAATAGTGTTGTTTTTTATTGGATTTTATATACATGTACAAAGTGATAGAGAACTGAGACGGATGAAAAAAGTTTCACATAATGGGTATGGAATTCCACAACGATTTTTACATACATATGTAGCTTCACCAAATTATTTTGGTGAGATACTACAATGGTGGGGATGGGCTTTATTGACATGGTCTATTGCTGGAGTAGCTTTTGCACTGTTTACTATGGCAAATTTAGTGCCACGTGCTTTTGCTAATCTTACATGGTATCGCAATACTTTTTCTGATTATCCAAAAAATCGAAAAGCAATTATTCCATTTATTATGTAGTTATGGTGTACAATGAAAGTAAAGAGGTATTTTCATACATATGAGAACAAAAGAAATAAAAAATGCTAAAACGAGTAGCACACATACTACAAAAAAATCAGCAACAAAAAATAAAAAAAAGTGTATTGCAGTAACAGGAGGCTTTGGTTTTTTAGGTTCGGTAATTGTAAGAAAGCTGAGGGAACAAAATTATTATGTGCGTCTTCTACGTCATTCTTCTAGAAATAGAGAGTTGTTTCAAGCTGATAAATATATCAGTATTGTTGATGGTGATGTTAGTGTGATTGAAGATGTAGAGCGTTTATGTGAGGGAGTTGATGGAATAATACATGCGGCATCATTTGTTTCTATTGTAAATTATCAAAAAAAGCAGTTGGCTAAAGTAAATATAGAAGGCACGAAGAATGTCCTTACTGTGTGTAAAAAGTTGGGGATAAAAAAGTTAGTCTATATTAGCTCAGTAGAAGCTATGGGAAAGGTACACGAAGGAGTGCATGATGAAATGGAGGGATTTCATCCTGAGTGTGCACTTATTCCTTATGGAAAAAGTAAGGCTATTGCATCACAAATGGTATATTCTTTTGGTGCATTGTATAAACAAGAGCATGAATGTTCTGTCAGCATTGTTAGTCCTGGAGGGATTATAGGTCCTTTTGATGAAGGAACATCGGATATAGGGAATATGGTAAAAATGTATCTTAAAAGAAGGTTAGGAGCATATCCAGCGAAAGGAGGATTTTGTTTTGTTGATGTTAGGGATGTTGCGAATGCTACAATTATGTTAGTAAATAAACGAGAAGATAGTAATTATTATATAGCGGCAGGGGAGTATGTTTCTGTGCATACTATGATGAAAACATTACAAGAAGTAAGCAATATACCGAAGCCGTTTTTTAAGATACCTTTATGGATTATGTATGGAATAGGTATTGTATTTGAGTTTTGGTCAATGTGCTTTGGAGGACATCCTATATTTACGACAGGATCAGTGAAAGTATTGCGAAGTTGTTTACGGGTAAATTCAAGTAAAATACAAGAAACTTTAGGAATTAAGTTTCGTCCGACACAGGAATCGTTTAAGGATCAAGTAACATGGTATATGACTGGAGAAGCGTCGTTGCAGTAGTTTTGAAATATAAGCATTATAGGAAACATTAATGGAACATACATTACAGCAATCACAGAAATTATCACAGGGCATGGTAATGTCTTCGGTGATGCTTCAAAAATTGTCTTTGCTTACTTACCCTGTTTTACAATTACGAGAAGAAATCTTAAAAGAGGTTCAGAACAATCCTGCACTTGATATAGAGCTAGAACCTCAGTATACAAGTCTTGAATATCTTGAAAGTGAAAAATTTAATGGCCCAACAATAATTTCGACAACGGGAAATTCATTTACCATTGAACTTGAGAACTTACTGGAAGCCCCTAAAACGCTTGCAGAACACTTAAAATGGCAGCTGCATATGGAAAATTTAGATGATACTGCCATAGAGATAGGTGAGATGATCATTGATAATTTAGACGATCGTGGTTTTTTGTGTGATGATCCATTGTTTCTGTGTCGGGTGATTGATGGAGCGAATGAAACTAATATTACTAAGGTGCAGAAAATTGTTCAGCTGTTAAGCCCTGTTGGTTGTGCTGTCTGGAACGAAAGTGAAAGTATTTTATTACAAGCAGAGCAGTTATCTCTTAGTGATGAAGAAAAACAGAAATTAGAAGAGTATTGTGCTTTGTTATATCATCAAAATATGAATCCTTCCATAGAGCAAGATTTTGTACAGAAATTTCAAAATGATAAGATACTTCAACAAGTACTTCATTATGTAACTCCTTATCCTGGATATATTTATATGCATCAATCGTATAAAATACATGATGCTATTGTACCAGATGCAGTTGTGAGGGTAGAAGGAGAAACTCTCCGAGTAGAAGTAAACAATGATATTATTCCAGTCCTCACTGTGAGTGAAGATATCAGTAGATTGACAACAAAAGAGGATAAAGAAACCAAAAAAGCAGCAGAAGAAATGATAAGAAATGCCGAACAATTTATAGAAGGGTTGCGGTATAGAGAATATATTTTTGAAAAAGTAGTAATATATGTAGTAAATATGCAAAAAGATTTTTTGCTTTCTAAAACAAAAGATTTACTCCCACTTTCTCAAAAGGAGGTTGCAGAGATATTGCAGGTACATATATCTACTGTGTCTCGTATAGTGGGGCGTAAATTTGTTGAAACTCCACAAGGATTGCTTCCTTTGCAAAAGTTTTTTACACAGCGAGATGAAGTACAAAAAGTATTTTCTTCTAAAGTTATTGAAAGTATTGCGAATATAGTAGCACAATATAAAGGAAAAAAACATTTATCTGATAGGATGATAAGTGAACAGTTAGAAAAACAAGGTCTTGTTGTAGCAAGAAGAACAGTTGCAAAATACAGGAAATTATTACAAAATGACTAATCCAAGAGTTATTGATATTTTACGAGAAGCTCCGAAAAAAGAGTTTAATTTGTCTCTTATTTGTATATCTGGTCATAAAGGGTTGCATAACGAAGTAGTAAATGCAATCAATCGTCCTGGCCTTTCGTTAACTCAGAATTTCTATGAGTTTGGAGAGCAGAGAATACAACTGTTTGGAAGGGGAGAAATTGCATATTTGCGAGATATGGAGAGCAAAGGAATGATACGCAAGGTGCTTGATGCATTGTTTCAGCATACTATTCCTTGTTGTATTGTGCCAAATGCTAAGAATGTATCTATACCACAGACCTTTATAGATATTTGTGAAGAACATAATTGTCCCCTTCTACTAAGTGATTTATTGACATATGAGCTAAATGTTGTGTTATTTAGAATTCTTACTATTCTTTTTTCTGAAAAAAAACATGTGCATGGTACTTTTCTTGAAGTGTTTGATATAGGAGTACTTATTCAAGGGAAAAGTGGTGTTGGAAAAAGTGAAGTAGCATTGGAATTGCTTGAAAAAGATTCGCATCGGTTAGTTGCAGATGATGTGGTGGAGTTACAGAAGATTGAAGGAAATTATATACAAGGACAAGCTATTAAAACTTCAAGCCAGTATAAACATCATATTGAAATACGAGGGATAGGTATCATAAATATTGCACAGATTTTTGGTATAAGCTCAACTATTGATAAAAAGGTACTGAGTTTGGTTATAACATTGCTTGATCAAAGTGTAGGTTTTAGTTATGAAAAAAAAGTTGATAGGTTGGGAGAAAATAAGACTGTTGATATTTTAGGGATTTCGCTACCGAATATAGAAATGATAGTAAAACCTGGTCGTAATATTTCTATGCTTATAGAAGTTGCTACTTTACAACACAGAATACGCCTAATGGGGTATCATGGAAAAGAGGATCCATTTTTATGGTAAAAATAACAGTTACAGTTAAAAATAAAGCAGGGCTTCATGCGAGACCATCTTCTCTCATTGTGAAGACATGTGCAATATACAACTCTGAAGTGTATATCGGAAGAGAAGGTAATTTGATAAATGCAAAATCAATTATGGGAGTACTCACATTAGGAGCTGGTTTTGGCACAGAGCTTATTATTCAAGCGGTAGGAGAAGATGAAGCACAGGTAACAGAAAAGCTAGCGTTATTATTTGATAATAAATTTGCAAATGAAGAATAATATTTGGTTGCTGTTAGGGCCAGAACTAGGGAAAAAAAATGAATTTTTTCAAAACTTAAAATCTCTGATTATAAGAAAAAATAAGAATATAGATCGCTTTAAGCTATTTATTTGTGGCTTTGATACTATTGAACAGATATGTGATTATATCTCCACTCCCTCTTTGTTTGAAAGTGAACGAGGGATAGTGATAAAGCAAATAAATGAGCTTTCTGTCAATGATGCTCGCATACTAGGCCAGCATTTACAAAAAAGTGTAGATTGTTTTATTATAATGATCTCAGATGAAGTAAAGATTCATCGTGATTTAGATATTGTTGATACAACGCAAAAGAAAATTTTTTGGCCTTTACGTGATGATGAGTATTTTCGGTATCTGATAAAAAACATTCAAGATAAAGGGTTACATTTTACACGCGATGCTATTGATGTACTGCAATATTTTGTTGCTGAAAATCTTGCTGAACTGGATAATTTTTTACAGCAAATTTATAATTTTGTACAACAACATCCTACTAATCCTATTCGTTCTACTCATATTGAATCTTGGTTTACTCATTATAAGAAAGAAAATGCTTTTACTTTATTTCATGCTATAGCAAAACGAGATTATAATAATGCATGTAATGATATAAAAACCATGATTGAAGCAGGAGAAAAAAGTCAGAGTATATTTGGAGGAATTTTATATCAGCTAAAAAATGCTTTACAAATTATGCTCAAAAAGGAACAAGGAATAGGGTTTAAGCAAGCCTGTGATTCACTAAATATACGAGGTATATCACGTCAAGAACCATTTAAGCTGTTTCTTGAAGATATGAGTTTGCAAATAATGCAAGATATATTTGTGCTTGCTGTAAATTGTGAGGCAGAGATACGAGAATCTTTTGCTATATCAAGTGAATTTTTATTGAGCTTATTTTTATATAATCTCTATCAGTTGCATGTACTAAAGAGGAGACAGTATAAGCGTTTTTTACATTTAGGTAAGAGGGTATAGTACTTCTTTACTTGTTTTTATTACATAATCATCAGTCATACTTGCTACATAATCAATAATAAAAATTTTTTGCTCTTCTGTATTGTCGAGGTTATAGAGATTTCCATACTTTATAAGATGGTTTCCTAGTCCTTTTATGATATGCAATTTTGAGTTAAGGTACGCAGATTCGTTGGAGGTATTTTTTGTGACTTCTTCAATAAGAAATGCAAGTATAACTTTTAGAAGGTGAGTGACTTTTTCTCGTTGTTCAAGAATATAGTCACTTTTATAGATGCGTGTGTAATTAAATTCCTTAAAGGAAACAAGTGCTTCAAATACTTCGTTGGAAAATCCTACTTCTCCAGTTTGACGTGTGTATTGTATAAGATCTTTTGCGAAAGTATTGATAATATTGGAGTTATTTTCATGATCAAAAATGCGGGTAACATTAACAGGGAGTGTATTTGATGGGATGATGCCGAGTTTTATTGCATCTTCATAATCTCTTCCAAGGTACGCTATTTTATCTGCCATGCGTACTATACATCCTTCGTAGGTTGCAGGATAATGACTTCTGTCTTGATACGCTGCTATATCGTTTGCTTGATGCGTAGGGTTGATTTTTTGTTCAAATTTTTCTCCGCAATGACTTACTATACCATCACGAACTGCATAACAGAGATTTAGTGCGTATAATGTGTCAACTACCCGTAAAGAATGAAGTTCATGACAAAAAGAGTGGGTGCTAAAATCGTTCAGTATTGATTCTCCGAGATGTCCAAAAGGGGTATGTCCTAGATCATGTCCTAATCCTATTGCCCACGCTAAGTCACTATTTAAGTGAAGTCCTTTACAGATAGATACAGCAATAGTAGCAACATGTAACACATGTTCTAATCGAGTGCAAATGTGGTCATTACTAGGAGCAAAAAAAACTTGTGTTTTTTTCTTTAATCTTCGAAAAGGGGTGCTATGAATAATAGCAGTGGCATCTCTAAAATACATCCCACGAGGATCATTTTTGTCTTTTAAGCGTTCTTTGTTACGTGTTTCTAGTATTTTTGTATCAATAGAATTTTTTAATGTTTTCATATAATTATATTATAACTATAAGAGAGAAATGTATTGACATAGTTTGAGTATTTACTCTATGAGTAATCCCATAACTAGCTTATTAGCATAATAAAACAGTATAAATGTCATAAAAAAAAGTATAGTACCTATTATGTAGCGTTTCATAGAATAATTATACTTATTTTTAGTTTTTTATTTTTCTGTTCTTTTTCTCCTTTGTCATATGTAATGCTTGAATCAGTACTATACTATCGGATGACGGATAATGGTTGTCCAGTTTTCTGGCACAGATTTTCTCATATCCTTTAGATATATTTCATGGTGCTTATCTCGTCTTTGATGTCCGCTATGTTCAATAAAATCATGGAGTTTTGCCACCGTTGATCCTTCTGTAGAAAAGGGGCCTAAGTGCATTATCTGTGCGGCTTTGCCTTCTTCTAAGGATTCAAAATACACCAAAGGTAAGGCACTAGGATTCTTTTTTATTTGAATTTGCTCTTTTGCTTCTTCAATCATTTTCAAGCTAATAAATGGCGGCTGCATAATCATCAAAGTCCATTTCCAATCACCTTTGTTTTCCATACTAAATGAAGATATATCCTCAGACCACCACAGTCCTTCTAACGGCATCACTGCATAGTCCTTGCCAAGCGTTCCGTTCTTTGCCATAAATTTTAGCGTGTACGAAAGTGGAAACAACACATTCACTGCATCTTGAAAAGACTGCACTATGTTCGGATTTCCTTCACCGTCGATCATTAAATAGTTCATAGCAGGGACATTGACTATACTCGCCTCTTTTGTAGACGGTCGGTACAGGTGAGACCACTCTTTTTTATAATCTATTTTACTCATGACTGTTATGCTCCTTATATAGTTTTGTAATCTATATCTAGGTATATGTACAAGTATAATTATATCATATAAACTACAACCATAAATGATTAATAACAATAGTCTAAGAAAATACCTTCATTTTTTTGAATATTGCTGAAATCTTTGGTGTTATAATCGATCATTGAGCTACATATCTTTCATAATTTTTTCTATGAGTATTTTTTTAACTTCTTCGTCTTCTAGTGATTTGATAGCATCTACTATAGTGTCCAGTTGTTTTTGCTTATGCTTATTTTCCTCTCTGGTTTGTTTTAGTCTTAATTTTTCTTGTCGTAATCTTTCCTTAAATTCTTGCTCTTTTAGAAGTTGTTCTTGTTGGAATTGTTTCCAAATGTATAACTGTTCTTTTGCGATGTTGTGTTGCACCCATGCATTCATTAGCACACCAGTTACCCCCAATAGTGTATCACTCAATGTATTGCTATTATTACTTGGTAGATTAGTTTCCAATGGAGTTATTTCTTGTGTTTCTTCTTCCATTATAGTTTTCTCCTTAACTTAGGCTTAGTATGTATAATAATTTATTATACATACTAACAATATAATTATACTAATTTTTCAAAATTTATGAATAGGCAGATGAAAATTCAGATTTTTATCAATAATGGGCTACGAAGATATTTTCTTTTTTTGTATTGCTTTTCCCTTGTTGTGTTTATTACTTGAGTTCATAAATTAACCATATTTATTGTAACATAATCTCTTTAGAGGTGATATAATATTAAATGATTATAGGAGTTAATGTATGTCAGAACAAAAAGAGTACGATCAATATATATCTTTTTATACTAATGTTATTGAGCAACATAACGTAACGAAAGGGAGTAAAAAAGATGCATATATTAAAAGAGCATTATTATTAGAGTCTTTAGGTAAATTAGAAGAAGCAAAGAAAGATTATGACGAAGCAAAGAAGATAGACTTAAATAACGCAGAAGAAGATTATGAAGAAGCGATAAAAGATTATGGTGAAGCGATAAAACTGAATAAACAGTATGCAAAAGCATATTATAATAAAGGGCAAGAAAAGTATGATTTGGAGCAATATGAAGAAGCGATAAAAGATTATGGTGAAGCGATAAAACTGAATAGACAGTATGCAAAAGCATATTATGGCAGAGGGCGAGTAAAGTATGCTTTGGAGCGATATGAAGAAGCGATAAAAGATTATGATGAGGCGATAAAATATGATGAAGAGTATGTAGAAGCATATTATAACAGAGGGCGAGCAAAGTATGCTTTGGAGCAATATGAAGAAGCGATAAAAGATTATGACAAGGCGATAAAATATGATGAAGAGTATGTAGAAGCATATCATAACAGAGGGCGAGCAAAGTATGCTTTGGAGCGATATGAAGAAGCGATAAAGGATTATGATGAAGCGATACAAGGATAATGTACAGCAAGCAGAAGCATATTATGATATAGGGCAAGCAAAGTATGCTTTGGGGCAATATGAAGAAGCGATAAAAGATTATGATGAGGCGATAAAATGTGATAAACAGTATGCAGAAGCATATTATAACAGAGGGCGAGCAAAGTATGCTTTGGAGCGATATGAAGAAGCGATAAAAGATTATGATGAGGCGATAAAATGTGATAAACAGTATGCAGAAGCATATTATAACAGAGGGCGAGCAAAGTATGCTTTGGAGCGATATGAAGAAGCGATAAAGGATTATGATGAAGCGATAGAAATTGATAGAGAGTATGCAGAAGCATACTATAACAGAGGACAAGTAAAGTATTTTTTTGGGCAATATGAAGAAGCAAAAGCAGAGGCGAAAGAAGATTATGAAAAAGCGATAAAAACAAAATGTAAGAATATCAAAGATGGATATGGAAAAGCAAGATATTATAAATTTAGACCTATCAATAAAAATACAATAGAGATGCTTGTCAATAAGCAAGTATATTTTAGTGATATTGCATCACTTAATGATCCATTGGAATGTCCTATGTATGAGTCTATATTTGAAGATAAATCTTTTACGCCATACATACTTTCATTTACAGTTTCAAAGCAAACAAAAGAATTTGAATATAAGCCAGATGAGATAGTAAATAATACATTACTGTTTAGCCACTATGCTGATAATCATAGAGGAATATGTATAGAGTATGAAATGATGATTGATAAAGATAAAATTGATAAAGTATTATCAGAAGAAGGAAAAGAAAAAGACTATATCTTATATGCTCCTGTAAAGTATAGTAATGATAAGATAGATAACAAACTAGAAGACATTTTTGCTATTAAAGACAAACAATGGAAATATGAAAATGAAGGACGTTTTATACTTTTTAGTAAAAATAAGCCCCAGGATAGTAACGGGAAGTTTAAAGAAGGATTGTTATCTGTGACAAAAATTATTTTTGGACTAAAAACATCATCTAAAGATAAAAAGTTACTTTGTAAACTTTTAAATACCGAAAATGGAAATAAAGATAAAATATGCTTCTTTCAAGCAAAACCTCAAAAAGGAAAGTATTTTAATATTGAATTTTCAAAATTAACAGAAGAAGAAAAACGATCTTTTTGAACAGATACCATATCCCGCAGATTCAAGGACTAATTTTTATTTTCCTTGCTCTTTTTTGTTCCTTGAATTCGTGCAGTTTGTGTGCTTTCCTTTTTGTTCATAGCATCTCTATTGTAGCATTATTATCACTTTTTGCTATGCATTTTTGTGTAATCCAGTGTATTTTTTTTTTTTTTAATTTTCAGACATAACACAAAAAATAGTATTTTTGCTATAATGATACTTGTGTACTGTGTATAATGGCAATTATACAATAAATAGATAATTATAAGGAGAACATTATGAAAAAAAGTAATGAAAAACTAAACTATCAGATAAATAGTAAGCTGAACATATTTATAGTTGTTGCACTATTTTTAGTGCTAGCAATAACTACCCTCGTACTCGTAGGATGTGCAGAGAGTAGCAGTAGTTCCTCAGGCGGAGGGGGGACACCAATAACCCCGACACTTGCATCAGTGTCCAATGTGCAGATACAAGCAGCAGGCAACGATGGGACGCTCTCGTTACGCTGGGAAGCTCCCAGCGATGCTACGCATGTAGTTGTAAAAGCTACATCAACAACACCAGCACAATCTATACAGGTGCGTGTTCCTGCAATAGAATATCGTACATTGTTTCAACAAAACAGACCCTATGTACTCAGAGGCTTGCATGCCACTACCGATTATACTGTAGAGATAGAAGCCCAGAAGTCAGATACAGAAGTATCACCAAAAACAACCCGCTCTGTGACAACATTGACAGATACAACGAAACCTCAAGATACCTTCAACAAGGTAGCAGTGACGAAAGCAACAAATGGCATAAAGATAACATGGGACAAAGCACTGCTCTCGTCAGGCAAAACAGACATAGCCGAAGCCATAGTACAGGTGATAGAAAGCACCACTAATGTAAAAAAAGAAGTAACAGTACAAGATGTAACACAAGGAGAAGTAACTATTGCTGTCCCTACTATAGACGGCATAAGCTATGATGTAGTGGTAGTATACAGAGATAGCAATGGCAACGAAAGCACGGCAAAGCAAGCACTCAGAGGCATAGTGCCATCAGCACTCTCACAGACAGTAACGCCACTTTCCGCATCAGACCTTACAGTAACAGCAAACGATAAAAGCAATAGCCCAGCCGATGAAAGCCTGCTTATTCAGTGGGGGAGCTTTACCTTTACAGACAAAAGTCTGCAAGTACGCGTGATAGCAACAGCAACAAATACTCTCATAGCATACGAAACAGTGAGCAATAGCAGTACAGCCAAACTCAGCTCTGCAAGTGCAGACAACCAAGAGTACGCCACTGTGTATGTAGCAAAAGATGGCATAGCCCTCACAAAACTCTACGGCACGCTTACTTACAAAGTAGAAGTGTATGTTTCTAAAAATGGAAAGTACTCCACTGCAGTGTCAAAAGAACAAGCAACAACAGACAAAAGCACAGAGCCTGTAAGCAATGTGAGTGCAGTAGGAGGAGCAACAAGCATAGTAGTAGGCTGGCAAGCCCCCGATGTAAGAGACTATGCAGGAGTGACTATAACAGTAACAGAAAAAGACAGCACAACAACAACAGCAAAGACAGTAACAATAACAGAGAGAACACTAAGAAACACGCAGATAACAGGACTAAAAGCTACCACTGAATACAGCATAGCAGTACAGTCACAAGATTACACAGGCAACAAAGGAGCAAAAATAACAGCAACCACCACCACAGTAGATGATGGCACCGCCCCCGATGCAGTAACAAGCATACAAGCAAGCTATCCTTTTGTATCACCCACAAAGATAGGCACACAGATAACATGGACAGCCCCCGATACAACAAAAGCCAATAACAAAGACATAAAAGAATACAGCGTGAGCATAGCAGAAAAAGGCACAAGCACCACAGTACTGAGCGAGAAGAAAATACCCTATCCCATAACATCGCTCTCTGTAGAAGAACTCACACAAGGAAAAACATACACCATAACAATACAAGCAATAGACTATGCAGGAAACAAAAGCACACAAGCAACAAAAGACATAACTACTCCGCAACCCACAGCTCCGTCAGAAGATCTTTTTCAAAACAAGCCTAGCTTAGACACAACAGGAGCAATACAAATAAAAGCAACCTTTAAGCAAGCTCCAGGCATAGGACGATACTATACCTTGCGTATGTACGATGGAGCTACACTGGTAGCAGAAAAAAGCATAACAGGAAGTGTAACAGCCATTACTTTTGGGATAGCAGATGGCTTAGAAGTACCTAAGGTACAAGCAAATGCCAAGAATTATCGCTTTACCTTTTTGACAATAGCAAATAACATAGTAAGTCCTGTAACTACTCTTTCCGATACTGTGGCAGTATACGATAGTACCTCAACAGCACCGCCCGCTGCAAAAGATGCAAAGCTCTCTGTAGAATCAGTAACACAAGTAACAGCAACAGCAGTCTATACATTTAGTGCAGGAGACATTACTGATACTAACAAAGCACCCAGTGGAAGCAAACTTACACAGGCACAAATACAGTACAAAGTATACATAGCAGAAGGAGACCACAGCACAAAAACACTAGAGGCAATAAAAGGCCTTGCAGGAGTACAAACACAGAATATAGCAGGAGACAGTACCTTACAAGTAAGATTTATAGGAAAGAAAGCTGCAACATACACTGCAGGAGTAGAAGCAATAAACAGCCTCAATCCCGCCTATAGTATAGGAGCATCAGTAACAATAAAGAAAGCAACACTTACTGCTCCCCCAAGCACACCAAAAGTAACAACCTATACTACAAATAATGCAGTGGTATTTGCAGTACCTACAACAGGAAGCAATAGAGGGAAAAAAGTCATAACAGTGCAAGTAAACGCCTCAGCTATAGCAGGAGTGAGCAAAGCGGATAGTACTCCTCTTGCAGCGACAGACCTTGCGTACTATGTGCTATACCTCAAGAAAGAAGATACCACAGGAAAGCCTGCCAGCGTATCAGCTCTGTGGGCGATAGAGAAAAGCAGTGTAAAGGTAGCAAAATACACAAAAGCAACAGGAACAACTCAAGACACAATATCCATAGCAATAGTAGACAGCACCAGTGGAAGCAATGCAGGAGTAACGCCCATAGAAACAGCAAAGGATTACTACATAGGGGTAAGGATAGTCAACACAACATCACCCAATTACGATGCAACAAATAGCGACAAGCTCTTTCCTGCAGGCTTTTACACCGATGTAACAGAAATAAAGGAAATCTATACTTCCAAAGCAGTGGCACCAAATCAGTCATTACTGACAGGAAAGCTAGTAGTATCACCGTCAACAAACACAGCAGGAACAATAAAGCTGGTACTTACCGAGCTAAATACATTTACAGGAGCAAAAGACTACGATGGTACAAGCATAACAGCAAATGATAAGCTAGTATACACAGTATATGGCTTACAGAAAGACGGCACAGCTACCGTAGCAGAAGTACTTGCAGGCAGAAAAGTAAACCTAGGCAGTGCAACAAGTGGAGTGTACACAGTACCAGCCCTTGCCAGTTTAGGCTTGTCATCAGACACAGCACCAGTAGTAGCAATAAAAGGAGCGACAAAGTACTACTTTGTGGTAGAAGTAGCAGTAAAAACAGACCCAAGCAAAAAAGTGGCCTCCTCAACAGTAGCAAGCGTAACAACCGCATCGCAGGCAACTGCCCCTGCAGAAGTAACAAGCATACAGACGAGAGTAGCCCAAACAGGTATGAGAGTATCGTGGACAGCTCCCAGCCTCAGTGCAAGTCACAAAACAAATAAAGGAGCTACCCTAACAGCAGCACAGGTATCGTATAAGGTATATAGCATTGCCAAAAGTGGTGATACAACGAGAAGCGTAGCACAGATAAAAGCAAATGCTAATACAGCAACAAAAAATATAGCAGCAGGAACAACAAACACTACCCTGACAAACTTGACAAACGGAACGACCTACGAAATAGTAGTACAAGCAGTAAACAGCACTGATGACACAAAAGTATCAACAGGAGAACGCCACGAGTTTGAAGCAAGAGGAATATCTATAGGAAACACTAGCATAGTATCAGCAGAAGTAGGCACAGCACTAGCATCAAATACTACAAGAGTACTGGCAAGCACACCCAGTGGCAATGCTTTTACCTGTGATGCAAACATACTAGAGGCAGATGCAAAGAAAATCAAACAAGAAACAGGCCTTACAGTATCGTTTGATCAGAACAGCAAAACAGTTACCATAACAGGCATAGCAAACAAATCCAATATACGTGATCCTAATATTACTGAGTATAGCTATGATGTAGCACAGTGTACCCTTACTGCTTCAAAGAAAAAAGTACCAGCAACTATCGTTATACAGACAGAGCTAAGAACAGCACCATCAGGAAAAGCAGAAGCCTATTACAGACCAACAACAAAATCAGCACTACAAACTATTATCAGTGAAGAAAAGACAAGGCAAGGTTCAGGAGGAAACAGTAACCCTAGCCCCAACCTCAACATGATAGATACGAGTGCCATTACTGATATGATTCAATTATTTGATAGTGATAGTACTTTTAATGGAGACATAACACAGTGGAATACAAGTAGCGTAACGAGTATGGATACTATGTTTTTCAAAGCTGCTGCTTTTAATCAAGACATAGGAAACTGGGATGTAAGTAGTGTTACTACTATGAGTAATATGTTTTTGAATGCAAGTACCTTTAATAAAGATATAGGAAACTGGAATGTGAGCAAAGTTGCATTTATGACTGTTATGTTTGGTAATGCTACTGCTTTTAATCAAGACATAAGCAACTGGAATGTAAAGAATGTTACTTCTGTGGGTGCTATGTTTGGTAACGCTAGTGCATTTGATCAAGATTTATCATCATGGGAATTATGTAAAATAGGAAAATTATTTGCCATTGATTTCCAAGGTTCAGCTATGGCAGGCAAAACAAGCCAGTACCCGCAGGCATTAGCTGGTAAAAATGATCCAGCATGTACATCATAGCATAGTGTAGCAATACAACCTATAGCAAGAAAGGATAGCTCCTTTCTTGCTATAGAACCTCAAGAGTAGTAAAAAAGTGTTTCTAAGGCATTTTTGATAGAGTATACAAGAGAGTAATACTCCAACTTTATAAATACAGGAATTATGTATAAAAGCAGACTAGAGTAATTTATAAAAAATCTATTATGTTCAGCACAAATATGCAATCAAAGTTATGCAAATTCAAGTATTCTTTATACGGATAAACCTAAGTATATAATTAAAATCTTAAGCTATCTCTCTGTGTTGATACAAAAAAAATAAGATTTTTAATTACATTTTACTTACAACTATGTTACAATATTAATATAGAATGAGAGAATATTATGTTATTTACTTATTTACTTGGTTTTTTGTGATTTAGAGATAACGGGAGAATAAATATAATATGAGTATAGAAAATAAAGATGAAAAACAAAATGGAATTTCTTTTATTGTTAGTATAGCGATAATAATACTTTTCTTAAGTTTGGTAGGAATGTTCTATTTCACTATAAAAACTGCATATGATCATTTTGATAATAGTAATTATGATGATTTTAATAGTGTTGATGCAATAAGTTTACAAATAACCTTATTACAAATACTTATAGGTTCTTTTGCTTTAGGCATAGGTGCACTTGGTATTATAGGATGGAAAGAAATACATAACAGAATAGAAACATCAGTAAGCATGAAAGTATTAGGAGAAATGCAAAAAAGAATTGCAAAAGATACAGAAGAAATGCGAAAAAGAATTGAAAAAGATCTAAACAATAAAATAGAAAAAAAATATAACCAAAGAGAAAAAATAAATGCCAGCGTATATGAAGGTTTTGGGGATATATAGAACTGCAATGATGATGAATTCTGATATATAATTATTTAGGAGGTTTACTTCAATGAATAAAATAAAAGAAATGAGAGAAATATTAGAACTGTTAAAAAAAGATTCATTATTAGATTCTACTCCAGTAAATTTAGAAGAAATAGCAGATTATTATGGAATAAAAGTTTTCTATAAGTATATAGATAGCTTGTCAGGAAAAATTATAAGAAGAGAAGACAACGACTATGAGATAATTGTTAGTGTATTACACCCACATACAAGACAGCGGTTTACTCTAGCTCATGAGTTAGCTCATTATTTCTTACATAGAAAAGAAATTGGAGATGGAATAAATGAAAATGCTTTATATAGGAGTGGGCTTTCTAATGAAATAGAATTAGAAGCTAATAGATTAGCAAGTAATATTATTATGCCTACACATAAAATACATGAATATTTAGAGAAAATAAAAAATCTGAAATTAGAGCTCATACAAAATCAAGATATTGTAATTCCTTATCTAGCTGATACATTTGAAGTTTCTAAAAAAGCAATGATTTATCGTCTGGGATTACAAAATAAATAGTTATCTTATGATGTGGAAACACACATATTGCTCTTAAATATAGCATATAGTACACTAATAAGGTGAGTAAAAAAATTGCTATCATCACTGGAATTACAGGACAAGACGGGTCCTATCTTGCAGATTTTTTGTTGAAAAAAGAGTATGTTGTTCATGGAATAAAGAGACGATCTTCGCAAATCAATACAGAGAGAATAGATTATTTATATAAAGATCCTCATGTCGATAATAGAAGATTTATACTCCATTATGGAGATATGACTGATAGCCTTAATATCACTAACATCTTACAGCAAGTACAGCCCGATGAAATATATAATCTTGCTGCTCAAAGCCATGTGAAGGTTAGTTTTGAAACACCAGAATATACTGCAAATGCGGACGCTTTAGGTACTTTGCGTATGTTGGAAGCTATACGATCGTTAGGTCTGCAAAGTAAGTTTTATCAAGCAAGTACAAGTGAGTTGTATGGTCTGGTACAAGAAGTGCCACAGAAAGAAAGTACTCCATTTTATCCGCGATCTCCCTACGGAGTTGCAAAGCTATATGCCTATTGGATTACCGTAAACTATCGTGAAGCGTACAATATGTTTGCTTGTAATGGAATACTCTTTAATCATGAGAGTCCTAGGCGAGGTGAGGTATTTGTTACACGAAAAATAACACGAGCAATAGCACGTATCATATTAGGATTGCAAAAATGCTGTTATTTAGGAAACCTTGATGCAAAAAGAGATTGGGGGCATGCAAAAGATTATGTTCGTGCTATGTGGATGATGATGCAGCATTCATCTCCTGATGATTGGGTTGTTGCCACAGGAAAAACATGTTCGGTACGCGATTTTTTGAAACTTGCTTTTGCATATGTAGGAGTAGAACTTGCCTTTGAAGGAAAAGGAGAGGAAGAAACTGCGGTAGTAGCTCATATAGATACGCAGAGAGTAGACGAGCTTACTCTTCAGTCCGAGTTTCAGCTTGCAAGAGGGGATGTAGTCATTAAAGTCGATAAGCGATATTATCGTCCAACCGAAGTAGAGTTGTTGTTAGGAGATCCTTCAAAAGCAAATAATGAGCTTGGATGGTATCCAGAGTACAATATGCAAGATTTAATCAATGAAATGATGGAGTATGATATAAATCTTATGAAAAAAGAACTCTTTATTAAAGATGGAGGGTATTCTATTCGTAATTTTTATGAATGATATATATGATTATGAGTAAGAGAAATACAATGGCTATGTATAGGTATCATAAAAATACATACATGTAGATAGTAGAATAGCATGGAAAAGACAAGTAAAATTTATATAGCAGGACACAGAGGATTAGTGGGAAGTGCTTTGTATATTGCTTTGCAACAGCAGGGGTATACAAACATTATTGTAAAAACACACCAAGAGCTTGATTTATGTAATCAGCAAGCAACACGGAAATTCTTTGAAAAAGAAAAGCCTGAGTATGTCTTTCTTGCTGCAGCAAAGGTGGGAGGCATTTTAGCAAACAACATATATCGAGCTGATTTTATCTATAAAAACATTATGATTCAAAGTAATGTTATTGAACAATGTTATGCAGTAGGAGTGAAAAAATTACTGCTCTTAGGCAGTACCTGTATTTATCCAAAACAGACCTTACAACCAATTAAGGAAGAATATTTACTTACGGCCCCCTTAGAGTATACAAATGAACCCTATGCTATAGCAAAAATTGCTGGTATAAAAATGTGTGAAAGCTATAACATACAGTATGGTACTAATTTTGTTACTGCTATGCCCACTAATCTGTATGGTCCACACGATAATTTTGATTTTAAGACATCACATGTATTGCCTGCTTTGTTACGCAAAATATATTTAGCATATTTATTGCAACACAATAAGTGGGATGCTATACAAAACAATGTAGGGGCTATAAAGAAAGAGCAAGCACAGGAAATACTTAGCTCCATAGGGGTACATAAAGATACAGTAGAAATATGGGGTAGTGGAAAACCGCGTCGTGATTTACTCTATATTGAGGACATGGCACAGGCATGTCTTCATATTATGAAGCATATTGATTTTTCGATGATAGTACATAAGAGAGGCCATCCCAATACAAAAATCAATACGAAAGACAATACAACAGAGATTCGCAACACGCATCTTAATATTGGCTCAGGGACTGATTATAGTATTACAGAGTTAGCAGAATGTATAAAAGAGCAGGTAGGGTATACTGGTGAGTTTAGGTACGATATATCGAAACCTGATGGTACTCTTGTCAAACTATCAGATATAGAAAGAATGCAAACTTTTGGATGGACACCTACCACAAGTATTGAAGAAGGGATTAGTGCTACCTATGAGTGGTACAAGAACACTGTAGGGTAGTGCTATGTATTATTCATCCCATTCTAGTTTTTGTCCCACTTGATATTCTGTTACGCGAGTTTCAAAGAAATTTTTCTCTTTTGATAAATCAGTAGATTGGCTCATCCATGGAAATGGATTTTCTTTGTTGTATAGTGTAGGAAGATGTATTCTTTCGAGGCGTCTATCTGCAATATGTTCAACATAATTGCAAAACTGATCAGCATTTATTCCGAGTATTCCTTCAGGACAGGCGTCAACAGCATATTGTTTTTCAAGTACTACTGCTTGTGAAATAAGAGAGAGTATTTCTTGCTTAAATGGTTCTGTCCATATCTGTGGGTTTTCTGCAACAATTGTATTGATAAGATTTGCTCCAAATGCAAGGTGTATACTTTCGTCTCTCATAATATACTCAAACTGTTCTCCTACCCCTATCATTTTATTTTGGCGTTTTAATGCTAACATCATAGCAAATCCAGCATAAAAATAAATGCCTTCCATAATAATATAATATCCTATAAGATCGTGTACAAAGCGTTGTATGTTTTCATCTCCTACAGTAGTAAAGTTAGGAGAAAATACGTTTTTTGTGAGTTCTACAACAAAATCATCCTTCTCTTTTATGGAAGGTATTGTTTCATACATACCAAAAATAGTATCAGGGTCAAGTCCAAGTGAATCACAGCAATAAATGAAAGTATCAGTATGTATTGCTTCTTCGTATGCTTGGCGTAGCATATATTGACGACATTCAGGATTCGTTATATGAGTGTACATTGCTAATACAATATTGTTTGCAGTAAGGGATTCTGCTGTTGAAAAAAAGCCTATGTTCCATAATATCAATCTGCGTTCGGTATCGCTTAATACATTTGAAGATTTCCATTGTTCAATATCTTGTTGCATAGGAATTTCTTCAGGAGTCCAATTATTGGCTACTCCTTCTTTATAGTGTTCTCTTGCCCAATGATAGGTCATAGGGAGAATTTTATTAGGGTCAGTTTTATTATTATTGATAATAGGCATATATGCTCCTTTTTTTATTTTTTTCTATTTTTTATTGGCATGATTCACAGGAAGGATCTAAAAGACTGCAGATAGCATTTGGTGAAATCATTGAACTACTGTTAATTTGCTGTTCTTTCGGTAACCATTGGTTATTTTCTTCTTGTTTAGTTTCTGTTTGAGATGGTATAGTATGCTGTGATGATTGATTTGCTTGTTGTATAATGCGCTGTACCATATCGTTGCTTGTAGTATTATTTTTTGCCGTAACAGTGTCCTGTGTATGTATTTCTGTACTGTCTTGCGTTGCAGTAGGAGAGGGCGAAGAGGGTGCTGTTTCAGTTGAAGTATCGGCTGTAGTAATATATTTTCTTTTTTGCGTATATCCATATTCTTTTGCATCAAGAGTCGATTTTTCTATTTGTGTCGCTGCTAAAGAACGCAAATAATAGGTAGTTTTTAATCCCATTTTCCATGCTGCTATATACGTGTCATGAAGGCGTTTTCCTGATACTCCTTTGATAAATACATTATGAGATTGACTTTGATCTATCCATTTACTTCGTGTCGCAGTAAGTTTTAGCAGTGTTAAGGGGTCTATATCAAATACTTCTTTGTAGAGAGATTTTAATTCCTGTGGAATTTCATCAATAAAATCAATATTTCCATCATAATATTTTATTTTGTCAAGCATGGTTTGGGACCATAATCCTCTTTGTTGAATATCTTGTACGAGATAACTATTAAGTATGGTAAATTCACCACTCATATTTGATTTTACATATATATTTTTATAAATAGGCTCAATACAAGGAAAGCATCCTGCAATATTAGATATAGTGGCAGTAGGAGCAATAGCCATAGTATTACTGTTTCTCATTCCATATTGTGTAATACTCGCTCGTACTGGTTCCCAGTTGAGATATGAATTACGATTTACCTCTATGGGCATTCCACGTTCTTCTTCTAGTAATGCTACGGTATCATGAGGAAGTAAGCCTCTATCCCACTTTGATCCCTTAAAAGTTTCATATGCTCCTCTTTCTTTTGCAAGCTCAGAAGAGGAAAGTATAGCATTATATGATATATATTCCATTGTAGAATCGACAAAATCCAATGCTTTAGGAGAATCAAAAGGGATGCGCAGAGTAAACAATGCGTCCTGTATCCCCATAAGTCCCAACCCTATAGGTCTATGTTTAAGATTACTGTTTTTTGCCTCTTTTGTAGGATAAAAATTAATATCTATGACATTATCAAGCATCCGTATGGCCGTTTTTATTGTCTCTGATAAGAGATACTGGTTTATACCATCTACATCACAGTGCTTTTTAAGGTTTATCGATCCTAAATTACATACTGCAGTTTCTTCTTCTGAGTTGTTAAGGGTAATTTCTGTACAAAGGTTACTGCTATGTACTACTCCTACATGATCTTGAGGGCTGCGTATGTTACAGGGATCCTTAAATGTTATCCAAGGATGCCCAGTTTCAAAAAGACGAGAAAGAATTTTTCGCCAAAGCGTAAGTGCTGGTACTTTCTTACAATGGGGGAGTTCACCTGTACGTGTTTTTTCTTCATAATGAGCATATTTGTATTCAAAATCTTTTCCATAACTATCATGAAGATCAGGTACATCATCTGGTGAAAACAATGTCCATTCTTTTTCTTCCAATACTCGTTTCATAAATAAATCAGGAATCCATACCGCAGTATTCATATCGTGTGTTCTTCTACGTTCATCTCCAGTATTTCTTCGTAGATCAAGAAAATCTTCAATATCTAAATGCCATGTCTCAAGATACGCACAGGTAGCACCGCGTCTTTTTCCACTACGATTTATTGCAAGAGTAGTATCGTTTGCAATCTTTAAGAACGGGATGACTCCTTGACTTTCTACATTTGTGCTTTTAATAAGAGCATTAGTGGCACGTATGGGTGTCCAGTCGTTTCCAATTCCTCCTGACCACTTAGCCATCTGTGCATTGTCTCCAATACACTTAAATATGTTCTGAAGATTATCAGATATAGTACTAATATAACAGGAGCTAAGCTGTGGGTGTGCCATCCCCGAATGAAATAAGGTTGGAGTGGAAGGGATGTAGTATAACTGAGAAATGAGATTATAAAATTTTATAGCTTGCTCTTCTTTTTGTTCTTCATGTAAAGCAAGCCCCATGGCTACCCTCATCCAAAATGCTTGAGGGGTTTCTATGTATGTTCTATTGTGCGATACAAAGTATCGGTCGCATAATGTCTGTAATCCTAAATACTTAAATTCTTCATCTCGTTTTGGGTCTATTGCGTTTGCAATAGTTTCTAAATCAAACTCTAATAATTGTTTTGTAAAGTATCCATACTCTACCCCTTTTTTTATTTGTGTGATAAATGATGCTTGTATAGCTTCTGTTCTCTGTTTTTGAGATATGGTAGGTATGACTTTCTTATATACTTTTTGTAAGAGTAAGCGTTTTGCAATAGTATCATAACTGGGGTTTCGTTCTATAAATGCAACACATGATAAAATAAGGGCTTCTTCTAACTCTGATGTGTGTATACCATCAAATATATTTCGTTCTAGTTCATGGGTAATAACAGATAAAGATACTGTGTCTATATCAATATCCTTACTTACTCGTTTTAATGTGTTGATAATTTTATTACTATCAAACGATACATTTGTTCCATCTCTTTTTTTTACCGAAAGAGTATGTATTTTTTTTTGATTCTTAAGCGATTGATTGAGACGTTCTTCGGCATGTTTTTGTCGATAGATAATAAAGCGTTTTGCCACTTGAAAGAAATGGTGCTTCATGAGTATTTCTTCAATAGTATCTTGTATTTTTTCTATATGCACTGTATCTTTATGGAATGTAGCAAGTGTTTGCTCTACTTCGTGGGTAAGTCCTTCAATATCTTTATGAGAAATTTGAACATTGTTGGCAACAAACGCTTTGTGAATAGCAGTACTAATATGCTGATTGTTATATGGTTGGGGTTCTCCTGTTCGTTTTATAACATGAGTAAACAATGATGAACTTTCTTTCTGTATCGTAGGGGGGTGTTTTGGTGTGTTATTTTCTAAAAGCATTATGGCCTCCTCCCTTGCTTAAATATAAAAATTGTGTTATTGCACCGTGACCATACATATAGTGTTATGTGCTAGGCTTATACACTACATATAGGGGGGTATTGCTTTGTTTATTGTATTCTTTTCATCCTTTGTTTGTCAATAGAAATACAAGTTTTTTTGTACTTTTACCATCTTGTGTGAACCCCCAAAATCCATGATAGTAATTATACTATCATGGAAATAATAAACAAAAACAAAAAAAAGGGGGTGAGTACATGATATACTCTACACTTTATAATACAAGAAATCAAAAAGAACTGCATAAGGTACGCTTAGCTATAGCACTTTCTGCGAAAGAACACGGTATCAAAAGTACTGCTCGTATCTTTCATGTATCTCCTAATACCGTACGCAAGTGGTTGCAAAGATACAAAGAGAAGCCTAAAGCTATGCTCTATGATAGACGTCCTGCTTCAGTAGAGCATCCAGATACTATGATACTTTACTATCAGTTAAAACTCAAAGAGATATGCGAAACATTACAGCACTATCATCAACGATGTATTGCCTCTCATATAAAACGAGAGTATACCATTCCTTATTCCATAAAAACTATTATTAAGTATCTAAGAAAGATGGGGTATTATAAGACAAGTAAAAAGCAAAAAGCACAAAGAAACCAAGAAGTACGCCTATGGAAAACACTACTTCAATTTTGTCACAAAATACAAGTAGACATTAAATATCTTACTGATATCCCCGAATTATACTTCTCATTACGCAAGTTTTGTCTCCCAAAGTATCAAATCACCGCACGTGATGTCGCTACGGGGGCTTTATGGATATGCTTTGCCACTCAAAAAAGCTCTTCTCATACCGCTTTGTTTATTGAATATCTGCTTACTCATCTTGCTTCTTTTCACGTTGATACTTCCTCTATTACTATTCAAACTGATAATGGCTCTGAGTTTATCTCAGGGGCTTTTAGTACAAAACAGTCTGCTTTTGTTGCTTCTCTTGCGGCATACGAGGCACGCCATACTACTATCCCATATGCTTCTCCTACTTACAATTCTGATGTCGAGGCTTCTCATAAACTTATTGAAACTGAATGCTATGCAAAAATGCAGAATCCTACTCTCAGTACTTTTTTACACTTAAGTAGTGAGTATCAATATAGCTTTAATCATCAACGCTATAACTCTTATAAACACGGCTCTCCTGCTGTATTACTCAAAGAAAAAAGTCCCTCTCTGGATCCTTGTGTACTTACTCTGCGCCCTCTTATTGTTGATACTTTCCTTACAACACGAACTTTACACACTTGGCATAATAGAAATTTTACGGTATACTGATTTTATCAAAAGGGTTCATACGAAATAGTAAAACTCCAAATACAAGTTTTTTTTGATTATTGTAGTATTTACAAAGGGGATGTATCAGACATACACAGTAAAAGAGAGTGTGGAAAGTATAATGTATTCTCCTACTATAACAATACCATCTATAGAACAAAAACCTGTTATAATAAGTATACATGCTACAGTAAATAGTAAGCAATACTGAGAATAGTAATATATTATGGAAAAAACATATAATTTTAGGGATTTTGAAGAAAAAATTCATGCCTTGTGGGATGATGCACAGGTATTTCGTCCTGAATATCATGATAAGGATGCACACTCTCCGTTACAGGAACAAAAGCCTCCTTTTGTAGTAGTTATGCCTCCTCCAAATGTTACGGGAGTGTTGCATATGGGGCATGCACTTAACAATAGCATCCAAGATATACTGCTGCGCTATTATCGTATGCAAGGACACCGTGCTTTGTGGGTGCCAGGCAGCGACCATGCTGGAATTGCTACACAGCAAGTCGTTGAACGACAGCTTGCAAAGGAAGGCAAACATCGTAACGATATAGGCAGAGAAGCATTTATAGAGCGTACTTGGAAGGTAGCCCATACAAATAAGAAAAAAATTATACAGCAATTACGGAGTCTTGGTATTTCTTGCGATTGGAGTCGTGAATGTTTTACCTTAGATGATTCATTATCAACAGCAGTACGTGAGGTATTTGTACAATTATACGAGAAAGGGCTTATCTATAGGAGTAGTTATCTTGTAAACTGGTCAGTAGGTGCAGGAACAGCGTTAAGTGATGACGAAGTGGAATACAAAGAAGTACAAGGAAAGCTCTATTGGATAACATACCCATATGTTGAAGGAGAGGGAGGTATTACTGTTGCTACCACTCGTCCTGAAACAATGTTTGGTGATACCGCTATAGCGGTACATCCTGCTGATACACGCTATGCTGCTATGGTGGGAAAACAGGTATATCTTCCTCTCACTGATAAAAAAATTCCTATCATTGCTGATGAGCATGTAGATGCCGAATTTGGTACAGGAGCATTAAAAGTTACTCCTGGGCATTCTATGGACGATTATGAAATATCTAAGAGACATACTATAGAATGCGTGAATATTCTTAATCTTGATGGGAGCTTAAATGAAGAGGTACCAGAAAAATACCAAGGTATCTCAGTACATAAGGCACGAAATATAGTAGCACAAGATCTCGCAGAACAAGGGTTTTTACAAAAAACACAGGAACATGTGCATCAGGTAGGACATTGTTATCGTACAGGCGTACCTATAGAACCATTGCTTTCTACACAATGGTTTGTTCGTATGAAGACTTTGGCAAAAAAAGCATTGGATGCACTGTACAATGGAGATATACACTTTTATCCGAAACATTGGGAAAATACCTACATACATTGGATGAAACATATTCGTGATTGGTGTATTTCTCGTCAATTATGGTGGGGACATCGTATTCCTGTATGGTATGACGATGATTCTGGTGAAATGCTTGTATCACGAGAAGATCCTACTACATTGCCCGAAAATCAAGGGCGTAATTTGCGACAAGATACGGATGTACTTGACACATGGTTTTCTTCATGGCTCTGGCCTTTTACAGTACTTGGATGGCCACAGAAAACAGATGAACTTGCTCATTTTTATCCTACTACAACATTGGTAACTGCCTATGATATTATTTTCTTTTGGGTAGCACGCATGGTGATGGCAGGACTGGAGTTTACTCACACTGTTCCTTTTAAGCATATTTTTATTCATGGTATTGTACGTGATGATAAAGGAAGAAAGATGAGTAAATCACTGGGGAACGGTATTGACCCTCTTGAGATTATCAGTGAATTTGGAGCAGATTCACTAAAATTTACGCTTGCGTTTTTATGCAAACTAGGAGGCGATCTTCCACTCAATAAGGATAGTTTTCAGCTTGGAAGTCGTTTTGCTAACAAAGTATGGAATGCATCACGGTATCTTCTTATGAATGTGAAAGACTGTACCATACATGATTGTAAGCATATATCGTTTCGCAGTGCAGAACAATGGATAGTATATAAATTGCATCAGGCACAACATAATATACAGCGAGCTATGAAACAATATCGTATTGATGACGCTGCTCATATTGCGTATGAGTATTTTTGGTGGGATTTTTGTGACTGGTACATTGAAATAAGTAAAATAGGCTTGCAACAGAAACAGGACACGGCAAGCAACACTACAGATGAATCACTGGACAATAGCAAGCATACTAAGCATACTATTGAGACTATTGCGGAAAAAGACAGAGTAGCAAGTTTTTTGGTATGGATACTTGAAGAGAATATAGCCTTACTCCATCCGTTTATGCCGTTTATTACAGAGGAAATTTATCAACAATTAAAAACAATACATCCAACACAATCTGCTCTCTTATCGGGGAAGCTGGTGCATGATTCTCTACTTGATAGTATATCAGAAAAACAATGTAGTCTATCATATACTTCGGATGATCTGTCTGGTATCTCTGCAGCTAAACAAAAAGCCTTAGAAATAAATGCTAGAAATTTTGCTTTGTTGCAAGAGCTAGTGCGAGGAGTGCGTACTCTTCGTAGTGAATTTAATCTTTCTCCTAAGCTGCGTATTGGTTTTCATGTACAAGTAGAGAGTGCAGAACAACTGCAGTATATACAAGAACAAAGGCACATTATACATCATCTATGTGGAGCTGATGAGACGAGCATAGAATCAGAAAGCGCTTCGCAGCAAGGGATAGGCATTGCAGGACGCGGGTTTGTCTGTACAGTGTTTATAGCAGAACATATTGATATTCAAGAAGAGCTTATAAATATTGCACGGAAACAAAAAAAGCTACAAAACACATTAGCTCCAAAGAAAAAGATGCTTGAAAGCGAGCAGTTTCTATCAAAAGCAAAGCCAGAATATAGAGAGAGTATTATTCGCGAAGTACAGGATATTGAAAAACAATTACAGAATAGTATACATATAGAGCAAGAACTTCGTACTATGATAACAAAGTGATGCCATTATAAAAAATAAGGCAAAGGAGTATTATGGAAACACTGTATTTTACAAAAGAACACTTATGGATACGCATAGATGATGTAGCAACAAAGACAGTATGTATTGGGATAAGTGACTATGGACAAGAGAGTTTTGGTGAGTTAGTGTTTGCAGATATTATGCAAAGCAAGATAGAATATGTAACAGGAGAGGTATTAGCAGTTATTGAATCCTCTAAAATTGCCTCAGATATATACTATCCCTGTGACTGCACCTTACAAGCAGTAAATGAACTATTACAAGAACAACCGAGTATAGTAAACTCAGACCCTATGACGAAAGGCTGGTTTGTAAAAGGAGTACTCCCCTCACTAGAATTATTGCAACAAACCTGTATGACACAAGCAGAGTACGATAGCTTCATTCAAGAATCTTCTCTTGAGTAGCTTACAACTATAGTGCTATTTATTGTTGTTGTATTGGCTTGCTACATTGCTGTGATACCCTAAGTTTGCTGAGGTGATATAATTGCAATTTCCTCTTACATCTATTATACTAAAGATAGTGTAGAAAGCAAAAAAATAACACGAAAAAATAAACAGAAAATAATATGATAAGAGTATAATACTTTTATCAATAAGGAGGCTTTATGGCGTTTACATTACAAATAGGGGAAAAAGCTATTGATTTTTCATTACCTGCTACCGATGGAAAAGAATACAGTATGGCAGATTTTGCAGATGCAAATACTCTTGTTCTCTTTTTTACCTGTAATCATTGTCCCTTTGTTATCAATTCTGATGAGTTGACACGCAAGACAGTAGAAACATACCAAGACAAGGGAGTGGTGTTTGTCGGTATTAACTCTAACAGTGCAAAGACAAAGCCTGAGGATAGTTTTGAAAAGATGAAAGAAAGAATGCAAGCTCAGCATTTTCCATGGATCTACTTGAGAGATGAAACACAGGAGATTGCAAAAAAATATGGAGCGTTACGAACGCCTCATTTTTATGTGTTTAATACACAAAGAGAGCTTGTCTATACTGGCAGAGCAGTGGACAGCCCAAGAGAAGTAGATAAAATTACTGAGCATACGCTTGATATGGTACTAGAAGATATTGTAGCAGGAAAAAAACCACGCATTGAAGTTACCAATCCTATAGGATGTAATGTAAAGTGGGATGGACAAGATGCACATTGGATGCCACCAGAAGCCTGTGATTTAGCGTAGAGCATATGGAAACACAACCAACTCTGTTTGAGAAAATACTCAACAAGGAAATCTCTGCTGATGTAGTATTTGAAAATGAATATGTCCTTGCCTTTACTGACATTCAACCACAAGCACCAGTGCATGTGCTAGTGATACCGAAAAAGAAACTCGCTTTTATAAGTGAATGTCCCGAACATGATGCTACATATATGGGGCATTTTCTTCAGGGAGTAGCTTTGACTGCACGGGCTTTGAAACTGGAAAAAGACGGGTATCGAGTAGTGATAAACAATGGTGCTTCAGCAGCACAAACAGTATTTTATTTGCACGCTCATATACTTGCTGGTCGACAACTCCACTGGCCTCCGGGATAGTGGCTATTAGGATAGTAGGTATAGTATAGGTATAGTAACAGCACAAGTGTTTCATGCTAACACCTACCTGTTGTACTCTACAGTAAGGAGATGAACTGCATTTTATTTTATGCACATGAATGCACCGCAGACTCAGAAGCACATGCTGATGTACAAACATATCGTGTGCATCTTTCTGCACATGATATACGAACAAAACATATTACTACCATATTATCGCAATCAAAAGAAGGGACAGAGCTTGAAGCAGGCATTATTGAGAGAGGGTTTGGCACAGCAAGAATACTAGCCCTACACAGTGATGGCATAGACATGCATTTTCGTGTAGAGATCCCGTTTGTTCCGAAACGCTATAGATCTACCATAGTGCTTGCTCATCCGCGTCCTCCTGTAATGGCACGACTACTGCGGGATCTCAGTACAATGGGAGTGGGCAATATTATATGCTATGTTCCCGAACTAGGAGAGAAAAGCTATCTAAACGCATCGTTTTGGAATACAGCAGATGAGTTGTTATTGTTGGGAGCTATGCAAGGCAAGGAGTGCTGTGTTCCCTCCGTGTACACATGTGTGGGAATAGAAAATGCACTGTCGTTGCTTGACACATGCAAGCAAAAAGAACATGCCTCTACAAGATTTCTGTCCGTGATAGTGCAACAAAACGCAGCAACTTCACTCTGTGAACTGTTGCATCGTACATTCTCCCATCAAGCATCCACTTCCGCATTCAATAAAGAGCAAACGTCTTGTATGGAGCATGAAAACGATACTAACAACAGTGTTGAGCATGTACTTCATTTTGTCTATTTCATCGGACCCGAACGACAGTATAGCAATGCAGAAACAACACTATTAGCAGCACTTCGTATAGATTTTGTACACATAGGACAACACACCCTACGCAGTGAAGTAGCCACTCTTATAGCACAAGGTACATGGAACATGCTATGTAACAGGGGCTGTTGCTTTTGAGGTGGGGATAGTCTTATAGCACAAGGTACATGGAACATGCTATGTAACACGTAAAAATAGCTTGAGAGTAACGCTATTCTAAAAGATATAGTATACTGTTACTACAGGTGGTATATAAATGACATATTTAGATTTTGCAGAAGAGGTACTGAAGGGAGCTAATGCTCCTCTGAGTAGTCAAGAAATTTGGGACAAAGGAGTAGATTTAGGATTAAACAAGGAGCTTACAAGTGAAGGAAAAACTCCTTATGCGACGTTAGGGGCACATTTATATACAAATGTAAAGATTTCATCTTCAAAATTTTTTTCAATAGGAAAAAATCCTCAGAAATTTTTTCTAAAATCAAGGAAACATGAGCTTAAATTCGCAGATGAAGAATTGCCTATAAACAGTGTAGATACCACTCCTAAGCAAGAGAGTAGTAGTGTTTCATCATATTCAGAACGTGATTTGCACCCATTATTATCTTATTTCGTCTATAACAATAAAAAATTTAACAGAAGAAAAAAGGTATATACGAAAACAATATTCCATGAGAAATCGAAAAAGAATGATCCAGGTGAATGGTTACACCCCGATATAGTAGGTTTTTATTTACCTTTGGAATATTGGGATAAGACTATACTTGAGTTTAATACATTATCTGATATGAATGCTCTTCAGTTATTCTCTTTTGAATTAAAAATAAAGATAGATAGAAGTAATTATAGGGAAAGTTTTTTTCAAGCTCTCTCTAATTCATCGTGGGCTCATGAGGGCTATCTAGTGGCCTCTAATATAAAAAAAGATGAAGATGTGCATGGAGAATTATCACGCTTAAGTAATTTTTTTGGCATAGGCATAATAGAGCTTAGCATAGAAGACATTGATGCTTCGAGAGTATTGTTTCCTGCAAGAAATAAGGATCGTCTTGATTGGGAAACAATGAATAAGTTATGTTTAAAGAATGAAGACTTTAGTTCTTTTATAGGAGATGTATCAAATGCATATAAAAATGGAAAAATTTATCATTCTGTATATGATGAGATCTTCTCAAAGGAAAAGATGCAAAAGCATATCGCAAAGATGAAAAACAACACTTCCTCTTAGAAAAACAAAACCCATCACCGAAGTGATGGGCTGATTAGTGCACCCGAAGGCACTTGTTAATGGATTTTTTGCTGAAATCCTTTATATGATATAATAGAATTAAATCCTATACTTAAATAATATAGGATATATACATATATGTCAAGTCCATTGGAGGTATTTATGAGTATTCGTTTTAGTTTTGATCTAGGCACTAATTCGATAGGATGGGCAGTCCTTGAAGTACAAGAAGGATCGCCAGTTGCTCTAAAAGGCACAGGAGTGCGTATTTTTTCAAATAGCAGAGCAGATAAGACCTATGCACCACTCAATCAGGAACGGCAAACTGCCCGTTCAGCAAGAAGACGGAGAGACAGATACTTACAAAGACGGGAGCATATTCTCTCTCAGCTCACTCATTTTGGGTTTTTCCCTGCAGATAAGGAGGAGCGTCTTGCACTACAGCAGAAAAACCCCTATGAGCTACGAGCAAAGGCATTGGATGAAGCTATTTCTGCACATGAATTTGGGCGAGCGATATTTCATATAAATCAGCGGAGAGGCTTTAAGAGTAATAGACTATCTGATGGAGATGATGAAACAGGGAAAATCAAGCCTGTCATAAAAGAGTTAGAAAAAGAGCTGCATAAAAATAATATGCGAACATTAGGGGAATATCTCTACAGTCGCTTTAAGCAGAAAAAGGCAGTGAGGGCAAAATCGCTAACTCCCGGAAAAACTGACTATGAGCTGTATTTTTCACGTGAGATGTATGAGAAAGAATTTGATACGATATGGAAGCAACAAAAGGAGCTATCTCATACCCACCAGTTGTTCTCCAATGAAGCATACGAGAAAATAAAAGAGGTAATATTTTATCAGCGTAAACTAAAGCCTCAAACACCAGGCCTGTGTATTTTTGAAGATGAGCATCGTTGTGCATGGGCAATGCCTATTGCACAAGAATTTAGAATACTACAAGATATACACAATATACGCATATTTCATAATAGAGAAGAGTTTCCTGTAGATATACTATTACGAGATAAGCTAAAAAACTATCTGGAGAATAAATCAAGCAGTGCTAAGCCAAAGGATGTTTCTACCTATATAAAGAAAGAGTATCATTTAGAAGGGACAGTATCTATCAATTTTGAACGAGTAGACACTAAAAATTTTAAGCATAATGGAACTACTGCAGTGGTATCAAAAATTATAGGGAAAAAAATATGGCAAGACTGGGATATGGAGAGAAAAAATAATTTTATAGCACTCCTTTTAGATACTGAAAATTCGGATGAAAAATTACGAGAAGTATTGTGTGTTAGTGAGTGGAATCTTGACAAAGAAACAGCAGATGAATGCATATCTAAGATTGTGAAGTTGCCAAAAGGGTACTGTAACTTATCAAAGACAGCACTCACCAAGATAGTAGCGTGTCTACAAAAAGATATTATCACCTATGATGAGGCAGTAAAGCAAGCTGGCTACGGAGATCATCGAGGAACACGTGCTAAGGGATATAGTGTGTTGCCATACTATGGGGAAATACTCTCTCGATACTGCATAGGCAAGAAAGAAGCAAAAGACATTGATGAGAAAATAAAAGGACGAAAAAGACAGGAAGCTCAATATGGTAAGATAACAAATCCAACCGTACATGTAGGACTTAATCAGCTACAAAAAGTAGTAAATGAGCTTATACGCAGATATGACAAGCCCCAACAAATAGTGCTAGAATTATTGCGTGATTTTTCTATGGGAAAACAAACCAAAAGTGATTATGATAAAAAACTAAGAGATAACCAAGCGAAAAATGAAAAAATAAACAAAGAATTAGAAGATGACTATGGCATAGTATCTCCTTCTCGTAGTGATAGAGAAAAATATAGATTATGGAAAGAATTATCAGATAATCCTAATGATAGACGTTGCCCTTATTCAAATGAGAAGATAACAAAAGATGATGTATTTTCTCATGCTACGCATATCGATCATATTTTGCCTTTTTCTCGTACCCTTGATAATAGCTTTGCTAATAAAGTACTCTGTAAATCAGGAGCAAATAAGGAAAAGATGAACAAAACTCCCCATGAAGCATGGGGAACTACTAACAAATGGAAAAGCATAGACAACAATGCAAATCTGCTTCCTTCTAATAAAAGCTGGCGTTTTAAAAGTGATGCTATGAAACGTTTTGAACAAGAAGAAGGATTTTTAGCACATCAATTACATTCATCTCAGTATTTTGCAAAGGTAGCTCAATATTATCTTGAGAGCTTGAAAGAAAAATCTCATCCTGTGGATATATGGGTTTCACCAGGAAAACTCAGTGCTTGGTTACGACATATGTGGGGACTAAATAAAGTGCTAGGGGATGATGGCAAAAAGAATAGAGACGATCATAGACATCATGCAGTGGATGCTGTTGTGGTAGGATGTATTGAGAGAGGAATACTGAATAAAGTATCGCAATGGGCAAGTGCTGCAGAATATGCAGATATACATTTGTTTAGTCAAAAGCATAGAGAGGCTATTCCTGCTCCATGGGAAGGATTTCGTGAAGATGTTGAACGGAGTATGCAGAAAATAATAGTATCACATAAAAGTGACAGAGGAAAGACAGGGCAGTTACTTGAGGAGCAAGCCTATAGCTTCCGCGTACCAGGATCTGATACGAGTACACAGGATACAAAGAAAGCTCGGTATGTGGGAATTCACAAGAATATTTTGGATTTAACTGTACCAATGATTAAGAAAATAGCAAGCCCTAAAACAAGAAAATTGCTACAAGATTATTGTAATAGGCATAATGGAAATATAAAAGAAGCCCTAGAGCAATGCTTTCAAGAAACTGGGATAAGAAAAGTAAAAATCATTACAAAAGAGACAGTAATAGGCATTCAAAAAGACAAACAAGGAAAAGCATATAAAGGGTATATTTCAGCAGGAAACTGGGCATATGAAATATACGAAGATGAAGAAGGAAAATGGCAAGGAGAAATGATAACGAGATATCATGCAAATAAAAAAAACTATGTGCCTCAGTGGAAAAAGAAATACCCTACTCAAAAAATGCTTATGCGCTTACACAATAATGATACTGTCATGCTCTACCCTCCTCATGCTCCCGAAGGAAAGCTATATCGAGTGTGTAAGATGTCAGGGAGTATAGATCTGGATCTTGCAGAGTTGCATGAAGCCAATGATGCTGCACGTGCAAAAGAAATAAAAGAAGAAAAAAAAGATGATCAAAAAGTAAGAGTAAGGGAACGATATACTTCTCTCGCTAAATTACAGGGGTATAAATTACAAAAAGTACATATGAGTCCTACTGGCATAATTTCCTTTGCAAAAAAGTAATTGTCGTTGTGGATAGATTGAAATTCTTTATATGATATAATTGCGATCTCGTCATTTCTGGCAGTCATTAAGTTATGGATGGGCTGAAATTCTTTATATGATATAATTTCTGCAAAATCGACACCTATTACATGGTAGTTGTGGATGGGCTGAAATTCTTTATATGATATAATACGACTTTGCAGCAAATAAGTTTAGTATTAGTTGTGGATGGGCTGAAATTCTTTATATGATATAATAAGGTACAAAGTATGTGTGTATGAAAGCTGGTTGTGGATGGGCTGAAATTCTTTATATGATATAATCGGATTGCTCCAATGATAAATAAGATTATAGTTGTGGATGGGCTGAAATTCTTTATATGATATAATTCCCAGATTCCAACAGGTATAAGCATACCTGTTGTGGATGGGCTGAAATTCTTTATATGATATAATTAATCTTCCTTGGTTTTGCGAAACCAACCAGTTGTGGATGGGCTGAAATTCTTTATATGATATAATGCGAGGGCTTGGACAAACTTTGCATGTGATGTTGTGGATGGGCTGAAATTCTTTATATGATATAATTCACTGACTTTAATAAAATAATAAATATTAGTTGTGGATGGGCTGAAATTCTTTATATGATATAATTCTCTTTTTATATGTCTGCCATTGCCTCTGTTGTGGATGGGCTGAAATTCTTTATATGATATAATTGCTCTGACTTTGTTGCCTACATGGACTATGTTGTGGATGGGCTGAAATTCTTTATATGATATAATACTATACAAGATAATAAAATAACTTTTAATGTTGTGGATGGGCTGAAATTCTTTATATGATATAATAACCCATAAAATATGGGAAAACATTAGGCGGTTGTGGATGGGCTGAAATTCTTTATATGATATAATACTCCTATAACTTTGGTACTCCGTAAGCAGGTTGTGGATGGGCTGAAATTCTTTATATGATATAATTTACGGAGCTATAATATCGAAACAAAAAATGTTGTGGATGGGCTGAAATTCTTTATATGATATAATAACTCCTTCAGGGTTTGCCACCTGTGGCATGTTGTGGATGGGCTGAAATTCTTTATATGATATAATCAAGCCGAAATAATTCCACAATATGTCTTTGTTGTGGATGGGCTGAAATTCTTTATATGATATAATATTTATATCTGGTATGGGTTTGTCCCAATGTTGTGGATGGGCTGAAATTCTTTATATGATATAATCTGTAATATTATCGCCCTCTCCTATGAGTTGTTGTGGATGGGCTGAAATTCTTTATATGATATAATAAATGATTCAATAAAAAATAATGAACTTAGGTTGTGGATGGGCTGAAATTCTTTATATGATATAATTCTGAAGTCCTGTAGAATCTTCAGAATTTGGTTGTGGATGGGCTGAAATTCTTTATATGATATAATGGCATGTTTGACGAAGAAATTGGACAGCTTGTTGTGGATGGGCTGAAATTCTTTATATGATATAATATGTAATTTTTCTGTGCGTAATCAATGTTAGTTGTGGATGGGCTGAAATTCTTTATATGATATAATTTTAATGACTTCTACAGAGATACCGATACGGTTGTGGATGGGCTGAAATTCTTTATATGATATAATTCTAGTACTTGCTTTCCGTTGCAAACTATAGTTGTGGATGGGCTGAAATTCTTTATATGATATAATTGTAATGAATTGCGTCCACTGCTCAAAAATGTTGTGGATGGGCTGAAATTCTTTATATGATATAATAGTTCTGACTTCATAACTGGCTGTTCAGATGTTGTGGATGGGCTGAAATTCTTTATATGATATAATGCTAGGGCTTGTACAAATTTTGCATGTTGTGTTGTGGATGGGCTGAAATTCTTTATATGATATAATTGGATTGATTTTCTTACCCTGAAACCACATGTTGTGGATGGGCTGAAATTCTTTATATGATATAATAGTATATCATATATGGACTTCAGCTATCCAGTTGTGGATGGGCTGAAATTCTTTATATGATATAATTACTGCTCGTTTGTCTGCGGTTGGAATGTTGTTGTGGATGGGCTGAAATTCTTTATATGATATAATAAAGAGGCATTGAGGTATTCGATATAACGTGTTGTGGATGGGCTGAAATTCTTTATATGATATAATGTTGAATGTGCGCGCCATATGCCAAAAATTGTTGTGGATGGGCTGAAATTCTTTATATGATATAATAATGCGATCTGCCTCTTTAATAACTCCTGTGTTGTGGATGGGCTGAAATTCTTTATATGATATAATAAAACAGAGAAAGCGTTAGCCTATCTTGTAGTTGTGGATGGGCTGAAATTCTTTATATGATATAATCCCTCAAAGCCAAAAGCCCCTGCCATCATGGTTGTGGATGGGCTGAAATTCTTTATATGATATAATACGTACGATGTATGGTCTTCCCCTATCGCAGTTGTGGATGGGCTGAAATTCTTTATATGATATAATTGTCTTCTCGCTTGAATATCTGCTTTTGTAGTTGTGGATGGGCTGAAATTCTTTATATGATATAATAGATCCGAATGATCGCAATCGATATACTCTGTTGTGGATGGGCTGAAATTCTTTATATGATATAATCGTATCTCTTTGTAACTAACTTTTCGTTATGTTGTGGATGGGCTGAAATTCTTTATATGATATAATTTCTTTAGTTTTTCTAAGCCAACCGCGATCGTTGTGGATGGGCTGAAATTCTTTATATGATATAATATCTAATGCTTTATCAGTTGGCACTTTTTCGTTGTGGATGGGCTGAAATTCTTTATATGATATAATCTGGCTTTACGAGTGGCTGAGTTCTTACTAGTTGTGGATGGGCTGAAATTCTTTATATGATATAATTTGCTCCATTTCGTACATGTGTCTATCCTTGTTGTGGATGGGCTGAAATTCTTTATATGATATAATTGTAATAAATTGTGTCCACTGATCAAATATGTTGTGGATGGGCTGAAATTCTTTATATGATATAATTATTTACCGATGTAATTGCTGTCGGCTGACGTTGTGGATGGGCTGAAATTCTTTATATGATATAATTACTTCCACTTCATCTGATGTGTCAAGCACGTTGTGGATGGGCTGAAATTCTTTATATGATATAATTCACAGGTAGGCGGTCTGTTGTTGCTGTCGTTGTGGATGGGCTGAAATTCTTTATATGATATAATTATAATTGTGGTATGCCATAAGCCGGGAGGTTGTGGATGGGCTGAAATTCTTTATATGATATAATAACATTAACGGGTTAACTCCCGCGTTTTTAGTTGTGGATGGGCTGAAATTCTTTATATGATATAATGATTGTAAAAAAAGGCGATAAATGGGAATAGTTGTGGATGGGCTGAAATTCTTTATATGATATAATATCGGAAGAGTACACAATGAACGCTTTCTTGTTGTGGATGGGCTGAAATTCTTTATATGATATAATTCGCTCAGTACTGTGGCACTTGTGCCTTTTGTTGTGGATGGGCTGAAATTCTTTATATGATATAATGACCATATTATTTTCCTTCTATACCTGGTAGTTGTGGATGGGCTGAAATTCTTTATATGATATAATATCCTAAATCTGTCACCAACTAGCCTTATAGTTGTGGATGGGCTGAAATTCTTTATATGATATAATTAAATTGATTATTAAATGCTGCTTTTATACGTTGTGGATGGGCTGAAATTCTTTATATGATATAATCTCCGTCGTAACTGGCATAAAGATTACTTCGTTGTGGATGGGCTGAAATTCTTTATATGATATAATACACTCCTTCGGGGTTTGCTACTTGAGGCAGTTGTGGATGGGCTGAAATTCTTTATATGATATAATTCTGGCATGATCGATGCCATGCACATTATAGTTGTGGATGGGCTGAAATTCTTTATATGATATAATTAGATAAATTAACTTGATCTGGACTAGTTAGTTGTGGATGGGCTGAAATTCTTTATATGATATAATGTGCATCCTCGTATGTCTGATCTTCGTATCGTTGTGGATGGGCTGAAATTCTTTATATGATATAATCGTCTAACTTCGCGTTGCGTTGCTGCAAGTGTTGTGGATGGGCTGAAATTCTTTATATGATATAATTTGTATATCATGTTATAGGCTCGAAACCATGTTGTGGATGGGCTGAAATTCTTTATATGATATAATCGAACGCTGAAATAAAAGAACTAGCTTTTTGTTGTGGATGGGCTGAAATTCTTTATATGATATAATCATCGTGCTATTAACAAGAACACTCTCGGGGTTGTGGATGGGCTGAAATTCTTTATATGATATAATTTCAATGCTATATTTATAATCCATCATTGTTGTGGATGGGCTGAAATTCTTTATATGATATAATAGACTTTTTCATCTAAGTAATCGTCGCCAGTTGTGGATGGGCTGAAATTCTTTATATGATATAATTTCTATGTATTGCAATGAAACTTCATATTTGTTGTGGATGGGCTGAAATTCTTTATATGATATAATTCGTGCGTCTGATGGTGAGACTCCAAAGTGGTTGTGGATGGGCTGAAATTCTTTATATGATATAATGCGTATAATTCCTAGCCGTTCATATGGGTTGTTGTGGATGGGCTGAAATTCTTTATATGATATAATCCTACAATGACTTCTTTTAGTAAAATTTTTGTTGTGGATGGGCTGAAATTCTTTATATGATATAATTTTTTATGTTTTTTTTTTAATATTTCTTTTGTTGTGGATGGGCTGAAATTCTTTATATGATATAATTAATAGAGTATATGATTTAGAGTTGATTTAGTTGTGGATGGGCTGAAATTCTTTATATGATATAATAATTTTCTACAAGAAATACTAGTATCTTCTAGTTGTGGATGGGCTGAAATTCTTTATATGATATAATCTTTTCTTTTATTATCTGTAATCATTGGCTGTTGTGGATGGGCTGAAATTCTTTATATGATATAATTTAAAAACAGTTTTTGAAAATGATAATTCAGTTGTGGATGGGCTGAAATTCTTTATATGATATAATATCTTCCCCCAAATTCTTATTGTATAGGAATTTGGGGCTTTTTTTAAAGAAAGCAAAAATACAAAATCACTTAAAATAGTAAAAATTGCTGATTTTTTTGTGGTAGAGGTTCTTTATCCTCTCCTCGTAAACAGATAATATCAGAATGTTGTTTATCTGTTATTGCTAAAATATCTACTTTCCCCTGATGAGGAAATATATGCTCTATTTTCTTACTCACGACTTCTACTTTTCTTGTACTTCCACATATGCGTGTATATACTGAGTACTGCACCATTTCAAAACTTAAATCAAGTAAGGCATTCTTAAACTGAGCAGCCTCTTTTTTTTCCTTTTTGGTAATAACTGGTAAATCAAACATTACATAGATCCACATAATCTTATATTTGCTGTGCATACTACTTCTCTGTATACTGCTGTATGGCATATTTTTGTATATCTTTTAGTAAAGGAAATGTTGTCTTAAAAAGGCTACCCCCTTTATGTGTCAGTATTGTAGCAAAAGATTGTAAAAAATACTGTATGCTTTTAGTAATTGTAGTAACACCTCGAGGGGCTTGTACTGGGAGATCTATGCTTGCACATAGTACCCGTTTCACTTGAGGAGTGACCTCTTTTATATGATGTTTTTTTATCAGCAATGCCACCAATACATCAATAATAGGTCTAAAAGGCTCTATAAAATCATCTGCTAACTGCATCGTATCAGTCCATGATTTATGGTGTATTCCTAAGCTTGGATGCAATCCACAGCCTGTGATAGCACGTGCTACGGCACTGCGTATTACCATATACCCATAATTAAGCATGCCATTAATATCATTCAAGTTTCTATCTCGCTTAAACTCTTTGCCAAATAATACAGAAAAATACTTTCTCGCAGCTTGTGCCTCTATATTTGTGGTATCGCCACTGAGTACCTTTGTTGCTAACCTTTGTATTTGTTTTATAGCAACTTCATCTTTCTGTAAGTATGCAAGTGCAGTGGCCTGATTCTTAATCTTTTGACGTACAATATTTGCCCATACCTGTTTCTTTAGAGGTTCACTTGCCTGTATTTGATATCGTAAGCGAGTACTAATATCATGATTGCCAATGAGCGGTAATGCTATAGAAAGCGGTTGAAAATTTTTCCCTGCTATAATAACAGGAATCCCTTGTTCTGCTAATGTCTGTAATACCCTATTGGAAATAGTAGATGCATGAGAACTCATAATAAGAGCAGCAATCTCATCATAAGCAACTGCTTTTACAGTAGTACGATTATGAGCAATTTCTAAAAAACCACGTCTATGAGAGATATGATTGTTATCATGCTGTACTTCTATGACAACATTAGGCATATACTTTATATCGTACAAATATAAAACTCCTGTAGTAATTTTTAGGGGTGGGCATAGATAACTAAAAAAAGATACTTTAGAAAGAAATACTAGGAAGCAAAGCGAAACATGTATAAAGTTTGTATAATTAAATAAAGGAGGCAGGTTTAGTCCATTTTATTTATCTGTTCTTTTTTATCAATGCCAAAACCATTATTACAATGAGGAGATTTTTATGAAAAAATTATTTATATGTATGTGCATAAGCATAGTGTTAATTTCGTGTGCTTCAAGAACAGAGGATAATAAAGAAGACAATAAGAATGGAGTGTTTGTTCGTCCTGATACATTTGACTCTATTGTAATTATGCTTCATGGATTTCAAAGTCATTATGATGAAGTCGGAAACTTATTTAAGGATACTGCCAATGAACTTTTGGAGAAAAATATAGCATCGTATCGATTTAATTTTAGTGGCGAAGGTGAACGAAACAAATACTATGTAACATCAACAATGGAAAGTAGACTACAGGAGTCAGTGGAAGCATATAATAAAGTAAAAAAAGAATATCCAACAAAGAAAATTGGTGTTATTGGATTTTCCTTAGGAGGACTAACAGCGTCCTATGTAATTACTACACTAAAAGTAGATGTCACTGTACTTTGGTCTCCAACATATGATGGCTCATTTAGGCTAATTTCAAAAAATTATGACGACAATGTTAATCTGCGTTCTTTATCAAATAATGATTTTTATGACGAGGTTACATGGTCAGAACAAAGAATATCGCGACAATTTATATATGGACTAATTGGATGGAACTCATACTCAGTGATAGATACATATGATGGCGACTTACTTGTTATTCGTGGAACTAACGATTTTTTACAGTATGATGACTCTGACTTTTTATCTCATGCTAGTAAAGCAAAAAGCACATCATTTATACAAATGGAAGATGCAGATCATATATTCAATGTATTAACTGATGATAAGACGCACTCTCAAACTTTAATAGAGAATACGGTGTCTTATTTTGTTGAAAAATTCTAATTATTGATTGGGTATTTACCCATTACTAGAGATACAATCAATTATATCATGTAAAGAAAGAGTTTTAGCTTATCTATAATATTATTACATATTTGTGTGTAATTCTTATGTTACTGATAACACAGATTCTGAAACTACGGGAATACCATTATTTAGAGCGCTTTCTACTTTTCTTCCATAGCTCCCATAAGCCCAGCCTTCACTTTTTTTATCTCCTAAAATGAGATAGTCAACTTTTTTGCACATACTCTTATGATAAAAGCCACTCAAACTCTCTATTTTTTCTTGCACTTCTTTCTTGGAATAACTGTCAGAATAGCCACTAAAGCAAAAATGTTTGTTTGCAAAAATTACTTCTATGTCATTATTAACAACAGATTGATTAGCATAATCACTTTCAAAACCAATACAAAGCTCCATCAACTTACCTTCATTATCTGTAATAATTCCTTCATCAACTGTTCCTATTTGGAGTAACTTCACTAATAGGTTATATGGATACATAGACTGTAAACTAGAATGATCTTTTAACCATACAATAAGATTATTTATTTCTTTTTGATTTATAACTCTATCGGCAACAATACCACGTAGCAAACCTATTAAAATTTGTATATTAGTAGTATCTTCTTTATAGTAGATTGATTTGAAGGAGATATTACGCAAACACATAAATATATCATCAATTAAAATCTCACCTGATTTACTATAAAAAGCGGAGTATAAATCAGTAAAAATGTTTTTTGTTACACCCTTATTACTCTTAGAAAGAAAGTGTGTATTGTTATCAATCCATGTTCTCAGTGCTATCACTTCCTTTTCATTTAGTTCATTATCTAATAGAATACCTTTCACTAATCCCTCAAACTCATGTAATGTACGATCAGTATCATTTTTACTTAAAAATAGCGTATAGTCCATAAAAATTCTCCTGTTCTCTATTTAATTATGACTGCTAAAAAGTAGCTGTAAATATTTTAAGTAGCTTTATTCACTCGTCATCATAATTGATTATATCATATAAAGAACTTCAGTTTATCTATAACAAAAACCAATAAGTGCTATATTAGAAAGTAGGAGTAGGTATGATAAGAAAAGTTGCATTGATACAATTATGTATATTATTATTTTTCTTGCAAAATATTGAATCTCAAGAATCTTTTTTTGATAGATATTTACAAGATTGTGTTACTGTTCGATATTTATTAGATGATTATTTAGAAACTGAAAATTACGCATTAGAGGAATTGAAAGAGGATGCCCTTTATAGTTTTCTTTCTTTGTGGTTTTCTGAACAAAGAAAAATAAGAGAACAGAAAAATAAAAAACTTGAGGAAATTGAGATTAAATACTTGAGAAAGAAAGCAGAAGATACACATGATATAACTGATTATCATAATCAAAGGTTAGAGGAAAAACTTGCTGTAATTGATGAACGAGAAGCGATTAAAAAGTTGAATAATGAAAAAATAGCTGAATTGGATGATTTTTTTGATAATGATTCTTCTACTACTGTTGTTTCCGATTTTTTTACATATCATAATATAGATATATGTAATTATCCATAAATATTCTTATGTGCTATATATATTTTATGTAGCTTTTTACATTACTTGATATTAAAGTTAAGTCAAATCATATAAAGAAAGAATTTCAGCTCACCTACAACAAAATATTTATATATTAACTATAATAATTATGTGATGGAAGAAAAAACACAAGAAGAACTTGCAGAGCTATCCAACAACGAGGAACTTAAGGATATATGGAAAAAATATCCGCATATTCGAAAATGTATACAGTGGTATGAAACAGAAAAAGGTGATCTAAGGGCAAAAGTACTCAATAATATACATACAAATGCCATTACGGAACTATGTGAATTATATAAGAAAGAAGAAAAAATATATAATTTCTCATATTGTGATTTTTTAGGAGAAGCAGATTTTAGTAGTCCTAGATTTGAAAAGGAAGTAAATTTTAGTAGTGCTGAGTTTGAAAAGGAAGCAAAGTTTTGGAGTGTTACCTTTGGAGAGGAAGCAGATTTTAGTAATGCTAGATTTGAAAAGGAAGCAAGGTTTTGGAGTGTTACCTTTGGAGAGGAAGCAGATTTTAGTAATGCTAGATTTGAAAAGGAAGCAAAGTTTTGGGGTGTTACCTTTGGAGAGGAAGTAGATTTTAGTAGTGCTGAATTTGGAGAGGAAGCAGATTTTAGTAATGCTAGATTTGAAAAGGAAGCAAAGTTTTGGGGTGTTACCTTTGGAGAGGAAGCAGATTTTAGTAGTGCTGAATTTGGAGAGGAAGCAGATTTTAGTAGTGCTGAGTTTAAAAAGGAAACAAAGTTTTGGAGTGTTACCTTTGGAGAGGAAGTAGATTTTAGTAGTGCTGAATTTGGAGAGGAAGCAGATTTTAGTAGTGCTGAGTTTAAAAAGGAAACAAAGTTTTGGAGTGTTACCTTTGGAGAGGAAGTAGATTTTAGTAGTGCTGAATTTGGAGAGGAAGCAGATTTTAGTAGTGCTGAGTTTAAAAAGGAAACAAAGTTTTGGAGTGTTACCTTTGGAGAGGAAGTAGATTTTAGTAGTGCTGAATTTGGAGAGGAAGCAGATTTTAGTAGTGCTGAGTTTAAAAAGGAAACAAAGTTTTGGAGTGTTACCTTTGGAGAGGAAGTAGATTTTAGTAGTGCTGAATTTGGAGAGGAAGCAGATTTTAGTAATGCTAGATTTGAAAAGGAAGCAAAGTTTTGGGGTGTTACCTTTGGAGAGGAAGCAGATTTTAGTAGTGCTGAATTTGGAGAGGAAGCAGATTTTAGTAATGCTAGATTTGAAAAGGAAGCAAAGTTTTGGGGTGTTACCTTTGGAGAGGAAGCAGATTTTAGTAATGCTAGATTTGAAAAGGAAGCAAGGTTTTGGAGTGTTACCTTTGGAGAGGAAGCAGATTTTAGTAATGCTAGATTTGAAAAGGAAGCAAGGTTTTGGAGTGTTACCTTTGGAGAGGAAGTAGATTTTAGTAGTGCTGAATTTGGAGAGGAAGCAGATTTTAGTAATGCTAGATTTGGAAAGGAAGCAAAATTTAGTGATACTACCTTTGGGGAGAGAGCAGATTTTAGTGATGTTACCTTTGGAGATGAAACAGATTTTAGTGATGTTACCTTTGGAGACGAAACAGATTTTAGAGCTGCTAGATTTAAAAAGAAAGTAAGTTTTAATAATGCTAATTTTAAGGAAGCAAATTTTTGGGAAGTTAAATTTGGAAAGGAAGCAGATTTTAGTAGTACTACCTTTGGAGAGAAAGCAAATTTTTGGAATATTACATTTAAAAAGGAAGCAAAATTTAGTGATACTACCTTTGGGGAGAAAGCAGATTTTAGTAGTGCTAAATTTGGGGAGGAAGCAAAATTTTGTAGTGCTAAATTTGAAGAGGAAGTGAATTTTAATGGAGCTACTTTTGAGAAAAAAGTAGACTTTAGTGAAGTTAATTTTAAGAAAGAAGTAGATTTTTGTGCTGTTGAATTATTTGTAGAGGTAGTTTTTCGTAAAGCTATATTTGAAAAAGAAACTAAATTTGGTTTAAATTGGGATAAAAAGGTATCCTTTAAAGGATTTGTTGATTTTTCTGCAGCTACTTTTAAAGAAAAAGTATATTTTCGGTGTGTTTCTTTTGCAGAAAATGCTATTTTTAGAAAGTCAAAATTTAAACAAGATGCTGATTTTGATCATGTTATTTTTAAAAAAATATCAAATTTTAGATATGCTATGTTGCGGATTCAAGGACTAAATGCGACAGAAAAGGCTTCAGCAGGGGTCAAAAAATGAAGACATTTTCGTGGTCTATGATTGATAAGCGTTTGTACTTGTAGTATATCACTTTGCTTGACTCTATGAAACAAAGTCTTCTTAGGAAAGTACTGACGTAATAATCCAATAGAATGTTCGACTAATCCTTTTTCCCAAGCACAGTAAGGAGTACAAAAATAAGAACGAGCATTCAGGCGTGTATTTATTTCAGTATGGAGCATAAATTCACTCCCATTATCATAAGTGAAACTGTTACATAAATGGCGTGGTATGTTCCTTAGAGCAAAGAGCATGCCATACTGTACGGTATGAGCAGTTTTGTCAGGTATCTTATGAAAAAGAACATAACGGGTATGTTTTTCCACTAAAGCAAGCACAGTAGCTTTTGAAGAAGAGCCAACAAGATCTACTTCCCAGTGGCCATATTCATTAGAAACATCGCCTCGTTCGTGTACTGAGACACGATGAGGGATACGAGAAACAGAAAAAGAACGAGATACTCTTCTTTTTTTGCGTGTTTGGTGCTGTTTTCGCAGATACTGTGTCAAATGAGGAGCAAAACGATAAATAAAGTGATATATTGTCTCATGACTGATAGTATACTGAGGCATATCAATACTGAGCCTTCCTGCTATTTGTTCAGGCGACCAGCCATCGAATATAAGGTGAAAAACGATATAGGTACGAATAGTATGAGAAGGAATAGAGAGTTTTTTATGGCTCTTATCCCATCGTTTTCTTGCCTGTCTGTGAGCAATGACTTCATTATAGACATGTTTGCCTCCATTGCGTTGTATTTCACGATAGACAGTGCTGCGATGGACACTGAGGCGTTTGGCTATAGCATTGATACTGTACTTTGCATGACGGAGCGTAGCGATAATAGTACGATCTTTGTCTGTCAGATGACGAAATGAGTTTTTTGGTATACTCATAAAGGAGACCTCCTAATTTGTTTCGTTTATACAATTATAGAGTGTCTCCTTTTTTTATTTTTTCTTACTTTTTTTGCTCCTTTGTCGCATTTAATCCTTGAACTCGTGTGTTTAACGATAAGATAATTTTTAAAAATACTACTTTTGAGGGTGTTGTGTACTTTGATAAAAAAGAGAAAAAAGAAGAAGAGGAACTTAAGGCTGATTTTTCATATTGTAGCTTTGAGAAACATGGTTATTTTATGAATAGAAAATTTAAAAAAATAGATCTGTATGGAGTGCATATAGAAAGAAATTTATTTTTTCTTGGAGCTGAGGTAGAAACAGTAGATGATAAAGAGACATATCGTGTTATTAAAAATGAGTTTTATAAGCAAAGCAATAGCATAGAAGCACATCAGTACTATGTAAAAGAATTAGAGAAACATCGTAAAAAAGAAAAAAATCCATTAGATAAATTTAGTTTGTTCTTTTCATATTATGTTAGTGAACACGGTAAAGATTGGTTGCTAGGGTTATTCTGGATTGTTATATTGAATTTATTTGTTGCTACGCTTCCTGTTTTTCCCCTAAGTACTATTAAACTAGCAAGATCGGGTTTATCTTCATATATATTCCATTTTCCATGTCAATATTCCTATTTATCTATACTTATTGATATTCTTATTATTTGTTTTATTCAATTTATATGTATTATAAAGAAATTAAAACTATTAAAACATATAGTGTCCATATGTTTTATAGGGTATGCACTATTTTTAATGTGTGTAAATCCACAGTTGCTCACCATATTTGTTAAGCTCATAGTTCCTCTTTCTACTATAAAAAATGCTGAAAGTTATATTCTCCTCCTTGAGCTTTTTATGGATGTAATAAATTTTACTCTCATATACCATGTGGTATCGTCTTTTCGGAGATTTTCACGTAGTAGATAATGTGTCTTTTATATTGTCAGAAAAAGTAGAGAGAGGAAGGAAAAACACGCTCTATTGTTTTATGTGCTGGTATTGTTCTTTGCTGCCCACATTTCTATTTCTACTAAGAATGTGTAGAGTAAGCCTACTTGCACTGCCGTACGACAGGGGTATGGAAGAGAGAAGTATGTTTTGTATACTTCATTAAAACGTGGCCATAGATCAAGATCTGTAAGATACACGTTTACCTTAAATACATTGTCTAATGTACACTGAGCATTTTTGAGTTGTTTTATGCAGTTATCCATAGTAAACCTTGTTTGTTCTTCTATGCTAGCTCCTACAACAGTGCCATCCATATCTATGGGGGCTTGTCCTGATATCAATACTAATGTATCAAACGCTACTTCTAACACAGGCGAATAGGGGCCTGCAGTACTATGCTGGATGGCATTGTTAGGTATTCTTTTTATCATTGCTTACTCCTTATGTAGTTGTCTTCAATTATTTTTAGTTTTTTGATAACAAGGGATATTTCGTTTTCTTGTAATGTCATAGGGTTTATGTACAGTACATTTTTCTCGGACTTTACAAAAATAGAAATAGCTTCTTTTCTAAGATCTTGTTCTAGCACATGGATGCTCCTATTGTTTTTTAATGCTATTCTTACATAGGCGAGGGGCTGTTGTGCCTCGTTAGGAAAAGCACGTTCCATTGTGTATACCTCACTGTCAGTAAATGCGTTTAGTATATCAGATACCATTGTTTCAACCCATGTATTTCTATGCGTATGATCTTTTTCTAAGTACTGCTTTACTGCACTGTATAAGCCTACTATTTCTTCTCTCCCTACTTTTAGCATTCTTCCGTATCCGTAATGAGGAAAATTTGTCTGCTGAATAATAGTCAACAGTGTTTTCTGTCCTACAATGAGACCGCTTGATTGCGGACCACATAGATCTTTGCCTCCACTAAAGAGCGCTGCTGTAGCTCCCATTGCAGTGAAATTCCAGAGGTTTTCTACAGGAGGAAGTTGTGCTGCTGCATCAACAATAACAGGCACATTGTGCTTCTTTCCTACTGCAATAGTCTCTTCTAATGAGAGTGCACCTGCTGCATCAAGTCCATCAGGAGAAGAGACATAATAAAACAATGCCACCGTTCGTTCATGAATAGCCTGCTCTAAATCTTCCTTGCTCATGCTTCCTGCTATACTAGAACATCCCACCCAACGTTGTTGTATGCCTGTTTGCGTGACTGCAAAATCATAGGGTATATGGTGGGCATTCATTGCGAGAATTTCATATTGTTGAAGTTCAGAAATACTAATATACTTAGTAGCTTTCCTTAATTTCAATGAAACACAGGCAAGTGCAGTAAGATACAATCCTGACGCAGCTCCATTACACACTACCGCTGCTTGATTGTGTGTCATATGTGCGATTTTATTTTGTACTATTTCTAGTAATTCTTCAATAGACACATGCTGTTGTGCAGCTTCGCATATATGCTTTAGCGTTTTCTCACTCATACGTGATCCTCCAATCACAGTATAAGTGCCAGCCGCGTTAATACATGGTGTTATCCCTAATTCTTCATAGATAGTCATATTCTTATGTATTGTTTGGTGGTCGCACCAATTCTTCTCGCCATGTTTCTAAGCCATATAATTTTGGCATATGCTTATAATGAGTTGCCATACGTGCATTGATGTCCCACATAACTTCTCCTTTTCGAAATGTCATTTCACATTCCAGTTTTTCATCGCCTTCAATGTATGCTCCTGCAATATCTTGAAATCTAAATGCTCCTTTTCGGAGAGACCATACTGCAATATCTGCCTCAGCTCCTATACTCATATTTCCTATGTCAGTTCTGTTCAAATAGGCAGCAGGGGATGATGTTGATAATCGAAAAATATCATACCATGAGAGTGAACCACAAGCATGTATTTTTGACAAAAGGTTTGTTTGATCATACACATTTCCGTTTATACAAAGTCCGTGTATATCAGTAGAAAGAGAATCGGGGAGAAACCCTTGTTCCATTGCTGGTATAGCATTTCTGAAAACGAAACTTCCTGCTCCATGTCCAAGATCAAATTTTATGCCTCGCTTTTTTGCTTTCCATAAAAAAGGATATACTGTATTGTTTTCATCCACTACAGGTACAGGAGCTCTAAAGCAGTGAGTGCTTATATCTCCAGGATTTAATACATCACTCACAAGTGTGTAGTAAGGACGCTCTTTCTTAAACACCCCAAAATCGACCATAATAGGCAGGCGTACCTCTTTTTGCACCTTTTGTGCATACTCAACATCTTTCCAGTCTTTTTTCCAATAATGAGCTATTTTTATGCCAACTATGTCCTGTGGATATGCATTACAAGTACTAATAAATGATTCACTATCATTTGTGTCTGGGTACTGTTCTACCATCAATGTTGTCATTCCATAATCAGCAATATTAAGATAGGCAAGTATTCTTGTTTTTGCCCTGTCAATGACAGTCGTTTTGAAATGTCCGAAATTATAGCTTCCTGCACTCCCAGTGTCTACCATAGTGGTAACCCCACTACGAAAGCTATAGTAATCAGGCTGTACGCTATAATCTCCTGCCCACACTTTAGGCAGGCCACTACTGTGATAGCAATGGGTATGTGCATCAATAAGTCCTGGACTCACTAATAAGCCTGACATATCAATGTGTTTCTCAGCTTCTTCCTCTGCTATATGAGGGGCTACTGCTGCTATTTTTCCGTCTGCTATAGCAATGTCCATAGCAGAATCTATGTTGTTGAATGGATCTATACAATGTCCATTCTTCAAAAGTAAATAATATTGTTTCATATGCTCCTTTTTGTATTATCGCATAAATGATAATAATACAAGAGAAAACCAAGGGATTAACGTGATAACAATATACAGTAGTATGAACACTACTATAAATAATACTGCATGTTTCATAATATCTAATGAACTCACTTTTGCGATACCTTGTGCTACAAAGAGATTTATTCCTACTGGCGGTGTTACTGCACCTATCATTGCTCCCATAGTTATAATTATACCAAAATGAATAGGAGATACTCCCATATTTTTGAGAACAGGAAGAAATAAAGGAGTGTATATCAAAATAATTGGTGTAGCATCTAAAAACATGCCTGATAGGAATACCAGCAATACTACAATGAGTAATATTATACTCGGGTTTTGTGTTATGGATAATACCATATTTCCTATTTGTTGAGGAACTTGATTGAGTGTCAACAGTCTTGCAAGAGTGGATGCAAATGGTACAATAATAATAACCTTTCCTATAGTTTTACATGTTTTGATGAGTATGTGCTTACAATCGTGTATGGTAATTTCTTTGTGAATAAACATTCCTACGAGTATTGAATATATAGTAGCAATAACCGCTGCTTCTGTAGCAGTAAACACTCCTGAGTAGATGCCTCCAAGAATTATGACAGGAGATAACAGAGCCCACTTTGCATCCCAAAATGCACTTGTAATATTTTTTATAGAGAACTTTTCTTTTGTGTGGGGTATATCTATTTTTTTTATAAGAGCATACAATATGTTGAATACTATTAAAGCAATAGCAATCAAAATTCCAGGGATAAATCCTGCTATAAACATATCGGTAACAGACACTTCGGCAACTACTGCATAGATAATCATAACAATAGAGGGAGGAATCATTGCTCCGAGAGTTCCTGCTGTGGCAGCTAATGCTCCTGAATATCCGGGAGGGTACTGTTTTTTATTCATTTCGGGAATCATCATTCCCCCTATAGCAGCGGTAGTAGCACTTGCTGAACCACTGATAGCGCCAAAAAATGTGCATGAAAGTACTGTTATTGCTCCCACACTTCCTGGTATCTTTAAGAGTATGCTGGTAGAAAATCGTATCAAACGCCTAGAGAGACCGCCTGTATCCATAAGGTTACCGACAAATATAAATAACGGCACAGCTACATAAGAAAAGTTATCTAAGCTGGTGAAAGCAGTCTGTACTACAATGGAAAGAGGTATGCCTTCAATGAAAGTATATATCACTGTTGCTATTCCCAATGCGTATACAAGAGGAAACCCAATGATAGTAAGTATGATAAACAAAAATAGTATAATAAGCGGAATCATATTATGCCTTTGTAGATTTTTTTTGTAATGTGGACATAAGAATAATACTATACTGTATTCCGCTTAATGCAAACAAACTTCCTTGGAGAAAATAGAGTATCCACATAGGAAGCCCTAATGCAGGAGATACTTGTTTTACAAAAAAAGCGTTCTTTACTAAAGATATACACAGATAAGCCATAAAGAATAAAAACAAGGTACAGATACCATTGATAAAAATATTATGTATGTATGCTAGCTGTTTTCTCTTTTGTAAGAAAGTATCAATAAACTCAATACGTATCGTTACTTTATCTCGTATAGTGATAGTAGAAGCGAGATATACTAAAAAGATAAAAGTAAAGCGAGACACTTCTTCTGACCAATCAAGAGGCGCTTGAAATACAAATCGGAAGAGAACCTGCAAGAAAGTGATAACTGTTAAATTGATAAGCAGTATTACTACTAGTACATCATCTATCTTTTTTATTGTCATGTAAATATATAGTAACTATTACTCTTGTATTCCCATTTCTTCTTTTAACAATGAAAATAATTGTGGATTGCTCTTATTTCCATAGTTCTCTATCACATCATATCCTTTTAGAAATAACGCTTGTTTTGTGTTATCTGATACTTCGTTTATACTTGTTTTTCCACTTGCAACTAACTTTTCATAGGAATTTTGCTCTTGATTTTGCCATTGCTCTTTCATGTGTTCGGATGCAATAGCAACACCTTCACGTATAAATTGTTGGTATTCTGTACTAAGGCTTTCAAAATAACTTTTACTCATAGTGAACACTACGAGTGCTGCTATATCAGTTGTAAGAGAAATATATGGTTGTACTTCTTGAAAGTTATTAGTGAGAATAGTAGTAAGGGGATTAAACTGCCCATCTACCACTCCTTGTTGCATAGCTGAAAATAGCTCTGTAAATGACATAGGGACTGGGTTAGCTCCGACTGCTTTGAAAAAATCTAGTAAAAAAGCATTCTGAACGGTTCTTAATTTTAGTCCTTTTATGTCTTCCACTGTGTTAATAGGGGCTCTGCTGTTAGAAATATTGGTGAATCCTAATACTCCGAAACCTAAGCCAATAAGATTTGATGCTTCTAGTGTTTTTAATAGTTCTTGTCCAAATTTTCCTTCCAGTAGTCTGTCAACATCTTGTTGTCCCTTAAAAAGATAGGGAGTGGACAATAAATTAAAGCTTTTTTCAAAATTAGAGAGTGCAGAAGTACCTGTAGGATTCATTTGCACTACCCCTTGCTGTATAAGTTCTATTGCCTCTTTGTCATCTCCTAATTGATTGTTAGGAAAGATCTGTACATCTATTGCATTTTCTGTTTTCTCTTCAATGTATTGTTCAAAGAGACGAAGTGCTGCAATTTCAAAATGTGTGTCAGGGAGTCCTGCAGCTATTTTGAATACAGTAGGGCTTCCCTCATCTTGTCCCCCAGCAAATACCACAGTGCATACTGTTATTGTGTATAAAAAAAGTATACTAATTTTTTTCATATTACCTCCTACAAATAAATATGTTTGTTGTTATTTTTTTTGCTCTTTTTTACTCCTTTGTCCTGCTTGAAATTTCATCTTTTTTGGGTACTTATCTTTTGACAAAGGTAAATGTTCCCATAGAAGGTATTACTCCGTTTGTTGCTAATGGCGCTGTAGTAATTCTATGTATAGTTCCATCTTCAGAAGGATTATCAAACTTAAAGGTATTTCCTGCTTCGGTTCCTGCATCATAGACTCTTACATGCACTTCTTTCCTGTCTACCCATGCTCCATTTTCAAAAAGATTTACATTTCTTACGCTTACAAACCAATCAGGACTGGGGGCTATCATAGATGCTATACTGACAAGAGGAAAGGAGGGTTGCACTGAACATATGATACTCGTTGTTCCCGGTGATGATGGTATTCCTTTTCCTATAAAAGATTCTTGGGCAGTTTTTGCTTTTATTTTTTTGCTTATTTCTTCTACAAGGGCAGATGCGTTTCCTGTTTCTGCCATGCTTTTTATTCCTGCACTGGCTTTTGTGCCTGTCTCAAATAAAGAAGTGGAATCATTATGCACCATTCCTACAATGGGAGAAAAATGTGGATTTGATGGAAATTCTCTAGGATGGCTTGCTTTACTCCATGTAGCATTAAATGTTATGGAATATTCGGCTCTTCCTACTGTAGGGGTTGATATGCAGTCTTTTGTAACAGAGGAGCTTGCGTCTCCTACTGAACACGAATACAAAAACAATGATGTACTCATAAGTACAAAAAATATGTTTTTTAATTTCATTATGTATCCTCCTATCTGTATAGTATAACAAATACCATATTCTTGTTATTGAATACTCTTATAGTATATCACAAAAGATAATATGAAACATGTGCTATTTTGTTCAATCAATATGAAATGTATTGAGTCTTTAGAGGCATAATATATACGGAGGTCATAATGAAACATATATTTTTTTTACTATTTCCATGCGTTCTTTTTGTATCTTTCATCTCATTAGATTGTTCTGAGATGTTTGAAGATACAGAAAGCTCATCAAGTACAGGCTCTGATGTTCCTGAGCTTGCTCCTCTTGCATTTCAAAGTTTTGTGCTGCCTCAAGAGCAGAACAGTACATTACAGAAAGCAGTGAAAGGGCTTATTGATATAGATAAGAAGCGCATTTTGCTTATTATGGATCATGAATCAGTACGCAAAACTACCGAATATATAGTGCAATTTACTGTGGGTAATGATGTTATTGTTGTTCCTCAAAATAATACAAAAATAGATATAACAGATGAAAAATTTATTCTTACCCGTGATGGTGAAACGGTAGTGTATACAGTAGAATATGTCATACAATCAGAAGGCTTGTTGTTGCACAAGGATGGCTTACAATTTACATCGTTTGCTTTTTTTCGCAAAGATAATCCTGTGCTTACAAAAGATATTACTGGCATTATAGATACTGCACAGCATCGTATTGTTTTGCCAGTACCTCACAGTGTTCTCACAAAAACAACACAGCTTGTTCCTGCTTTTACTGTACCAAAAGGAGTAGAAGTGACGCCAAAAGTAAAAGTGTTGCAAGATTTTAAGGTTCCTATTACCTATAACTTATCAAAAGAAAATGACAGTATAAGTTATACCACTGACATCGTAGTCATAAAAGATAGTATCCCTAAGATACAGGATAAGTCAATTATTTCTTTTACTCGCTTTACATTTGAAAAAAGCAAAAATGCTCATATTACAGAAGCCACCGATATAGAAGGCATTATTGATACGACTAATAAAAAAATACTCCTCATAGTAAGCCAAGTCACTTTTGATGCAAATAGTGTGTTTACTCCCACCTTTGTATTACCATCAAATATGGTATCAAATAAAAAAAATAATACTCCACAAAATTTTTCACAGCCTGTGTTGTACACACTTACACAAAATAATAATAGTGTAGCATACAGTGTCGAAGTAGTCATTAGTGCTCCTTCTGTTGTGAGAAGTAATATAGCTACCTTTGAAACATTTCGTTTCTTAAAGAAAAACAATGTTCATATGGGAGAACAAGAACTCAGTGATGCTATAGGTATCGTTGATACCACGAGAAAAAAAGTAACGCTGATAGTTCAATCTGATACCTTTGCCACAAGCCCTGTGTTTACGCCTACCTTTACGCTTCCAAAAGGAGTAACATCAAATATAGCAAGTGGAACAGCAAAAGATTTTACACATCCTGTATTCTATACACTCACAAAAAATGGAGTAGATCATATATATGAGGTACAAGTAGTTATACAATCTCGTTCTGTCACTGCTAAGCAACCCTATATAAATTCATTTATCTTTGAAAAAAAGAACAATGCTCATATTGTAGAAAGTGAGGATATAGAGGGTATTATCAACAGCATCACTAACGAAATAGTACTCTTAGTAAAACAAGCTACAGTAAGCACTTCAAAAGAATTTGTTCCTACTATCACTACTGTACATGGAGGAACACTCACTCCTGATACTGGACTAAAACGTGATTTTGGAAAGCCTATTTTTTATACTTTAAAAAAAGGAGATTACAGTCAAAGTTATAAAGTAAGCACTCGTATTGCTGAGGATATCCCAAGCAGTATAGATAGTACTGTTATACAAACATTTGAATTTGAAGTAGCAAAAAATCCTGTGCTTCCTCTTGCCTACAAGGGAGTAGTAGATCAAAAAACCAACACTATCACCATAGCTCTTCCTACAAGTATATACAATAAAGTTTATGACAGTACAAAAAAGGAATTAGCACTTATTCCTACTTTGCTTGGAAATTATAAAACACTTGTTCCTGATCTTACAAAAGGACTTACATTAGATGAGAACCAGAGTCAACAAATCATCATAACTGATTTTGATGGAAATACCAAAACCTATACTGTGCAAATAACATTGATAAAATCAAATGAAGCTCAAATACAATCGTTTGTATTGGAAAAAACAAAAAATAGTCATATGAAAGAAGAAGTAAGTGATGTACAAGGAATCGTTGATCATACAAAAGGGATCATTACCTTTGCAGTTCGCTATAATACATATCAAGCAAGTACGATATTTATTCCCACTATTACGCTCAGTGATGGAGCAAGTGTTACTCCTATTGCAGTAACTCCTATTGATGTGTCAAAGGATATACAGTATACCGTAACCAGCGAAAGCGGGACTTATACAAAAACATATACCGTAACAGTAACCACGACATATGATTCTATTGCAAAAATAAAATCATTGTATTTTAGTCATTTCAAGCCTACATCTCTTAGTAGCAGTATAGATGTCTCGCATTTTAATAAAATAATAAAAAAAAAAGATACAAACAATTATGAGCTGTATCTTTTACCTGCAGAATATAAGTATTTTATAGCAAAGCCTCTGCGGTTTACTTTTGAAACTATTGCTGAAGGAAGTGTTGATAATGCACATAAGTATGCTACTATTCCGCATACCTTTACCGTACGTTCAAAAGATTCTATAGGAACAAATCAAGTAACAGTAACTCCTAAAAAGTTACCCATGCCAAACAAAATATGTCTTGATATATATGACGATGGTACTCTTCCTTCAGGGTATACTGCTAAATATAAAAAACGCGTAAAAGGGGGTTGTAAGTACATCCCTGCCTATGATATAGAAAGAAAACGTATTGATACCTATGTGCTCGTAACACAGTATCGAGAATCTGATACCTTTCGAGCATTTGTACAAAGCACTGATCTTAAGCTTTACTTTGATACTGATGCCATAGAAAGTTATACTTTCACAAAAGAGGCTACACGACCCTCTACATTTACTGCAACCCGTAGTGGCGATATGTTAAATATAGCTGTCGACTATAATGATTTTCATACTACCACAGAAAACACTAGCACTGTAAAACTTGGTACGCTTGCTATACAAAACAATGGATATACCATACAGTTTGATATATATGTTTCTCATTTAGTAAGACTGATGAAGTCTTGGAAATTTTGGGGAACGACAATCTATAGTGCAGGAGAAGATCCGTTTCGTAATTATCTTCGTGATGCAGATTATACTGATATGCTACAGGATACTTTTGTTTCATCAGTACACTATTCAACAGATTCTGTTACTGATGAACGAACTGCTACAGTAACTATTACCGCATTACAGGACATTCAATCGTATACTGATACTGCTTTGATCAATACTACTCAAAATATGAGTGATATGTATATCCATCAGGAAGTCTTTACAAGATTGAAACTTATTTCGCTATGCTATGCTGATGACGATGATAGCGACAATGACGCCATACAGTATCAAGCAAAATATACAGTAAATCGCACCAATGTACAACATACTATCCAGAAAAATCTCTATCAGAAATTTAGAAATAAGTATTCTAACATGCGTTTTGATTATTCAGGAAATGTTATTTGGTATTCGTATGCCTACATATTTGATTTAGGATTGGATACCTACACCTCTCCACCTTTTTGTCTTGTCCAAAGAAATGGATTGTCAAAAGAGAATATCTATTCTATTCCTACTGTTCATCCAACTCAAAAAATAAGTGGAGGGAAAAATATGAATAATTTCATTAGGGATATTATTGAAAATCACAGTGCTGTTACTTATCCTAAAATACTTGGAGATAATGCAACTATCGTAGTAGTAGCAGATAGGTCAGTAGAGGTAGATATATTATTCAAAAATAAGTAACATAGTAAATAAAAGGAGGCATTATATGAAATATGTATATCTATTCTTTACATTACTGTTATTTATAGTAGGGTGTGAACAAACAAGTACCAGTACTGCAAGTACCAATAATACCAAAGAAGGGATCAGCCCGCCAACATGGATACAAGGAATATGGGAACACTATGATAGCACTAAGAGAATAACAATACGCATACAATTTAAAAACGACAATGTGATTGCGGATGTTCCCAATAAGGCAGTTATAGTAAATATGTTGCAAGATTGTACTGAAATATCAGATGATAGCAGCACCCTATCAAAATATGAAGTCAGAGGAACATGTAAAAATGAAAAACTCAATGTCCGATTTTCAAAAACTCAGAATAATACAATAACAGAAAATGTACTGCTTAAAGATGGATTCTCTAGAGAATACAAAAAGACTAAATAAGATTCGCAGTACATAAAAACGCATAAGAAGGGAGGCAAACTGTTCTTATGCGTAGTATTTTTTGTTCTTTTTTCTCTTTTGTTGCAGTAATACTTGAATGCACAGATAAAAAAGCAATAGAAATATTGTCTCTTGGATCCATAAGATTGCATTACTCGTATTGATTTTTAGAGTCGTGCATGGTATGCTTAAAATTATTATTTTAATACATATTTTAGTTTATTTATTAACTTTATAGTAGTATATGTAAGTAGTATTCCTTTAATAACACTAATAATGCTAATTATATATGCAATATTTTACTTTTTTTTAATTTTTGCTTATTTTTTATTGACACTTAATAAAAATTGATATAATATAAAGATAAAATACAATAAAAAAGAGAGGTTAATATGCGAAATTTCGTATTTTTTGTTCTTTTATTTTCTAGTGTGGTGTTTGCATGGGCAGGAGGTTCTAGCGATTCTAGTTCAAATGCCGATAAAAATTCAGACACACAAAAAGTGGTAAATGTCTATACTAGCAGACATTATGATATAGATTATGTTTTGTTTGATGAGTTTACAAGTAAAACGAACATCAAAGTGAATGTTATTGATGGGAAAGCAAACGAGCTAGTACTTCGTTTAGAACAGGAAGGGCAGGATACTGATATGGATATCCTCTTTCTCCCTGAAATAACAAAGGTATCACAAGCAAAAAATAGCGGTTTGCTTGCTGACATTTCCAGCTTTACTGAAAGTAACATGATTGCGGATAGAGTAGATCCTCTGTATAGAGATTCTCATTGGGTCGCTGTTACTGTACGAGCAAGAGCTATCGCATATGATAAGCAAAATTCGATGCCTAAAGTTGGTAATACACCGCTGCAAACATATAATGAGTTAGCACAGCCTGATGCTCCTTCTGTATTGACACGAAGTGCGACACATCCTTATAATAATGCATTTATTGCATACATGATAAGTATGTTGGGAGAACAGCAAGCAGCAACATGGGTAAGAGGCTTTTCAGAGCATTTAGCACGTACGCCACAGGGAAATGACAGAGATCAAATGCGTGCTATTATAGCAGGAGAAGGAGAAATAGCATTAGTAAATACCTACTATGTACACTTATTATTACAATCAGATGTAGAAGCAGATAGGAAAGTAGGAGAAAGAATAGGGATAATTCTTCCTGACAATACTCATGTAAATGTTTCAGCAATGGCAATAGGTAAATACTCTAAAAATAGAGAAGCAGCAGAAGCATTTATTAGTCATTATTTAGCACAAAACTCACAAAGTAAGTTGACAAATGAAAATGGGGAATATCCTGCGGTAAATGATGTAGAAGCATCTGAGCTATTACGCTCTTGGGGTGACTTAAAACTCTCTCCACAGTTGACAGATTTGAATGTATACCAAGACTTTTCTGGAGAAGCTGCAAAAATTGCAGATGCTAATGGATGGAATTAGTCTTTTCTGTCTATTATAATATATGGTAATATATGTGCTACTAATATAGGTATTAGTAGCACATTTGTTATTATGCATATAGTGTACTATGCAATAGTAAAATGATTATACTATATAATATATGAAAGGTAATTCATATGTTGTTTGGAAACTATTACTTTTTTCAGTAGCCTGTTTAGTGCTTATCCCTGTATTAGTTGTTTTCATTGATACCCGTGATTTTGATATACAGCTATTCTCGTTTCTAAGGAAACAAGTATTTCCTCGCTATTTTCGTAATACTCTGTTTATACTTGTATTAGTGTTAAGTAGCGTAATTTTTTTAGGCAGCGTAATAGCATGGCTCTGTGCTATGTATCGTTTTCCTGCACGTACATGTATCATTTTTTTGCAGGTATTTCCGTTGCTTGTGCCTTCCTATATTGGAGCGATAACATGGCGCAATGCGTTTTCTTATGATGGGTTTATGACTCATGTATTTGGTGCTACCACCTTACTAGGAAAAACAATGGCATCGTTGCCTTCTTTTGTAGTGCTTATCTTTGTTCTTGCCTGTAATGTATACCCGTTTATTTTTCTTGTACAATACATTTTTTTTACTAAATTTCCACAATCTTTAATTGATAGTGCAAAAATTATGAATAAGAAACGGAGTAATCTATTTATTACCCTTGGAATACCCCTTTCTTTTACAAGTATTATGAGTGTTTCTTTGCTCGTAGCTATGGAGCTTATAAATGAACAGTGGACCTATCAATACTTAGGGTATGAGATTATATCAACAGGAATAGTAAGGGTACTCCTGTTTTATCAAAATATGAGTATAGCTAAAATACTGTCATTGATTGTGGTAGTATGTATGATATTTCTTCTATTATGCAAGAATTATATTGAAAAGAAGCAACATGCGTTTCATACTATGAAAGCAATGCAAGTACGTGTTACTCAGCTACCTGTTACTACAGGAATCTTTGTTATGGTATGTTGTTTAGTACCAGTAATGCTAGGATTTGTAATTCCTGTTATTCAGCTTTTTGTGTGGGCAGCCCCAGTACTCTTTTCTCCCTTTATAATAGCAAAAGTAGTCCCTCCTTTATTAAATACTGTACTGCTGTGTATACTAGTGGTGTGTATACAAATACCTCTTAGTGTGCTTTTAAGTTATGCCAGTAGACTTACGAGAAAAGGTATATATAAAACGAGTTTTTCTCTTATATCGATAGGATATGCAGTACCAAGTGTTGTTATTGTTATACTTATACTCAGTATTATCCATTGGATAGATACTCTTTTTCCTTCTGTAGCAGTATTTACATTATTTGTAAGTAGAGGCATATATGCCTTAGTGTTTGCTTGTGTATATCGTTATATTCCCATTGCTCTTGCTCCTATAAATGTAGGATTTCATACTGCCAATGTTCGATATGAAGAAGCATCACGATCTATGGGAATATCGCCTATTAAGACATTATGGAAGATATGTCTTCCTATAAACAAAGGATTTATTTTTACTGCTACTATGCTGACTATTATTGAAATGATAAAGGATATTCCCATAGCGAATATACTGCGGCCTTATAATTTTGAAACTCTTGCGATAAAAGTGTACAATTTAGTGAACAATGAACAGCTCGCTGAGGCAAGTGTGGTAGCCTTAGTATTAGTTGGGCTTGGTATTATAGTAAGTTTGCCCGTATATGGTGGACTTATGAAACAAAGAAGGGTATGATAAAGTGTATATGAGCAATATAAAAAAAGAATTTCTTAATGTTACTAATCTCTCATTTTCATATGCTTCCCATAACAGTATTTCTAAGATACAGCATTTTTTTTCTCGTAATAGAACCCAAGGCACACAAGCACAGAAAGAGGCTTTCCCACAAGTACTAAAAAACCTTTCTTTTTTGTTGAAAGAAGGGGAATACGCAGTCTTAGGAGGAGCAAGTGGAGGAGGAAAAAGTACTATACTACGCTTACTTGCAGGTTTTGAGCAGCCCTCTCAAGGAACTATCAGTATGTATAAGAAAATATATTCATCACCTACTGTATGTGTCCCTCCTGAAAAACGTAGTGTTGGATTTTTATTTCAAGATCATGCGTTGTTTCCACAGCTTACTGTCGAACAGAACATACAGTACGGTATTTCTCATTTGCCAAAAGATGAACGATATGAAAAAACAGTGAATATTTTATATAAGATAAAGCTTGCAGGGTACGCAAAACGGTATCCTGATCAGCTATCAATAGGACAAATTCAACGAGTTGCACTTGCTCGTGCATTAGTAATAGATCCGCGCCTCTTGTTGCTTGATGAGCCCTTTAGCAGTATTGATAGTGCTACCTCTTTTGCTTTGATTGAAGAATTACAAGAGATTAAAGCCTCAAATACTACAGTGATTATGGTAACCCATGAATCGACAGAAGCAATGTATTTAGCTGATAAAATTATGTTACTCAGTGAAGGAAAAATTATACAAGAAGGAAGTCCTTCTCAGCTATACAATAGTCCAAAAACGCATGCAATAGCACGATATTTTGATGATGTCAATTTTCTGCCTATACAACAAAGCATTTGTGGTCAACTATGCTCTCCATGTGGTTTTATTCCTGAAGAGAAAGTATTAAACTATCAAGATTTTAAGACAACGAAAGAGTTTTTTGTATGTGTACGTCCCCATATGGTAGACATACGTTCCAATATATCTGCTCGATTTCAAGGAGAAAATTGGCTTGTTGAAAAAAAGTATTTTATGGGAAATCATTATAAAGTCATAGTAGAAAGTCAACATCCTATGTTTAGGGGCTTAAAAATTATTACATTACAAGACATAGGCAAACAATGGCCTCAAGAAGGAGAGATAGTACAGTTACATATAAATACTGATATACTATGTGCTTTAGATAAATGTACTATTTGACATATAGTACAATGTGTGTATCACATGCAATGCTTGAATCTACAATAATAGTATACCAATATACTATACTAAAGGCAGCAATAAACGATAATTGATATAAACAAATAATCATAGAGGAGTTTTTTATGAAAAAATCAACTATATATACTACAATATTAGTGGTACTCGCTATATTGCTTATCCCTATGATAGGGATAAATCATATGATATATAACTCAATACCCTTATCAGATTTTTTAGTTAGCTATGTTATTCCCACAGGAATAATAACTATACTGATAATTACACTCCCTTTTGTGTATAAACTACTACAACATATATTTACAACAATAGTAACAAGTGTAACAAACAACAAACCTTTTTTTAGAAAAACACTAATAAGAATCGGTATTATCAAACTAATAGCTCTAAGTATAATATCTCTGTCTGTAATAATACATATCCTATTATACTATATAATACCGCATACACAACTCCTAAGAGTTATAACATATACACTTATTGTTTATACAGTATTACTCTGTAGTCTTTTGTTTCCTATTTATTTTAAAAATGATAATAAGATGCTTACCAGTAATACAACAGAACAAAAAAAATAGTTTTTTTCGGTTTTTTTGCACAATTTTGTTACATGCTACTTGAAAAAGTGTGTAAATATTATTATAATACTACTGGTAATGCAGTTTTATATATGAAGATATATAAAAAAATATAAAGGAATCCCAGAAATATGGCGATAATAACGGTAAGTAATTTAAAAAGAAATGAGTAATTATGATAAAACGACATATATGTAACATTATTAGCATATGTATGATATTTTTTGTATCTCCTGCTCTCTTTTCTCAATTAGAGTATGCACAAAAAATTCAAGAAATAAAAGAAAGAGGGTATATTATTGTTGGTATGACAGCAGTAGATAATTATCCATTTTATTATACTCTTGATACTAGCAAGGTAGGAGATACAGAAGTTGAAACAAATGTAACAAATCTGGCAGGTATAGACATAGATATAGCACTTGAAATAGCGGCACGATTGGATGTTGCATTGAGAATAAATCGTGAAGCTCCCTCGTTTGATGCGCTTATTCCATTAGTAGTAGAGAGGAGAGTAGATTTAGTTATATCAAAATTGAGCAGAACCCTTGATAGATCAAAGAAGATATTATATTCAGACCCTTATATTGTATTGCGTCAAGCGTTATTTCTTAATAGAGTACAACTAGCAAGAGCAAATATTGATAATAATAAATTAAATACTTTGCTAAAAAGTTTTTCTGGTACTTTGGGGGTAGTAGAAGGATCTTCCTATGTTCGTTATGCAAAGAGTAATTTTCCCTTTGCAAAGATTGAATTATTTGATACATGGGAAGAAGTGGTAAATGCTGCTCTTACTGGTTCTGTTTTTGCAATATACAGAGATGAAGTAGAGATATTTAAGGTAATACAAGAAAATGCTAATAGCAATTTAGTGCTAAAGCCTGTATTATTAAAAGATAACACTGATCCTATAGCAATAGCAGTACATCCTAATGAATACCATTTCTTATTTTTCATTAACAGAGTATTAGAGACTATAGATTTAGAGACTGATTCCCAAATAATTTTACAGTTATATAAAGAAAATAAATAAAGAAGAGGATAATTATGAACACTATTGTGAAGTTTATTAAACATCCATTGACATCAATTGTTGCAATGGGGATAGGTATTTTTATTGGTTTATACTATAAAGGATTAGGTTTATCTTTGTCAATTTATGGTGACGCATATCAAATTTTACTTAAAATGACAGTACTTCCTATCCTTATATCTGCCATTGTTACCAGTTTAGGTCGTTTTGTATCTAATTCTCGCATGCAGAAATTATTGGGGAAGATTATATTAGTACTTATTGGCGTATCAATTTTGTATGCTATTATAGGAATTGTTATTGGCTTAGTATTTCGTCCCGGTAATATATCCGAAGAAAGTAGAGAAATAATGTCTGAACAAGTAAGTTTACAAAGTGAGATATTACGTATACGATTGGATGAAACCGATACAGCTCAGGATAATGGGCTTCAAGATTTTTTACTATTGATAATTCCTGATAATATATTTAACTCTTTAGCTTCAAATCAGGTGCTGGCAGTATTAGTGTTTTCCATTATATTTGGACTTGCAGTGGGGGCTATTCCTAAAAAGGGTGATAAAGCATATGTGGTAGAGTTTTTTGAAGAAATATATCTTATATTTTCAAGTATTATTTCATATGTTATGTTGCTGCTCCCTTTTGCTCTTATATGTATTATGTCATCAGAGGTTGCACGGTCAGGATTTAATATTATTTTTGCAAGTGCGAAATTGATTATTACTTTTTACATATTTGGTATACTATTGTTAGTAACAAATAGTGTGGCACTTGCAGTAAGTGTGAAAAAAAGTTTTTTTAAGGTTACTGGAATAGTTGCCTACCCTTCTATTATTGCATTTACCACAAGAAATAGTATTGCCTCTATGGCTGTTGCTATTGATTCTCTTAAAAAAGATTTAGGAGTAGATCATTCATTTGCAAAATCTGTTATGCCATTGATGACAGTATTAGGACGTTTTGGTAATATTTTTTATTTTGCTCTTGTTACTCTTTTTGCAGCTCAGCTTTATTACACTGATTTGTCTGTGTCTGCATTGGTAGTTATTTGTATAAGTATTGTGTTTGCAGGAGTAGCTACGGCAGGAGCAAGTGGTTTTGCCACATTAAGTCTTTTAGGGCTAATAGTAGAACCGCTTGGTATTCCTTTTGAAACTGTGTTAGTAATATTGTTGATTATTGATACTATTATTGATCCTTTACGTACCACTATAATTGTTAATACTAATACAGTATTAACAGCAATTTTATACTCACAGTATCAAAAAACAGGTCAATCAATACATGAGGGGCCTGTTATTGAACCTAAAGAGTAACTATTTTAAGTATGGAGATGAGAATGAATAAATCGTTAATGTTGGTATTTTTATTAGTAATAGGTGCTATATCTGCTTTTACTCAGACACCAGGAAGCATAAGCACTGCTAAGATAGATGAGATAAAGGAAAGAGGATATCTTGTTGTTGGTATGACTGCAGTAGATCAGTTTCCTTTTTATTACGAAAGCTCTGATGGGACTATGGTAGGATTAGATGTAGATATAGCAAAAGAAGTAGCAAACCGTATTGGGGTAGATTTGAGAATTAGTAGGGCAGCACAAGGATTTAATGATCTTATTCCTTTAGTACTTAATAAAGAGATTGATTTTGCTTCTTCTAAATTGAGTCTTACCTTAGCGAGGAGTAGACGGGTATTGTATACCGATCCCTATATTGTGTTTAGTCAAGCATTACTGATAAATAAAGTAAAACTAGCAAAGTTTGGAGTAAAAGACAATGAGCTAAAATCTTTCTTAAAAAGTTTTGAGGAGAATATTGGTGTCATTAAAAATTCTTCGTATGAACGATATGCAAATTTGAATTTTCCTCATGCTAAAATAGATTCATTAGATTCATGGGAAAATGTTATAGATGCAGGGATAAATGGAGAAGTGTTTGCAATATATCGGGATGAGCTTGAGATATTCAAAATAATGCAGTCACAGCCTAGTAGTAACTTAACTTTGAAGCCAGTGATACTTGAAGATCAAATAGATCCAATTGCTATAGCAGTGCATCCTTCTGAATTCCATTTTGTGTTTTACTTAAATAGGGTACTAGAGTCAATGAATATTCAACAGGATACAAGAAGGCTTCTTGATGAGTATAATTTTAGAGATTTTGTAAGAAATAAGCAGTAAGAATACATATGAGAAAATATATAGTTTACATTCTAAAAAACCCAATAACCTTACTATTATCAATAATAATAGGAATCTATATTGGTTCTTCACATAAAATTATAGGAACATATCTTTCTGTATATTCTACTATTTATCTATTACTATTAAACATGGCAGTTATCCCTGTAATTGTATCTGCGATAATTTGTAGTATAGGAAAATTTATTACTAATGATTACTTAAAGCGCTTTTTTGGTAGAATTATCTTATTTGTAGGAATTGTATCAATTATATATGCTCTATTAGGGATACTGGTGGGGGTATTATTTACTCCAGGGGATATATCTACAGAGAGTAAAGATATTCTATCACAGCAGGTAAATTTACGGAGTGAGGTGGTAGAAGTAAATTTGTCAGGAGAAGATACGGTTGAGACAGGATTTATTAGTTTTTTATTGAAGATTATCCCTTCAAATATTTTTAATTCATTGTCTTCAAGTCATATTTTTTCTATACTCATCTTTTCTATTTTATTTGGCTTATCAATTGGCTCCCTTCCTAAAAGAGGGGTGCGTCGAAAATATCTTATTATTGGTTTTTTTGAGGAAATATATGAGGTATTTTCAACATTAATATCATATTTAATGGTATTGTTACCAATTTTTGTAGTCTGTATTACCGCTTCAGAATTTGCAAAGATGAATATGAATGTTATTTTTGCTACTGGTAAGTTAGTGCTTATTTTTTATATTTTTGGATTTCTCTTATTATGTGCTAATGTTGTTATGCTCGCAGTAAGCTCAAAACAGAAATTGTTACCTTCAGCTATGGCTTCTTTTCATCCTTTAGTTGCTCTGTTTGTAGTGAGAAACAGCATAGTTACTATGCCTATATTTATCAATACACTCTCTTCAAAATTTAAGGTGAATTATGTATTTTCAAAATCAGTATTACCTATATTGATGGTGATAGGTCGTTTTGGGAACATTTTTTACTTTTCTTTGATAACTATCTTTTCTGCTCAGTTATATGATATAGAGTTAAGTGGCATGATTTATATGTTTCTTGCTGTAGCAGTGATATTTGCAGGGCTTGCTACATTTGGTATTTCAGGTACTCCTACATTAAGTATTTTAGCGGTAGTTATATCTTCAATAGGTATTCCTGTTGAAACAACGCTATTATTTTTAATATCTATTGATATTGTTATAGAGCCTTTACGTTCAACTATTATTATGCATACAAATACAGCTTTAACGAGTGTACTGTATAATAATTTTACTAAGAAATATCAGGATATACGGTAGGTATGTGATGTTGCTATTCTAATTACTAAACTACTAAAAAATATATGAAAAATAGAACATCAATTTCCTTAAAAGCTCTATTGATTACTGTGATGGGGACAGTGATTATAGTGTTGTTTATTACAATAATATCTCTTTTTTATAGTCAAAATTCTTCTATATCCTTAAAAGTAGCAAAAGAATTTGGAGCAGTGGCAACTTCAAATATAATAGGTGAACTTGAAGCATATTTTGTTAATGCTGAAAATGCCCTTGACTCTTTATATAACATTGCCCGTAGCGATATATTTGAGGTAACAGATCCTAATTATTGGTATGATGTTATGTCTGGTTTCTTAGAGTCGGATGTGAATATCAATGCCTTGTACATGGCTGATTTTAATGGTAATTTTTATATGGCCAAGCGAATGGTTGATAATAGTATTAGTAAACGCTATGTATATAGGACAGAGTCAAAGATAGTGAGTGAATGGATACATCAAAATAAAGAAAACAGATTTATATTTCCTGAATACTCTGAATCAAGTTTAGAACAAGGCTACGATCCAAGAAAAAGACCATGGTATCAAAATGCTAATGCTAGTAACATTAAATGGACAGAACCTTATATTTTCTTTTCGGACAAAATTTTAGGAATAACGGGGACAAGAAAGGTGAATGTAGATGGCTTTGAAGGAGTTATATCCATTGATATAAGCCTAAGCTATTTGGCTGATTTTATAGTACAGTTACCTTTTAGTAATATAGGAGCTACTCTTATCAGTGATAATAACGATAACATTATAGCGTATCATGATATATTTTTGAATAATAGATCAACATTACAACAAAGAACGACTAATCGTGCTTCTGGTATACAGTTATTTAAGGTTGATGATTATGCTGTAAGTAGTGAAATAAAGTACATGCTTTATAATCTCTCTCAAAGGAGAGAACAGCAAGTGGATCAATTAGATAAAAAAAGTATTGTTAGGATTCTTACTGATATTTTGTTTCCTTCTTCGTCTCTTAATAGTTTAGGGAATATCAATATAAATTCAAATACATTTACCGATATTTTTTCTTATGAAGGAAGCAAGTATATATATACGTCTGTCAATATGAACACATTTAATGGTATAGATTGGAATCTCATTTTTGTGTTAGAAGATACAACCTTAGTAGGAGATTTTTATAATACATTAAAGTTGGGTATTGTATTGTTGACTATCATGTTTATTATAGCCCTTGTTCTGTACTCAAGGCTTACACAAAACATATCAGATAAAATAGGGGATATATCTGATCTGATGGGAGGAATAATTTCATTACAATTAGATAATTCGTATAAAGATAACCAGAGCAAGATGAAAGTAACAGAGATAAAAAATATAGGAGAAGTCTATAATCGAGTTATAAAGAGTCTGTCTTCCTTTAAGAAATTTGTACCGCAAGAAGTTATTGTGGATTCCATACAAAAGAATACTGAAATATCGTTACGAATGGAACATAAAAAAAATATTAGTATCTTGTTTAGTGATATTGTCTCTTTTACTAGTATTACCGAAAATTTTTCTCCGCTACAGCTTTCGGATGCATTGAGTATCTATTTTACGGAGATGTGTAATGTTATTGCTGATCAAAATGGTATCATTGATAAATTTATTGGAGATGCTATTATGGCACTGTTTGGTGTGTTTGATGAAAATGAAAATCATGCTGAACAAGCGTGTCTAGCAGCATTAAAGATGCAACTTGCTCATAAGATAATAAATGAAAAAATTGCTTCATTAAGCGGGATACGGTTTGCAACTCGTATTGGAGTAAATTCGGGACATGCTCTTGTAGGAGTACTTGGTTCTGTACAGAAATTTAATTTTTCTGTATTAGGTGATACGGTGAATGTTACTAGTAGATTAGAAGGTCTCAATAAAGAATATAGTACAAAAATATTGATTTCAGAAACAACTAAATCAATGTTGGGTCCTGAGTTTAAGTATAAGGCCTTAGAAGCAGTGCAATTAAAAGGAAAGAAGGAATTTACGAGCGTATACCAGTTGTTTGGATATGTCAAGCAAGGAAGCTCTATAGAAGAAGAGAGTAGTGATAGTACAGTGAGTGATACAATAGAAAAAACAATAGAAGAAAATAGCTATGGTTTAGGAATTTCTGATCCTATAGATGCGTTGCTTCGTGAGGATGAAGGTGAAGTATCTCATGAGTATGATACTCTTTATTTTGATAGTGATGAGATATTAGATGCTAAATAAGATTGGCATTATTGGCGGAGTTGGCCCTTTCGCTGGAGTTGATTTACATGCTAAAGTAATAAAAAATACAAAAGCAGTTCAAGATCAAGATCATATTCCTATCTATCATATTTCTTGTGCTCATGCAATAGAAGATAGAACAGCGTATTTTTATGATAGAACATTACGTAATCCAGCACTTGATATATTTGATGTTATTACTCAATTATATGGACTAGGATGTTATACGGTTGGTATTCCTTGTAATACGGCACATATTGCTCCTATACATGAAGAGATTGATAGTTTATTACAGAAACATACTATGTCTGATATGCGTTTTGTCCATATGATTGAAGAAGTTGCAGAGTATCTTGTACAGAATAGTATATATAGAGTAGGGTTACTTGCAACAAAAGGAACATATGCATCTAAGTTATATAGTGATATACTCAAAAAATATGATATTGAGCTATGTGTACCAAATGAGAAGAAAAAAGAGCTTGTACATCAAAGTATATACAATGCTGCATATGGTATAAAGGCACAGTCTTCTCCTCCTTCACAAGAAGCTAGGATGATATTACAACAGGTATCAAAGGATTTGCAAGATGAGTATACAGTACAAGCGATTATAATGGGCTGTACTGAAATACCAGTGGTTCTGTTTCAAAACATGGTAGATACATTACTTATTGATGCAACAGATGTGTTAGCGAAGGCACTTATACGATACAGTAATCCAGAAAAATTGATACATTGATAAATAAAGTGCTTTATTTGTTATAGTATAGTATTGGAGGAGTGTTTTGTTGCTTTTTTAGTATATAAATCGTTATGTCTGATATGCTCTCTAAATGTACTGATGAATGTGTATGGACTAATGTGGAGTTATCTTGCTTCATGAATGTAAATTGTTGAGTTGTTTTTCCTATACCTTCATGGTATTGTTGAGTAGCAATACTATATGTATTATTATTTTCATGTATTGTTTCTATTATGTTATCTATCATATGTTTTGAGAAATCAATCCATAGATCGTTACTGACGATTGTAATATTATTTTTTGACAGCGTAATTGTGATATCATTATATGTCCAAGAGCCTTGTATCCATGCTGGAGGAGAATAAGAATAAAGAGGAGTTTGTTTTGTTAGTGTATAGGTAGCTTTACTTGAATTATGCTGTTGGTTTTCAATTTCAATTGAATGATTATAGATTAATGTGTTATCATTTTGCTTAATAAATTCATAGATGTTGTTTATTTCTCCCAAATGTGAATCTTGTTCCTTAAATGAAATACGATATGTGGGGTGAGATGTTGATTTGTTTTCTTTTACATTATATTTCATCATATTTGAAAAATTAGTAGTTATTTCTACATATTTTGTTTCGCAAATAATAATGTTATTTTCAAGAGCTGTTATAGTAAGTTGCTCGTGTTCCCATTTTCCTTGTATCCATGTTGGAGGAGAATAAGAGTGTGGTTGTAATTGAAGATCAATAGGATCTATGATATCACAGCTATTAAGTAATAGCATAATGCTTGTTATAAACAAGGTGCATAGAGGAGATATTTTATTCATAATACCGTTCCTTTTTTATATCAATGTATGGTGTAATATAGAGATAAATCACATATTGATACATTATATTTTTTTACAATATATAATTTAGTATAATAATATAAAAAATCAAGATGCGTATTAAAAATATTGATAAATCTTATATACTCATATTTTGCTATTGATGTGATTGTATTTTTGACAGGATATGTATAGTATTTATCTCACTATATGCTAAAATGTAAATATGGTAATGAGATTTTCTTTTATATTTAAGTGTTTGTACATACTATAGCAGGTATATCATGAGTACTACATATAGGTTTCAAAAAAGTAAGACAGCTCTCTGTTTTTCAATATGTATGAGTGTATGTATTGTATTATATGCTGTATTGTTTCTCTCTTGTGCTGCGAAAGAAAAGGCAAGTGTTGATGTGTTTTCTGTAGATTGGCAAACAATAGAGGAGTTTTCTAAAGGGAAGACGGTGTATTTTAATGCATGGGGGGGATCTAATCAAATAAATCAGTATATACAGTGGGTAAGAAAGCAAGTTAAGCAAATCTATAATATCAATCTTGTCCACGTGCTTGTACAAGATACTATGGAGACAATAAGGCGTTTGCATCAGGAAAAAGCTGCTGGTAATTATGATACGGGAAGTATTGATATTGTGTGGCTTAATGGAGAAGCGTTTAATGTTATGAAAAATGAGGATATGTTTTTAGGGAATATTTTAGATATTCTTCCTAACAAAAAGTATTTGGATGAGAATAATCCTGTATTGTACGAAGATTTTACTATAAAAACTGATGGCTTAGAGGTTCCGTGGGGGACGGCTCAATTAAGTTTTTTTCATCGTTCAAGCAAAACAAGTGCGTTTTATAATCTGTTTCAGTTACAAGAAGAGGTAAAGAAACATCCTGGAATGTTTACGTATCCTGTCCCATATCTTGATTTTACAGGAAATACATTTCTCAAAAACATGATGTATCTTTTTGCTGATAAACAAGGCATGGCCATGCTGTACAGTCCGTATACTGCTAGTAGTGAACAGCAACACTTTATTGCTAATAATGGGGTATGGTTGTTTCTTGATACTATACATCCGTATCTATGGAAACAAGGAACATCGTTTCCAAATAGTTATTCAGAAATGATAACGCTTTTTAAGGATTCAGAAATACAGTATGGGCTTACATTTAATCCTTATGATGCGGTAAGTAAAGTGCTTAGTAAAGAATTTTCTGATGATGTAAGGATGTTTTTATTGGATGAAGGGACGATAGCAAACGCTCATTTCTTGACAGTGCCTTTCAATGCTACCTCTAAGCCAGCAGCACTTGTTGTCATAAATTTTCTTATTTCTCCTGAAGCACAAGCTCGTAAGGCTGATCCTCAGTACTGGGGAGATCCTACTGTGTTAGATAGGGATGTTTTAGAGAGAGAGGATGAATATGTATTTAGAAATGATTCTAGTACACACCCTGCAGGCCCTCCAAAAGATATAGGAAAAACAACTATTAGAGAGTTTCATAGTACGTGGGAAGAACCTATACAGGAATTTTGGAAAAATCGGTATCTCAAGTAATGTATTACACTGTATAGTATAAGGTATGGCACTTTTGTTTTTACGTCCCATGAAGAAGGAAGTAGAGAATAATAAAAAACTGAGGAGTATTATATTACTTTTTGTTCTTGTTATTATTTTTATATTTCCTTTTTTGTTAGGAATGGTATTTTCTCTTCTTACTTCAATGGGTATTACTCCAATATGGACAGCTTCTGAACAAACAGTGTCTTTTTTTGAAGTATTGTTTGATCCTATATATTTTTTTCAGCTCATAAAAACATTTATACGAGCACAGTGTATTGTGCTTATTACTTTGTTCTTTATATTTTTGTTTGGGTACTTGCTGAGTAGTAACTATAATAATGCTTTCATACAGTGGATTATGTATTTTTTGTCTATTCCTCACGTGTCGTTAGCTACTGGGTTTGCATTTTTAATTATGCCTTCTGGGATTATATTTAGGATACTTGCTTTTTTCAAGGGAGAGAGTGTTGTTGGATCTATTACAACGGTATACGATTCTTATGGTATAAGTATGTCTATTGTAGTAATTATTAAATTGATTACGTTTCTTTTGTTTATTTTAGTTGCTGTGTTACAAGAATACAATTTACAACATCATGTACTGCAATCAAAGCTGTTACGACATAATAAGTTGCGTACTTGGGTGTTTGTTATCATTCCACAGATTTTGCCTAAATTATTTGTTCCAACGCTTATTTCTGTTTCTTATGCTCTTGCGCCAGTTGATATATCAATGATTCTTGGTCCTAAAAATCCGTCTTCATATGGAGTGATTATTCAAGAGTTGTTGTCTCAGTATTCTCAAAAAAAATATATTACTGCAAACATTCTTTGCGTAGGGTTATGCTTTGTTTCTTTTATAAGTCTTGTGATATGGTATGCACTGTTTAAGGTATTTCATTTTATGTTACACAAAAATTATGTCAATGCAAGTAAGGTAGTAGTACATGATACAGTGGCAAACTACTTGTCTGTATCTGCGTTTATGGTATTTTCTTGTGTTATTGTTTTTTCTACTGCATTGCTGTTTTTATGGTGTTGGATCATTCGGTGGGATTTTCCTTTGATAATACCCAATGTTTTTGGTATTGATAGACAATTTTCTTTCTTTTTCCGTTTTTTTAACTCAGTTGTCAGTACTGTATGTTTAGCATTTTATAGTACTGTATTGTCTACTATTTTTGCAGTGATACTTCTAGAATTGTTGAATTATCTTCGTTGGCGTTTTCAGTTTCCTATTTTAACGCTTATTATGTTTCCGCTCCTTATGCCTACTATTGTGTATATTACTGGCATGCATATTTTTTTTCTGTATATCAATATAAATGGAAGCTACTTTGCGTTACTGTGGGGACATACTTTGCGTATTGTTCCTTATATAGTATTTTTATTATATGGTACTTTTAAGACATATAATAATTATTATATGATACAAGCACGTGTCCTTGGTAAAAAGTATTGGCTTGCATTTTTTAGAATAAAGTTGCCTATGATCATTACTCCGATAAGTCATGCTATGCTTATTGGTATGTTAGTGAGTATTGCTGAATATGTTACTACACAGTTTATTGGAGAAGGAAGATGGGAAACTATTACTCAGTTGATTGTTGCTTTATATTCGGGGGCAAACAGGCAAGTAATTAGTATACTAGGGATTTTATTGATGGTATTGAATGGAACGATTTTATTAGTAGGGCATTATACCTCTCATTTACAAAAAGGAATGCGTAAGGTATCTTTGTAAGTATAGAGATATGATAGCATATATGAAAAAGTAATATGGTTGAGCTAAACAATATACATATTGTACATAGGCAAATAGTAAAATATCCCAAAAAGCATGAAATTCGTAGAGTGCTTGTTCATAATTTGCAGTATCATTTATACGGTGGTTCAGTGCTTACTATCATGGGAAGCAGTGGTTCAGGAAAAAGTACATTACTCAATTTTATCACAGGGATTATTGATACTTCGGTGTTTGATACAAGTGGTGAAGTGCGTATTGATGGTGAGCGTATTGATGTAAAGCCAATACATGAACGAAGAATAGGGTTACTATCACAAGAAGGATTGCTTTTTCCTCATATGACTGTTGCCCAAAACTTATTGTTTGCTTTGTCTCAGCCACTGCCAAAACATGAAAGGAAAGGTTTTGTACACAATATGCTTGAAAAAGCACAGCTTGAACAGTATGTAGCTGGTATGTACCCGCATACTCTGTCGGGTGGACAACAGTCGCGACTAGCACTTATACGCACAATGCTTTCTGCTCCTAAATTTTTGTTATTGGATGAGCCTTTTGCTAAACTTGATACTTCTTTACGAAAAACTATGCGTGATTGGGTATGGAAAAATATACAAGATAGTGGTATACCTGCATTGTTAGTAAGCCATGATGAAGAAGATATATATGATAAAAATATGGTGTACTATATTGATGGAGAGTAATAATAATAGGGTATTTGTTCTAATAGGAATAAGGGCAAAATGATGGTATATGTTTTTTTAGTAATGAGATGGCTTTTGTATGATCGTAATATAAGGTAGCCTGTGTTGGGTCCTTGTAGCATATGCTATAGAGTGTGTTGCATAATGTTGCGATATTATTGATAGGAGAAAAAGTATTGTCTCTTGTTATAGTATATGTATTAGGGAGTTCTAAAGCAAGGCTTGTTTCTTGAGGAAATGTAAATGTTTCGGTGATCTTTTCTCCTTTGCGTAATCCTATTATCTTTATTGCTGGCTGGTTGGGGAGTATAGCATTGTATATGCTATGTATACTTGTTGCTACATCATATATTGAAGTTTCAGGATCTTTATATATAGCAATGATTGCTTTTTTGTGTGTATGGTATTGTTGAATATAGTGGAGTAATGTACTTATGAGTTCATTACAGTGGATAAAAAATCGTTTACACGCTTTAGAGGTTACCGTTATTGGACTATTGTCTTTTATTTGCTGATGAAAGAGAGGTAAGATACTTCCTCTTGATCCTAGTATGTTACCTGAACGAACAACGACTGTATGCATAGGGGAATGATCTTGGGGAGTATATGAAGTATATACTATCTCTTCTCCAACGAGCTTGCTTGCACCATATACAGAGGCAGGATCAACTGATTTATCGGTGGAAATGTATACAAAGTATGCTACTCCTGCTTTTTTTGCAGCATTTATAGTAAATTGAGTTACAAAAATATTAGAGCTAATACCAATGATAGGATTCTGTTCAATGAGATCTACATGTTTATGGGCTGCCGTGTGGAATACAATATGTGGTTGTATTGTATTCATAGTATGTTCAATCATATCTTTGTCTTGTAGTTCACATAATAGGGGGATGCATTGTATATGTGTGCCAATTCCAAGAGATTGAAGGTGGGTTAATTTTCTATATGTTTTATAAACGGAATATTCTCCATGTCCTAATAGGTATAGTTCTGATATATCTGTATGGAGTAATTGAATGGCTATTTCTGATCCAAAGGTTCCTCCTGCTCCTGTGATAAGTACTCGTTTTGTATTAAAATAGGAAAGATGTATGGGATCTAATTGTATTGGAGAGGCATTGAATAATGTATCTTCTAAAGAAAGTTTTTTGAGGTGTGCAAAGGTGATATGTTCTATTTTTGAAAACATGTGAGGTAACATAGAGACTACACAATGGGTGTACTTTAACGATAAGGAGTAGATATATTGTAATTCTTTTAAGGAAAGAGAAGAGCATGTAATAATAATATGTATTTGTGTGGTATGAGTATACTCTTTGTTTACTGTATCAATGGATTGTTGTAATGTTTGTGTAGTAAAAGGGGCTGTTATTATAGAGCATTGTTGTTTATTATGGATGCTATGATTGGTATTGTTTTGATTATCATTATGTACTGTACTAAGAATATGGATAGGTACATGTTTAGTATCATTATTTTTTGATAGTAATGCTGTGATAAGAGAATGAGTGCTTGGGGTATTTCCAATAAAGTAGTAATGATGTTTCATGTTGTAGTTTGTGTAATTTTCTGATTATGTAATTTATCAATTATCTTTTCTTATTATAGTGTTTTATGTATTGTTTTTCCTTTACTCTTTAATAGTGTATAATATGTTATATTGATATTAAAAAAATTAGACTTTAATTACTCTATAATTATGTCGATTGTAATAGAAGATGAGTGCAAAAAATAATAATAGCTATTTTTTATTCTGTTATCTCTTATTTTTTATGATGGTTGTTGTTCCTATTTCATCACAAACAAATGTAAAGTCAAATTTTCAGCTTACTCCTGGTCAGCGTTCTTTACCAGATATTATTCCTCAAGATGAGTATATTTATATACCAGAAGGGCAGACTAATGATCCTATACCAAGTTTAGATCTACATGCTACTCCTCCTAGTTCTGATATTGATATTCCTCCTATGAGTCCAAAAGTAGATGAGTTTCTATTAGACAAGGAGCCTATAGGTATTGTATCTCCTCCTGATGCACATACACTTTCTCGCAATGATGGTCAGGATGTAGCACCAGCTCAGTATCCTTCTGATAGTCCTGATAGAGCAACATTTTCTGTGATGCCAGAAAATGCAGAGGATATGGATGTTCCAAAGGATGCTGGTATATTGGAAAGTGATCCTAGTGCAATATATACATATGAAAAACCAAATGTTCCTGTAACAGAACCAGAGAATACTTTTTTAGTTGAAAAAATTACTCCTCAATATGTCCCTCTTGATACTCCTAGTGGAGTGGTAAGTGAGGCTCCTTATGGAGATATTGTGTCTGTGCAACCGAGTGAGTTTGAAGGAGAAAGTCCGAAAAAAGATGTTATCGTAGAAAATCCTTCTCAAACATATATTGCTTCTCAGCCTACTGATGTTAACAGGGAGATAAAAGGAGAAATGAGCCTTATCTCTGTATTGAGTACAGGAATGTACATTCAAATTATCAGCTATAATAAATTACCTTCAACGGATATATTTGTAAACAATCAAATCATTGCTGCGGCAAATATGAGAGAAAGATTACAAGTGTATAAAGCAGTTCATTCAAAATACTATAGAGTACTTGTTGGTCCTTTTTCTTCATCGGAAGTAGGAGTTGAGTTGCTACGTTGGAGAAAAAATGGTTTTGATGATGCGTATGTAGTGTATGGAAAAGGAAGCTAGAAAGCACGAGTATATGATTGTATCTACTATGGTGCTGGGGCTATTTCGTTATAGAAGCAATTTCTTTTTTATATATATTTTGAATATAGAATCGTTTTAGTTTTAGCGTTTGAGTTAATTCTTTTCCTATTTCAAAAGGGGTTGAAATTAAAATAAAATCTCCAATTTTTTCAAATTGTGAGAGATGTGTAGATTGATTATGTAATTCTTTACGAATAAGATGGGTAATTGCTTGTTCATTACATAATTGTTTTACCGTTAGTTCTGATTTTTGTATGCTTTTTGCATATTCAAGTATATGGTGATGGTTTGGAGCGATAAGGGCAGATAGCGTTTTTTGATCTTGTCCAATTACCATAGCTGAATCGATATAGTGAGATTGACATAAAAGATTTTCTATGTGTTCTGGCTCGATGTTTTTTCCATTTGCTAATACGATGGTGTCTTTCATTCGTCCTATAATATCAAGGTCTCCTTCTTCTGAAACACGAACTAAATCTCCAGTGTTAAACCATCTATCGTCACTGAGTACTTCGGAACTTGCCTGTTTATTTTTATAATATCCTTGCATTACTTGTTCGCTTTTAATGTAGAGAGTGCCTTTTTCTCCTACTGGCACAATGTTGCCATTGCTATCTACTACTTTATAGAGAATATCTTGTAGAAATTTTCCTACACCAGACATTTCGGGTGTATACTCATTGCGTACTGCAATGACAGGAGAGGTTTCTGTAAGTCCGTATCCATTGAGTACTTTTATGCCTGCAGCTTGAAAAAAATGATCTATTTTAGGAGCAAGTGTTCCTCCTCCTGATATTCCAGCTACAAAATGCTTTCCTAATAGAGTGCGAATCTTCTTGAAAGCAAGCAGATCAAAGAGTGCATGAGGGAGATATAGTAATAAGAAGAGTGGAGTTCCTATGAAAGTGTCAAGAAAGAAGGATCGTTGCTTAAATGTTGGAATAGTATTATTTTTTAAGTGTTGAGCATAATTGAATGCGTGTCCAATAATGGAAGCAAGAGAAAAAATAGCTCTCTTGATAAAAGAGCTATTTTTTACTTTTTTTTGTATTGAATTATAAATGCTTTCCCATATTCTAGGAACAGAGGTAAGGTGAGTAGGGTTTATTTTTTTGATATCTTCTAATAAAATTGTTCCTATTGGTTTAGAGTATGCAAGTGCTCCTCCTCTACACGTGATGATGTAGTTTACGGCTCTTTCAAACACATGCCAAATTGGTAATATTGTGAGGAGTCGTGTGGTAAATTCTATTGAAAGTACTTTTGGACAAATTCTATCGATTTGAAATAAAAAATTGCGATGACTAAGGCATACTCCTTTTGGGTTTTGTGTTGTTCCTGATGTATAGATGATGGTGGCAGTATCATCTAATTCAACTGATGCTATTTTTTTTTCTATACTATCACTTTCTTTTACGCTTAGTTTTATTTTTTCTATGTCTTGGTAGGTATAAAAAGAGCAGTTATCTTTTGTTATGCTTGTTGTTGTTTTTACTGCGTTAATCTGCCTATAGAATTTTTGAGGAGGAGTGTCAAGAAAAATAACAAAAGAAAATGTTTTACAAAGGGGAGCATTGTATTTGAGTAATGCTTGGTATGAGCTGTACTTTTCAAAAATAACTCCTTTTACTTCGGTATGTTCAAGTATAAATGAAATATCAGCAATACTCGTATCAGTGCCACGAGGGACATCAATGGCACGTAATGATAAAATGGCAATATCACATTCAAGCCATTCTTTTCTATTTTCGCTTATTATTCCTACACGAGTACCTTTTGTTACTTTACATTGTTTACTTAAAAAGTATGCAGTTCGGTATACATCACTCATAAAATGAGAATAAGACACTTCTTCGTAGTTGTTGTCGGTATTTTTTGTGTAGCATATGGTATTGTACGGAAACTCATCGCTTATTGTCTTTATTCGTTGTGGAATTGAGCTATACATAAGGATACTCCTAAAGATTGTCTTTATTGCTTACAATGCACATCCATTGTGCTTCGGCTGCAATAGTATTACTGCTATCGATAAAAATTTTTCCTTTTTGGCTAATGATTTTTTTTCCTATTTTGATATTTTCTATTTCAAAACGCACTTTATTGTTTGGTAATACTGGTGAACGAAACTTTGCTGATTGTACTGTGGCGAGAAAAAATAATGTATCTTCAGAATTTTCTTGTAATGCTTTGACTCCTGCTCCTCCACATTGAGCCATTGCTTCTACAAGAAGTACTCCCGGTACAATAGGGTATTGAGGAAAATGTCCTTGGAAAAAAAATTCATCATCAGTAAATGTCTTAAAACCAATAATTTTGTCTTGGTTATATTCTGAAATTTCATCAACAAAGAGAAATGGATGTCGATGAGGAATAAGTGATGTTATTTCTTGCATATATACATAAGTATATCATATCATGGTATGTATGGGAGAGTATAACCATTCTTTTAGAGGGGTGCTTGTATATATGGCACAAAAAGCAGATATTCATCAGCAGTTAGGGTTTTATACTGAACATGGCATGGTGTATGCTACTGCGTATGGTGCTCGTAAAAGCAGTAATTTACATAAAAGAACTCTTTCTGTATTTACGATGGGGAAGGTATTTGTTACAAAAAAGAAAAACAATACCTACACTTTTAAGGATATTGATGTGTATAGAAATGGTGAGTATCTTGGTTACAGTCTTTTATTGTATTATACTGCTTGTGTTTGTGTAGAACTAGTGCGGTATGTGGTGGGAGCAGATCATCGTGCACAGTTTAAGTTATTGGTAGATGTATTGTTATATCTTATTGATTCGAATGATGCATACTGGAAAGAAAGTCTTGCTTTTTTTCTATGGCAAAGTCTTTCTAATAATGGGTGGCAACCTGATGTTTCGACAATAGCTATTGAACCGCATGGTAATGATACACAACGGTGGCTGTTATATCATAGTGGCAAAATTGTTCCTTTGCTACATAATAATGTGCCTCTTTTTGATAAAGAAAAATGTATTCTTTCTGCTTCTTTAGTTTCTGTATTGCAAACTGTATCACAACTAAGGACTCCACCATTAGAAACTCACAGAGAAACTAACAGTGCCATTGAAATGTTTTCTTGCATTGATTCTCAGTTGCTGTCACAGTTTGTGCATTTTTTGTTGCATCAATGGGTTCAGTTATTAGGAAGAAAGCTCATATCTGTATCTTTCTTACAGAAGTATTTATAAGGGATTTATGGAATATTGTGTCATTTTCTATAGGAGGAAGTGTTTATAAAAAGCACCATTACATGCATTGTTTCCATGTGTTAAGGTAGTGTGCAAATTTTGCAATCTCTTTCTTTTTTTGTTTTTCTTTTTCTACATATGGAGGTAATGTTGCATGTTTTGAATGTAGCTGTTCTTCTTTTCGTATGAAGGTTCTATGTTCAGCATTTTGTGTTGCACGTTGTTTTCTTGCTATAATTGTATCTTTCGTATATATTTCGGCTAACTCGTTTATTACTGTTACCTCTTTTTCTATGAGTGTTTGTGCAAGCAAAATATCTCGTGTTATGGCTAAGTCTCCTTTTTTCGCACATGATAGGATATATGTATCAGTAGCTTCTGGTGTTTGAGAGACTTGTATAGAGTGAATATTTGTCTGTTTAGGTATGTTAGGAATTACTTTATTTGATACTATCATAAGTTGAATAAAGCTATTATGTTTCCTTAAGATAAATTTGATAAGATATTCTCGTATATGTTTTTTACAGGCATCTGCGTCTATAAAAATAGTAACCATGTTGCTATTGTAGACTAGCTACTGTTGTTGTGTGTGATGGATTTTTTCTTAAAGTTATGATAATACCATAACCTTAGTTTGTTCAAGGTATTGAATATATTTTTACGTACTGCAGAAGAGAGATTTTTTTCATATATATCCACCGCAAATGGTCGTATCCATACATTTTTTGTGAAACCTGTTTTAAATTTGTAAAGCCCCTGCAGTCTGTTGCTAGATTTTTTGAGGGTATTTTTTCCACGTGATATTCCGTATAAATCATAGTAATCACATTTTTTCAGTTTTGCATCAACTATAGCATGCCATTGTAAAAGATATGTAGACATAAGTTCTCTGTGCTGATTACTTGACGCTCCATACAAGTATGTTACTTTTCCTGTATGTTTATCACTGTGTGTATTCTGCTCTTGAATGCTAGGTTCTATATTGTCTATGTCATGGAGAGATACATCTTGATACATAGTACGAGTTGAAGTGTGTATATTGCTTTCATCATCCTCTGCTAGGTCTTCGGGTTCTTCTTTGTTTTTTTGAGTAGTATAATCTTTTACACAGTGCTTAAAATGTCTTTCTGAATGTAACTTTTTTGTTAGATCATTATACTGATACAAGACTACAATAGCTGCTATAAGCTGTGAATGAAAGTATGCTCCATATACTATCAGCTCCATTGTTTTTTCTTTTTGTACTGCTTGCTGGAGTGCATGAAAATAGTCAAGTGAATGAACTGCAATGCGATTTCGCTTTGCAGTAACGAGTAGTAAAGCATGAAAATCTTTGAGAGAAACATCTGTTCTAATTTCGATATTGTTTTTTTCTGCTAAGCGAATGTTATAACGAGTTTTTTTCTTACATTGAAGTAAAAGATCACTGTTTGTTTTCTTTTGGATGATATTGTATTCATCTCTCTTATTAAGATGAATAAATACAGTTGCTGGAGCTTGGGTAGTATTTTGTAAATCTATGCTGTACTGTACTTGTTTAGACGATTTTGTGTATATGGTGTGAAATTTTTCTTTTATTTTCCTAAAAAATTTTTCTGGTTTATATATTGATGCTAAGGTACGATTTATTTCTAGTATTGGTGGAACATCCCATCGTACACTTATGAGCTTATATTCGTATGTTGTTTGTAAAAATATATGGGTATGAGAGAGTATTTCAAGTGCTTGAGTGATGTGTTTTTGCAGTATTTTGATTTTTGCTTTATTGTCAAGAACATTGTCCAAAGAATCTTGTTTTTGCGTAATAGGAGTTGTTTCACTAAAGTGTTCTAAAGAAGAAAGAAGTCCGTCTGGGATATATGCTAAATATCCTAGATATGGAATTTGTTTTATAAAAATAAGATATTTTTCATCAATGGTCGGATGTATTGTCTGCTTAAATGCATGTGTCATCCATCCAGTGCTGGATTTTAATTTTGCCCACGCCTGACTTTGTGTAAAGTACTTACTGCCAGTAAGCTGTGACACGGATATTTCTTGTATAGCTTCTTCTGTATGTAGCATTATGTATGTAATTATTATACAGTATTTTGCATACTATGGTTTCCTAGTACGATGTATTTTGGAAAACATATTTAAGAAACCTTGAATTATGGTATACTAATAGTATAGTAAGTAATACTAAGAGGTATCATAATATGAGAACATGTAATTTATTTATAAGCCATTCATGGAAATATCAATATCAATATGATAACTTAATAGCATTACTAAATAAGCGTGGTTATTTTTCTTACAAAAATTTATCTGCGCCAAGAGATGATCCTATTCATACTAATGGAACAAAAAAACAACTAAGAGCAAAAATAAAAGAAAAAATAAGAAATTGTCATGTTTTTTTGGTGCTTGCTGGAGTGTATTGTACCTATAGTGATTGGATAGATATTGAAATAGATATCGCAGAGAACACATGGAAAAAGCCGATTATAGCTATAGCACCATGGGGAAGCATATATACATCTCAGCATGCAAAAGATTGTGCTGATGAAATTGTGGGATGGAATACTAATAGTATAGTGCAAGCTATTAGGTATTATAGGTAGGTAATAATGGATACTGATAATAATACAGATAAAGATAATGAAAAGAATGATCTGATAGAAATATACAAAATGTATGTACAAACAGCAGAGAATGTTAGCGATAGAAGATTACGGAGTAATAATTTTTATCTTACTCTTTGTTCTCTTCTTGTTACTACAAGCTATGCTTTTCTTAGATTAAAAATAGTAGATACTTTATTGATTATTGGAATGAGTGTTTTTGGATTGCTTTTTTCTATAGTGTGGTTTTTTAACATACGCTCATACAAATGTTTAAATGCTGGAAAATTTCAAGTTATTCAAAAGATAGAAGAAAAACTGTCTTTTGCATGCTTTACAGAAGAATGGAAAATATTGAAACATACAGAAAATAGATCTAATAAATATTCCTTGTTGACAACAATAGAACGTTTTATCCCTACCCTTTTTATCATACTTTTTACAATTCTTTTCCTTTATAGTATATATGAAGGTTTGTGTTCAGGTGCATCCTCTACAATATCTTATACGCACTAGCTTGTAATAAAGAAGGCTCTTGGAGTTTGGTATTTCTCTTACTGCTATTTATTTGTTTATACAAACCTATATTTATCTATGAAGATAAAATATAAGTCCTAATATTGCTGTTATTTGTATTCCAAGAATCCAATAAATAGGAGTAAGTTTATCACTTAAGTTTTTTATCGCTCTATCAAGTTTATTCTCTACACCGTCTATCTTTTCTAATACTCTACTTTCTACATGATCTATTCTTTCTGATAGCTTACTTTCTACATTGTCTATTTTTTCTGATAGTTTGTTTTCTACATGATCTATTCTTTCTGATAGCTTACTTTCTACATTGTCTATTTTTTCTGATAGTTTGTTTTCTACATGGTCTATTCTTTCTGATAGTTTGTTTTCTACATGATTTATTCTTTCTGATAGTTTGTTTTCTACATGATTTATTCTTTCTGATAGCTTATTTTCTACATTGTCTATTTTTTCTGATAGTTTGTCTTCTACGTGATGTATCTCTTTGGATAATAACTCATAGTGAGTAGTAGGTTTTTTTAATGATTTATCTTCTGTGTTTTTTGAGGATGGCTTTTTTTTGATAGAGGTAGCTTTATTCGTTTTTTTCGTATCTTTGCTATTGTTTTTTGTTGTTACATATTGTTCTGCCATATGCATAGTATACTACTTTCTCCATTTTTTTTCTGATGTAATTATGTTTTTTCTCCTGTTGTAAGATGTTTACACGGGAGTCAGCAGGGGGCTGGGGGGCGGTAGCTATCCTCAGTTCCTTACACTATTACTCATATTGTAATACTATGTATAAGTATTGTTTTGATTGAAAATTGTACCTGCCAAGTACAAATATTGTTCTTGATATATCTATGTCACAGATTTCTCTGCTTTATCTTATGTGGAAGTATTTGATGTATCTCTTGTATTATTATGGATATTTGAGCTGGCAACAATGAGTTGCATAGGTTCTTTGTGGTTCATAATATCTCTATTATAGCATTATTATCACTTTTTTTGCTGTATATTTTTGTGTATTTCATCGCATTTTTTTTTTTTTTTTTTTAATTTATAGAGATAACACAAAAAATAGTATTTGTACTATAATGATGCTTAGGTGTAATGATAATTACACAATAATAGATACCAACAAGGAGATCATTATGAAAAAAAGTAATGAAGAACTAAACTATCGGCTTAATGGTAAGCTGAACATATTTATAGTTGTAGCACTATTTTTAGTGCTAGCAATGACTACCCTTGTACTCGTAGGATGTTCGGGGGGCAGTAGCAGTTCCTCATCAGGCGGAGGGGGAACACCAGTAACCCCGACACTCGCATCAGTGTCCAATGTGCAGATACAAGTAGCAAGCAACGATGGGACACTCTCGTTACGCTGGGAAGCTCCCAGCGAAGCCACGCATGTAGTCGTAAAAGCTACATCAACTGCACCAGCACAGTCTATACAAGTGCGTGTTCCTGCAATAGAATATCAAACACTCTTTCAACAAGGACAATCGTACCAACTCAAAGGCTTACAAGCACTCACCGACTACACTGTAGAGATAGAGGCACAAAAAGACACAGAAGTATCACCAAAAACAACACGCTCTGTTACAACACTGATAGATACTACTGCACCACAGGACACATTGACACAGGTAGGAGTAGAGAAGTCGGGGGATGGCATAAAAATAACATGGGACAAAGAGCGACTTGCATCAGGCAAGACAGACATAGCAGAAGCAACGATAGTGGTAAAAAGCACGACTGGTGGCATAGTGCTTGCGCAAGCTACCGTGCAGAACCTACAGCAAGGAGAAGTTATACTTTCAAAAGTCTCCACGCTTGCAGGCATATCCTATGATGTAGAAATACGCTACAAAGACAGAAATGATAACACAAGCAGTCCTACAACAGTACTGACAGGCGTGCAAGCATCACAGCTTTCACAAACAGTAACGCCACTGCCAGAGGCAGACCTTACAGTAACAGCAAACGATAAAAGCAATAGCCCAGCCGATGAAAGCCTACTTATCAAGTGGGGAAATGTTACCTTTACGGACAAAAGCCTCTTAGTACGAGTGATAGCAACCGCAACAAATACAGTAGTAGTAGAAGAAACTGTGAACAATAGCAGTACTGCAACACTCAGCGGAGCAAGTGCAGATAACAGAGAATACGCCACTGTGTATGTAGCAAAAGATGGCATAGCACTCACAAAACTCTATGGCACGCTTACTTACAAAGTAGAGGTGTATGTTTCTCAAAACGGAAAGTACTCCACTGCAGTGTCAAAAGAACAAGCAACAACAGACAAGACAACAAAGCCTACGACCAATGTAAGTGTAGTAGGAGGAGCAACAAGCATAGTAGTAGGCTGGCAAGCCCCCGATGTACGAGACTATGCAGGAGTGACTATAACAGCAACAGAAAAGGACAGTAGTACTCCCGCAAAGACAGTGACAATAACAGAGAGAACAGTAAGAAACACGCAGATAACAGATCTCAAAGCAACCACCGAGTATACAGTGGCAGTCGTATCAATGGACAGTGCAGGCAACAAAGGAACAGAAGCAACAGTCACAGTAACCACATCAGCAGATAGCACCGCCCCCGATGCAGTGACAAGCATACAAGCAAGCTATCCTTTTGTATCAGCAGCAAAGATAGGCACACAGATAATATGGACAGCCCCCGATGTAACAAAAGCCAATAACAAGGACATAAAAGAATACAGCATAAGCATAGCAGAGAAAGGCACAAGCACTGCAGTACTGAACGAGAAGAAAATACCCTATCCCACGACAGCATTCTTTGTAGAAGAACTTGTGCAAGGAAAAACATACACCATAACAATACTCACCTATGATTACTCAGAAAATAAAAGCACCCAAGCAACAAAAGACATAACTACCCCCAACTCACTCACAGCTCCCTCAGAAGATCTCTTTCAAAACAAGCCTGCTCTAGACAAAACAACAGGAGTTATACAAATAAAAGCAACCTTTAAGCAAGCTCCTGGATCAAATAAGTACTACACCCTGCGTATGTTAGATGGCACAAACTTGGTAGCAGAAAAAAGCATAACAGGAACAGCAACCATCATTAGCTTTGGCATAGCAGATGGCATAGAAGTATCATCAACACAAGCAAATGCAAAAAGCTATAGCTTTACCTTTTTCACAGTAGAAAATAACAGAGTAAGCCCCCCAACAACACTCACTGGCAAAGTAGCAGTATATGATGCAGTATCCACTGTCCCACCCGCACCAGAGAATCTCACTCTGTTTATTGAAACATCAACACAAACAAGCGATACAGTACAGTACGAGTTTCAAAAAGGAACAATTACCAGCAAGCACAAAGCCCCCAATGACAGACAACTCACACAGGCACAAATACAGTACAAAGTATACATAGTAGCAGGAGACCAGAGTACTAAAAGCATAGCAGAAATAAAAGCAATAGGAGGAGTACAAACACAAGAGATAGCAGGAAACAGCAGCTTACGAGGAACATTTATAGGAACAAAAGGAGCAGTGTACACCATAGGCATAGAAGCAATAAACAGCCTCAATCCCTATGCAACAAAGAAAGCACAAAGTAAAGACCCTGCACTGATACAAAAACTAGAATTAAGCACTATCCCCACCTCAAAAGCAACAGCCCCTACATCGTCCTTAACAGGCAAGCTGGTAGTATCACCATCAACAAACACAGCAGGAACAATAAAGCTCGTACTCACACAGTTAAGCACAATAACAGGAGCAAAAAACAAAGATGGCACAACAGTAACAAGCAATGATGAGCTAGTATACACAGTGTACGGCTTACAGAAAGACACAACCCCTACAGTAGCAGAAGTACAAAGAGGCAGAAGAGTAAGTATAGGCACAGCAAGTAGCGGAGTGTACACTGTCTCTGCCCTTAGCAGTTTAGGCGTATCTGAAGACACAGCACCAGTAGTAGCAATAAAAGGAGCAACAAAGTATCATTTTGTGGTAGAAGTAGCAGTAAAAACAGACACAAGCAAAAAAGCAGTATCGACAGTGGCAAGTGTAACAACCGCATCACAGGCGACTGCCCCCGCAGAAGTAAGCAACATACAAGTAGGAGGAGTAACAGGAGGAAGTGCAACAATATCGTGGACAGCCCCCAGCCTCAATGCAAGCCACAAAACAAACAAAGGAGATGCCCTAACAGTAGCACAAGTATCGTACAAAGTATACAAAGTAGCCAAAAGTGGCAGTACAACAAGGACAGTAGCACAAATAAAAACAGCAGCAGGAAGCTCCACAGCAGTAGCAGCAGGCACAACCAACAGCACTCTGACAGGATTGACAGTAGGCACAACTTACGAAATAGTAGTGCAAGCAGTAAACAGCACCGATACCAGCAAAGAAGCAACAGGACTACGCAAGGAGTTTATCGCAAAAGAAGCCTATGCCGCACCAGGAAAGCCCACCATACAAGCAAATGCACAAGGAGCAACCATAGTACTTACCATAACAGCCCCTACCGTAAAAGGAACGACAGCAGACGGAACTGATTTAAGAGATAATCAAATAGACTATATAGTATACTATGCAGCCTCAAAAACAAACATAGATGGAGCAACAGTAAAAACGCAAGCAAAAGCGGCAAGCGATGCACAAGAAGGAGCAGAAAAAGACGATGTGCCAACAGGAGCAACAAGCTATACAATACGCAATCTACGATTGAATACAAAGTACTATATCACCGCAGTAGCAGTAAATAGCCTTAAAAAGACAAAGGTATCGGCAGAAGCAACAGCAGTATCTGCCAGCACGCTAGCAGTAGTGATAGGAAATGCCACAAAGGTATCAGCAACAGTAGGCACAGCACTCGCACAAAATACAACGAGAGTACTTACCAGTATCAGTCCTAGTGGACTTACCTTTACCTGTGATGAAAGCACAATAGATAACGATAACAGCACACTCAAAGAAGAAACAGGCCTAACAGTAACATTTGCAAAAAATACCAATACAGTAACAATAGCAGGCATAGCAAATAAATCAAACATACATGACTCTACTATAACTGAGTATAACTACGGGGTAGTGCAGTGTACAATTACTTCGGGATCTTATTCAGGAGGAAAAGTACTTGCGACTATCAATGTAGAGACAGGGCTGGTGAAACTAGCAGGACAAGTAGCTAGCTATTATAGACCAACGACAAAGAAAGCACTGCAAGATATTATCACTGCAGAAAGAGGAGCAGGGAGACAAAACACCAATAGCCCCAACCTCAACATGATAGACACCAGTGCTATTACTGATATGAGTAGTTTATTCAATAATGATAGTAGTACTTTTAATGGAGACATAACACAGTGGAACACCAGTAATGTAGAGAGTATGAATTCTATGTTTGAATCTGCTTTTGTATTTAATCAAGATATAGGAGATTGGGATGTGAGTAAAGTTATTTCTATGGGTAGTATGTTTAGTAGTGCGACTACATTTAACCAAGACATAGGAGGTTGGGATGTAAGTCAAGTTCAGAGTATGAATGGTATGTTTAATAATGCAAATGCCTTTAATCAAGATATAGGAAACTGGAATGTAAGTGAAGTGACAAATATGCAGCTTTTGTTCTTTAGGGCTACTGCATTTGATAAAGACATAGGAAATTGGAATGTGAGTAAAATTACTGCAGCTGATTTTATATTTCACAGTGCTTCTTCATTTGATCAAGATTTATCAAAATGGAGACTATGTAAGACACAGATAACTTCTACTTATTTTGCCGGTTCTCCTATGGCTGATAAAAATACAAAAGGCACACAGTGGCCAAAGGATAGAACTGATAAAGTAGCATGTCCTTCATCGTAGCAAGTATAGAAATACATACCTATAGCAAGAAAGGATAGCTCTTTCTTGCTATAGAACCTAAAGAGCAGTAAGGGGCTGTTACTACAGTATTTCTATAGAGTGTACGAGAGAGTAACAGTCCAAAAAATTATATGCTAGTATATTGCTATAATTTATAGTTTATGCTACACTAATAGTATTATAAGGTAAAAAGAGGTAACTATCTGTGCCATGTGGTAGAAAAAGAAAAAGAAAGAAAATTTCTAAGCATAAGTTTAAGAAAAGATTGCGAAAAAATAGACATAAAAAGAAAAAATAATTCTTATAAATGTATGACTCATGTATGTATCCTCTATTAGATAGGTATATTTGCCTATTGTATCTTATAGATACTATGTATTAGGGTAAGAAGTAGCTTTGTTAAACGATGTAATACAGCTTAATATCTATAATGTTATAAGACAGGTGTTAGATGTATTTAGCTTAAGTATCATCTTTTTTTATGCTTATAAGTTATTAAAGACAATTCGTTCAAATATATTTTTTATACGTCTTGTTTTCTTTTTTGTTTTATATGCGCTTGCTTTTCTATTAAATCTTCAAACATTATTATGGGTGTTGAATAACACCATTGGTATTATATTACTTGGTGCTTTAATTATATTTCAGCCCGAGTTACGAGTAATGATCACAAGAAGGTTTTTTAGTAGTACTCTCAATGTATTTAAGAAAAAAATATTGCTTCCTAATTTTACTTATATAGCTCGTGCTATCAATTTGTTAAAAAAACTTAATCGGGGTGCTATTATTATCTTGCAGAAAAATATTGATATAGAAGGATTAGTTTCTAATAAAGTTGCTTTAGATGCTACTATTTCTGCAGAGCTACTGGTTTCTATTTTTTCTCATGATACTATTTTACATGATGGAGCGGTTATTATTAGACACAATAGAATTGTGTTTGCTAACTGTTTTCTTCCATTGGAATTAGGGGCTGATATTCCACCACAGCTTGGATCTCGACATAGAGCTGCAGTAGGTATTTCCCAAAATAGCGATGCAGTAGTTATTGTATTGTCTGAGGAAACAAAAGCAATTACGCTGGTATATCAAGGTCAGTTATTTTATGACTTGCCTATAGAAAAAATATGCCATTATGCTAAACTTATCCTTGAAGATTCTTTTGTAAATGTAGAGTTAGAAAACTATCTTAGTACAGAGGATACTCAGTGAACACTAAACGTATTCAAACCTTAGTTGAATATATTTTTGCTTTAGGTCTTGCTCTGATAACATATTTGTTTTTTTCTGTAGTAATAAATACAGAAGAAAAATATGTTACAGTACCTCTTACTGCAAAGATTGATACTCGTTTTACATTTATTCAGCCTCCTCCTAAGTCGGTGACTGTATTATTAAAAGGGAGTCGTGCTGCTTTGTCAAGAATTAGTGTAGACAATGTAGCTGCGGTTATTGATTTTAGTTTATATGATGCAGAAGGAATATATACTGAGAATATTCAAATTATCCGTAGTGGTGTATTTCTTGATTTGAATAATATAGAAGTAGCCCCAAACCCCAGTACTGTAGAAAGTAATATTGAACGGAAAATTACAAAAACAGTGAGTGTGTTACCTGTGTTTGTTAATGCTCCTCCTCCGCAATATGGATTTCAAGGGTTTAGTGTTGTTCCTACGGATATTAAAGTAACAGGGCCTCGTTCAGTTGTTCTTCCTATTGAAGTAGTAGAAACACAGGAAATAAATCTAGCAAACGAAACAAGAGACTTTACAAGTATTGTAAGAGTGATTAACATGACTAATGTAGCACTGGATGTAGAGCCTGAGGAAGTGGAAGTAACTGCAAACATACAACAGGTTATTACCGTAAGAACAATTAATGAAGTAAGTATGGAGCTAGTAAATCTTTCTGACGATCTGCTTGTTACTACAGATATACCAACAGCTTCTCTTATTGTGCAAGGAAGAAGAGTGAATGTGAATGATTTTACTCCTACTATTGTACTAGATGCATCATCTATATCTGAAAGTGGTACTTATACACTTATTCCTACATTATCACGTGCAACGAATATTGAAATTATTTCTTTATCGCCTACATCAGTACTTATTGAAGTGGAAACAAAAAATATTGAACCTATTGAATCTCCCGCTGTACCCAATATTGATTTTCTTGATGATATTGTTACCGATGAGCCTCCAGCGACAATAGTAGATGAAAAAGAAGAAACATCTACATCATTGCAAGAAAATGTGGAAACAGATGGAGAGTAAAATTGATAATTATTATAAGTATGTTTATTTGATAGGTTTGGTATACTATGTTATATGATACTTGGACTTGGTACTGATATTGTAAAGATAATGCGTTTACAAAGGTGGCAGAGAAATCAAAATCTTTTGTTGAGATATTTTGCAAAAGCCGAGATTGATCTTTTGTCAGAAATTGAACATAAAGCATTGGAAACATTGGCAGGGTTTTTTGCTGCAAAAGAAGCGTTTATAAAAGCAGTAAGAAAGAAAGTAATACTGAAAGATATTGTTATAGAGAAGGAAATACAAGGAGCTCCGCGCTTACGTTTAGAACGAAGCGCACAAAAGGCACTTGTATCATGTGCAGCTACTACAACATGGGTATCCATTGCACATGAGAAAGAGTTTGCAATAGCAACAGTAGTTATATGTTAATTATGGGAGGATGAAATGTTAAGTGTACATATGAAAGGGACTGAAAAAATACTTGAGAATATAAGTTTTTTTCATAAAGATCCTTTTACCTGTATGGTATGCAAGGAAAAAAACTATAAAGAAGAATTACGTACAGGGAGAGGGAGAATTGATGCAGGTAAGTTAGATTTAGATTTGCATCGACATTATATTGGTACTGAAGAATATGGAACTGTACTGCCTATTTTGTACAATGTTGTTTCTTGTAATTTTTGTTATTTTAGTTATTTGGTTTCGGATGATCTTAGTAGAGTGAAACAGCGGACTATTATGGCCTTAAAAAAAGAGGAAGCAAGAGAAGAAAGAATTTCTTTATTAAAGGGCATTATAAAAGAGATACCAAATTTTTCTTTTAAGAGAAATATAGTGATGGGGCTTGCTGCTTATATTCTTGCTATTGCAAGTTATAATCGCTTCTTAAAGGAGGAATCTCCCACACTTCGTCTTGCAATAGTAACTTTACGCTGTGCATGGATATGTAAGTTAATGCATAGTTTTGGGTACGAAGGGACAGAACAGCTTATGAAAATATTTTATAGAAAAGCAGCGTTTCTTTATCAAAAGAGTATGGATATGATGGAGAAAGGGGAGGAAGACTATAGAGATATGAAGACCTATGGTCCTGATACAGATAGAGATTATGGCTTTGATGGTTTTGTCTATATGAATGCGTGGCTTCAGTTTCATTATGGTGAAATACAGGAACGTGAATTGCGAGAAAAGGCACTTATGAAAATACGTTCGACTCTTAGTAGAGTATTTGGGTTTGGGAAATCAACAAAAGAAAAACCTTCGGCATTATTATGGCAAGCACGAGATACATTTGATTTAGTTGAGCAAGAGCTAAAGGAAATACAATCTGAATGAATATATTACTGTGTATTTCTTATGATGGTACTGAGTATCATGGGTTTCAGTCACAATCAGATTGTATAACTGTACAGGATACTATTGAGAAAGCATTACACAAAGTCTATGATGTTCCAATACGAATTATTGGATCAGGGAGAACTGACTCAGGAGTACATGCAGAAAAAAGTTATGTAAATTTTTATGTAACACGTAGTCATATTCCTGCGGAAAAAATAAATGTTGTGTTAAACTCCTATTTGCCAGATGATATAGTAGTACTCTATTCTAAGGAGGTAGAAGAGACATTTCATGCAAGGTATTCTGCAATACAGCGTTGCTATTACTATCAGTTTTATCGAGGAAGGCAGGTTCCTGCTATATATCGATTATACGCTTTGGGGGTTGATGCAGCATTAGATTTTAATGCAATGGAAGACGAAGCACAGGGCTTAGTGGGTACTCATGATTTTCAATCTTTTACAGTACATGCTAATACTCAGCAGAATACTGTGCGTACAATATACAATATACATATGAGTTATTCTCATGATACAAATATTATACGATTGTATATTAGTGCTAATGCTTTTTTATGGAAAATGATTCGTTCTATTGTAGGTACTTTATTACAGAATGCGTATTATCGTAAGCTCTCTAAATCTATAGAGTATGTGGTAAAGGATATATTACAGGCACGAGATAATAGCCTTTGTGCGACTGTTGTTGCAGCAAAAGGGCTTTGTCTTTGTGATGTTGAATACGCTACACTAAAGAAAGAGTAGGAATATATAAGAATATATGCAAGTATTTTCATAAAAACAATTATAATAAAGAACAGAAGAAAGAAATAATGGAAGATATATCTAATACTGTAGCAAAGAAACAGACAAAACTCCCTGTACGAAAACAGCTATCTCATATTGTTGCGTCTATGATAGAAAGGCTTTGTTTTGGGAAAGATATGCTAGAAATTGATGACACTGTTTCCTATGAAGCAGTTCCGTATACAGGCAAAACAGATATAACACATAGTTTTGATGCAGAGCATATGCAAGTGAGAGCATATACTTCTACTGATAAACATACTGTTTCGACATATCAAGAAAAATTAGAGGCTATTCAAAAAATTCAGTCGGATATAGCTCATTGTACAAAATGTGAGCTTTCAAAAGGAAGAACATACACGGTGCCTGGCGAAGGAGTAGTTGAACCCTTAGTGATGGTCATAGGCGAGGCTCCTGGTGCAGATGAAGATAGAAGCGGAAGTCCTTTTGTAGGGAAGGCAGGAAAATATCTTGATAAATGGCTTGAAGCTATACAGTTAAGTCGAAAAACAAATGCTTTTATTGCTAATATCGTGAAATGTCGTCCTCCTAAAAATAGAGACCCACAGGAGCAGGAATGTATTGCTTGTAGTAGTTTTTTACATAAACAGCTTGCTATTTTACAGCCAAAAGCTATTTTTTGTGTCGGAAGAATTGCAACACAGTTTTTAAGTAAGCAGTGGGGAAAATCAATGGCTTCTTTACGTATGCAGCACTTAAGCTATAACTCCATTCCTATGATAGCCACATATCATCCCAGTGCGGTGCTTCGTAATCCTGATTATCGCCGTCCTGTATGGTTAGATTTACAAAAATTACAAAAAATACTTCATGAGGTAGCAGGTTCATATTAAGTGCATTATTATCAGCTTGCTTTCAATCGTCCTTTACGTTCTACTTATACATATGCAAGTGAGCAAGAACTTACCATAGGTTCAAGAGTAAAAGCTCGCTTACATAGTGTGGCTCTTCCTGCTGTTATAGTGTCTAAGGAAGATGATAAAAAAGTAAAGGAGTTACAGGATAAGAATATTCATATTAAAACGATAGAGCAAGATACAAAAGATAAAGGGTACGCTCAAAGAGTGTATACTGCTGAGCTTATAGCATTAGCACAGTGGATGTCTGATTATTATGTATGCTCACTTGGACAGTGTTTGTTTACCTTAATTTCTGCTACTGATACAAAAGCAAAAGAACTCACTTTTTCAAAAACACTTATCTCATATTTTCCAAAAGACTTTCCTCGTTTAACAGATAATCAACAAAAAGCCCTTGTTTCCATCAGTGCATCTATAGATGCCAATACCAGTGAATATGTGTATTTACATGGGGTAACAGGTTCAGGGAAAACAGAGGTATATTTACAAAGCATGCAACATGCTATTCGACAAGGAAAGCAAGTTATTTATCTTTTGCCTGAGATTGCTTTGCTAGAGCAGGTATTACCTCTTATTGTGTTTCGTTTTGGAGAAGAAAATGTTGCTGTACTTCATTCTCGACTCAGTGCTGCTCAAAAATTATATCAGTGGAATCGTATCTTACATACCGAAACTTCAATAGTGGTGGGAGTACGTAGTGCTATCTTTGCTCCATGTAACCGTTTAGGATTGATCATTATTGATGAAGAAAATGATGGCTCATATAAATCGGATAAAGCTCCTCGCTATCATGCACGTCAAGTAGCAATGTGGCGGAGTAAGAAAGCAAAGGCTCTTTTACTTATGGGGTCAGCAACCCCCTCGTTAGAGAGTTGGTATAATATACAAGAAAAAAATATACGATGTATATCCTTACCTGAACGTATTTCATCTACTGGATTTCCTACTGTGAATATAGTGTCTTTACGGGGATCAACACGTGCTATTTCCGAAGAGTTAGAAAAAGCAATACAACATAGTCTTTCTCTTGATAAACAAGTAATATTGTTAGTAAACAAAAGAGGTTTTTCCCATGCTTTCTTATGTGATAACTGTGGTACTTACTTTGAGTGTCCTAATTGTTCGGTATCACTCGTAAGTCATAGAAGTAAAAAGCGTTTTCTTTTGTGTCATCATTGTGGGTACAGTATGGATGAACCAGAGCTTTGTCCTAGTTGTGGGTACACAGCACTCTCTTTGCGTGGTTGGGGAACACAGAGAGTAGAACATGAGATACATACATTATTTCCACGTGAAAACATTGTGCGTATTGACTCAGATAGCACCAAAAAGAAAGGACAGAGTACACAATTATTACTTGATTTCTATCATAAACAGTATTCTATTATGATTGGTACACAGATGATAGCAAAAGGCATTAACATACCAAACCTTCATCTTGTTGGCATCTTATTTTGTGATAGTCTTTTTACCCTTCCTGATTTTAGAGCATACGAAAAAGCCTATGCGTTGCTTGAACAAGCGACTGGACGAGCAAGTAGATTTTCTGAAAAAGGACATGTTATTATACAAAGCTATGCAGAAGATAAGTCTTTTTTACAGCATTTTATCAATCGGGATCAAGTAGCATTTTATGAAGAGGAGTTACAAAAAAGAAAACAATATAATCTTGTTCCATTTTGTCGTATGTTACGTTTAGTGTTTCGTGGCATAAACGAAGATGCTGTGGTGAGTACTGCCAATACCTGTGCAAACATTCTTAGTAGTAAAGTGAGTACTCTCTCTTTTTTAGGACCAGCCCCGTGTGCTTTGTATAAGCTATCAAAAAATTATCGTATGCATATTATATTATATGCTCGCAGCCAGAAACAGCTACTCCATATTTCTCGCACTGTTTTATTGCCTAGCATATCGGATATAGCACTAAAAAATAAGGTGCATATTGAAATAGATCCCGATCCTATGAATGTTATGTAGCTTCACTACATAGTATTGTTTCATACTAATGATAGTAAAGAAGTTGTGTGCTTGCTCTTTTGTTCATAGCATCTCTATTGTAGCATTATTATCATTTTTTTATTGTGTATTTTTGTGTATTTCATCGCATTTTTTTTTTTTTTTTTTTTGTAGATATGACACACAAAAATAGTATTTGTACTATAATGATGCTTAGGTGTAATAATAATTACACAATAGAGATACCAACAAGGAGAATATTATGAAAAAAGTAATGAAAAAACTAAACTATCAGCTAAATGGTAAGCTGAACATATTTATAGTTGTAGTACTATTTTTAGTGCTAGCAATAACTACCCTCGTACTCGTAGGATGTGCAGAGAGTAGCAGCAGTTCCTCAGGCGGAGGGGGAAATTCAGTAACACCGACACTCGCATCAGTGTCCAATGTGCAGATACAAGCAGCAAGCAACGATGGGACACTCTCGTTACGCTGGCAAGCTCCCAGTGATGCTACGCATGTAGTCGTAAAAGCTACATCAACAACACCAGCCCAATCAATACAGGTGCGTGTTCCTGCAATAGAATATCGTGCATTGTTTCAACAAAACAGACCCTACACCCTCAGAGGCTTGCACGCTACCACTGACTATACTGTAGAGATAGAAGCCCAAAAATCAGACTCAGGCTCAGACACAGAAGTATCACCAAAAACAACCCGTTCTGTGACAACACTAACCGATGAAACTGCACCACAGGACACCTTTACACGGGTAGCAGTAGAGAAAGCACAAAACGATAGTATAAAGCTAACATGGGACAAAGCACTGCTCTCGTCAGGCAAGACAGACATAGCCGAAGCCACAATACAAGTGATAGAAAAAACTACTAATGTAAAGACAGAAGTATCAGTACAAGATGTAATACAAGGAGAAGTAACTATTGCAGTACCCACTATAGACGGCATCAGCTATGATATAGTAGTAGTATACAAAGATAGCAATGGTAACAAAAGCACGGCAAAGCAAGCACTCAGAGGCATAGTGCCATCAGCACTCTCACAAACAGTAACGCCACTTTCCGCATCAGACCTTACAGTAACAGCAAACGATAAAAGCAATAGCCCAGCCGATGAAAGCCTGCTTATTAAGTGGGGGAGTTTTGACTTTGGAACAGGAAGTACAGAAAAAAGTCTCCAAGTACGAGTCACAGCAACCGCAACAAATACAGTAGTAGCAGAAGAGACAATAGACAAAGATACAAGTGCAACAAATGTCAGCGGAGCAAGTGCAGACAACCAAGAGTACGCCACTGTGTATGTGGCAAAAGATGGCATAGCCCTCACAAAACTCTACGGTACGCTTACTTACAAAGTAGAAGTGTATGTTTCTCAAAACGGAAAGTACTCCACTGCAGTGTCAAAAGAACAAGCAACAACAGACAAAAGCACAGAGCCTGTAAGCAATGTAAGTGCCATAGGAGGAGCAACCAGCATAGTAGTAGGCTGGCAAGCCCCCGATGTACGAGATTATGCAGGAGTGACTATAACAGCAACAGAAAAGGACAGCACAACAGCAGCAAAGACAGTAACAATAACAGAGAGAACAGTACGCAATACACAGATACCAGGCCTCAAAGCTACCACTGAGTATACAGTGGCAGTCGTATCAATGGACAGTGCAGGCAACAAAGGAACAGAAGCAACAGCCACAGTAACCACATCAGCAGATAGCACCGCCCCCGATGCAGTAACAAACATACAAGCAAGCTATCCTTTTGTATCAGCAGCAAAGATAGGCACACAGATAACATGGACAGCCCCCGATACAACAAAAGCCAACAACAAAGACATAAAAGAATACAGCATAAGCATAGCAGAAAAAGGCACAAGCACTGCAGTACTGAGCGAGAAGAAAATACCCTATCCCACAACATCACTCTCTGTTGAGGAACTTGTGCAAGGCAAAACATACACCATAACAATACTCACGCTTGATTACTCAGAAAACAAAAGTAGCCAAGCAACAAAAGACATAACCACCCCCAACTCACTCACAGCTCCCTCAGAGGATCTCTTTCAAAGCAAGCCTACACTTGACACAACAGGAGCTATACAGATAAAAGCAACTTTTAAGAATGCTCCAGGCATAGGACGATACTATACTCTGCGTATGAAAGATGGAGCTACCTTAATAGCAGAAAAAAGCATAACAAACACAGCAACCACCATTAGCTTTGGGATAGCAGATGGCGTAGAAGTACCCAAGAGCCAAGCAAATGCCAAGAATTATCGCTTTGATTTTCTGCAAATAGCAAATAACAGAGTAAGCCCCGTAACCGCACTTGCTGATGCAGTAGCAGTATACGATAGCACCTCGACAGCACCGCCCGCTGCAAAAGATGCAAAGCTCTCCGTAGAGTCAGTAACCCAAACAACTGCAAAAGCAGCCTATACATTTAGTGCAGGTACTATTACTAATGATAACAAAGCACCTAGTGGAGCAAAACTCACACAGGCACAAATACAATACAAAGTATACATAGCAGCAGGAGACCACAGCACAAAGACACTAGAAGAAATAAAAGCCCTTGCGGGAGTACAAACACGGGAGCTAGCAGGAGATAGCACTCCATTAAAAGCAACATTTATAGGAACAAAAGGAGCAGACTATACCGCAGGAGTAGAAGCAATAAACAGCCTCAATCCCTCGTATAGTACAGGAGCATCAGCAACAATAAAGAAAGCAACGCTTACTGCACCACCAAATACCCCAAAAAGCACCACCTACACTAATAGTAATGCAGTAGTATTTGCAGTGCCTAGCACAGGAGGCAATAGAGGGAAAAAAGTCATAACAGTACAAGTAAATGCCTCAGACATAGCAGGAGTGAGCAAGGCAAACGGCAATGCCCTTGCAGCAACAGACCTTGCGTACTATGTGCTATACCTCAAGAAAGAAGATACTACTGGAAAGCCTGCCAGTGTATCAGCTTTATGGGCAGTGGAAAAAAGTAGTGTAAAAGTAGCAAAGTACACAAAAGCAACAGGAACAACTCAATCAACCATATCCATACCAATAGTAGACAGCGCCAGTGGAAGCAATGCAGGAGCAACCCCCATAGAAACAGCCAAAGATTACTACATAGGAGTGAGGATAGTCAACACAACATCTCCCAATTACGATGCAACAAATAGCGACAAGCTCTTTCCTGCAGGCTTTTACACCGATGTAACAGAAATAAAAGAAATCTATACTTCCAAAGCAGTAGCACCCAGCCAGTCATTACTGACAGGAAAGTTGGTAGTATCACAGTCAACAAACACTACAGGAACAATAAAGCTGGTACTTACCGAGCTAAATACATTTACAGGAGCAAAAGACTACGATGGCACAACAGTAACAACAAGCAATCAGCTAGTATACACCGTGTATGGCTTACAGAAAGACACTGACCCTACAGTAGCAGAAGTACTTGCAGGCAGAAAAGTAAACCTAGGCAGTGCAAGTAGCGGAGTGTACACAGTACAAGCCCTTGCGAGTTTAGGCTTATCTTCAGACACAGCACCAGTAGTAGCAATAAAAGGAGCAACAAAGTATTATTTTGTGGTAGAAGTAGCAGTAAAAACAGACCCAAGCAAGAAAGTAGCATCCTCAACAGTGGCAAGTGTAACGACAGCATCGCAGGCGACCGCCCCCGCAGAAGTATCAACTATACAGACAAGAGTAGCCCAGACAGGTATGAGAATATCATGGACAGCTCCCAGCCTCAGTGCAAGCCACAAAGCAAATACAGGAGCTACCCTAACAGTAGCACAGGTATCGTACAAAGTATACAGCATTGCTAAGAGTGGTGATACAACGAGAAGCGTAGCACAGATAAAAGCAAATGCTAATACAGCAACAAAAAACATAGCAGCAGGAACAACAAACACTACCCTGACAGGATTGACAAACGGAACGACCTACGAAATAGTAGTACAAGCAGTAAACAGCACCGATGACACAAAAGCATCCACTGGACTACGCCACGAGTTTGAAGCAAGAGGAATAGCTATAGGAAACACTAGCATAGTATCAGCAACAGTAGGTACAGCACTAGCATCAAATATTACAAGAGTACTTACCAGCACACCCAGTGGCAATGCCTTTACCTGTGATGCCAATATACAAGAGGCAGATGCAGAGAAAATCAAAAAAGAAACAGGCCTTACAGTATCGTTTGAACAGAGTAGCAAAACAGTTACCATAACAGGCATAGCAAATAAGTCCAATATACGAGACACTGCCATTACTGAGTATAGCTATGATGTAGCACAGTGTACAATAACCGCTTCAAAGAAAAAAGTGCCAGCCACTATCGTTATACGGACAGATATAAGAACAGCACCATCAGGAAAAGCAGAAGCCTATTACAGACCAACAACAAAATCAGCACTACAAACTATTATCAGCGAAGAAAAAACAAGGCAAGGTTCAGGAGGAAACAGTAACCCTAGCCCCAACCTCAATATGATAGATACCAGTGCTATTACTGATATGAGTAATTTATTCAATGATGATAGTACTTTTAATGGAGACATAACACAGTGGAATATGAGTAATGTAGAGAGTACAGGGGCTATGTTTACTGATGCAAGTGTATTTAATCAAGACATAGGAGATTGGGATACGAGTAAAGTTACTACTATGATTAGTATGTTTACAGGAGCAATTAAATTTAATCAAGACATAGGAGATTGGGACACGAGTAAAGTTACTACTATGATTGGTATGTTTACAGGAGCAATTAAATTTAATCAAGATATAGGGAGTTGGAATGTACAGAATGTTACTGCTATTAATATTATGTTTTTTCAAGCTAGTTCATTTAACCAAGATTTATCATCGTGGAAAGTATGTAAGGTACAAATACTTAATAGTACTTTTTCCGGTTCAGCTATGGCTGGCAAAACAGCACAGTACCCAAAGGATAAAAGTGATAAAGTAGCATGTCCCTCATCGTAGGGTAGTGTAGCTAAAAGAGAGTGCATAGCACTCTCTTTTTTCTTTATAGGTAGTCTTTTTGGAAGACATTGCTTGTCTACTTCTGCACTGCGTTCATTACGTAAAATAGATCTTGTTGGCTCTTCTTCAAAAGCTCCTGTGCTGTATATTGTATTATAAGAAAAAGGATGAGTCGAATATTCTATTGGATTACTACTAAAGCCTTTGCTGTCGCAATTAGTCCTTGAATCCGCAAACTTGCAGAAGAGAGATAATAAAAATAGTGTAAATATGCTATAATATAATTATGAGTAAGAATAAACAAACTAAACAGACACCTCAACCACAAAAGGTGTCTTCTGATAATGGCAGATATACTGCTAGGACTACTTTGAGAATTGATCCAAGAATGATAGAACGAGAAAGTTATGATCCTCCAATATCTAATAATGGTAAGAAATAGTATATAGTAATTGAGGATTATATATTTGAAGTAGAACTAATAGTATTGTTATCAATATAGAAAGTATTATAGGAGAAATTATAAGCATATAGAATGCTTTTATAAAATACTTTATTCCTTTGTCTAATGATTTAGTATTCTCTATTTGGGTATTAAAGTTTTCAGGGATTATTTTATTTTCTAATAATTTTATTGTATCTATTTTTATTTCTTTCATCTCTTTTTTATATACTTCATTTTCAAAAAAGCTTCGCGGTGGTAAATATGGTCTGATAAAATGTTTATTTTGTAATGTTATATGAAATTGTTTAATTGCTTTCCAAAATCCTGTTATGATAATAAACATTACTAGTATACCGATAGTAATTAATAAAACAACAAATATAAATAAGCATGTAGTATTCTCCTTAAATATTGTATATGTTATTTTGGATATTGAAGGTACTATTTGCATTACTAAAGGGATTATTATTGTTAGCAATAGTATACATCCTGTCAAGTAAAGACCTGATTTTTGTCTATGGGTATCTGATGTTTTTCTTATATTATTAACAAGTTGTATTGCATTGTTATAAAAGAATTCTACTTTTTTGTCATCTAATGCTTCTAGGTCTATTTTGTCCCAATCTATTGTATCTTGATTTATTGTATTTTCTGTGCTCATTAAAATACTCCTTTATATTTCTTTTATTATGTTTAAGACAGTATGAATTACTGTAGTAACTGTAATAAATACAAGATAAATTGCAGATTCAATGGCTAATATTGACATTACAAACTACTTTTTTTCCTTTGTCGTATGTAATGCTTGAATTTGTGATTCATTTTTCTTACAAGAATGTCCTGTATGGTATACTAAATAAGATGAGTAAGAAACGATTAAATACAAAAGAAAAATGGATATTGTTTGTAGTGGCTATTGCTGGGGTAACTGTTGCTGTTATATTTTCATCACTAATACAAATGCTCTTTTCATAAATATATGAAACATATAGCAGCGCTTGTTTCTGGTGGAGTGGATAGTTCTGTAGCAGTACACAGATTTATGAGTGATCATCCATCTCTTAAAAGACACATTCATTTATACTATCTTAAGATTTGGTTAGAAGATGAGCTTTCTTTTTTAGGTGAATGTCCATGGGAAGAAGATTTGTCTTATGTGAAAAAAATTTCTCAAGATTTAGATATACCATATACAGTAATATCACTACAACAAGAGTATCAGGAGAAAATAGTAAGCTATACGCTTAATGAGTTACGAAATGGAGGAACTCCAAGTCCAGATATTTTTTGTAATAGTCATATAAAATTAGGGGTATTTTTAGAGCGAGTTTCTGATATAGATACTGTAATTACAGGGCATTATGGAAGGATATACAAAGATAAGAACGAAATATGCCATTTATTGACAGCAAGTGATATGAGAAAAGATCAAACCTATTTTCTTTCTATGCTAAATCAACAACAGCTTTCAAAATTAGTAATGCCTTTAGGTGATATGCAGAAAACTGCGGTACGTTCATATGCAAAGAAACATAATATAATTACTATGGATAGAAAGGATAGTCAAGGATTATGTTTTCTTGGCAAGATAAAATATCGTGATTTTGTGAAATTTCATCTTGGTATCAAAACAGGTACTATAGTAGATATACATTCTAACCAGATTTTAGGAACACATGAAGGAAGTTGGTTTTATACTATTGGGCAACGGACTGGGTTAGGGTTAGGAGGAGGGCCTTGGTATGTAGCTAAAAAATCGTTTGAAGAAAATATTGTGTGGGTATGTCATGCCAATCTATTACACGAACAAGAGTCAGATAGGGTACACTTTTCTCGTTCTCATTGGATAGGAGAGAAAGATTTGGCTTTGTCATCACTGTATGTCAAAATACGTCATGGCCCTGAATTGATGAAAGTGCGCTGTGATTGGAATAATAGTATGACAAATGGGGTAGCATATTTAACACAACAAGATTATGGCATTGCAGATGGACAGTACATTGTGTTTTATACAGATACGATGCAGGGTATCTCTTATAAACATGAGCCAGCTGTGGTATTAGATACTACGGAAAATGAGACTTGTAATGTGCAGGCTTACGAATGCTTAGGAGCTGCTCGTATATCATTATAATAGTAAAGGTACTATAGTAACAATAGAAAATTAAATTTTATTACTCACACCATAAATATAGCGTGAGTGTGGTGTGAATAAAAATTGACACACCACTAAAAATATACTACTATATGTAATATGAATAACACTATGAAAAGTACAATCGTTAAAAGTATAGCTGATTTTTTTAGAGTATTCAAAGATGAAGAAACTTGTATTAAGTATATGGAAAAATTAAGGTTTCCTAATGGTGTTGTATGTCATAATTGTAAATCATGCAATGAAAGTACTCTGTTGAATACTAGAAATGTGTATAAATGTAAAAGATGCAAAACGCAATTTAGTATTAAAAAAGGAACTATCTTTGAAGGTTGTAAGTTACCTTTACAAAAATGCTTTGCTGCTTTATGGTTGATAACATCAAGTAAAAAAAGTATATCTTCTGTACAATTAAGCAACGAGTTGGGATTACAGCAAATGTCAGCATGGTTTCTCATGCACAGAATAAGAATGATAATAGAAAATGTAGATTTTACAAAATCTCTTACAGGAATAGTAGAGATAGATGAGATGTGTATAGGTGAAAAAGAAAAAAATAAGCATGAAAATAAAAAACTAAAACAAGGGAGTGGTATTAAACTAAGCTACAAGGAGCTAATAGGATGAGTGAAATAGTATTTAATGATCCTATTCCAATGAGCTTTGATCAATTACTAGGCGAGGCAATAAAATCTCCTCAAGATAACCCTTTCCATGAAGGAATACAATTCCATGAAGGAATACAATTAAGAGATGGAGATTGCTTTGACTTTTTACCTACACTTGCAGATAATTCTATACATCTTGTTTTAACTGATCCTCCCTATTTTATAGATAAGCTAGATAATACATGGAACGATAAAAAAATAAATACTACTAACAGTAACACAGTTGGAAATTTACCTGCTGGCATGAAGTTTAGCCCCGAGCAGAGTATAAACTTTGGAATTTTTTTTGAAAAGGTTGCAAGAGAAATTTATAGAGTATTAGTTCCAGGTGGCTTTTTTATATCCTTTAGTCAAGGGAGATTGTATCAAAGAATGGCGGTAGCTAGCGAAGATGCTGGATTTTGGATTAAAGATATGTTGACATGGCATTATACAAAAAAAGCACAACCAAAGGCATTTACACTAGATCATTTTATAGACAAAAAAGATATATCAGATAGAGAAAAAAACGACTAAAAAACAAGATAAATGGGCGAAAAACACCTCAATTAAAACCTGCTTTTGAGCCAATGATGTTAGCACAAAAACCACTAGAAGGAACATTTATAGATAACTTTGATAAATGGGAGGTAGGGCTTATTGATACAAAAGTTACTATGGATGGTTATTTTCCCTCTAATGTAATTAAAGTTGAAAAACCTGCAGGTGAAGATAGAACCGAACACCCTACACAGAAACCAGTTGCATTATTAGAGCATCTCATAAAAATATTTACTCAAGAGAAGCAAACGGTACTAGATCCATTTTTAGGGAGTGGTAGCACAGCAATAGCAAGTTATAGAAACAAAAGAAAAATAATAGGATATGAGTTAGAATCAAAGTACATAAATATTATAAGAAAAAGATTGCAAAAGGAGATAATAAAGAATGGATAACTTTATTCAAATGCAAGCAAAAATAAATAGCACAATCAACATAGATTATCGAAATTTTCAGCTAGTTCTTTCAATTTGCTTTAGCTGAGTAAAATACATAATTTCCTAACAATATGTACTCTGATAAAAAAGCAATACATCCTATAAGTATAGCTCCTATGATGGACTATACGGATAGACATTTTCGTATGCTCATGCGGTATATCACAAAATATACATTGCTCTATACTGAAATGATAAGCACAGGAGCTATTCTTCATGGTGATACAAAGAGGCATCTCTCTTTTTCTTTACAAGAGAAGCCAGTTATTCTACAGTTAGGGGGAGACAATGCAGATGATATGGCAGAGGCAGCAAAAATTGCTGTTGATTATGGATATGATGGAATAAATATCAATGCAGGGTGTCCTAGTGAAAGAGTAAAGCAAGGTCGTTTTGGAGTAAGCCTGATGGCTGATATTTCTAATACAGCTACTATTGTTGAGAAAATGCTACGAGCGGTAGATGTTCCTATTACGCTTAAATGTCGCTTAGGGCTTGACGGTACTAAATTTGGTATGCCTGTATATGATACATATGAATATTTAGAGCATTTTGTTTCCTCAATGTGTAATGCTGGGATAGATGCTCTTACAATACATGCTCGTATTGCTATACTTGGAGGGCTCAGTCCTAAGCAGAATAGAGATATTCCGCCACTTCGCTATGATGATGTATATCGTATTGCTATTTCTGCTCCTGTTCCTATAGAAATAAATGGAGGAATAAAAAATTTTGTACAGGCGAAAGAGCATTTACATCATGTTTCTGCTGTTATGATAGGGCGATTAGCAATAGAAAATCCTATGCTATTCTATCATGCCGATAGTCTATTTTTTGGAGAGAAAGCAGATAATAAGGTATGTGCAATGGAAAATAACAATACTCCTATTTCACGTAAGGTGATATTTACTATTGCTCAGTGCTATGCTGAATATCTGGAATCTTGTATGACAAGCACACAAAAAACGAAAGAGAGATCATATATCTTACATGCTATACGTCATCTTATTCCTTTTTTTAACGGACAATCAGGAGCAAGAAAATGGCGATACAGTCTTACATGCTCTTTACAGAAATCTGATATGCCAATGCAAGGAGTACATAAAGCTATTACAATGATGGAAGCAGGATGATTGTATTCTTGCTCTCTTATGTGCTATCTGTATCTAATAGTACTTGTATCACGGAATAATTAATAGCATTTTGTACTATAATTACTATATACGATAATAAAATAAAAGGAGATTTTTATGAAAGTTTTTATGAAAATATGGATAAACGATAGCTACAAAAGCAAAGAGCTATACAGCATGAAAAAAATCGGGGGGGGGGGGGGTACACTCTCGATATAAGCAAAACCTAACTCTAGTAGCATTATTTTTAGTGCTAGCAATGACTACCCTCGTACTCGTAGGATGTTCGGAGGGCAGTAGCAGTTCCTCATCAGGCGGAGGGGGAAAACAGGTAACCCCGACACTCGCATCAGTGTCCAATGTGCAGATACAAGTAGCAAGCAACGATGGGACACTTGCATTACGCTGGGAAGCTCCCAGCGAAGCCACACATGTAGTCGTAAAAGCTACATCATCGACACCAGCACAATCAATACAGGTGCGTGTTCCTGCAATAGAATATCAAACACTCTTTCAACAAGGACAATCGTACCAACTCAAAGGCTTACAAGCACTCACCAACTACACTGTAGAGATAGAGGCACAAAAAGACACAGAAGTATCACCAAAAACAACACGCTCTGTGACAACACTGATAGATACTACTGCACCACAGGACACATTGACACAGGTAGGAGTAGAGAAGTCGGGGGATGGCATAAAGATAACATGGGATAAAGAACGACTTGCTCTAGGCAAGACAGATATAGCCGAAGCCACAATAGTGGTAAAAAGCACGACTGGTGGCATAGTGCTTGCGCAAGCTACCGTGCAGAACCTACAGCAAGGAGAAGTTATACTTTCAAATGTCTCCACGCTTGCAGGCATATCCTATGATGTAGAAATACGCTACAAAGACAGAAATGACAACACAAGCAGTCCTACAACAGTACTGACAGGCGTGCAAGCATCCCAGCTTTCACAAACAGTAACGCCACTGCCAGAGGCAAATCTTACAGTAACAGCAAACGATAAAAGCAATAGCCCAGCCGATGAAAGCCTGCTTATCAAATGGGGAAATGTTACCTTTACAGACAAAAGCCTCTTAGTACGCGTTATAGCAACTGCAACAAATACAGTAGTAGCAGAGGAAACTGTGAACAATAGCAGTACTGCAACACTCAGCAGTGCAACCGCACAAAACAAAGAATACGCCACTGTGTATGTAGCAAAAGATGGCATAGCATTCACAAAACTCTACGGCACGCTTACGTACAAAGTAGAGGTGTATGTTTCTCAAAACGGAAAGTACTCCACTGCAGTGTCAAAAGAACAAGCAACAACCGATAAAAGCACAGAGCCAGCGACCAATGTGAGTGCAGTAGGAGGAGCAACAAGCATAGTAGTAGGCTGGCAAGCCCCCGATGTACGAGACTATGCAGGAGTGACTATAACAGCAACAGAAAAGGACAGCACAACAGCAGCAAAGACAGTAACAATAACAGAGAGAACAGTACGCAACACACAGATACCAGGCCTCAAAGCAACTACCGAGTATACAGTGGCAGTCGTATCAATGGACAGTGCAGGCAACAAAGGAACAGAAGCAACAGCCACAGTCAGCACAGCAGCAGATAGCACCGCCCCCGATGCAGTGACAAACATACAAGCAAGCTATCCCTTTGTATCAGCAGCAAAGATAGGCACACAGATAACATGGACAGCTCCCGATACAACAAAAGCCAATAACAAAGACATAAAAGAATACAGCATAAGCATACAAGAGAAAGGCACAAGTACCACAGTACTGAGCGAGAAGAAAATACCCTATCCCACAAAGTCACTCTCTGTTGAAGAACTTGTGCAAGGAAAAACATATACCATAACAATACTCACCTATGATTACTCAGAAAATAAAAGCACCCAAGCAACAAAAGACATAAGCACGCCCAACTCACTTACAGCTCCCTCAGAAGATCTCTTTCAAAGCAAGCCTGCCCTAGTTACAACAACAGGAGCAATACAAATAAAAGCAACCTTTAAGCAAGCTCCTGGATCAAATAAGTACTACACTCTGCGTATGTTAGATGGCACAACACTGGTAGCAGAAAAAAGCATAACAAGTACAGCAACCACCATTAGCTTTGGCATAGCAGATGGCATAGAAGTATCCTCAACACAAGCAAATGCAAAAAGCTATAGCTTTACCTTTCTCACAGTAGAAAATAACAGAGTAAGTCCCCCAACAACGCTCACTGAAAAAGTAGCAGTATATGATGCAGTATCCACTGTCCCCCCAGCACCAGAAAATCTCACTCTGTTTATCGAAACATCAACACAGACAAGCGATACCGTACAGTACGAGTTTCAAAAAGGAACAATTACCAGCAATCATAAAGCACCCAATGACAGACAACTCACACAGGCACAAATACAGTACAAAGTATACATAGTAGCAGGAGACCAGAGTACTAAAACTATAGCGGAAATAAAAGCAATGGGAGGAGTACAAACACAAGAGATAGCAGGAAACAGCAGCTTACGAGGAACATTTATAGGAACAAAAGGAGCAGTATATACCATAGGCATAGAAGCAATAAACAGCCTCAATCCTTATGCCACAAAGAAAGCACAAAGCAAAGACCCTGCACTGATACAAAAACTAGAATTAAGCACTATCCCCACCTCAAAAGCAACAGCCCCTACATCGTCCTTAACAGGCAAGCTGGTAGTATCACCCTCAACAAACACGACAGGAACAATAAAGCTCGTACTCACACAGTTAAGCACAATAACAGGAGCAAAAAACAAAGATGGCACAACAGTGACAAGCAATGATGAGCTCGTATACACAGTATACGGCTTACAGAAAGACACAACACCAACAGTAGCAGAAGTACAAAGAGGCAGAAAAGTAAACATAGGCACAGCAAGTAGCGGAGTGTACACAGTACAAGCCCTTAGCAGTTTAGGCGTATCTGAAGACACAGCACCAGTAGTAGCAATAAAAGGAGCCACAAAGTATCACTTTGTGGTAGAAGTAGCAGTAAAAACAGACACAAGCAAAAAAGCAGTATCGACAGTGGCAAGTGTAACAACCGCATCACAAGCGACAGCCCCCGCAGAAGTAAGCACCATACAAGTAGGAGGAGTAACAGGAGGGAGTGCAACAGTATCGTGGACAGCTCCCAGCCTCAATGCAAGCCACAAAACAAACAAAGGAGACACCCTAACAGCAGCACAAGTATCGTACAAAGTATACAAAGTAGCCAAAAGTGGCAGTACAACGAGGACAGCAGCACAAATAAAAACAGCAGCAGGAAGCTCCACAACAGTAGCAGCAGGCACAACCAACAGTACTCTGACAGGATTGACAGTAGGCACAAGCTACGAAATAGTAGTACAAGCAGTAAACAGCACCGATACCAGCAAAGAAGCAACAGGACTACGCAAGGAGTTTATCGCAAAAGAAGCCTATGCCGCACCAGGAAAGCCCACCATACAAGCAAATGCACAAGGAGCAACCATAGTACTTACCATAACAGCCCCTACTGTGAAAGGAACGACAGAAGATGGAACTGATTTAAGAGATAATCAAATAGACTATATAGTATACTACGCAGCCTCAAAAACAAACATAGATGGAGCAACAGTAAAAACACAGGCACAAGGAGCAAGCGATGCACAAGAAGGAGCAGAAAAAGACGATGTACCAACAGGAGCAACAAGCTATACAATACGCAACCTACGATTGAATACAAAGTACTATATTACCGCAGTAGCAGTAAACAGCCTCAAAAAGACAAAGGTATCAGCAGAAGCAACAGCAGTATCTGCCAGTACGCCAGCAGTAGCGATAGGAAATGCCACAAAGGTATCAGCAACAGTAGGCACAGCACTCGCACAAAATACAACGAGAGTACTTACCAGTATCAGTCCTAGTGGACTATCATTTACCTGTGATGAAAGCACCTTAGATGATAGCACACTCAAAGAAGAAACAGGCTTAACAATATCGTTTACAAAAAATACCAATACAGTAACAATAACAGGCATAGCAAATAAATCAAACATACATGATACTGCTATAACTGAGTATAACTATGAGGTAGTGGAGTGTACCATTACTTCTGCAGGAGCATACTCAGGACAAAAGGTACTTGCGACTATCAATGTAGAGACAGGACTGGTGAAACTAGCAGGACAGTCAGCTACTTATTACAGACCAACAACAAAGAAAGCACTACAAGATATTATTACTGCAGAAAGAGGAGCAGGGAGACAAAATACTAATAGCCCTAACCTCAACATGATAGACACCAGTGCTATTACTGATATGCTTAGTTTATTTAGTGGAGATAGTACTTTTAATGGAGACATAACACAGTGGAATACCAGTAATGTAATGGATATGGGGGGGATGTTTGCTAGTGCTACTAAATTTAATCAAGACATAGGAGATTGGGATGTGGGGAAAGTAACCAATATGACTAATATGTTTACTGATGCTACTAAATTTAATCAAGATATAGGAAACTGGAATATGAGTAATGTTACCAAGGTATTGTTGATGTTTAGTGGAGCAAGTGCTTTTAATCAAGATATAGGAGATTGGGATGTACGGAAGGTTACACCTGATAGGAATCTTAATTTTCTTGCTATATTTTTGAATGCTTCTAATTTTGATCAAGATTTGTCATCATGGAAATTGTGTAAAGTGTCAAGAATACATCGCGATGACTTTCGAGGATCAGCTATGGCTGGCAAAACAAGCAAGTATCCAAAGGTTGGTAGTTCAGCATGTACATCATAGTAAATACATAGAAATACATACCTATAGCAAGAAAGGATAGCTCCTTTCTTGCTATAGAACCATAAGAGCAGTAAGGAAGCATTCCTATAGTATGTTTAGGTACTTTGTTGGTATTCTCATTTGAATTTTCACTTAAATCTACATAAAACTTGTACATAGTATTTTATAAAAATACTACTTTTGATACAATGAGTATATACTAGCAATGTAGTAAAATATATATATTATAAGGAGCAGAACATATGGAGGTAACATGTTAGAACAAATACAACTGCATGGAATTCATTATCACCTAGGCGATACAACAAGAGAATTTATACAAGAAAAGCTATCAAAATTTGATTATCTTAAGGGATTTATAGTAAGTGGAGATATTCGCATTATCAAAGAATCTCACCAATTTAAGATAGAAGCAGATATAAACACAAAACGTCATCATAAAAAGATACATTGTGAAACTGAACATGAATTACTCTATCCCGCCATTGAAAATCTTGTACATAAACTAAAAAAGATTTTATCAGATGAACATGAAAAAGTCACTCATCATAAGGAACACCATAATAAAAAACATCATAACGGTTTTAACGATCAATTAGAAGAATAAGAAATACATGGTATTATATGATACCACTATAGTACATCATTGATAGAACCCTCAGCCTTTTTAAGCACCTTGCCCGCTCCATTTTCTTCTCCAAAAGAAAATATGTTTATTCAAAAAGCAATACAGTGCTTTTTACAAGAATTACACAATAGAAGAAATACCTTAAATATAATGGGGCCTAACGAAATAGTAGCACATCATGTTGAAGATTGTTTAGTTGCATTAGGGTATTTTTATGAGCAAGTACAACATATCGTAAAAAATCTTGCATCTCCTTGTGATACACAGCATAGTATTCCTTGTGTAGATTTAGGAACAGGAGCAGGATTTCCCGGTATATTACTTGCATTGTGTTTTTATGCGTGTAATATACCAACTCATTGGTATTTATTAGAAAAATCTCCAAAAAAATGTGCGTTTCTACAAGATAGTATTAGTACATTGAACAATGTTTTTTCTATACAATTACCCATTACCGTGATAAATAACAATCTATACCATTGGTCTCTCTCTCATGACCGTATGTGTCAGCCTGTGCTTGTTACTGCACGAGCATTTCGCCCTCTGACTGTGCCGCTTATAGAAGCCATAGTCCATGCAGTAGGACAAGCAACACTCTTGCTCTACAAAGGCAGAAAAGAAAATATTGAACAAGAGCTAGAACATGTCAAGAACAGTGCGCATATACATATACATGCTATTACTCCGCTTCTTTGTTCACATGGCAAGGAGCGACATCTCGTACACTGTACTCTCAGTACATAAACATACATCGTAATGTATGCTGTTCTCTGTAAAATATACTCTTTATTTGACACTAAATGATAAAACATATACCCTATATATAATTTACATGCAGTTTTATGATGAAAATGATACGAAATTTTATTAAATGACAGTTCTTTACTCGTAAAGAACTGTTTACATACTTATCCATTGCATTTCCTATAGTAGTCTCTCAGGCCACTGATACGCTTATGTTTTTTACTGATAGATTATTTTTGACAAATTATAAAGAAGGTCAAGGAGAATTATATCTTAATGCGACATTGACAGGAGGAGTAACATTTTTTTTCTTATGTGGCATGTTTATTTTCACTGCAAATTTTACTAATACCATTACAGCGCAGTATTTTGGAGCGAAAAAATATCATCAATGTGCAAAAGTAGGAATACAATCATTGTATTTTGGTATATTTACATTCCCTATTGTATTTATTTTGTATTTACTTGTGCCTCTTATGTATGGCTTGTTTGATCATGATCCTGTACAAAATGAACTACAAGTCATTTACACACAGATACTTTTGCTGGGAGGACTATTTTCAATAATACGAAGTGGATTTAGTGGATTTTTTATTGGGATAGGTAACTCAAGTATTGTCATGATAGCCAATATTATAGGATTACTTGTTAACATACCACTAAACTATATGCTTATCAATGGAATATGGGTATTTCCAGAACTTGGCATAGTAGGAGCTGCAATAGCTACTATATTGAGCAGTGTTATTTCACTATTCATTCAGCTATGGCATTATTTTGGGAAAAAAATACATGCTCAGTACAACACTCGTAGTTTTCTTTCTTTGGATACATCAATACTTAAGAAACTTATACGTTTTGGGACACCTGCAGGAATTGAAGCATTAGTAGGAGTTGGAGCATTTAATTATTTTATTCTGATAATGAACAACTATGGTGCTGTTGTAGGATCAGCAGTTACCATAGCAATAAACTGGGACTCTATGTTCTTTATTCCCATGATAGGAGCACAGTTTGCTACCACTTCCCTTGTTGGTCGTTATATGGGAGCAAAAGATATAGTTTCTGTAAGGAGGGTAGTGAGAACATCGTTTTCTATGGTGGTACTCTATGCTTTATTTATCATGGCTTGTTTTTTGATATTTACCCATTATTTTATCGTACCTTTTTTGGCAACTATGAAAGAACCACAGCAAGTATATCCCCTTGCAAAGACAATGCTAAGGACCGCATGTATTTATCTTCTTGCAGATGCAGCACACTTAACCTTTTCTGGAGCACTAAGAGGAGCAGGCGATACTAAGGCATCTATGTATATTTTTATTAGTATCGCTATAGTATTTGTTGTACTCCTGTATATTGTAGTACAAAATAATAGTGTATCTCCAATAGGAGCATGGATTATCTTTATAGGATATGCATTTGCCGTTGGTATTGGCATGATGATACGGTATATACAAGGAAAATGGAAGAGCATAGAAGTCATAGAAGAAGTACTATAGACAATGCTTACAATAGTAGGGTATTGGGAGATAATGTATTCTAGTATAAGTATAGCAGGAATATAAAAAAATTGTTTTTTAGGTATAATTAAAAAAAAGATAATTATTAGTAAGGAATAATATGAGTAAGTATTTAGTGATTGTGGAATCTCCCACTAAGGCAAAAACAATATCAAAATTTCTTTCAAAAGAATATGAAGTAGTATCATCTATAGGTCATGTACGAGACCTTCCTCGTTCAGCAAGTGATATTCCAAAAAAATACAAAGAACATGCTTGGGCTCGTTTAGGGGTTGATGTTGAGAACGACTTTACCCCTTTGTATGTTACCGTAACAGGAAAAACAAAGCTCATTCGTGAAATCAAAGCAAAATTACAATCAGTAGAAGCGTTGTTTTTAGCTACAGACGAAGACAGAGAAGGAGAGAGTATAGCGTGGCATATTGTGGAATTACTGAAACCAAAAGTACCATTAAAGCGTATGGTATTTCATGAAATAACAAAGACAGCAATACAAAAAGCAATAGACTCGTATCGTGATTTAGACATGAGTCTGGTTCGTGCACAAGAAACAAGGCGTATTATTGATAGACTATACGGATACCGATTATCAGAGCTTATCTGGAAAAAGATAACATACCGTCTCTCTGCAGGACGTGTACAATCACCGAGCTTACGTCTTTTAGTTGACCGAGAATATTTACGCTCTCTGTTTAAGGCAGTACGCTACTACGATATTACAGGGACACTTACATACAAAGATGATGAGAAACTCCCAATAAAACTTACCTATGTTGACAGTAAAAGAATTGCAACAGGATCAGATTTTAGTAATGAAGGAAACTTAAAGAATGATGTAGTGCATCTTTCTCATGATGATTGCAAGAATATTGTACAAGAGTTACAAGGCACTGATATGACTATCAGTAACATAGAGAAAAAAACACATAATATACAGCCTCCCATTCCGTACACAACATCCACTTTACAGCAGGATGCTAATAGGAGATTAAAACTCACCTCACGTGAAACTATGCGTACCGCTCAAACCTTGTATGAACAAGGGTTTATTACCTATATGAGAACTGATTCTCCTAACCTCTCCTCACAAGCAGTGAGTGCTGCTCGTAATAGTATCTTAAAACGCTTTGATACAAATTATTTACATACCCAGCAACGTCAATTTTTTAAGAAATCGAAAAATGCACAAGAAGCTCACGAAGCCATTCGTCCAGCAGGAGACACCTTTATTGATCCTGATGATACTTCTTTACAAGGGAGAGAACTCAGTCTTTATAGGCTTATATGGCATAGAACACTTGCTTCACAGATGGCTCCCGCAGTAAAAGATATACAAACCATTACGTTAAAAGTAAAACAGTATACCTTTAGTTCGACAGGCTCAGTCATAACTTTTCCAGGGTTTATGGCATTAAGTAATGATACTAAGGCTGATGAGACTATATTGCCTTCTGGTTTAGAAGAAGGGATGGAGCTACCGATATACCAGCTTGATATACAAGAACACGAAACAAAAGCTCCAGCTCGGTATAATGATGCTTCGCTTGTAAAGCATTTAGAACAATTAGGAATTGGTCGTCCTTCTACCTATGCCACTATCATCAATACTCTTATAGAGAGAGGATATGTAAAAAGAGTTGATCAAGCATTAGTGCCTACGCTCACAGGGTTTAGTGTCACACAATTTTTAGAGAAAAACTTTGCAGAATATGTAGATTATGATTTTACTGCAGCACTAGAGGAAAGCCTTGATAAAATAGCAGTAGGACAAGAAAATTTTTTACAGTATCTCAGTCAATTTTATCTTTCTGAGAATGGCTTAGCATATAAAGTGGACAAGGGAAGCGCTATAGACAAAGAGAAATCTCAAAAAATATACATACCTAATTTACCACAGGAATACGAGGTACGAGAAGGACGATACGGTGCGTACATAATTATGCAAGGCAAAGACGAGGAACAGCATATTTCAATCCCCGAAGATTGCAGTCCATCAGATATAACTCCTAGTTATATCAATACGCTCATAGGCATAAAACGTAAAAGTCAAGAACCGCTTGGAGTAGATGAAAAAACAGGAATGAATGTGTATTGCCTTACTGGTAAATATGGTCCTTATGTACAATTAGGAGAAGTAAGTGAAGATACTCCAAAACCCCGAAGAGCACAGGTCCCAAAGACAATGGATGCACATAGTATAACATTAGCTGATGCCTTAAAGTTTTTAAGTATTCCGAAAGTACTAGGTCAGCACCCTAAAAGTGGAGAAGACATAACTGTACATATTGGTCGTTTCGGTCCATATATTAAATGTGGAGAAAGCACAAGAACTCTCACGAAAGATGATGATGTCTATACCATCACGTTAGAGAGAGCTATTGAACGACTTAATCAGGAAGTAAAAAGGAGACGAAGAGGGTCTGTGTTACTAAAAGATCTTGGGGTATATTCAAGCAAGAAATTAAAGGTAGGCATTTATGAGGGACCCTATGGTCCATTTTTACGATTAGGAGCAAGTAAAAATGTTAAACTACCAGAAGATAAAAAAGATGCAAAGATAATAGAAGCATTAACACTTGAGGATGTGGAAACTATCATAAAAGATGCTCTTTCGTAGGCACTGTTACAGAAAATTGATCTGTGCAGGAAGGATAGCTTTTTGTGCATTGTGTTCAAGCCAAAGGTATTCTTCAAGAACATAAAGACGAAGTAGGTTTTTAGGAATAATAAGTTCTTGTATAGAATTTTCTAAAGAAGCTCCATTGAACGACTCGTCAAAAGCCTCGTTTTTTTCTACAGAAGCAGTCGCTTGTATACGATACTCATTTTGAATAGCAACCCATCCGTACTCTTTACTATAAAACTCAAGCCATACTAAAAGATCCTTTGAAGCATCTATAGGCACAGTAGCAAAAGTGTTATCTTGATTTCGGACTTTTTGAATCATAGCTCCAAGCATTGTGCGAGTAATGATACCATAACGATGCAGTATGCGAGCCATAAGAAGTAAGTGTATTGTATTAGTATTAGAATATTGTAAAGTAGAAGCATGTTGTTGTGTTATATACGCATCTTTTGATTCTTCAGAAACAGTGTGTAGTTCCTGATATAGCGTTGAAACCAAAGAGTGTATTTCTTGTAGCTGTAATGAAGGATTATTGCGCATAGCCTGTATTATTGCTCTTGTAGATTGAAGAGAAGTACGAAAAAGTTTATCAATAAGAACAGTTTCATTCTCACTGAGATTCAAATACGCAGGAGTGAGTATATGTTCTGGGTTTTGTTCAAAGCGTATAGAATCAATATCTTTTACAATAAGCGGGGTAATAGTAAGACTCATATCAAATTCGGGATAAGTAACATACGAGTTAAAATAGTTATAGAGAAACACATTATATTGACTATCAAGCACTATTCTTCGTTGTTGATTTCTGTTTTGAATAGGCAACAGGTAGCTACCACTATTATTTTTTTGATATATGATATTTAGTTCATAGGACGAAGAAATATCTTGAGAAGCAACAGTAACAGAGTTAAGCGTTAAAGGGAAAGTAAACTGTGTATCTTTACAATCAAATTTTAGAGAAGTATTTGCAACTGAGCTATAATTAAACCAAAATAATTCAGGGAGAGCAAGAGATACTGTAGTGCTATCTTTTATGTTCCATAGATGTTTTGGTAACTCTATGTTCATCACATTGGATAACACAGTACTGGAACATACATTTTGTATTATTTGTGTATTTGGAACCTCAAACTGTATTTCTTCTATTGGGTGAGTAACTATTTTTTTTGTATTTTCATCAATAATAAAAGTATTTGTATCAGCATTACGGTACGTAAACGATATATTTGAAAGAGGGGAGGCACTGGGCTTTTGTGACGTGGGTTTGTCTGCAAAGGAAAATTCATTCTCTAATGATCGCACAATGAGTAATTTTGCTTTGCTTGTAGTGTTATTTTGTTTAAGATATATATATTTAGCACCACTATCAACATTTATCTTAAAATCAATAGAAAAGAAGCCTCGATTGATGATATCTTGTTCAGGCACAAGGGTATCGTTTATAAATATTTTAGTAGGAATATCTGCATGAGACAAGGCAATACCGCTCATGCGTACAGTATCACCACGTGTTCCTACTACAGGATCTATCGTAAAAAGTATAGGAGGAAGTGTCCTGATTGACAAGAACAATGCCATAAAAAAAATCGTACAAAACGATACTATGATGAATATTCGTATAATGCTTTTTTGTGAAATAATCATTAAATGTCCTACTATTGAATGTTACTATACTATTCGTATATTATTTTATATATGAGTTTCCTTACAGAATTACAAGCATATAGTATTCCTATAAAAAGTAAGTTTTCTTTATTTACTTATACTGCATTTCAGACAAAGTCTCAAGCCGAGTTTTTTTGTACTCCTAATAGTATACTGCAATTACAGAAAGTACTACAAATAGCTCATGCATATGCTGTGCCAATAACTATATTAGGAGGAGGATCGAATGTATTGGCTTCTACCAATGAAATAAAAGGTTTAGTACTCTGTACAGTACATATGAACAATATATCGCTTAATGAGACAACAGTAGCTGTTGAAGGGGGTTCTACAGTACGAAGTCTTTGTGTATATCTTGCAAATAGAGGAAAACAGAGCATAGAGTTTCTGTACGGTATGCCTGGCACAGTAGGAGGAGCATGTTGGATGAATGCACGATGCTATGGAAGAGAAATATGTGAAACCCTTATTTCGGTGGAAGGATATGATTTGCAAGGTATCCATTGGAGCTATACAGTTGACAGTAAGGATTTTTCTTATAAAAAATCACCATTTCAAGAACAAGACATAATTATTACTAAATGTGTATTTGCTATCAAAGAGGCACAGCAAGAGGAGTTATGGCAAAAGATGCTATCATATGAATATGATAGAAGAATAAAAGGGCATTATACTGCTCCTTGTGCAGGATCAGTATTTAAGAATAATCGTGATTTTGGTATGCCGTCAGGACAAATTCTTGATACCTTAGGGTTTCGAGGAACATCGTATGGAGGAGCAATGGTACATCCGTTACATGCAAATATTATTATCAACACAGGCACGGCTACCGCAGAAGATGTATATGCCCTTTCTTTGCATATGAAACAAAAAGCAAACGAAGCATACGGATTTACTTTAGAACATGAAATACAGTTATTAGGAGAAAGTAGTCAATGGCATATGAATTAGAAAAAGAAATTACTTCTATTGAAGATTGGAAAGACTGGGTCTCACTAGCAGACAATGAGGAGCTTATTGTTCAGTTTAGTGAACTAATGAAACAAGAGCTTGACAACATTCAGGATTATTTTTCTCTCCTTGATACTGACAAACAAAAGAGCATCCTATTTGCCCTTGAACAAGAATATCTTGAAAATTTTCTGACTCAGCTTATTGCCTCTAATACCATACAAGAAGTGTTACATAATATTCAACCTGATGATCTTGCAGATTTATTTCAAATGATTAGCGATACACTAAAAAGTAAGATATGGGAAGCGTTGCCCCAAAACACTCAGCACATTGTAAAATTTCTCTTGACTTTTGATGCTGACGATGCAGCAGGCATAATGACCCCAAACTATGTAGCAGCACGATCAACTGCAACAGTAGCACAGACCATTCAGTTAATACGCAACAATATAGACGAAGTAGAAACGATTTATTATATTTATGTAGTTGATAGAATGGGCAAGCTACAGGGAGTGGTGTCTCTTCGCGATCTAATGCGTAAAAAAGATACCGTTTGTCTGGAAGAGTTTATGGTAAGTGAATATTATTATGCACATCCAGAAACAGATCAAGAAGAAACCGTACAGCTTTTGTATGAACATGATTTAATTGCAATTCCTGTAATAGATAAGTTTCATCGTTTACTAGGAATAGTCACTATAGACGATGCAATAGAAATTAGTAAAGCAGAACATAAAGAAGATATGTTGAAAATGAGTGCCGTAACAAGTGATGCAACAAAAGATAAGTCGTATTTACATAGTTCAGTATTTCAGTTATTTCAGGCACGTATACCATGGCTAGGACTTTTGTTAATTGCAAGTACTTTTACTAGCAATGTTATCAATTTTTTCTCATCTTTTATTCACAGTGTTGCATTTCTTGTATTATTTATTCCTGTGATTACTTCAACTGGAGGGAATACCGCAGTACAAAGCTCAGCCCTTATTATTAGTGGACTTGCTAAAAATGAACTTTCTTTTAAGGATATATGTAAAATTGTAATGAAAGAACTCATCGTTGGGCTATTTCTCGGTCTCTGTTTAGGTATACTTGTGCTGTTGATTGGGGTATTTGTGCCTCCTATCATTAGTGTTAGACATGGTGTAGCTTTGAGTGTATCTCTTTTGTCAGTAGTATTATTTTCTGCAATTATTGGCATACTTGCCCCGCTTATAATATCAAAATTGGGCTTTGATCCCACTGTTATAGCGTCTCCTCTTATTGCGACAGGAATAGATATTATTGGTTTATCCATCTATTTTTCTATAGCAAAACTGATATTACAAATTTAAAGAGATAAAATATACTATGTGATTATATCAATGTAAGTGAGGCAGCTGTATTTAATTATGCTAGAAATATCTTGTATTGCCTTATAGAAATTTACTTTCTTTAATGCAGAAACATGATCAAGTACAATAGCTATCACTATAATAGGTGCAACACAGGTATGTGCAGCCTGTACTACAGCGGCATTCTCCATATCTATGACTGCAATAGAAGGAGCTATATTGTGAGACTGTTCATGCAGGTTAGATGTATTTTTCTTCTGTAACAGATTGTATAGTATGGTATTGCATTGTAAGATAAATGCCTGTAAAGGTTTTGGTAACTGAAATACCTGTTCGGCAGTATCATATAAAGTAGTACCATATAAAGCAGTATGTTCGTATGTAAGAGAATAAGAAGTGTTGTTTCTCTTTGTTATTTTTTGCAGTGTAACAAAACTATCGCCACTTATACAGAGAGCAGGATCTGTATAGAGTGATGCAGGAGCTAAACTGCTTGTCTGAAGTGAATGATAGAGCTTTGTTTGAAGATGAGGCACAATGGAGGCAAAGCTATTATCTCCAGAAGAATCATAGCTATCGTTGTGAGATACATATGAATCGAGTATATGCATATTAGCAGCTTTTAAGTACTGTTCGTTTTTTTTGTTACTCCCTAAATCTATATCGTGTTGAGCAAAGAAACGAGGAAATACTATGTCTCTTTGTTGTAATGTACTACTTGCACCCAGTACAGCACCTAGTTTTATAATAGAAACAGGTATCTGTGATGCAATATTTGATACAGCACTCGCTGATGAAACTTTTCCAACACCTGTTACAAGGAGCATACAGTATAGTGGAGTATTCTGTGTGTGTGCCTGTCCTTGACTATGAGTAGTATTGTCAGGATCTTTTGTGTACGCAAAACACTGTAGCATAGGACTGAGGTATAATTCATTATTATTATTGTCATGTTGAAGATATTGGAGGCAGTTTTTAATTTCTCGTAGAGAAGTATTGCGTGGCAATACAGTACTCGTAGGTATTATTTGAGCATGATGGAGTAACCAGTAATAAAACTCTTTTGCTTCATCCCATAAAGCAGTAACAAATAACTGTATGTTCACGAATGATTATATACACCTATATATTCCACTATAATATTTTGTAGCTTAAGATGTAAATTATTAAGTGAGTAGTGTTTTTTTGCAATCATAAAGTTTTTTGTAATCATATCATGCACTAACTCAGTATCGTCTATGGTAGTATGTATTGCCTGCATAAAGTTATTTGAGATAAAATTGCGAAACTCTAAACAATGAAATCCCTTTGGTTTGATGTCTGTTACATATACAGGAAAACAGTTTACAATAAGCAATTTCTTAAAATACACAGCTTCTAAAAATGCATTTCCAAACCCTTCTATAAGGGAAGGGTAGGTGACAATATCAGCCATATTATATATATCGCTTAAGGTATATATATTGCCATTTTCATTTTTATCACGTTTTTGTCCAATACGATTACTGATAAGACGTAAATCAACTCCCAGTAAATCAGCAAACTCAAGCACTCTCTGTTTATATTCGTTGCCTTCATCTCCTGACTCATGAGAGATTATGAGTGTAGTGTTTCTCTCTAATTTTTGTGCAATTTCAATAGCATGTTCAATGCCTTTTCTTTGTACAATACGAGTAGGCTGTAAAATACAAAAAGAATCTTCGTCTATATTGAGTGCTTTCTTCACTGTCTTTCCATATTCATCTTGTGTTGTGGGATGAGATTTGTAATCCATAACATTAGGAATAATAGTAGAAGTGATGCCACATCGAAATCCTAATTGATGCTGTGCAAGAGAGTTTATGGTAACGTGTTTTACATTATGAAGATTAGGAGGAAAGTATCCTTGTAAAATATCTTGTACGCAGTTTAGTAAATACCTTTCACGTTCCCAGTAAAAATCATGGTGATGAATAATAGTATGTATATTCGTTTCTGCAATCACCTCTACTATTGCCATACTAAGAGGAATGTTCATGGGAATAGACAGAGCATTTTCAATGATCAGTAGCTTAATGTTGAATGTCTCTATAAAGTGATGAATATGTCCCTTAATGCCATTTCTTTTTTTGTGAATTTTCTCTGTAAGTGCAGGGGATCTATATTGATGAGTAAAACTTTCTTCGGTAATTTCTAGAATTTCTGGGTGATTAAAATGAAATTCAGGCTCTACTATAGTGACTTCTTCGGGAGTGTCTGCCTCTCCACATAAAAAATGACTTTTCCATTGTAATCTTTCTAAAACAGAAACCCATTTTTGTACCTCTAAAGAAACACCATCTGTGCCAGCAAATCGGAATGAAATAAATCCTGCGTTCATACAAATACTCCTTTTGTGTATGTTGTGAAAAATGTATTAAAATGTTAAGTATGTATCAATAACTTTGATTATGTTATTGCAATTCTTGGTATAACTTACTTCCTTGTACTCCAATGTTTTTATGATACTTTGAAGAAGTATATGCATCATACTCTCCTTCTATAGTATGATAGAAAATCTGACAAATTTCAATATGTGAATATATGCGTAATGGTTGTATGCAATGCATCTCTAAGGTCCAATATCCTTCAAAGCCAACATCCCCAAACCCAGCAGTAACATGCACATATAACCCAAGTCTCCCTATAGATGAACGTCCTTCAAGCATCGGTATGAAATTGTAGGTCTTGGTATATTCAATAGTTCTCCCAAGATAGAGCATATTAGGCTGTAATTCTAGTCCTTCTGGAGGAATGGGAACAGAACGTAATGTATGCTTTTTTTTCATATCAAGTGCTTCATTTTCATATACAAATAACTCATCATGAAGACGCAAGTTATAGCTATTAGGATTTAGCTGTGATGCATCAAAAGGATCGATAATAATATCTTTATTGAGAAAGTCTTGAATTTTTTTTCCAGATATAATCACAGAGGTATAGATATATATTTACATTAAATCTCGAGGTTTCCTTGCTTGAACACCAGATTTTTCACACTGAGCATAATGATGAATTTTACCATTTTCCATAATTGACTTTACTACTATTTTTCCACCCCATTTACTCTTGAGCTCTTTTCCGCTTTCGCGTCTAGCATTCTTTGATATTTTTGACATATTGTACTCCTTTGTTTTAAATAATTATATAACAATGTATATACTACATATATAGTCTATCATAATTGTAAATTCAAGGGGGAAATGGAAATATAGGAAAGGGGAATTTTTATATATATCGCTATATGTACTACACTGGTAGTAGGAGCAATAGGAGTCAACATATATGGCAGACAATATAGATTTTTTACACAGAAGGGCAGAGCGACTTTCTAGGGCAGGGAGATATGAAGAAAGTATCATTGTTTTAACAGATATTATCAACGCAGTTGAAGCAACAGAATCGGATAAAGCAATGGCATACTGCAACAGAGGAGATGTAAACGATACATTAGAGAGGTATGGAGATGCACTAGCTGATTACACCAAAGCGATAGAGCTAAGTCCAGAAGATTCAGATATATACTTTAACAGAGGAAATGTGTACGATATACTAGAGAGATATGAAGAAGCACTAGCTGATTACACTAAAGTAATAGAGTTAGATCCAGAAGATTCAGAAGCATACCACAACAGAGGAAATGTGAATGATGCACTGGGGAAGTATGAAGAAGCACTAGCCGATTATACCAAAGCGATAGAGCTAAATCCAGAAGACACAGATGCATATTTCAACAGAGGAATTGTAAATGATGTACTGGGGAAGTATGAAGAAGCATTAGCCGATTATACCAAAACGATAGAGCTAGATCCAGAAGACATAGAAGCATATAACAACAGAGGAAATATGTACGGTATACTAGAAAGGCATGAAGAAGCATTAACTGATTTTACCAAAGCAATAGAGCTAGATCCAAAAGATGTATCAGCATACAGCAACAGAGGATCTACGAACGCTACATTAGAGAGATATAAAGAAGCACTAAAAGATTACGACAAAGCAATAGAGCTAGATCCAAAAAATGTATTAGTATACTACATTAGAGGCATTACGCAAAATACATTAGGGAGATATGAAAAAGCACTAAAAGATTACGACAAAGTGATAGAGCTAGATCCAAAAAATGTATTAGTACACTACAGTAGAGGGTTTATGCAAGCGAAACAAGAAAAATACAAAGAAGCAATAGCCGATTTCACCAAAGTGATAGAGCTAGACCCAGATCCAGAAAATGCATTGGCATACTACAACAGAGGGCTTATGAAAGCGAAGCAAGAAAAATACGAAGAAGCACTAGCCGATTATAACAAAGTGATAGAGCTAGATCCAAAACATAAAGAAGCCAGAAAGAGTATCCAAGAATTGATAAGTAAAAAAGATCAGTAATAAAAAGAGCTTTATAATACTAAAATAGGTGGAATTTCCACATATATCGCTGATATGTACTACACTGGTATTAGAAATAATAGGAGGCAACATGTATGGCAAGCAATATAGATTTCTCACATAAAAGAGCAGAGCAACTTTTTACTTCAGGGAAATATGAAGAAAGTATCATTGTTTTAACAGATATTATTAACTCAGTTGAATCAACAAAAGCAGAGAAAGTAAAAGTATACTATAACAGAGGCTATGCGAAAGCTGAATTAGAACGATATGAGGAAGCAATAAAAGATTACGACAAAGCGATAGAGTTATATCCACAATATACAGAAGCATACAACAATAGAGGCATTGCGAAAGCTGAATTAGAACGATATGAAGAAGCAATAAAAGATTATGATAAAGCAATAGAGTTAGATCCAAAATATATACTAGCATATAACAATAGAGGTAATGAAAAAAAATCATTACATCAGTATAAAGAAGCGCTAAAAGATTATGATAAGGCTATAGAGATAGATTCACAATATGCAGATGCATACCATAACAGAGGCATTGTAAAAACTGAACTAAAACAGTACGAGAAAGCGATTAAAGATTATGACAAAGCGATAGAGTTAGAACCAGAAGATGCAGTAATATACAACAGTAAAGGCTATGCGAAAGCTGAATTAAAACAATATGAAGAAGCAATAAAATATTATGATAAGGCTATAGAGCTAAATCCAGTGTATATATTAGCATATAACAACAGAGGTAATACAAAAAAGTTATTACATCAGTATGAGGAAGCACTAAAAGATTACGACAAGGCAATAGAGATAAATTCAAAAGATGTAAAAGCATACTATAACAGAGGACTTGTAAAAGCTGAATTAAAACGATATGAAGAAGCACTAAAAGATTACGATAAAGCAATAGAGCTAAATCCACAATATGCAAAAGCATATCATAGTAGAGGTGATGTGAAGACTGATTTACACCATTATGAAGAAGCACTGAAAGATTACGATAGAGCGATAGAGATAAACCTAGAATATAAAGAAGTATACAATAACAGAGGCAATGTAAAAGCTGAATTAAAACGATATGAAGAAGCACTAAAAGATTACGATAGAGCGATAGAGATAAACTTAGAATATAAAGAAGCATACAATAACAGAGGTAATGTGAAAGTTGAATTAAAACGATATGAAGAAGCACTAAAAGATTACGATAAAGCAATAGAGAAAAACCAAGAATATAAAGAAGCATACAATAACAGAGGTAATGCAAAAAAATTATTACATCAGTATGAAGAAGCACTAAAAGATTATGATAAAGCGATAGAGCTAGATCTACAATATGCAGAAGCATACAATAACAGAGGTGCTACGAAAGCTGATTTACAAAAGTATGAAGAAGCAATAAAAGATTACGACAAAGCGATAGAGTTATATCCACAATATACAGAAGCATACAACAATAGAGGCAATGCAAAAAGAGTACAATATCAGTACGAAGAAGCAATAAAAGATTATGATAAAGTGATAGAGCTAGATCTACAATATGCAGAAGCATATAACAATGGAGGAAATGCACAATACCAGTATGAAAAAACTAATAACTATGGGTAAACAGATAGCAATAGGATATTTTAACAGAGGTTTTACACAATACTTATCAAAAAAATACGAAGAAGCAAGAAAAAATATTACAATAGCAATTAATATAGAATGTCAGCAACAAAAAGAGCATTATAAGACTAAAATAGGGTATAAATTTAGACCTATCAATCTGGATACAATAAACATGTTACAGAGGCATGAAATATACTTCAGTGATGTTCCATCACTGAACGATCCTTTTGAATGTCCTTTGCTTAATGTAGAGAAGGATTTTGAGAAGGAGGTATTGCAGGATGAGTATACGCCATATATACTATCCCTCGTTGCTCCAGAAGGAGAAGTGCTTGAGGATAAACCTAATGAGATAATAAACAATACACTCTTGTTTAGTCATTATGCTGATAGCCACAGAGGAATATGCATAGAGTATGAGATAACAAAGAAGTTACTAGAACAAGGAAAGATACTGCATACTAATGTGCTGTATGGTGATGATACACAAAACAACATTAAGTCTTTGCTTTCTTTTTCTAATGGGGCTGGTATGCAGTTTAGTAATAATACACAAGCAAACAGTAAAGGGCATCTCTTGGATAAAACAGGCAATATAGATATAACACATCTCTTTGCCATTAAAGAAGAAAGATGGGAATATGAGCATGAACAGCGCTTTATTCTCTTTGGGAAACGGCAGGAGTATGAAAAAGGAACATATATGAAAGGGGTGCGTATTACAAAAATTATTTTTGGATTAAAAACATCTGAAGATGATAAACAAATAATATATGAACTACTACAATCAAACAAAGGTATACGATTTTTTAATACAAAAAGTGGTAGTCACGATGCATATTTTTCTCTTAGATTTGAAAAATACCAATATAAACCAAGATAACAGGTAATATTCTCTTCCTTCTTTATCGCTGCTTGCCTTAAATACATACCATGCCTTAAGGCAAACTGACATATGGTATGCCACTTCATTTTCATAATACATGCTAAAATAAGTAGACTATAGGCATAATATGATGCATTTTTACACAATATCATCTATATATTGTATGGAAATGTGTTATTTTAATACACATTTATGCTTTTTTATGTTTTTGTGTGTGCTTTTTACTCATATAGCAACAATATACTCTGTATGTATTACGAAATAGTGTTTTAGAGCTAAGAATGTAGTTTTTGTATATAAAAGTATATATTTTATACTATTAAATGAGTATGAATAGTGATTATATTTTATTAAATATTTGTGTTACAATAATTTAGTTTTATATATTATAAAAACTATTGTTGTATAAATAGTGCTAATGTATACTTTTGTATCACATGTAGGGCAAAAACATGAAATTGGCATTGTAGTTGCTTATATATTATTACATATCAAAATATACTAAAAAATCTAGGAGGATTGTATATGGATCAAGGAGATCAAAACAGTATATATAAAAAAAGAGGGGAAAAAATATATATTCAAGGTAATAATGATAGTAAATCATTACATAATGTATCTGTGCTCTCAGAGCTTGAACAAAAAAGATTGCTCATGCAAGCACAAGTAGGAGATATAAAAGCAAGAAATACGCTTATGGAATCAAACATGCCTTTTGTAATAAAGGTAGCCAAGCAATTTTTGTATTCAGGAGAAGCCATTGGAGAGCTTATATCAGAAGGATGTTTAGGGTTGTGTCGGGCTATTGATAAATTTGATATTCATAAAAAGAATAACTTTATTTCATATGCTGTTTTTTGGATTAAGTATTATATCAATAAATTCATACACACTAGTGCTATTATTAAAAAACCTATGAATAAAATTCGAGACATGAGAGAAATTTATAAGGTACAAAATAAAATGCAAAATGATAGACAGTTTGCTGTATGTTCTGAACAGAAAAAATATCAGCATATCTCTCAAGTATTAAATATACCGCAAAAGAATCTATACAACATCATGATGTCAAATCAAGAAGTAATTTCTCTTGATAGTTATATTTCAGGTAATACAGATACAGATTCAGTAGTTGCCACTATAGGAGATACTATACCTGATAATAATGTTGTAAATCCAGAAACAAATGTATTGGATAAAGAGATGAAATATCACTTAAGAACATATCTCGATCTTCTTCCAAAACGAGATTCTGATATTCTTAAACATCGCTATGGTATGATAGCAGGGAATGCAGTGTCTCTTGATGAGCTGAGTAAAAAATACAATGTATCAAAAGAACGAATTAGACAAATTGAACAGAGAGCATTACAAAAACTAAGAGATATGTTTAATAAGTCAGATATGGCGTATGCTGTATAGGAGAACATAAAGTATACATGCTATAAAGTAATACAAAGAATGGCTGAAGTATCCTTGTGCTTACACAGTGGTTATACAATAGCTATGCAGTATTTATGAGATGAAAAAATATGCCGCCGATCAGATTTGAACTGATGACACGAGGATTTTCAGTCCTCTGCTCTACCAACTGAGCTACAGCGGCTAACATATACTAGTATACTCTTTTTATATTTTGCTTTCAAGTACTTATTATGAAAAAAATTGGAGTGTAACCATCTCGTGTAGCTACCTGCGAGTTACACGCTATATGTGCAGAATGACATAATATTATTAACAATGTATTGGATATTCAATCAATAATATGCTTTACAGTGTATAATAGTATCAGTGAAGTGGAATAAAATTGCTGTTGACAAAACTCTCGTAAGATCATTTGTAAAAGAATATAATATGAGTGTGCCAATGGCTACAATATTAATTCGTAGGGGTATTCTCACAAAAGAAGAATTGCCTTTCTATTTTTTTCTTGATAGTAGTAATTTACATCAACCGTTTTTATTTAAAGATATGGAACGGGCGGTAGATAGGATTCTGAGAGCAAAAGAAGAAGGAGAATATGTCCTTGTATATGGCGATAAAGATGTAGATGGCATTACTGGTACTACTATCATTGTAAAAGCCCTGCAATCTTTAGGAATACATGTTGAATGGCAGGTGCCAACAGGAGTGCATGCATATAGCTTTAGTAAAGAGGATATACAGAAGTTTTATGATAGAAATATATCACTTATTATAACAATAGATTGTGGCATAAGTAGTCATAAAGAGGTGGACTTTGCACATTCTCTGGGAATGGATGTACTTATATTTGATCATCATACTCCGGGAAAAGATATTCCTGAAGCATATGCAATCATAAATGCAAAAATAAAAGAACAAGGCTATCCTTTTGAGGGCATTAGTGCAGGTGTTTTAGCTGCTAAACTGTATACTGCTTTATTGTTCTCACAGACTCCTTTGTATCAACAAGATATTTGTCTACTAAACGCAGTGCCACTGAATGATGTACTGAACATTGAACTTATATGTGTAAGAAATGCAGTACAAAAGTGGAGAAAAACTATCACTGTGTCACATCAGTTGGAGCAAGCGAAAGAAGAGTTACAATCTACATTATCAAATATACCCATATATGTATTTAATGCAAATATACAAGAAACATTGATGTATAAATTTTTGGGAAACTCTTTTGATATTTTTCTTACTGATATACAAGAAGATTGGAAAAAAAATTATCCACATCTTGCTGCTAATTCTTTACTTGAACTGAAAGAAAAGAAAATAGTAGGTCCATTTTCTCCCTCTTCTATGAGTGAGATTGAAATTTTGTTTACAGTGTATACGAAAATAATGATTAAGGCTATGCCTTGCTTTTCTATTGCTATTGACGAGGTGTTTGATATAGCTGCAATTTCTACTATAGCAGATATTATGCCCCTCAAAAATGAAAATCGTATTATTCTTCAACAAGGGATATCCACAATGAAATCTTCTCCTAATTGTGGATTAGATGCTCTATTGAGAGCATTAAAGTTGTATAATAAGCCAATAAATGCTCAGACAATAGGGTGGAAAATTGCTCCTGTTATCAATGCATCAGGGCGGATGGGACAGGCTCACCTTGCAGTGAAATTATTGCTTGAAGAAGATACAAAAAAAGCATCGGAGTATGTGGAACAGCTTATTGTACTCAATAAAAAACGAATATCTCAAATGGATACATGTAAGGAGCAAGTGTATACGCAAGCAGCAGAGAGTTTAGAGCAGAATAAACACTTTGTTATTGTACATAACGAAGATATTCCTCACTCATTTACTGGTGCTTTTGCAAACACTATACTCATGAGGTATACTGTGCCTGCCATTGTTATAACAAAGCTAGATGATGATGTAATGAATGCTTCCATCCGTTGTGAAAAATATATGAATGCTACACATCTTATAGAGCATCTTCGGCCTCTATTGATAGATGGAGGAGGACATAAGGCAGCAGCAGGATTTTCCTTTTATAAACATCAGTACACGCAAGTAATACAACACATACAACAGCATGTGCCTATTTTAATGAGAGCAGCAGAGCAACAAGACACAAATGAATCAACGAATATTGATTTAGAAATACCAGAGCAATATTTTAATGTACAAGAGCTAAAAGAAATTATCACTACTCTTGCTCCTTTTGGTGAACAATGGCCTCCTATTGTATTGCTAATGCAAAACATTTCAATAGCGAGCTTTGATATGATGGGAGATACAGGACAGCATCTTAAACTGATAGTAAAAATTGGGAAATATCATATTCCTGCTATAGTGTGGAATTATGATAGAGAAGGGGTGAGTATAGAAGTTCTTAAAAAAACGAAAGCTGTATCTTTTTTATGTACCATTAAGATTGATGAGTACAATGGTCAAGAACAGTTTACTCTTATTATCAAAGAAATGGAGTATTGTAATAACTGAAATAGGAGTATCATATGGGGCTTTATATGTACCATCTCACTAGTGTAGAGAATTTTAAGTCAATATTAGATACAGGATATATCTACTGCCGAAATAAACTTAAACAACCATACCAAGACACAGCTAGCGAGGATATTATTGCTAAAAGAGGTATATGGAATGATTATGTGCCATTTCACGTTACTATGAATACCCCGTATACTCACGCTGTTAGAAACAATAATAAAGATAAAGGAATGATTAATCTTGCTTTTTATGTAACTGATTTTTATGCCGAAACTAATTATTTTACTTTAGGGCATCCAGTAAGTAGTAAAGGAATTTCGTTTACTTTGGAAAATTATGATAATAAAAAAGATGATATTGATACAGATAAAGGGGAAATATTAGTAAAATATCGTGTTCTTATTTCTCAGCTCAAAGCTGTGTATATTGGCGAGCAAAATAAAACATTTTTGAGTAAAATAGAAGCATTACTACAACAAAAGGGTATGGAAAAAGTTCATGTCAATATCTAAACATATACATTTTGTAACAGATAATGATATATTGGTAGCAAAAACAGATGCAATTGTCAATACTGTAAATTGTGAAGGATATATGGGAAAGGGGCTAGCATATCAATTTAAGAAACATTTTCCTAACAATAATAAAGCCTATATTAGTGCTTGTAAAAATGGGGAGCTAGTCATAGGCTCTATTTTTCCTTATGAAAAAGAAACGCCTATTATTATAAATTTTCCTACCAAAAATGAATGGAAAAAAAAATCTGAATACAAATACATAGAAGATGGCTTAAATTCACTTGTAGCATATTTGAAAAAAAAACCTACCATTAAAAGTATTGCTATTCCTCAGTTAGGTTGTGGGAATGGTGGGCTAGAATGGAAAAAAGTATATAATTTAATAGAAAGCAAGCTACAACACTTAGATGCTGTTACTATACAAATATATGGAGAATCGCCAAAAGATATATCAGAGAGAGAGAGTAAGAGTCTTGCAAGCCTAAAGCCATCGCTCTCTTGGATAGTTTTTTTATCTCTTGAACAAAAACTGTCAATAAAGGATGAATTAGTTATTCAGAAAGCATGTTACATGGTAAATGTATATTTAGGGAAAGAATATTTCAAACACTTTATAGAATATCATCGTGGACCTTATTCCTTAAATGTACATAATGAATATGAGAAACTTCGTGAGTATAGAAATTATCATAAAAAAGAATCTGTTGATACTATGAAAAAATCTATATGGCAAATAATTGTAAGTGAATCAGTAAAAAAACAGGCACATAAAATAAAAAAAACTCTAGATTTGACTGTCAGTTTTTTCAATACATTATTGCAAAAGCCTTTAGATACAGTAGATGATGATATAAGGCATATTGAACTCTATGTAACTATTATAGCAATAGTGAAAGAGTCATCAAACGCTATTGCTCTTAAGGATATTGAAAAAAAATTTTTAAGGTATTTTGATAAAAAATCTCAGCTATTTTCTACTCATTCAATAGAGCAAGCAATACAAACATTATTGGATATATCTGTTATACAAAAAGATATAATAGGTGAATTAATCTATAATAAAGAATACTTCAAAACAGAAATGGACTATCACTAGATGAGATATTATATTTTTTTTATTATAGCTATATTTTCTGCAGTGCATGTGAGCATAGTATATGCAAAAGAGAAGGGAGTGCTGGATTCTCAAGAGGAATATGATGTTTCTGTGTTACAAAGAGATGATTTACATTTTTTAAGTACTCACGATAACAGTATGATGGAAGCGATGGTAGGCGAAACCATTGTAGTAGTACTTGATGCATTTGTAGATCCAAACTATGAAATACAGCTTATGTATCGAGACAAAAAGGTGGTGAGCGCACCACTTTTAGAGAAAGATAGCACTCAATTTGCTTTGATTGGTATTCCTCATGGCATTGTACATGGATCGTATGCACTTGTACTGGCTTCTGTATCTTCAGAGAAACACGCTCAGACATCTGATTTTTTAGCAAAACAGGTGATACTATTAAAGGAGAGAAATACCTTTGAAGAGCGTATAGTATTAAATAAAAACCTCTCTACAAAACGCAGTACATTTTATCATAAAAAAGTTGTTGAACAGGCAAAGAACATGTGGCAGCTTACAAAAAAGGTATTTGAGGATGATTATTTTGCATATGATAATTTTATACTCCCTGTAAAATCGTATAAATATTTCTCTGGTATGTATTCTGATGAGCGTTTATTTGTTGATGTGACAGGAAATGTTCTTTCCTCTTCTATTCATGGAGGGATAGATATAGCAGCCAGTACAGGAACTCCTGTATTTTCTCCAGCAAAAGGCAGGGTTGTCTTTACAGGAAATAGAATTGTAACAGGAAATACTATTGTTGTCTCTCATTTTCCGGGAGTATACTCCCTATTTTATCATCTAAGTGATATACGGGTAGAAGAAAATGATAGAATTAACAAAAATGAGATAATTGGAGAAATAGGAAATTCTGGATTTTCCACAGGTCCTCATTTACATTGGGAATTACGTGTAAATAATGTAAGAATAGATCCAATTTTAAGTATGGGAGTACTTGACAAAGTCTTTATACTAGCAGTAGAGTAATACATAGATGTTAGAAATTTTTTATAAGGAGGAATAGAATCGCACATATTGAAGTAGGTAATACAGAACCAATAGAAAAAGCAATTAAGCGTTTTAAGCGTTTAGTTGATAGAGAAGGTATTATACGTGAATGGAAAAAACGAGAATATTACGAAAAACCTTCTACTATACGTAATAGAAGAAAAAAATCTCTTGAACGTAAATTGCAAAAACGACTGAGAAAAACTAAGACGTATTTCAGATCAAACTAAAACAGTTACAATTATATAACTCTACGCCAATACATAAAGTACTAATAAGGCACAAGGCAGGTGAAAGTACTGTATCTTTATTACAGATACATGTACAGAAGGAATATATACTAATGAGGGAGTATGGAACAACAAGTATATAGAGTAAAAAAAAGCATATTGCAGTATGTAATAGTACTTTTCTCTTGTATATATGGCTTTCTCACCATATCCTGTAGTGGAGCCGATCCGGTAATCTATGATTTACAGTGGGATTTGCAGTCTTTTAAGGAATATCCGTCTCAAGATGTATATGAACGCCTTGTTCTACACATTCTGGCAGATGATGACGATGGCTTTGATGAGATATACGAGCTGTATGTTATTAACGATGATAGTGAACGGTATTGGCGCATCACTCAAGATGAATGGGATATTCTGACCTTAGCTAATCTTGATTGGATAGCGATCAATAGCATAGTGTCTGAACAGTACGAAAAGTTGCCACGAGGGGAATATCGTGTTTTAATACTTGATTATTCAGGGTTTCGTGATGAAAGAAATTTTTTTATTACATATGAATATCCTCAGAATGCAAATGCTGTGTATAGTGAAGAGAACAATGCTTTTGTAACTGATCCAATTCCATCAAATATATTTCCAGAATGGCGTCAATTTTCTAATAATACATATGCCCCTCTTCTTGAAGCACAGTTTCTCAATGGTGAAAATGGTGCTATCAGAGATCTATTTATGCAGTTAGTATACCCTTTGCCAGAAAGCGATATTGCAGGAAATGTATTGACAAGTGATCATAAAGAATTAATCTCATTGTTGGGAGAAAATGGGACGATATATACAATAGAACCAAATAAAAGAATAAGTTTTATTCCTGATTTTGATACTATCATAGGGGATATAAAACCAAAATTTTCAGTATATTTGCATTATCGATTAGAAGGGGCAATAACAGTAAGTGCAGGGCCATTTCCCCTTGAAATGCGTAGAGATACATTAATTTATGAAGAATCGATAGAGGATGTTGTAAATGTGTATAGATAAAAAAAAGAAAATAGTAGCGTGCTGTAGAATAATATGTATCATATGGGGACTATGTATAGGCACTATATCTGTATATGCTCAGCAAGAGTATTGGTGGTCTATTGCAAGAGAGCAAATGGTAGGAAAGAACTATAGTAAAGCGAGTGTTTTTTATGCACAAGCAGTTGCAGTGTACCCTGCAGAAGGTTTACTCCGAGCAGAATATGCATATGCTCTACAAAAGTCAGGAAATATTGAACAAGCTATCAATGAATATTTTTTATCAATAGGCTTGACAAATATTACGAGTGATGAGATTTTCCAAGTAAAATTTAATATTGCAGTAGCGTATATTCAACAGCAAGAATATAAAAAAGCATATGATGCTTTTGGGGAGCTTATACAAAGATCTCCACGCTTTGCGCTTGCGTATCTTAATAGAGCAAATGCTGCTATACAATTACAAAATTATAAGAGTGCAAAAAAGGATTATCAGTTATATCTTGATAATACTGACAAAGAACAGCAAGATGAAAATGTTCCAAAGATGATAGCTCTGTTAGACTCATACAATGTGTTTCCAAGCTCAGAAATAGACAAAGAAGAATTTAACAAGAAAAAGCAACTAGAAGAAGAATTAAACGAAAAGCTCACTATTATTAAGGAAAATAATTCAGGTATAAGTGAACCAAATTCTTTTTTAGGTATTGAAGAATAATAGCTATGTCTATATTCTTCCTATAAGACTATCTAGCTGGTTTTTTTTCATGTTTATCCACAATGGTCTTCCGTGAGGACAACGTGGTTCTTGTAACTTTAATGCAAAAAACAGTAGCTCAAATGCTGCCTCAAAGTCAACAATCCCGCCTGCTTTTACTGCATACCGACATGCTTTACGAGCAAACATGCTGGCTGTCATTGATTGTGGTTTTGTAGTACCTTGTATTGATTCTTCTATAATTTTTGCTACATTATCAGCACTAATAGGACAATTTGCAGGAATAGCTTGTAAATAGAGAGTTTCATTGTTATCTTCTAATAAGATATTGTATTCTTTGTATTCTTTTATGAGCTGCACATTATTTTCTTTGCTTCTAGGTATTTCAAGAGGAATAGGAATAAGAAGTTCCATCTTCTTTTTTTCTTTTGTGAGATTATCAAATATAAGCCGTTCATGTACTGCATGAAAATCAAGAAAGAAGAGGGTTTCTTCTTTCTCAAATACTAAGTAGGTATCAAATACAGTGCCAGTATATGAGAAATTGTTTCGAATAATTTTGTTGGTACTCCGTATTGTTTCTATTGATTTAAGTTCAGCTTCTTTTAGTGTACTCTGTGTTGTAGTGTAATGTTCTGTTTTTGATGCAAATGATTGTTTTTGTTCATGTATGGGAGAGTATTTGTACTGTATTGTTTTTTTGTTCGGAGTATCTTGGGGGGTATCTTGCGGAGTATTCTGTGTTTCAGTTATATGTGTTTTCTGTATACTATTATCTTTTGTAAAAGAAAGAGGCGTTTTGTTTGTAGTGTTTTTTTCTGTATTGATATTACGATTATGTATGGTTTGTGAGGGAATTTTTTGTGTTTCATTGGCTTGTGGAGTAGCGTGAGGTTCAGGTTCAAACAGAGTATTAAAATGTTTTTGTTCTAAGACTGGGGTAGTACTGTTAAGTGCTTGTAATTTTTTGTCAAGAGTAGAAATTATGAGTTTTCTTATGCGATCAATTTCCAATAATTTTACTTCTGACTTTGTAGGGTGTATGTTTATATCAATTTTTTGAGGGGGAATAGTAAGAAACAGGACGGCTTGAGGAAACAATCCTCCATGTAGAATATTTCTATATGAGAACTCTACTGCTTGCATAATAGCAAAATCTTTTATAGGGCGATTGTTGATGTAAATATGTATATTTTTTCTTGTTCTTTGTGCTATTTCAGGTAATCCTAAAGCACAGCTGAGTGAAAAATCTTCATTGTATACAGTATCTTGCCACAAAAAATGTTCTATACTGCTTTTAGAACAAATACGGATACTGCGAGAAAAAGGATCTTCTGCAGGCAGAAATAAAGGAGGCTTTTTGTTGGTATTGGTGCTACTATTAAAGCTAAAAGAGATAGTAGGAAAGCTGGCAGCTTTTTTAAGCAAGGTAGTTTTTAGTAATTGTTCTTCGGTATGTGCTCCAGAAAGAAATTTTTTTCTTGCAGGGACAGAATAAAACATATTTTCAACTTGAATACTTGTTCCTTTTGTACGAGAAGCAGGTTGTACTTCAGATTGTTTTTCTTCGTTCACTGTAATTGTATAGGCTTTATTGTTGTCTGTAGCAGAGGTAATAGTAACGCGAGCTATTGAACTGAGACTTGCAAGTGCTTCACCACGAAATCCCATACTATGTATTGCAAATAAGTCATTACTGTGTGTTATTTTTGAGGTTGCATGGGATATACAACATAAAGGAAGATCATCCTTTAGAATGCCATCACCATCATCTTCTATACTAAGGAAATCAAGTCCTCCGTTTTTGCAATACACATTTATTTTTTTTGCATGAGCATCTATACTATTATCAATAAGTTCACGTAATGCTGATGCAGGCCTTTCAATGACTTCTCCAGCCGCAATTTGTCTAATGACAATATCTTCAAGTATTTTTATAGATGCCATACTGTATATTATAGGCGATATAAGAATTTATTAGAATAATTATTTTTAATTTAATGAGAGAGAAAAATCAATAAAAGGGATGAGTATTGGTTTGTATTGACTTCCATTATCAATAAATTGTAGTTCAGATACATCATATTTTGGAGCAAGGAATATGCCAGTACTGATAAAGTAGGTATCAAAAAAGGTAACATATGCCTTAGAGTTGAAAACAAGATTAGATTGTTCAAATAGTTCTCCTATTATTCCTTTTTTTGCTATGTTGTTTCCAAAATTGTCTAAATCTAAAAATGTGTTGTAATAATTTAGAGAAAATCCTACATCTATAGTTCCTGCTATTTTTGTTAATGTAAAGCTCGTTTCTAAGTATAAAAGTGGAGCTACAAAAATATCTACGGGTTTATATGCTCTATCAATGGATATTGGATATGTTACTCCTATTGCTAGCTCATATGAATTATTTATTTCTAAAAATATTTCTACTTCAGGAGTGAATATAGGAGTGAGAAAACGTTGGTTTCCTGTATCTGCGTTTAGATGTGCAATGGCAGTATTCATTCTGGAACGGATACTGTACTCGTATCCTGCAAACCATAAATGTGGTTGAAAAAATCCTTTTGTATAATAGGCATTTGTAGAAAACCCAAAAGTAAAGGTATCTTCTCCATTAAGGAAGATAATATCGAGTCCTGCTTTTGATCCATAATTGGTAATTTCTGCAGTATATATGTATTGATTTCCTACGCTTGGTATGAGTTGTCCAAATTCTAGACTACTGTTTACTACAAACACTGTTGTTAATACAATAGGGAGAGTAAGATCAAAGCCATAGAAGAAATAGTTTTGAGTATTGGTTTTTTCGCTGAGAGAGTTGAGAGCGGTATGATACTTGCTAAATTTATTAGTATGTCCATCAATAGCAGCGGTAAATCCAATTTCTAGTGGGTAGCTGGTAGGAACTGGTTTTACCCAGATTCTATTATAAAAAAGATCCATACGAGTAAGCCATGTGTCCAATATTGACGGAGCTTGAAAATGGCGTATACGGGTTGAATTTCCGAAATAAAAGAAATTAAAATCTACTATGAGTTCTTTGTTTAAGTTATTCTTAAAGCTGTTTACAGGGTTGTAGTGATGAACAAGGAGAGAGTTTGTTTTTTGAGTACTGGTAAGTGTATTAAAGTTATTTTTCCAATTATGTTGATCTCCATAGTATAAATAAAAGCTATCTTCTGGGGTAGCTAATGTCAAGGAAGTAATTTTAGTTAAAACGGTTGATACAAAATGTTCAAAACGCAGTCCCAATTTCTCAGAGCTGGATGCTTGGTCTCTATATTTTGTATTATCTATTTGAAAGGTACTTAAGTAATCGTTTTCTCCAAATGGTGAGTATATTCTGTTTTCTTTTGTAAATATGAGAGGCAATCGGAGAGTGGTATGAAATTTTTTATATTGTATATCCATAAAAATGGTGCTTGCCACATGCTGTGTCTTTCCTAATTCGGGAAACAAAAGCATAAACTGTAACTTTGTATGTATGTTTGTTGTATAGCTGTGTTTTGGACGCACTAAAAAGTCTTTGTTGGGAGCAATGCGTCTTTCGATAAGATTGAATGTGTTTATGATTTCTTCTATGTCTACTCCTGATTTTGTAATAAAAATACCTTGTGATGGGCTGATGTTTCTTGTGATTACTTCTGATTCATCACTGATAATATGAACATATATGTTTCCTAATCCTTGTGGAGTATCTTCTCTATCATCATTACGTAGTACCTGTACTGGAAATTGTATGTTATGGAGTATTTGTGGAAGACTCTCACTGGTATGTGTTGTAATGTTGATAGATCCTCGTTCTACTAATATCTGTATGACTATGTCTCTGCTTGTGATATTTTTTATGCCAAATCGTAGTAAACTAAAGGGAGCCACTTCAATCACTAATGTTTTTTGTCTAACAAGGATTACTAATGATTCTTCTGAGCTTTCAAGAGTGTCTCCAGGGAAAATAGCTAATCCAGATAATAGTGGCAACGGCTCTTCATCTCTGTTGAGAATTTTGGTAGTGGAAGTTTCGCTATCGTGATCAGAATAAAATAAAACTGTACCAGTAGATATTTCTGCATACAATGTATGTGAAGCAGTAAATACAATAAAGAGCAGGAGAAATAGGATATATAGTCTTGAAGTTACTGTTTTCATATGTAAAAGTATAAAATACCCTTTTAATTATATCATAGAATATTATTAGAAAAAAAACAAAAAACAAGGTATATTGTATAAAATATATGCTTCTTTTCTGATACAATATGCTACAATAGAAAAAGAAAAGAATGAATACATATCTCACTATATATCTATCATGAGTACTAAAAAAATGAAAAGGCTACGGGGTTCTAATGCAATGAAAAAAAGTAATGTTGGCACTATAGTAATGTTGCTTTGTGTTGTCATATTTATGTTTTCTGCATGTTCTCAGAAAGAAGAGTCAGAGAACACAGGGAATGTTATTACTGAGGATGGTGTACAAAACGGTGCTACTGAGGCAGATGCTACAGATACAAGCAATAGTGATGCTGGAGAGGGAGAGGAAAATAGCACTAACACTGTAGAACAAGGGTTTCCTAAAGATTATGAGACTATTCTTAATTGGGCTACTATTCGGGTGGGACAGAAAGGGGTAGATATGCGTGAGGTAAGTCAACAAGAGGAAGAATACATATCTTTGTTACAAAAAAATGCTCTTGTTGGATACACATCCTCTTTTTTTGTTCCTTATGATACACTGTCTGGCACATTGGAAGATATAAGAACAAATGGCGGCAGTACCGAAGATATATTAGTCCTTATAAAATCGTTTTTTACTGATATTAGTAATGGAAATATAGATACTAACATAGGAAAATATGTGTTGACTGAAGAAATTCCAGTCATTATTCGACAAGTTGCATTTTCACAAGACTATGGAGAATATATTACAGGGTATCGGGTAGGGAAACTTATCAATGCTCAACAGGATAGACGTTATACAAATATACGAGTAATAGCTCAGTTTCCTGATTTTGAATCGCGTGTAGAGTTGATCATATATTTTAATTTTGTAAATAGTAGTTGGTTTATAAGTGCAATAGAAGGAGATATAAATGAGCTTTTGGTGCCATATACTACGACTAAGCGTTTTGAACCTTCAGGGACTACTGGGGTGACACAAGGGTTTTAAGTGTCAATATACCTATGGGTATATCATATTATTGTTATTTTTTTTATAATGAGAATATATGAAGAAGATAGTATTAGCGTATTCTGGAGGATTAGATACTTCAATAATTATTCCATGGATAAAAGAACAGTACCCAAATAGTGAAATATATGGTATTTGTGTCAATGTTGGTCAAAAAGAGGATTGGGATGCTATTGTAAAGAGAGGCATTGATTCTGGAGCAAAAGAAGTAATTATAAAAGATGTTAAGGAAGCATTTGTTGAAGAGTATATCTTTCCAATGCTACGAGCTGGGGCTATTTATGAAGGAAAGTATCTTTTAGGTACTGCCATTGCTCGTCCTTTACAGGCAAAATGTCAAGTTGAGTATGCTAGAAGCATCGGGGCTACTGCACTTGCTCATGGATGTACAGGAAAAGGAAATGATCAAATTCGATTCGAACTTGCATATAGAGCACTTGCCCCTGATCTTCCTGTAATAGCTCCATGGAGAATATGGAATATTCGTTCTCGTGAAGATGCTATCCGTTATGCTCAAGAGAAACATATCCCTATTGGTACTATTAGCAAAAAAAACATTTATTCAAGAGATGAAAATGTATGGCATATAAGCCATGAAGGGGCAGAACTAGAAGATTTATGGAATCGTCCTAATGAGGCTATGTTTATGCGTTCTACTGCACCATCTTCGGCTCCTGATAAGGAAGAGGTACTACAGCTACGATTTAGTCAATCAAAGCCCGTAGCTATAAATGGGAAAGAAGCATCACTACATACGATTTTAGAAGCATTGAATGATATAGGAGCAAAGCATGGTATCGGGAGAGCAGATATAGTAGAAACGCGTTTAGTAGGAATGAAAAGTCGTGGTGTATACGAAACGCCTGGTGGAACAATTTTGTATCATGCTCTCAAGGAGCTAGAAATGATAACTCTTGATCGTGCCACACTCCTTCTTAAAAATACATTGTCATTGCATTATGCAGAAGAAATATACGCTGGTCGTTGGTTTAACCATTTTAGACAATCTATTGATGGGTTTATGCAAGCAGCAACAAAGTACACAAGTGGAGAAGTGAAGCTGGTGGTATATAAAGGTGGGGTGCAGGTCATTGGGAGACGATCAGATTATTCACTCTATAGTCAGGATATTGCCTCTTTCGATACTGGTACATACGATAGTTCTCATGCAACAGGGTATATCAATTTGCTTGGGCTAAGTACTGGGGTAGAAGCAATAGTGCATCAAAAAGATTTTAATCAAAGATCTGATACTCAAGAATTGAAATTACTGAGGGAAATGTCTCATTTTAAGGAAAAATAATTGTGCATATACATGTATAGTCAGAAAACACTAATGTATCGTGCATGTATTACATTGTATTAAGCTGTATTAAAACAATAGATAAAAAAGGCATCATTAAAAATGATGCCTTTTTGCTTATTATATGCTTGTGTTATACAATAAAAATTTTAACTCCCTGCAAGTGTAGTGAGTATAGTTTGAACACGAGCTTCTGGTATTTCTTGCTTTATGATTTGCATTAACACATCTTCTTTCTTCTTACTGGCAGCAATTTCTTCGCTGTAAAATGTATCTGCTATTTGAGATCCTATGTAATATCCTAAATCACCTGGATATTGTTTTGCAATAACTGCAGGTGATGCAAGATTAAAAAACCATTTAAGAGTAATTTTGCTATAATCTTCTGCCTTTGTAACAGTTTTGAGCGTGTTATAGTCATTCCAAAATTCGGTATACTTACCCTTATTGTTATCCATATAGGTTTTTTGAGCTACTCTTTGTGGTAATGACGTTAAGTCAGGACTCACTCTATAAGCAAAGAACTCTGCTCCTCCTTCATTTATTGCGGTTTCAAGTATGGTAGGTCTTTGTTGATGAGAAGGAGATCCGTTCGCTATCAGTTGAAATGTATGAAAAAATTCGTGTATTACAAAATGTTCGTTAGTGAGGATATTTGATTCGCCCCAAAAAGTGGAAAATTGTTGTGCAGCACTTGGTAAAACAGTATAATCAATAGTATCTCGTTTTTGCATAGATATGTCAATAAATACTCCTTTAGTAAAAGCTGTTCCTCCCATGTTCAGTGCCCCACTGATAGTATAATATACTCCTTTCGGTGTGCCAAGAAATTGTGCACAGAGAGTCGCTTCAAGAAAGTCACACATTTTTTTTCTAAAATAGTCTGTTTGAAGTCTGCTTAGAGGTTTTGCATTAAGAAAAACATCTTTATTTTTCTTAAAATAGGGCAAGAGTGTCTTTATTTTTTTTTCGTATACAGAGTAGTCTATGACTCCATTTTTTACAGGAAACATATCTTCTTTTCTGATAACAGCATAGCCATCTTTTAATCCTGGACTTGCTTTTTGTACATATTCTTCGTACATATACTTCCCTATATTTTGCATGTTCTCTGCTTTGCTAAGAGCAGAATAAAATAACTGTACATCAGAATAGTCTAATGCAAAATTATCTTCTTCTGGTGTGTTGCCGCTATCACATGAATAGAGGAAAAGTAGTACTACAAAGATACATATATATTGTATTTTCTTCATAAGAGCTCCTTATATAATAATTGATGATGAGAGGTATCACCATAAGCATGGCAATTTCTCTTTAACTAAGTATATACTAACTAACGATATAATGTCAATGAAATTGTAAAAACATTTTTTATTTTTATCTTCTGCTGAAGCCTTTGAGGTCGCAATTAGTCCTTGAACTTGTGGGCTGGAAATTTGTGTAAAAACATTTTTGTAATTTTATTGTATGATAATAAAAGATATAGCCGGAGTGGTGAAATTGGTAGACACACAGGACTTAAAATCCTGCGGCAGTGATGCTGTACCGGTTCAAGTCCGGTCTCCGGCAAAGCTATATCTCTTATTTTTGTACTTGCAGAATACTCATGTACATTGGTCCTGCTCCATGTGATGTATCGGGGAGTATTTGTATACCAAAGTCAGTTTTTTCAATGACACACTGGTAATTATGCATAATAGAAGGAGCAATGGTATTATGGGTAATACATATGCTCTTTCTCTTTTTCTTGATATGTGCAATTAACTCATCATTTTCTTCATTGCTGAGACTACAAGTAATGTATACTACAATTCCATTCCATACACAAGCATCAATAGCAGCACATAGTAGGGTTCTTTGTTGCATAGCCATACGTGTACACCGTTTTTTATTCCAGCGTGATAATTCATTTGTAGATTGATATACATGACGTTCGTTACTACATGGAGTATCAAGTAATACAACTTCATAGCTACGTTTTGCATGTTTGCCAAAAAGAGCGGCATTTTTGCAGGTAAAACTACATTGTTCAATCTGTTTTTCATTAAGAAATGCTTGTATAGTTTTTTTTGCTTTTGCAAGTCTAACAGGTGATTTATCATTTGCAGTAATAGAAAGTACCTGCTGTGTGTCATTGAACATCTCTTGTTGTATTGTGCTATTATTATGCGTGGAAGCAATAGTATGGTGCTTGTTTTGTATGATACGTAAAAAATATGTATAGAGTGCTAACAGCTTTCCTCCAGGTGCGGTACACATATCAAGGAGTGAATGCAGTGTGTGAGTATACATATATTCTGCTGTAATAGCTGCAACAATATACGATGCTGTATCGAGGTGATATACTGAGGAGTTTTCCATAGTAGCAGTATGTGTATTGGTAGAAAGGGAAAGGTGATCCCTATGTGTGCTATATATGCTAGTGTAAGATTTTTTTTGTAACAAGGCTTTTGAAAGAGTAGCCCATCGTTCTTGGTATTGAGCAGTGAAATATGCATCAAAGCGTTCTTTTCCTTCTTGTAAAGAATGTTTTGTTTTTTTCATAGTATACTTATTGTAGTGTGTATGTAATATATTGGATGATATACGGTGGGTATATTTTTCCTTTTTATGAATATCATACAGTACAATACAAACGGTATAGTAGAGATATGAAATATATTATTTTTGATCTTGATGGTACTCTTGTTGATAGTGTGCCTGATATTACTCTTACAGCAAACCATGCGTTGCAGTATGTAGGGTTGCCTCCTGTTAGTCAAGAAGTAGTACAGAATACTATTGGGTACGGTATTGAACATACCATACATGCTCTGTTGCCTTTTGATTTTCCCAAAGATGCTGCACAAAAAGCAGTGTCTCAAGCATTACATTTTTACAATGAGTCGCCAGTTCGTGAAAGCATACTTTTTGATGGAGTATTAGAGATGTTAGAATCTCTTCAGGAAAAACAGGCTCATCTAGCAATTTTGTCTAATAAAAATCAATCTCTTGTTAACGGTGTTGTGCGTCATTTTTTCTCTCATATACAGTGGAGTTCTATTATAGGAGTCGATACTGTCAAATATAAAAAACCAAGTCCGTATTATCGGAATATGGCATTGAATATAGACGAGCAAGATAGTACTGCACAACAAACATTGGATATTCTATCACATGCATATATGGTAGGAGATAACAATGTCGATGCTCTTTTTTCTAAACATGCACAGATGTTTTTTATTGGAGCTGGATGGGGATATTATTCAGTCAATATAGATATGTCAGAATTGAGAGATTCGTTTGTTGCTTGTAATCCGTATGATTTGCTATCATATATATACACATAGTTTAATACAAAGAATATAGGAGGTATAATACTATGCAGTTAGATTCAAATATTCAATCAAAAATAGACTATTATCTTGCACATGAGCAGGATACATTTTTTGTAAAACAGATACAACAGTTACAGTCTCAAAATGACAATAATGAGTTGTATGATAGGTTTTATACTGAATTAGAATTTGGAACAGGAGGAATTAGAGGTATTCTTGAAGGAGGAACAAACCGACTTAATCCTCTTATTGTCCAAAAAGTTGCGTCAGGGTGGGTAGAGTATCTATTGAAATGCTTTCCTGATGTACAAATCAAGGTAGTACTAGCATACGATTCAAGGCGTTATTCTAAAGAATTTGCCGATATTGTAAGTAGCATAGCGTGTGCAAAAGGTATTATGGTATATCGTTATCCTCATCCACGTGCAACACCGCAGTTATCATTTACTATACGTGCCTTACATGCTCAGTCAGGAATGGTTATCACGGCAAGCCATAATCCACCACAATATAATGGACTAAAAGTGTACTGGGATGATGGAGGACAAGTAGTATCTCCTCATGATGTTGGTATTATTGAACGTATTCAATCGGTAACCCCTCCTTTTTCTTCTATTAGTATTAAAGAGGCAAAAGAACAAAAATTATATGAAGAGTTAGGGCAAGATTTTGATGAAAAATTTCAAGATTATGTTTCTGCACTCATGCTTGAAAGCAATACATTACATCAAGCTATGAATTATAAAGTGGTATATACTCCATTACACGGAACAGGAGCTCATCACTTAGAAGCTCTTATGAAACAGCATGAAATAGACTATGTGATAGAGCCAAGCCAGAAAGAACCTGACGGAGAGTTTCCAACAGTGGCATACCCTAACCCTGAAGATCCCAAAGCATTGTATAATGCAGTGGAAACAGCAAAAAAGGTACAGGCTAATCTTGTTATTGCTACTGATCCTGATGCAGATAGAATGGGAGTAGTTGAAAGAATAGGAGATGACTTTATATATCTTAGTGGAAATCAAATAGGAGCTTTATTGTTAGACTATATAGTTTCCCGAAAAAAAGAGCATGGACTATTAGGAAAAAAAGGGATATTTATCAATACTGTAGTGACAAGTCTTTTGCAAGAAAAGATAGCTGCATCGTATGATATTGCAACAGCAAAGGTGTACACTGGTTTTAAGAATATTGCCGAATACATGAAGAAAATTGAAAGTGAGCATATGGGTGAATTTGTATTTTCTTGTGAGGAGAGTTATGGATTCTTATCTAGTATGGCAGTACGTGATAAGGATGGTATCTCTACAAGCATGCTCTGTATAGATATGGCAAAATTTTATGCTTCTCAAGGGATGAGTCTTGTTAAAAAATTAGAGGATTTATATATAAAACATGGGTATCATGAAGAACGGGCAATAAACAAGCAGTACACAGGAAAAGAAGGAAAAGATACCATGCAATCTATTATGAAAAAATTACGAGAGAATAGTCCTACTGTTATAGGAAATCAAAAAATAATACTTAAAACAGATTATAAAACGGGAGTTATACATGATATGCTTACTAATAGTACAGATACAACAGGCATGCGTTCTATAGATGTGCTTATCTTTACCACTGAGCTAGGCAATAAAATTTGTATTCGTCCATCGGGTACTGAGCCAAAAATTAAATTATACTTGTTATATTCTCTTCCAAAAGAAAAAAGTAAAGATTTAGAGCAAGCAAAGAAGCAATTACAATCTGAGCTGGATATTGTTGAAAAAGAGGTACAAACATGGCTAGTGTAGTTATTAGTCCTAATGATTCTGTGCATTCTGTAGAATATGTTGTTTTTGATGTCGAGACAACGGGGTTTGATGAAAGTACCGAGCATATTATAGAAATAGGTGCTATTAAATTTAATACAGAACGTGAAATAGATACTTTTCAGCATTTAATTAAACCTCCAGTGGATATTTCTGATATGAGTAGTAAGGTACACGGTATTACCAATGATATGGTAAAAAATGCTGATCCTATAGAAGTGGTAATTCCTCTGTTTATGAGTTTTATTAAAGATACCGTGTTAGTAGCACATAACATAGATTTTGATATACGCTTCTTAAATGTTGCACTTACAAGAATAAAATTGCCTACTATTACTAATATTCCTCTTGTTGATACTGTCAGTTTATCAAGAAAAGCCTTTCCTAATCTTTATCAGTATAAACTAGGATTTCTTATTGAACAGCTTAATTTAGGAGGAGATACATTTCACCGTGCTCTTGAAGATTCACATCATACAAGAAAGCTGCTGCTCAAGTGTATTGATGCATTAGGGGTATTAGGAGAACTTGAATTGAAAGAAGTGCTAGTAGGGTAATGAGTACATATCATACTAACTATAATTTATAGTATGGTATCCTTATTTTCGTAAAGATAAATATAGCATTATTATCACATTTCGCTGTACATTTTTGTGTATTTCATCCCATTTTTTTTTTTTTTTTAATTTTCAGATAAACCACAAAAAATAGTATTTGTACTATAATGATGCTTAGGTGTAATGATAATTACACAATAGAGATACCAACAAGGAGAACATTATGAAAAAATATCATCTAAATAGTAAGCTACAAAGTAAGCAAAACCTAACTATACTAGCAGTGCTAGCAATGACTACCCTCGTACTCGTAGGATGTGCAGAGAGCAGTAGCAGTTCCTCAGGCGGAGGGGGAACGCCAGTAACCCCGACACTCGCATCAGTGTCCAATGTGCAGATACAAGCAGCAGGCAACGATGGGACACTTTCGTTACGCTGGCAAGCTCCAAGCGAAGCTACGCATGTAGTCGTAAAAGCTACATCTACCGCACCAGCACAATCAATAGAAGTGCGTGTTCCTGCAATAGAATATCGTGCATTGTTTCAACAAAACAGACCCTACACCCTCAGAGGCTTACATGCTACTACCGATTATACAGTAGAGATAGAAGCCCAAAAATCAGACTCAGGCTCAGACACAGAAGTATCACCAAAAACAACCCGCTCTGTGACAACACTGACCGATGAAACTGCACCACAGGACACCTTTACACAGGTAGCAGTAGAATCAGCAACAAATGGCATAAAGCTAACATGGGACAAAGCACTGCTCTCGTCAGGCAAAACAGACATAGCCGAAGCCACAATACAGGTGATAGAAAGAACTACTGGGGTAAAGACAGAAGTATCAGTACAAGATGTAACACAAGGAGAGGTGAGCATTGCTGTCCCCACTATAGATGGCATCAGCTATGATATAGTAGTAGTGTACAAAGATAGCAACGGTAACAAAAGCACGGCAAAGCAAGCACTCAGAGGCATAGTGCCATCAGCACTCTCGCAAACAGTAACGCCACTTTCCGCATCAGACCTTACAGTAACAGCAAACGATAAAAGCAATAGTCCAGCCGATGAAAGCCTGCTTATCAAGTGGGGGAGTTTTGATTTTGGAACAGGAAGTACAGAAAAAAGCCTCCAAGTACGAGTGATAGCAACTGCAACAAATACAGTAGTAGCAGAGGAGACAATAGACAAAGATACAAGTGCAACCAATGTCAGCGGAGCAAGTGCAGACAACCAAGAATATGCCACTGTGTATGTAGCAAAGGATGGCATAGCACTCACAAAACTCTATGGCACGCTTACCTACAAAGTAGAAGTGTATGTTTTTAAAAACGGAAAGTACTCCACTGCAGTGTCAAAAGAACAAGCAACAACAGACAAAAGTACAGAGCCTGTAAGCAATGTAAGTGCCACAGGAGGAGCAACAAGCATAGTAGTAGGCTGGCAAGCCCCCGATGTACGAGACTACGCAGGAGTGACTATAACAGCAACAGAAAAGGACAGCACAACAGCAGCAAAGACAGTAACAATAACAGAGAGAACAGTACGCAATACACAGATACCAGGCCTCAAAGCCACCATCGAGTATACAGTGGCAGTCGTATCAATGGACAGTGCAGGCAACAAAGGAACAGAAGCAACAGTCACAGTCAGCACAGAAGCAGATAGCACCGCCCCCGATGCAGTGACAAACATACAAGCAAGCTATCCTTTTGTATCAGCAGCAAAGATAGGCACACAGATAACATGGACAGCACCTGATACAACAAAAGCCAATAACAAAGACATAAAAGAATACAGTATAAGCATAGCAGAGAAAGGCACAAGCACCACAGTAGTAAATGAGAAAAAAGTAGCTTATCCTACAAACTCACTCTCTGTCGAAGAACTTGTGCAAGGAAAAACATACACCATAACAATACTCACGCTTGATTACTCAGAAAACAAAAGCACCCAAGCAACAAAAGATATAACCACCCCCAACTCACTCACAGCTCCCTCAGAGGATCTCTTTCAAAGCAAGCCTACCCTTGACAAAACAGGAGCAATACAAATAAAAGCAACTTTTAAGCAAGCTCCAGGCATAGGACGATACTATACTTTGCGTATGAAAGATGGAGCTACCTTAATAGCAGAAAAAAGCATAACAAACACAGCAACCACCATTAGCTTTGGCATAGCAGATGGCGTAGAAGTACCCAAGAGCCAAGCAAATGCCAAGAATTATCGCTTTGATTTTCTGCAAATAGCAAATAACAGAGTAAGCCCCGTAACCGCGCTGAGTGATGCAGTAGCAGTATACGATAGCACCTCGACAGCACCGCCCGTTCCCAAAGATGCAAAGCTCTCCATAGAGTCAGTAACCCAAACAACTGCAAAAGCAGTCTATACATTTAGTGCAGGAGACATTACCAATGATAACAAAGCACCCAGTGGAGCAAAACTCACGCAAGCACAAATACAGTACAAAGTATACATAGCAGCAGGAGACCACAGCACAAAGACACTAGACGAAATAAAAGCCCTTGCAGGAGTACAAACACGGGAGCTAGCGGGAAACAGCACTCCATTAAAAGCAACATTTATAGGAACAAAAGGAGCAGACTATACCGCAGGAGTAGAAGCGATAAACAGCCTCAATCCCTCGTATAGTACAGGAGCATCAGTAACAATAAAGAAAGCAACACTTACTGCACCACCAAATACCCCAAAAAGCACCACCTACACTAACAGTAATGCAGTAGTATTTGCAGTGCCTACAACAGGAAGCAATAGAGGGAAAAAAGTCATAACAGTGCAAGTAAATGCCTCAGCTATAGCAGGAGTGAGCAAGGCAAATGGCAATGCCCTTGCAGCAACAGACCTTGCCTACTATGTGCTATACCTCAAGAAAGAAGATACCACAGGAAAGCCAGCCAGCGTATCAGCACTATGGGCAACAGAAAAGAGCAGTACGAGAGTAGCAAAATACACAAAAGCAACAGGAACAACTCAGGACACAATATCCATAGCAATAGTAGACAGCACCAGTGGAAGCAATGCAGGAGCAACGCCCATAGAAACAGCAAAAGACTACTACATAGGAGTAAGGATAGTAAACACGACATCCCCCAATTACGATGCAACAAATAGCGACAAGCTCTTTCCTGCAGGCTTTTACACCGATGTAACAGAAATAAAGGAAATCTATACTTCCAAAGCAGTAGCACCCAGCCAGTCATTACTCACAGGAAAGTTGGTAGTATCACAGTCAACAAACACAGCAGGCACAATAAAGCTGGTACTTACCGAGCTAAGCACATTTACAGGAGCAAAAGACTACGATGGCACAAACATAACCGCTAGTAATCAGCTAGTATACACAGTGTATGGCTTACAGAAAGACACTAACCCTACAGTAGCAGAAGTACTTGCAGGCAGAAAAGTAAACCTAGGCAGTGCAAGTAGCGGAGTGTACACAGTACAAGCCCTTGCGAGTTTAGGCTTATCATCAGACACAGCACCAGTAGTAGCAGTAAAAGGAGCGACAAAATACTACTTTGTGGTAGAAGTAGCAATAAAAACAGACCCTAGCAAGAAAGTAGCATCCTCAACAGTGGCAAGTGTAACAACCGCATCACAAGCGACAGCTCCCGCAGAAGTAAGTAGCATACAAGTAGGAGGAGTAACAGGAGGGAGTGCAAGGCTATCATGGACAGCTCCCAGCCTCAGTGCAAGCCACAAAACAAATAAAGGAGCTACCCTAACAACAGCACAAGTATCGTACAAAGTATACAAAGTAGCTAAAAATGGCAGTACAACAAGGACAGTAGCACAAATAAAAACAGCAGCAGGAAGCTCCACAACAGTAGCAGCAGATACAACCAACAGCACTCTGACAGGATTGACAGTAGGCACAAGCTACGAAATAGTAGTACAAGCAGTAAACAGCACCGATACCAACAAAGAAGCAACAGGAGAACGCAAGGAGTTTATCGCAAAAGAAGCCTATGCCACACCAGGAAAGCCCACCATACAAGCAAATGCACAAGGGGTAACCATAGTACTTACCATAACAGCCCCAACCGTAAAAGGAACGACAGAAGATGGAACGACTAATTTAAGAGATAATCAAATAGATTATATAGTATACTATGCAGCCTCAAAAACAAACATAGATGGAGCAACAGTAAAAACACAGGCAAAAGCAGCAAGCGATGCACAAGAAGGAGCAGAAAAAGACGATGTACCAACAGGAGCAACAAGCTATACAATAAGCAATCTACGATTGAATACAAAGTACTATATCACCGCAGTAGCAGTGAACAGCCTCAAAAAGACAAAAGTATCAGCAGAAGCAACAGCAGTATCTGCCAGTACGCAAGCAGTAGTGATAGGAAATGCCACAAAGGTATCAGCAACAGTAGGCACAGCACTCGCACAAAATACAACGAGAGTACTTACCAGTATCAGTCCTAGTGGACTTACCTTTACCTGTGATGAAAGCATCTTAGATGACAGCACACTCAAAGAAGAAACAGGCCTAACAGTAACATTTGCAAAAAATACCAATACAGTAACAATAATAGGCACAGCAAATAAATCAAACATACATGATACAGCTATAACTGAGTATAACTATGGAGTAGTACTATGTACAATTACTTCAGGGGGCTATTCGGGAGGAAAAGTACTTGCGACTATCAATGTAGAGACAGGACTGGTGAAACTAGCAGGACAAGTAGCTACTTATTACAGACCAACGACAAAGAAAGCACTACAAGATATTATCACTGCAGAAAGAGGAGCAGGGAGACAAAACACTAATAGCCCCAACCTCAACATGATAGATACCAGTGCCATTACTGATATGAGTAGTTTATTTAGTGGAGATAGTACTTTTAATGGAGACATAACACAGTGGAACACCAGCAATGTAACGAATACAGGTGCTATGTTTGATTCTGCTACTGTCTTTAATCAAGATATAGGAAATTGGGATACGGGTAAGGTTACTAATGTGACTAATATGTTTACTTTGGCATCTGCTTTTAATCAAGATATAGGAGATTGGGATATGAGTAAGGTTACTCTTATGAATAGTATGTTCAACAGTGCATCTGTTTTTAATCAAGACATAGGAGATTGGGATGTACAGAATGTTACTATTATATACAATATGTTTAGAGAGGCTCGTAAATTTGATCAAGATTTATCATCGTGGAGATTATGTAAAGCATCAATATTGAGTGGTACTTTTAAAAATTCAGCTATGGATGGAAAAACAGCAAAGTACCCAAAGGATCAAAATGATCCAGCATGTACCTCATAATGAAAAAGAGGGCTAAAAGAGAGTGCATAGCACTCTCTTTTTGCTATATCTCTCTATATGGCATAGATATGTAGGTACTTGTATACATTCTTATGAAACTAGATTATAATGTAATCGATGGAAAAACAATTACTTGTTCCGCATTTTACCTCTACATCAGGCATAGGGCATTTAATTCGCTGTTTTCGGATAGCAAATAGCCTGCCTTCAGATATTTTAGTAGAAAAAGCATACTATAATGAAGTTGAAGAGTTATTTTCAAACACACATACAAATAACAACCCTGCAATATCTCAAGTTATTGTAGAACCTGATATTTCCTATAGATCAATAATTTTAGATACGCAAACTATTACAAAAGAAGCAGTAAAACATTGGAAGCAATTTGGAAAAACAATAGGCATTGACATTGGAGGAACAGGGAGAAGCTATACAGATTATCTTATTGATACCTTGCCTAATACATTTAAGCATAGAGCAAACTATTATCATTTAGGGCTTTCGGTGCCTTCTGATATTGTAGTATCGCAGCAAAAATCGTATTTGATGCGTAATATACTCATATATCTGCATGAGAAAAGCCTTCCGTATATAGAAAAAATACATGAGGTATGCAAATCTCGATATATTCAGCTTACTTGTGCAGTCAGCGATAAAAACATGCAATCAGCAGTGAAGAAATTAGGAATACATACTATTTTTGGCGATATATTTCTCTACAAACAGATGCATACCTACGATTTATTTGTATCACACTTTGGCTTAGGCATATTTGAAGCGCTCAAAGCAGGCATCCCAACAGTTGCTCTTAATGTGAGTGATTATCACCAAAAGCTCAGCGATATGGTATCTCTTCCACAATCATTTTTACAAGGGGAAGATCTTATACATTTTTTGAAGCATTTAGATGTAAAAGAATATGCAGCGTTAGTACGACATTGTCGCAAAATTTTGCCACATAACAATGTGAGCATAGATGGTTTTTTACGATTTTTATTGGTACATTCCGATAACAATAGTACTGCAATGTCTCAGTACACACATTGCACAAACCCCTGTTTAGGTCCTCGTACCGATAAAGTTGTGTTACGTTTTAGAGAATCGTCAGTATACAAATGCAATGCTTTACAGTACTGGTATCAATATCCCTTTTTAGGAAATTCTCCTGTATATGATGCACATTATTTTGAGAAAGAATATAAATCTCAGTATGGCAAAACATACCTCGAAGATCTGAAGCATATAAAACAGAAAATGCAAAAACGTTTACAGCATATTCAAAAAATTATGCTAACACATACAGGCACACATAAGGACAAGAAGCCAGTATTACTTGATATAGGTGCAGGGTACCATGCTATGCTAGATATTGCAAGTAAGCATAACTATGTTCCCGTAGGGACCGATATAAATAAAGATACAATTCAGTATATGCAAGACAATACAGAACATTATTGTTTTCAATCTGATGCAAGTAACAATCAATGGAAAGATACAGTATGTGATTATTTATCTCATCATAAGCTGGAAAATCCATCGGTAATTTGTATGTGGTTTACCTTAGAGCATTTTACTACATTACAACATACTATATATGCCATATATCACCTATTACAGAAAAATGGTATATTGGCAATCTCTGTTCCTAATGCTTCTGGAATTTCTGCAAGAAAAAATTTTGCTCAATTTTGTAAAAGTTCTCCCAGCGATCACTATAGCTTATTTACGCCATCGGGAATAACTGCATTTCTCAAAAAACATGGATTTCAAGTGAAGAAAAAAGTCAATACAGGAATGCATATATCACGATTTCCATGCTCTTTTTTACTTTCTCCTGTATGGATACCTATGGCATCTCTTTTTACGCTTGGGGACACTTTTGAAATCTATGCAATAAAACGATAAGCTATAATAACAATATGGTATATTCTAAAGCAATCTTAATACTCGGTGCTGGTATTATGCAAGTGCCACTTATGTTTGCAATAAAAAAGCATGGGTATACTGTCATAGCCTGCGATATGAATGCTCAAGCAGTAGGAAAAGCATACTGTGATGTGTTTTGGAATATTGATATTAGTGATGCAGAAGCAATTATACAAAAAATTTCGTATGCTTCATATACCATACATGCTGTTGTCACTACCGCTACTGATTTTAGTTATGTTGTTGCAAAAATTGCAAAGCATTGTAATCTTTTTAGTTTGTCCCCTCAGGTAGCACGAAACTTTGTATTTAAGGATATTATGCGCACTGTGTTATGGGATGCAGGAGTCTCAGTTCCTCAGTTTACGATACTCAATGAAGATGCAATAAAAAGTAAGAGCTATGTCGAGAGTGCAAACGCACTTGGGTATCCTGTAGTTCTTAAACCAATTCATAATATGGGAGCACGTGGAGTACAAAAAGTATACAGTGATAAACAAATACACGAGGCTATTGAACATGCTCTTATGTTTTCAAAAGAAAAAAATAGCTTGATTATAGAAAAAAAATTAGAGGGACCTGAACTTAGTATTGACGCTTTGCTGTATAATGGTACTTTATATATGCTAGGCATTGCTGACAGACATGTATATTTTTCTCCCTATTGTATAGAGCTTGGCCATAGCATCCCCTCTGCTTTACCGAAAGAGATGGTAGAGGCGTCCTGTCAAGAAGTAAAAAAAGCAGTACTCGCATTAGGAATGAAAGAAGGAGTATGTAAAGCTGATGTTATTTTTCATAAAGGAAAGCCTTATATTGGAGAGTTAGCAGCACGATTATCAGGGGGATATATGTCAGGCTGGACTTCTCCCCATTATTTTAGAACTAACATAACTCATCTAGCAGTTTCATTAGCCTTAAAAAAACCAATACCGATAAAAGCTATAGAAAAAATTCATACACAATCTTTTGCTTCAAACACCATAGATTCGGCTGTTGTCGGGAGTACTGGGGAACGAGCATTTATGGGGCTGCCAGGCAAGATCATTGCCATTCGGACAACTCCAGATATTAGTGCATGTATGAGAAAATCAAACATATTTTCTCAGCATTATTTTTATACGTACCATCATAAAAAGTACTATTACTGTCCTGATCAATGTAATTATCATAAAGGTAAAGTCTTTGCTATATATGTACATAACAGATCAGGAGCTATGTCTTGTCTGCCTAAAAATAATACACATAGAATAGCGTCTATTCTTATCAAAGCAAAAGATACCGCAAGTATACATCATATTGCAGCACATACTATCTCGGATATATTTGTAGAGGTAAAGATAAATAAAGAGGCAAATATGTTTTTGTATTCATTACAGCATGAATGTCAGAAATCAGCATGGCGTTGTTTTCCACTTGATACCATTTCTCAGCAGTTAGAACAAGACAATACGATAGCTACAAGAGAGAGTGTATATGATAATAAGCATATGTTACACTTTTTACATACAGCACAGCAAGAGACAGCATTGCAAGAAACACCACTGCTGCTTACTATTGCACATAAAACATCGTTTGTTTCTTATGCAAAACAGCAGTTTGGAACATGGACCTTTTGTTCTTTATACGATGCTTTACAGATAGCCCTTGAAAAAAATCTACTTTCTGTCCAATATGCCCCCTCTACTACTATTTCAAAAGAAGCACAGATATTTCAGCAATGTATTTGGCGATCTTTCTTGCGTGCAGGTTGGCAAGGATTATACTATACTAGAAAATTAATACAGCAATGTCCTCAAGAAATCATCAGCTATTTATAGTACTATGTATTGTTTTTTTCTCATTGTTCAATACTAATACAAACATATTTGCACAAAATCAGGCATCAATATCAGCCTTTGCAAATAAAAACAAAATCAATTTTTATTGGGATCTACTAAGCAAAACAGGAATGCTATCAAAAGGGGACAGCATTGTTATATTTAGTGTTGATACTCCTGTGCTTGTACTTAATTTTCAAAAACAGTTTAAGATTGATCCTCCACTGTTACAAAACTCTATCGTTACAATATCAAATAATACCCTCACTCTTTTGGAAACATTGTTTCAAATAGAACGCACAGAAACAAACATTGGAGATAACAGTAGCAATAACTCCAATACAAATAACAAAGATACAGTAACAAGCACTACCGATAGAGAGAATGCTACAGTAACAGATTTGCAGAGGCAAAGTTTTGCTCAAAGTAAAGTGAGCAGAATTATAATAGACGCAGGGCACGGAGGGAAGGATCCTGGAGGAGTAGGAAACATTACCTATAAGAATAAAAAACACACTATATACGAAAAAGATGTAGTCTTGAATGTATCGTTCTTAATTAAAAAATATGTACAAAATTTTTTTCCTAACCTCCCTATTATTCTCACAAGAGATGATGATACATATCTGTCACTTGAACAGAGAACTTTACTTGCAAATAGATACTTAAATGAGCTTGACAATGGTGAGTTAATCTTGTTTATTTCTGTGCATGCAAATGCAGCTCCTAGTTCAAGTGCAAATGGGTACGAAATATGGTATCTGCCGTCTGAGTTTTATAGAGATGATTTATTACAAGATGATGATGTTGACAATGTAGCATTGTATTCAATAATCAATACATTACGAAACAGTGAAATTTCTTTAGAAAGTTTTGAACTTGCTAAAGTAGTACTACAATCATTAGAAGAGAGTATAGGGTATAATTTTAAGAATAGGGGCTTAAAAGAAAATGAATGGTATGTAGTGAGAAATACTAAGATGCCTGCTATACTTATTGAATTAGGGTTTGTTACTAATCCTCAGGAGGGATATACACTCACCTTAAAAGAATATCAAGATGTCTTAGCAAAAGGAATTGCAAAGGGCATAAAAAAGTATGTGGAGTTATTCGATGTTTCAGATATTAAGTAAGAATAAAAAAGTATATACCTCTTTAGTGTTTATTGCAATTATTTTTGTGTACATTGTAGATGTACAGCTTTATTTTAATAGTGACAATAGATTAGAAAAAAAAGTATTGTATTTTCCACCAGCTACAGTGGACAGTGGCTTTTCTCCTGAATTACATAGAATTCCTCTTGTAAGCCCTCTTAATGCAAAAAAGAGTGTGAATAACTCAAGCCTAGAGGTATTTATAAAAGAATTATTTTTAGGTCCACAATCAATTTACAATGACAGCCTTGTACACAATTATGTACGCTTACAGCGAGTAATATACTCTTCTCATGACACTCGTAATCTAGCGTTTATTTTTCTTGCTTTTGAAGATACAGTAGCACAGGAAAGTAAAAATATTGCAAATAATGAGAGAATAAACATGATTAAAGAATGGTTACTTTTTAATATTAACAATTATTATGATATAGATACTATTACTATATTTGTAGATACTATTGCTATATAGGAGGATATATGAAAACAGTATATACATTTTTAGCCGATGGCTTTGAAGAAATAGAGGCAACTATTCCTATGGATCTCTGTATGAGAGCAGGGATACAAGTAAAAAGAGTTGCTGTATATGCAGAAAAAGTGCAAGGAAACAGTGGAGGAACATTTCTATGCGATTCTCACATAGAATCTATACACCCTGATAATGAAGATATATTGTTTCTGCCTGGAGGAGCCAAAGGAGCGAAGCATCTTAGTGAAAGCAAGCAATTATCTCTGCTATTAGAGAAACACAATCAAAATAATGGTATTATTGCAGCTATTTGTATTGCACCAGCATGGGTGCTGGGAAAATATGGCCTACTAAAAAATAAAAGCTATACTTGTTATCCTGGAGGAGAAAAAGATGTTCAGGATACTACCGCAGTGTTTTTAGAACAAGCAGTAGTAAAAGATGGGAATATCATAACAAGTCGGGGGATAGGTACTGCATTTCAGTTTGCAGTTGCACTTATTACCACTGTGCTAGATGATGTCTCAGTTGCACAAAAAGTATGGAAAGAAACATTATTGTCTTTAAGCACTCATCAGTTTCCATATCAATCATGAAGAATATAGCTATTATTCCATTGTTAATGAATTTTTCCTAACTGCAGATATATATTATTTGACACTAAGGAGTATGTTTGTTATTGACATTAAGTGTCGTATAATGTTATTATATAAGCATGAGAGAGTTAGAGGAGATAAAAAGTATAAAGGTATTTTATACTGAATTCGCATCTAATGAAAAAGAAGCATGTAATTATATAGCAAAGATACGATGGGGAAATAGTAAGCCTTATTGTCCACATTGTAAATCAAATAATGTATATATCGGAAAAGATATAAAAAGACCTTATAAATGCCATAATTGTAAAGTTAGATTTTCGGTAAAAACAGGTACATTTATGCAAAAAAGTAATGTTTCTGTACAACAATGGCTCTATGTAATGTATGTTATGTTGCATAATAAAAAAGGTATATCATTATTGAGATTATCCCAAGAGGTAGGGACAACACAAAAAACAGCGTGGTGTATAGCAAAGAAAGTAAGAGAATGCTTTGAAGAAAAAAATGCTATAAATGGCAGTGTAGAATAGACGGGATCTTTAAGTTATAGTTGTAAAAAGAAAGGATATAGAGGAACAGAAGGTAATACTGTAGTAATAGAAATATAGTTTTTATGAATAGTATAATAAATAATAGAATTGGGAGATAAGAATATATTTTATATTAAAGAGGCAATATAATGGCTGATAAGATAGTAGAACCTTTAAAAAATGTACCTGAAAATATAAATTTTGATAAACTTGTAGAATCTGTTCTTATACAAAAAGAAGCAAAATTTGATAGATTACAGCAAACATATAAAGATATGGCGTATGAACAAAAAAGATTAACTGAATTGTACGAAAAACTCAATGAGGTATCAGAGCCATTGAAGAAAATTAGAGAGCTTATAGAAGCATCAAATAAAAAAATAATAGCTTACCGAGAAATAATAGATGCTTTAGAGAATGAGAAGTAAAGAAATGAGTTATTTAGATACAATATTAGAAAAAAGTAATGACTATTTAATGAAATCTCTCAATAGAAAAGAATATACATTATTATTAAAAAAGATTGAGAAATTAAAGAATAAAGGAATACAAGAAATAGTAGAAGGGTTTTGTGATATATATTATCAATTTCAAAAAGAAATAAGACAAGCAAAATATAAAAATTCAAATAAAGAATTAAATAAACTTATTTCAAAAAATAGACGAAAAGCAAAGCTGATATGGGGAGATTGTTTGAGCGTATTAAAACAAATGGATTCAGAAAGTATAGATTTAATGGTAACATCTCCGCCATATTATAATGCTAGAGACTACTCACAATGGAAAAACTTAGAAGAATATTTGCAAGATATGAAAAAGATTATCAAAGAAAGCTACAGAGTGTTAGATAATCATAAAGCGTGGGTATTTAACGTAGGAGATATAACTGGCAATGATAATATGCATACAAAATCAGTATGGGGAGCAAGAAGAATACCACTAGGAGCATATTTTATAGCTATATTTGAAGAATGTGGATTTAGGTTTATAGATGATTTTATATGGGACAAAGGAGAAGTAGAGTCTCAAAGACATAAAAATGGAGATACTCCCTATCCTTTTTACCAATATCCTCTAAATTGTTATGAACATATAATGATTTTTTATAAGCATGAGCAAGATGAAACAAGATACCCATGTCCTGTGTGTGGGTGCTTAAAAGTAAATGGAAATGCGTATGCAGGCGTAGGAATAAAGTCTTGGGAGTGTAAAAATCTGGATTGTTTTGAGAGGAGTAAGGCAAATAGAGGAAAAAGGTTTTCTGCAAGAAGTGTAATGATGAATGACTTAAAAATGAAAGAGAATTATATAGATAAAGAATTTGTTAAAAAATGGAGAAGAGATATAGTAAGAATTAACCCAGTAATTAAAATAAATAATAAAGGAGATAATGTATTGGGACACACAGCACCATTTCCTTTTGAAATACCAGAATTTGCTATAAAAATGTTTACTGGAATAGGAGATAAAGTGTTAGATCCTTTTGCTGGAAGTTGTACTAGCTTGATACAAGCACAAAAAATGGCTAGAATAGGTATAGGAATAGAACTAAATAGAGGTATGTTTGAATCTTCTATAAAGAACAATATAGATAAGCATATTGGTATATCTAACCTAGAGGAATATTTATGCCAGAACAAAAAGACAAAAAAAGAATTATTGGCTTATATGGAGAAATGAGTTTTGCTATAGAATTGCACCAAAGAGGATGGCAGGTCTATAGTGCTTATATTGATGAACAAATTGATTTTGTAGTAGCTAGATACTATTGTACTAAATGTGAAGATTTTAGTAATTTATACATAAGAAGAAAACCGTATGAGGGTAAAACAAGAAAAGCAATTACAGATTTATGTGATAAGTGCAGGGGAAAAAATTTAAAAATTATTGAAAGATTTCTTCAAGTAAAAACATCTGAAGGTATGGCTAAGAAAGTCAAAAATTTTAGAAATTATAGTTTTCATGCTAATTTAAAATATCATGTGGATGATAGAACTTTTTATGTATGGATTGCAGTATCAGAAAATGAAAAGGGGGTAAAAATACCATACTATTATATATTTCATATATCAGAATTGAATAAATTTGATAATATAGAATTACCATCATATCAAATTACAGATAATCAAAAATTGACTCTTAGAATAAACAATGATGGAGTAGTGCTAAATCAAGGGAAAGGCACAGAGAAAGATAAATATCAATGTTTTAATGATGATTTTTTTAATAATTTTGATAAATTGAACAAGATAAGATCAAGTGATATTTGATTTAATATCAAATTATATATAATTTGCGGATTCAAGGACTAAATGCGACAGAAAAGGCTTCAGCAGGGGTCAAAAAATGAAGACATTTTCGTGGTCTATGATTGATAAGCGTTTGTACTTGTAGTATATCACTTTGCTTGACTCTATGAAACAAAGTCTTCTTAGGAAAGTACTGACGTAATAATCCAATAGAATGTTCGACTAATCCTTTTTCCCAAGCACAGTAAGGAGTACAAAAATAAGAACGAGCATTCAGGCGTGTATTTATTTCAGTATGGAGCATAAATTCACTCCCATTATCATAAGTGAAACTGTTACATAAATGGCGTGGTATGTTCCTTAGAGCAAAGAGCATGCCATACTGTACGGTATGAGCAGTTTTGTCAGGTATCTTATGAAAAAGAACATAACGGGTATGTTTTTCCACTAAAGCAAGCACAGTAGCTTTTGAAGAAGAGCCAACAAGATCTACTTCCCAGTGGCCATATTCATTAGAAACATCGCCTCGTTCGTGTACTGAGACACGATGAGGGATACGAGAAACAGAAAAAGAACGAGATACTCTTCTTTTTTTGCGTGTTTGGTGCTGTTTTCGCAGATACTGTGTCAAATGAGGAGCAAAACGATAAATAAAGTGATATATTGTCTCATGACTGATAGTATACTGAGGCATATCAATACTGAGCCTTCCTGCTATTTGTTCAGGCGACCAGCCATCGAATATAAGGTGAAAAACGATATAGGTACGAATAGTATGAGAAGGAATAGAGAGTTTTTTATGGCTCTTATCCCATCGTTTTCTTGCCTGTCTGTGAGCAATGACTTCATTATAGACATGTTTGCCTCCATTGCGTTGTATTTCACGATAGACAGTGCTGCGATGGACACTGAGGCGTTTGGCTATAGCATTGATACTGTACTTTGCATGACGGAGCGTAGCGATAATAGTACGATCTTTGTCTGTCAGATGACGAAATGAGTTTTTTGGTATACTCATAAAGGAGACCTCCTAATTTGTTTCGTTTATACAATTATAGAGTGTCTCCTTTTTTTATTTTTTCTTACTTTTTTTGCTCCTTTGTCGCATTTAATCCTTGAACTCGTGATTTCCAATAAAATACACATGTAATTTATTTGTTTTTTGTGTATACTATACAATAAGACATATGAAATCTATTTTTTGGCTCATGAGTAAATCTTCTAAGATACTTGAGCGACTGTATTTGTATTCTCTTCATGCTTTAGGAGTAAACTGTACACAGGCAAGTATTCTTCAGCTTCTTGATGAATTTGAAAAACAAGGAATTTTTCCTACACAAAATGAGTTAGCAAAAAAACTTATCACTGATAAAGTGAGTATTCATCAACTACTAAAAAAGCTAGAGCAGATAGGATATATTCATTTTGAAAAGAACGAAATAGATCATCGCTGTAATTATGTAAAATTAACTGTAAAAGGAAGATATATTATCCCCCATATCTCTATGATTGAATCTGAAGTATTTTCTACCTTTGAGAGACAATATATGCCAAATAATAAAGAAGAGATAAAAAATCTTTTAGATAGATTTATTCAACAAGAAGTAAATTAGTAGTGCTATGGGTACATCGTAGTATAGAGCATATACTTTTGTTTTGTTACAATGAACAATAATAACGGGTAATGGTATGAGTAACAATACATATATGCCTTTAGCAGAGAAGATGCGTCCTACCACATTAGATGATGTAGTAGGGCAATCGCACCTTTTAGGAGATGATGGAATAATACGCAGCTATTTACAAAAGCAATATCTTCCGTCATTGTTGTTGTGGGGAGCTCCTGGTTCAGGAAAAACTACAATAGCACAGCTACTAGCTCAGTCAGTGAATGCAATGTTTGTTTCGCGTTCTGCAGTGTTTACGGGAGTTGCTGATCTGCGTAATATATTTTCTGATGCAAAAAAGCAACGAGAACAAGGCAAGCAGTTTTGTCTGTTTATAGATGAAATACATAGATTTTCTAAGTCACAACAAGATGCTCTGTTACAGGAGGTTGAGTTAGGGCATATATGTCTTATTGCAGCAACTACTGAAAACCCTAGCTTTGAGATAAATAATGCATTATTATCGCGACTACAAGTGTTTATACTACAGCCATTAGATACTACAGCACTTACACTCATTCTGGAAAAAGCCATAGCATTTATTTCTCATGACTACCATGTTTCGTTGCATTTTCATGAAGATGCGAAAGAATACATACTGTTGTATGCACAGGGCGATGCACGTCGTTTATTAAATTGTATTGAACAATGTATTTCCTTTGCAGATTCTAGCCCTATCTCTGTTGCTCTGTTACAGCGTATAGTAAGCAGTAAACAAATAAATCATAGTAAAACAGGTGATGAGCATTATAATCTCATAAGTGCTTTACATAAGTCAATTCGAGGTTCTCATTGTGATGCAGCTTTGTATTGGTTATCACGTATGCTTGCAGGAGGAGAAGATCCACGATATATTGCTCGTAGATTATTACGGATAGCATACGAAGATATAGGGCTAAGTGATCCTCAAGCTACTACGGTAGCGTTGCAGGCATGGGAAAGTTATGAGCGTTTAGGCTCTCCAGAAGGAGAGCTCTGTCTTTCTGAAGCGGTACTCTACCTTGCGCTTGCTCCTAAGTCAAATAAGAGCTATGTAGCTCACAATCAGGCACAACAGTACGCTAAAACGCATAGCCATCAAATGCCTCCTCTTCATATCTTAAATGCTCCTACTGCTAAAATGAAGGAATGGGGATACTCAAAAGGCTATGTATATGATCACGATACAGAGGATATGTTTTCAGGACAAAATTATTTTCCAGACTCCATTGATGATAAAAAGTTTTTTTATCCAGCTGAGAGAGGGTTTGAACGTGAACTTCGTAAGAGAGTGCATTATTTTGAAAAATTGCGAAAAGAAAAAAAAGAAAAGTCTACACTTGACAAAAAAGGTACTTAATATTATTATTTATACTATAAGGTAAACTAATAACTAAAAATAGTAAGATATGGATTGTTCCATGTTAGGAGGATGTAATTATGTTTAGAAAAACTTTTTTGGTATTATTGTTGATATTGTACCCATTAATAGCGTTTGCTCAAGTAGAAACTTCGTTTCCTCGCCTTTCTGGAGATGAAGAAGGCTTAAAACGAGTCTTAATAGATTTTACTGAAATTGCGTCTCGTGATTTATTTTATGATTATGGAGCCAGTCTTGGAATACAGCTAGAAGGTGCTGAAGCGGACCAGCTCAAGCAAAGTTACAATATTTCAAATTGGAAAGTATCGGTACAAAGCTCATTACAGTATCCACAAGTACTTGAAAAAAGTCAAGTGAAAGCAGCAAATGTAACTGGTGGGGTATATCAAGGAGAGCAAGTATTAGGGGTGCGTACCTATTTTCCTGATTACAATTATGAGATGGCTATAGAAATTCAGCCTCCGTATTCCCCTTTTAATACAATAAGTCAGCGTGAATTTGATCCATTTGGTCCATATAAAGGGATAGGGTATTTAGATAATGTCGGAGATATATATAAAGCAACTATAACTGTGTATGGCTTACGCCAAGAAGAGCACATATTTGTGGTAACAGAGGATTCTGATGGAAATACCTATGAATATCCTTTTGGAGCACTTAATTTTATTGGATGGAGAGAGTTAGTATGGGAAAATCCCGACTATCTTATAAAAGATACATCAACAAGGATTAATTTACCAATATATCCACAATACTCTTCAGACTTGGTCTTAAAGTCTGTAAAAGTAGTACATTCATCGTATCATAAAAATCCTGATTTTGTAACCTATGTTAGAGATATTAATGTTATCGTAGATCAAGCAGAGACGTCTATAGACAATGATATAGAAAATGAAGAAATATGGAATATCATTAACGAGAATACCTACGAAAAAAGATCTACACAGATTAAAGCATTAGATATGCAACTCTATTTTGATTTTCTTGAAAAAAGAAAAGCATGGGACTACTCGCTTAATAACTTGACTAATAGTGATACAAGTAGTGTCGATAATGGAAATTAAGGACCATTTACATTTATATTAGATAAGAATAAAGCTGATACCATGTATCAGCTTTATTTATGTTGTTGTATAATGTTCTAATGCTAAACATTGAATCAAGCATATGTTCTGCGAGTGAATTGCTTATAAAAAAAGTATTTGGTCTTTCCTATAGTAATGTAACAGGCGGTAAATGTTCTGATATACTATGTAATAGTAAGGGGGTATATTGGTATCTCTATACTATAAAGCATGGGGCTGTTGAGTTACAGGTATATATTGGGTTTGCTTCTACATCTTTTTCAGTATTTATGGATACAGCGTATTATGGACTAAAGCAGATTAAAAATGAAATAGATTACGATCTTCTGTATACTAATATTGCAGGAATGATACTATGTAAGTTGCATAATGATTTGCGTGATAATGAGAAAGAGCTTACATATTCCTTAAATGAAAAAAAAATGAAAATAATACCATATAATACTATTAACATGTTATTTTTAGGAAAAAAAGATGCAGATACAATACTTTATATAGGATATCATAGTATGTAGAAGGAGAAGGGTGGTTAGCTCAGTTGGTTAGAGTGCTTGCTTGACATGCAAGAGGTCGCTGGTTCAAGTCCAGTACTACCCAGTACTAACAGTCTTTTACTATGTTGTATATAATGGAGTAAACACAATGTGTTTCTAAAGAAAAGGTTACAATTATGTCACAATTAGCAAGTATCATACAAGAATTAAAAACAAATAGTGGTCTCACGGATGATCTTATTCGTGTTGTTATTGATAGTTTTCTCAAAGCTGCTTTCAAAAAAAAGTTTGGTACTGATGATCATGCTGTGGTAGATATTAACGATGAAATGTCAGAAGTAACTTTGTATGCAAAGAAATTGATTGTAGAGCAACCTCAAGATACGATAAGAGAGATATCATTAGAGGACGCTAGATTATTGCAACCTGATTGTGTTGTCGGAGATCAGTTACTAGAAGAAGTGAAGCCTGATGAGTTTTCAAGAACAGAAATTCTTGCTGCCAGCCAAAAAGCTCATGTACTATTACAGAATTTTGAAGGAGATACGCTTTTTTCTGAGTACAATAATAAGCAAGGTGAAATAGTGATAGGGTATTATGTTCGTGAACAAAAAAATAATGTTATTGTAGATTTAGGCAAAGCAGAAGGAATATTGCCTAAAAAATTTCAATCTCCACGTGATTCTTTTGGACCAGGGGTACGTATTAAAGCGTTGATTCATGAAGTAAAACATCGTGGTTCTCGGGTTGATATTGTTTTAACACGAAGTCATAAAGATTTTGTAAAAAAGATATTTGAGCTTGAAGTTCCTGAACTATATGATAGAAGTATTGAGATTATCAATATTGTTCGTGAACCAGGGTATCGTACTAAAATTGCGGTTCACTCTACCCATTCTGAAATTGATCCTGTAGGGACCTGTATTGGTGCAAAAGGGGTGAGAATTAACAATGTTACCCTAGAGTTAGATGGAGAAAGAGTTGACATATTAAAGTATGATCCAGAACCTTTGAAATACATTTATCATTCTCTTTCTCCTGCAGAAGTAAAACAAGTGATTATAACAGATTATGCAAAAAGAACTGCTATTGCAGTGGTGGATGAAGAAGATTTTTCTATTGCAATAGGAAAGTTAGGGCTTAATATTCGCCTTGCTAATAGATTGACTAATTGGCAAATTAATGTAAAAACTGTAGAGCAGTTTAAGGAAATGCAAAGCTCTGATGATTTTGTAAAAATTCTTCCTGACACTACAGTTGATTCTGAAGAAGTTGATATTGATAAGGTAGCAGAACTTACTACTCTTAATACTACTGTTGTAAGTAAACTCCAAGACCATAATATTATATTTATTGAAGATTTATTAAAACAAAGTGATGATGATCTCAAAAGATATGGGCTTAGTAATGAAGATATACAGATGGTAAAAGTGAGTTTAGAAGATTTTGTTGAAGATGAATCAGGAGCATTGGCTAGCAATACTACAAAAGAAGCTACAACGGATACTACAGATGATGCTACCCAGAATCAAGCGAATTATGCTCCTGAGTCAGAGGCTACACAGAGTGATGATGACTATAATGCTGATGAATTATCAATAGAAGTATTGGAATTAGATGCAACGATAGAAGAAAAGCTAAAGCAAGCTGGTTTTTCAAATCTATATGATTTAGTAGAAAAATATTCTGATAATTTATTGCATACAATCGATGCATTGACAGAAGATGAAATTGCTCTTATAGAAAGCACAATAAAAGAAAAAATACAAGTTGAAGAAGAGTAGCACGGCACTATTGGATTGACACGGACTATTCATAGTCTTGTGTATACAAGATATATATTAGGCTGTATATCAAGCTGTACATCAAGCTATGGGGTATTCTCAGATTCTGCACTTGCTGTAGGCTAGTGTACACTTTTATCAATACATAGTATAATCATTACTATATGTCAAATAACAAAGATACTGGCACTACATCAGAAAATACTTCGGAAAATACTATAGAGAAAAGGAATGTAAAGTCAAAGCTCATACATAAACCTGCTACTGCTATACCTACAAATAATTCTGAAGAAAAAGATACTAAAAAAAAGCTGAAGATAACACTGAAAAAATCTTCTAAATCTCAGAGTGTCCCTGAGACACATAAGTCATCAGACAGTACCTCAGTAAGTCCTAATCCTAGAAATAGTAATGTAGTTAAATCTTTATATGGAGAGAAAATATTACCTGATACTGTTGGAGTTACTGATCTACGTACAAGTACTAAAAAGAAAGCAAAAGAGGAACAGAAAAAAATTGAAGAAGAGAAGCAAAAAACTAGGACACCAAGAACGAGTCGTCAGAATGCTTCAAGAGAAACTGTTTCTGTAAATCAGAATAAAGGATCAAGCACAAGTCCTTCTGGTACACAGTTTGCCTCTCAAGAGTCGCAACAAAAAAGTTTTGCTTCATCAAATGCTAGTAAAAAGAGCTATAAAACTACCAGAAAGAGAGTTTTTATTAGTAAAAAGAAGCAAGACAAAGAAAAGCAGATTAAGTTTGTAAGCAAAAAAACAGTGCATCAGCTAAACCCTGTTCCTAAAAAAATAAAGATAATGGAAACGATAACTATTGCAGAGCTTGCAAAGAAAATGAATCTAAAATCATCGGATCTTCTTACAAAACTTATGTCTTTAGGTACTATGTCTACTATTAACTCTGCCATAGATTATGAGACAGCACAGTTGCTTGCTGCAGAATATGAATGTGAAGTTGAGCTTATTTCTTTATATGAACAGACAATTATTGAAGAGACTGAAATAAAAGATGATGTTATAATATCTCGTTCTCCTGTAATTACTATTATGGGACATGTTGATCATGGAAAGACAACTTTGCTTGATTTGTTACGTGGGAGCAATGTAGTTGAAAATGAACATGGAAGTATCACTCAGCATATTGGTGCATATCAAGTGAAAGTGAAAGATTCGGTTGTTACCGTACTTGACACTCCAGGCCACTTTGCTTTTTCTAAGATTCGCTCCAGAGGAGCTTCTATTACCGATATTATTGTACTGGTGATAGCGGCTAACGATGGAATTAAGCCTCAGACCGAAGAATCTATTCGTTTAGCGTTAGAAGCAAAGATTCCCATTGTTGTTGCCTTAAATAAAATGGACTTGCCTGATATCAATGAAGAGAAGATTTTACAAGAGCTAAGTGAGCATAATTTGCTTCCCGAAGAATGGGGAGGAGATATTCCTGTGTGCCGAATTTCTGCATTAAAGAATACTGGTATTGATGATTTGTTTGAACAGGTACTATTGCAGTCTGAAATGTTAGACTTAAAAGCAAGCAACAAAGCAAAAGCAAAAGGTACTATTTTAGAATCTAGAATCGAAAAAGGGAGAGGTATTGTATTAACAGTGCTTGTTCAAAATGGAATATTACGGGTAGGCGATCCTTTTGTTGCTGGTATTTATAATGGAAAAGTGAGAGCTATTTATGATGATCTAGGAAATAGTGTTAAAGAATGTTTTGCTGGTGTTTCTGTTGAGCTTATTGGAGTAGAAGAAGCTCCTTCTGCAGGAGATCCTTTTCAAGTTACTGAGAGTGAAAAAGTAGCAAAGCAAGTATCAATAAATAGGCAGGAGTTAGATAGGCATACCGCAAGTGAAAATGTTACCAAAGTTACCACCGATAATTTATATTCTACGATTGAAGCAGATAAGGTAGAATACTATAATGTACTTATTAAAGGGGATGTATATAGCTCGGTTGAAGCAATTCAGAGTGCTTTATCCCTTTTAGGAAATGATGAAGTAAAAGTAAAGGTTATTCAATCATCGACTGGTCAGATCAATGAAAGTGATATTATGCTTGCCTCTACAAGTCATGCTGATATTATTGCTTTTAATATTAGACCAAATAGTAAAATCTCTCATCTTGCATTACAAGAAAAAGTGACTATTGATCGTCACAGTATTATTTTTACTATTATAGAAAAAGCTACCGAAAAATTAAACTCATTATTACGCCCAGAAATAAAAGAAGAAGAAATTGCTGAAATTGAAGTATTAGATATATTTAAGATTTCTAAAATTGGTACTATTGCTGGTTCTAAGGTACTAAGTGGAGTGGTAGAACGTAATGCTATAGCAAAGGTATTTAGAGATAATGCAAACATATTTTCTGGAAATATATCATCATTAAAACGTCTCAAAGATGATGTCAGTAGTGTTGATAAGGGCTTTGAGTGTGGTATAGGTATTGATAGCTTTAATGATTTTAAGGTTGGAGATACGATAAAGGTGTTTAAGGAAATCACTATAGCTCGTACTCTTTAGGCGAAGCTAATGTTTTATTATTGATTATTATTGTATATACAAAAAACTATACAAGGGAACACAGGAGTTTTTATGTTTACCCATAAAGTTGAACGGATGCAACAGATTTTACTTGAGGAAATTAATTTTCTTATCATTACTGGTAAAATAAAAGATCCTCGTTTGTCGCATAGAATATCTGTGGTACAAGCCACACTCAGTAAAGATTTAACCTCTTGTGCTGTATATGTATCAGCGTATTTTGAACTAGAAAAAATACAACAGAATGCTGATATATTAAATCATGCACGCGGTTTTATACAACACACTATAGCAAAAAAGCATACATGGAAATACACTCCCAAGCTGTTTTTTAAGGCAACTGATGTACTTATAAAAGCAAATACTGTATTAGATACAATTCAAACCCTTGAAACAGTAACAGAAAAAGTACCAGAAACAGAAAAAGAAAGCACAAATGAGACAGATACACAAGAGATAAATACACAAGAAATAGATACACAAAAGACAGAATAATGCTTTCTCATCCTCTTGTTTTGTTACTCAATAAACCAAAAGGCATTACCTCTCATACAGCAATTAAACAAGTACAAAAAAGTGTGCAATGTAAGAAAATTGGGCATTGTGGTACTTTAGATAAATTTGCATCAGGGTTACTCATTGTTCTGCTTAATAAAGCTACACGATTAAGCCAATTTTTTCTTAGATTGCCTAAAACATATGTTGCAGAAATTTGTTTTGGAAAAACTACAGATACCTTAGATCCCGAAGGAACTGTCATAGCAGAAGCCTCTGTTCCTCAGTTAAAAGATATTGAAAAAGCTCTTTCCCTCCATTTTACTGGCACTATTTTACAAAGTCCTCCACAGTATTCTGCTGTGCATATACATGGGGAACGGGCATCTAAAAGAGCAAGAAGAGGAGAGCAGTTTGAAGTAGCTCCACGTGAGGTGAATATTTTTTCTTATTCAATTATCAAGTATGAAGCTCCTGTGCTTACATTGTTTCTGCATGTTTCAAGTGGTACCTATGTCCGTTCTCTTGCACGTGATATAGCACAGTGCTGTAATTCGGTAGCATACCTATCTGGACTTGAGAGAGGGAGCATTGCTGATATTTCATTACAAGAGTCATGTGCCTTATATTCAATACAGTCTCTGCAAGTGGAATGTCCCTGTGTAATGAGTCCCGATGTAGCACTAGAAAGAATACATATACTGAAACGTTGCTATACAGATGAAGCTATTGTGCGAAAAAAAGTGAGTATGGGAGTGATGCCTGATATTGTATTTACAGAGATTAGGCACACACAAGCTGATTTTGTTTCTTTACATGACACAGAAGGGCTAGTAGGCATTTGGAAAACATCCCCAACATATAAATTAGTCTGTTAGTATATAGTGAACTATGAAATAAAAGGGACAGCAAAAGCTGTCCCAGAGAGTAGTACAAAATGTATCGTACTAGGAGGTATTATGCGACTTCTTTTATTTCAAGAAGTTTAGGTTTTGCTTTTTCATTTTTAGGCATTGTTATTTTTAACACGCCTTGATTAAGCACAATGTCAATGTTTTCTGTATCGCTGTCTTCAGGAATTTTGATAGAGTACATGTACTTCCTTTGCTCACTGCTATGTTCCTCTTTATTTTCATACTGAGTTTTTACAGTAAGCACTCTATCGTCTACCTTTATTTCTAGGTTTTCTTTCGAAACTCCTGGAACATCAAGTGATACAACATACTCATTGTCTGTATTGACAATGGTATTACTGTCATTTTCCATATTGCAACAACGGAGAAATCTGTGAATAGGATGTTGTCCTATTTCACAACATGGTTCTCCTGTTCCATATAGGGTATGTAAGAAATTAGTGTGGTAGCTCATATAAGCCTCCTTTTATTATTATTTATTTTTGTATGTTTACCATACACTTTATATATGCAATTTGCGTGCCAATTTTTTGACTATGAGAATTATATGCTAAATCTTTGTTATATAATAATTTATTTTTCTTGTTATAGAGAGGTACAAGAAAGATGGCTATTTATTACTCACAAAAAAATAGAAAAGATTGTATATGAGTAATTATGAAACTCTTATAAAGAGAGTCCGAACAGGATGAAGCAAAATGAAACATAATTATGCTATTTTTTGAGCATATAATGTTGTAATAGGGGAATATTTCTTAGTCATTTCAAGAAAATGAGCTCATAGATACACTTTTTTGTTGCTATTTGTATTTCAAGTAGTTTTTATGATATACTAGTTATATGAATAAAGTCTATATCTTTAATGTTGTATGTGTAGTGTTGTTTTTGGTAAGCCCTGTTGTTTTTACACAAAGTTATTCTATGGATAATCAGGATAGTATCCTTGTGTATGGCGAAGGAAAGGTAAGTGTGCCTGTAGAATATATTGCAATACGTTTTGCAGTGACAAGTTTAGAAAAAAGTGGCAGTAATGCCCAAAAAAGAAACAACAAGGTTATCAATACCATTGCGTCATTATTAAAATTCAATTTCAATATCAAAAAAACACAACTTATTACTGAAAACTCTACGCTCTATCCAGAATATATATATGAAAAAGATGAAAGAAAATTTTCTGGTTTTAGAGCAAGAGATAGTGTTGTTCTTAAGCTAGAAGATATTGATGATTACTCAGAGGTACTTGCTGCTCTTACTAAGAGTTCTATTGAGGAGATAAATTCGATAGAGTACCTTCCTTCTACTGATAAAAAGTACTATAATACTGCATTAAAGCTTGCTCTACAGCAGGCACAGGAAAAAGCAGAAGTACTTGCTATGGCATCTGATCGTAGCATACAAGCAGTGTCTTATATTGAAGAGCTATACCCCGAAAATCAAATTCCTTACGAGAGAAAAGGCATGATGTTTTCCGATAGCTTTGAATCTTCTGCAAGGATGACAAACTCTACTATACAGGATTCTGCAAATATAAAGGTATCTGTACAAGTACTTTTTACATTAAAGTAAGCAATATACTCCTTATTTGCAGATTTAAGAACTAAAAGCCACATCAAAAGCTAATTTTTCTCCTTTTTTATTTTTGCTTGCTCTTTTTTTGCTCCTCTGTCGCATTTAATATTTGAACTCGTGCTCGAATTTCCACTATACTTGATATTCTTATATGAGTATGCTACTATTTAAGTAAATGAATGAAAGTATTGCTGTTGTATGTAATGGAAAATACAATCTCATTTATAAAATTGTAGTTATAGGAGTCAACCATGGCAGATAAGCAATATAACATAACATATAATTTTTCAAAGCAGACTGTTCTTATTACTGGGGCAGCTACAGGTATAGGGTATGCAATAGCAGAAATGTTTGCACAAAGCAAAGCCAACATTATACTTGTTGATAAAAGTACAGATATAGGAGAGAAAGCAAATACTCTTGCAAAAAAATATAAAATAAAAACTACTGGTATTGAATGTGACATTACCGATACTCATTCTCTTTTGCAGATGAAAGAAGCAGCATTGCATGCTTTTCCTCAAGTGGATATTGTTGTCAACAATGCAGGTATTGCCGTGTTAGAAAAAGCAGAAACGCTTGCTAAGGAGCATTGGGATGCGACACTTGCAGTAAATCTCAGTGCAGCTTTTTTTGTAACTCAGGCCTTTGTTCCAGAAATGATACAAAGAAAAAAAGGAAAAATAGTAAATATTGCATCGCAGGCAGGGGTTATAGCATTAGATAAACATGTAGCATATTGTGTAAGCAAGGCTGGTATTATTTCTATGACAAAGGTGATGGCTCTTGAATGGGGAAAATATAATATTAATATCAATGCAGTATCTCCTACTGTGGTGTTAACTGAACTAGGCAAAAAAGCATGGGCAGGAAAAGTAGGAGAAGATATGAAGAAAAAAATACCTACCAAACGTTTTGCTTTTCCAGAAGAAATTGCTGCAACAGTTATGTTTTTATCCAGTGCTGCATCTGATATGGTACACGGTGAAAATATACTTATTGATGGTGGATATTCAATTCAATAATGAATAAAAATGCTCTTCAAATACAGCATGTTTCTAAAAGTTTTGGAGGCATACAAGCATTAAGTGATGTTTCCTTTACTGTTGCGAAAGGATCTGTTCATGCACTGTGTGGAGAGAATGGGGCAGGAAAATCTACCCTTATGAAAATTTTAAGTGGAGAGATAAAAAAATATGATGGAAAGATTCTTCTTGATGATACAGTAATACAATGGAACTCGCCCCATGATGCTTTGTATGGGGGTATAGCAACAATAGCACAAGAGCTTAATCCTCTGCTTGACATGACTATAGCAGAAAATATCTTCTTAGGAAGAGAACCTGCTACAATGGGTTTTCTTAACAGAAAGCTAATGTATGCAAAAGCAAAAAAAGCACTTTCCTATTTTGATTTAGATTTTGATGTCTCAAAAAAGCTACGCGAGTTGAGTATTGCGCAAATACAGCTGATAGAAATTGTCAAAGCAATTTCGTATAATTCTGAAGTCATAATAATGGATGAGCCAACATCGGCCATTGGAGAACAAGAAACACAGAGATTATTTGCTATCATACGTAAATTAAAACAAGAGGATAGAACTATAATATATATATCTCATAGAATGAATGAGATATACACCATAGCTGATGATGTTACTGTTTTAAGGGATGGACATCATATTATAAGCACTCATCTTGCTGATCTTTCCTCTGATGAGCTTGTGTACAATATGATAGGACAAAAGATAAGTAGCTCATATTTTGTTCCTCCAAAGCCTTTGCAAAAAAAAAGTCCTCTATTGGATGTTGTAACTATTTCAAAAAAGCAACGCTTTACTCACACTAGTTTTACGCTCCATAAAAAAGAAATACTTGGTATATTTGGACTGATGGGGTCTGGTCGAAGCACGCTTCTCAAAATGCTATTTGGGATAGAGAAGTTTGATGAAGGCTCTGTATTGCTTAAAGGAAAAGAAATAGATTGTAGTACTCCAGCAAGGGCATTATCATCTGGACTTGGTTTTGTCGTTGAAGATAGAAAAGAAATGGGGCTTATCATAGATCATCCCATTCGTAGCAATCTCACTCTTTCTTCTCTTCCTTCTCTTTCTTTTGGAGGATTTATAAAGCGTTTTGAAGAAAGACAAAAAGTTACTGCAACAATGAATGCCTTTAATATAAAAGCAAGGTCTCAAGCACAGGCAACAAACAGTCTGAGTGGAGGTAATCAGCAGAAAGTAGTAATAGGAAAATGGGTACTAACAAGCCCTTCTGTGCTCTTATTAGACGAACCTACACGTGGTATTGATATAGGAGCAAAGCATGAAATATATCAATTTATGAATAAATATATTGAGGATGAAAGAGGTATTATTATGGTCTCTTCTGAACTTCCAGAGATATTGGCAATGTCCCATAGAGTGCTGTTGTGTAAGAAAGGATGTATTGTTGCAGAGCGAGAAAGAGCTGATTTTGATCAAGAAGAATTTATGCGTTTAATATCATAGGAGACATTATGGGTAAGATACACAGTATTAAGCATATATCTAAAAATATAAGTTCTCAGTATGGCATTGTGCTTGTATTTTTTGTACTGTGCTTAGCATTATACATAGCAACACCAAATTTTCTAGTATCAAGAAATCTCATAAATGTTTTACGACAAATATCAATAAACGGGCTCTTGTCTTTAGGAATGACTTTTGTAATTCTTACAGGAGGCATAGATCTATCTGTTGGTTCTATTCTTGCTTTTTCTGGGGTAGTAGCGGCAAGCCTTGCAAGTAGTACCAGCGGAGGAACCGTGTACCCAGTTTCTGTAATAGTGATGCTTGCCATACTATCAGGTATCATTTTGGGGGCAGTGAATGGGTTTTTTATTGCCTTTCTACGAGTACCTGCTTTTGTGGTAACACTTGGTATGCTTAGTATTGCCAGAGGAATTACCTATATTTATTCTGATGGCAAACCTATTCCTCAGTTGAGTCCTTCGTTTTTACAATTAGGGCAAGGCACATTGTTGGGAGGTATTCCTTTCCCTGTGGTGATTGTATTTGTGGCATTTGTTTTGTTATATATTCTGCTTTATTTCACAAGCTATGGAAGATATGTATATGCAGTGGGAGGAAATGAAAAAAGTGCTTGGGTATCGGGAATAAACATAAAAATAATATATTTTTCAGTGTATGTTATTTCTGGCATTATGGCAGCTTTGGGAGGTATCATTATTACTGCACGTACCACTGCGGGACTACCACAAGCAGGGCAAGCGTACGAGTTAGATGCAATTGCAGCTGTGGTCATTGGTGGAACAAACTTAAAGGGAGGAAAAGGTACTCTCATTGGAACGATATTTGGCGTATTGATTATAGGAGTCATAAATAATGGCTTGAATTTACTGGGAGTTTCTTCCTATTTTCAACAAGTGATAAAAGGCTCTATTATCATTCTTGCAGTGATGTTAGATTCTTTACGATATACTAATGAATAAAAATAATAAGGAGGCTTTATGAAAAAGTTTTATTTTGTATTGATAACTATACTAACAATAGTTATATCTGTGTTTGTTATGTCTTGTAACAGAGGTAACAAGAAAGTACAGGTGGGAGCGGCTGTGTATGGACTCAAAGGAGAGTTTATGCGTTTATGGACAACTGCACTGGAACGACATCCAGCAGTAGTTGCAGGCGAAGTGGATATTACTGTTTTTGATGGTAACTATGATGCATCGGTACAGTACAGTCAGTTTGAAACAATGGTATCACAAGGATATGATGCAATACTTTTTGTTCCTATTGATATTGAAGCAGGGGTAGCCGCAGTAGAGCTAGCAGTAGAAGCTGATATACCTGTTGTAGGATCCAATACTCGGGTAAATACAGATAAGCTGTACTCGTATATCGGATCTGATGATGTAATATCAGGTGCTATGGAAGCTCAATCTGTTGTTGATGGCATGGGAGGCAAAGGCAATCTAGTAATTATAGAAGGCCCTATAGGGCAATCTGCACAAATTCAAAGAAGAGAAGGCAATCTTAAGGTATTACAAAAGTATCCTGATATACAAGTTCTGGAAATGAAAACAGCAAACTGGTCTCGTGCTGAATCATTATCGTTAATGGAAGATTGGCTTAATTCTCATCCAGGACAGATAAATGGTGTTATCGGACAAAATGATGAGATGGCACTTGGTGCTATTCAAGCTATTAAGCAAGCAGGATTGAATATAAAAGATTTTGCTATTGCAGGGATAGACGGGGTAACAGATGCAATGTACGCAGTGAAAGATAATGAAATGAACAGCATATTACAAGATGCTGTTGGACAAGCACAAGGGGCGTTGGATTTGGCACTTCGTGCAGTGTTGGGTGATGATTATGCTCCTAAGGCAGATGTATGGAACGATTTAGATTGGGAAAATGGTACGCAAAAACTGTATAATGTTCCTTGGGTTCCGATCACTCTTCAAAATGTGGATACCTTACTTACGACAAGGCAAGCACTAACAAATAAGTAAGAATAGATGTGCCTATATAAAGGCAAGTATGGTACTGTATTGATGTATGTATGCTCATGAAGGGATGACATACTGTTGTTAGTAGAGAGTAAAGGAAACTGTAAATTTTTCTATTTTCTCTGTTTGACTAAAATAATTAAATATAGTATACTATCAAAATAACTAAATGATATAATAAAAGGAGGATTTTTTTTATGAAAAAACTAGTATTAGTTTTGTTTTTGTCAGTAATAGTATCTTTTACTATATTTGCTAATGGAGAAGGAGAATCAGGAGGCTCTGTGACGATAGGGGTGACTATTGAAACTTTTGACGATGTCTTTATGACTGCTGTAAAAGATGAAATAGAAGCAACTGCGCAAACTATGGGGGTTAAAATAATTGCTACTGATGCAAAAAGTGACCCTGCAGAACAAGTGAAGCAGATTGATAACTTTATTACTGCCCAAGTAGATGGCATTATTATTCATGTTATCAATAACGATATTGCCCCTACTATTACCAATAAGGCGATAGAAGCAGGTATTCCTTTGGTATACCTGAATAGAAGACCAAATGCTGACGGAGCTGTTCCTGAGGGACAGATGGTGGCAGTGGTAGCTTCTCCAGAAATAGAAGCAGGAAGAGGGCAAGCAAAATATGTGGTAGAGAAACTAGGGACAAGTGGCAATGCTGTTATTCTTTTAGGAGGATTAGGTTCTGCTCCTCAAGTAGGAAGAACACAAGGAGTTGAAGAATATTTGTCGCAAAATGCACCTGGTTTTAATATTATTAGAGAGCAAACTGCAAACTGGAAGAGGCCTGAAGCAATTCAAGTAATGGAAAACTGGCTTGCGTCTGGTGATAAAATTGACGCAGTGTTTGCTAATAATGATGAAATGGCTATTGGAGCAGCACTTGCATTAAAGGAAAGAGGTCTGAAAGACTCAGTAATAGTAGTAGGTGTTGATGCTTCTCCAGATGGCATTGCCGCACTGGAAGCTGGTGATATGGATATGACAATGTTCCAAAATGGGCGTGCTCAAGGAAAAGGATCATTGGAAGTGGCATTAAAGATGATAAATGGTGATAGCTTTAATCAGAGTATATCTATTCCTTTTGAACCAGTTACAAAGGATAACGCAATCCAATATAAGTAATATAAAGGTAAGGGGTATGTCCCTATGAATCATCATATAGTTATACAATAGATAAAAAACTCCTATGGCATAAAATATCCATAGGAGTTTTTTGTATTCTGATATATTAAATAATATGCTTATTTATTTGTTGTATAATGGTATATAAAAGGAGGAGTAATGGAAAAATTATCTAATAGTACTGCTACAGTATCGACAGAGAAATCTTCTGTACAGTTTAAGCGCTTTATCATAAAACATAGTATTTATTTTATTTTTATTGGTATTGTTTTGTTTCTTGCTATTGCTACACAAGGGCGTTTTCTTGCACTGAATAATATTCTTAATATTATACGCCAGACAAGTGTGATTGGCTTAATTGCTTTTGGTGTCACATTGATTATTATCACACATGGTATTGATCTCTCTTCTGGTTCGGTGTTAGCACTTATCTCTGTTGTTATAGCAAGTCTATTACAGACACAAAAAGGCACAGGTATTTTTATTCGCTATCCAAATTTACCAGTATTGCCTATCATTGTTCCTATACTGATAGGACTGGTATTAGGTGCGATTATAGGATGTAGTAACGGAGGATTAGTTGTATGGGGAAATTTACCGCCATTTATTTCAACATTAGGCATGATGACTGCAGCTCGTGGGCTTGCGTTCATATATGCGGGAGGGCGTCCGTTGAGTGCACTTAGCCCTTCTTTTAATGTTTTAGGACAAGGGTTTTTATTTGGCATTCCCAACCCTGTATGGATTTTTATTATTTTTGGTATTATCACTCATATGATATTAAATAATACAAGGTTAGGAAGATATATTTATGCCATTGGAGCAAACCCTAAAGCTGCATATGTTTCTGGAATAAATACAAAGTTATGCACTTTGTTTGTGTATATTTTTGCTGGGGTGCTTGTTGCCGTAGCATCTGTTGTTCTTACTGCACGTATTGGGTCAGGACAAGCAGGGCTTGGTTTAAGTTATGAGCTATTTGCCATTGCCTCTGCGGTTATTGGAGGAACTAGTCTAAACGGGGGAATTGGTACTATTCCCGGTACCTTTGTAGGAGCCTTGATCATTAGTATTATTAAAAATGGTATGGATATACTCAATGTATCAGCCTATGCACAGCAGATAGCACTAGGGATAATTATTATTTTGGCTGTTATTATTGATCAAAGAAAACATCAGGTAAAGTCTTAGGAGAAAATATATGGAACAAAACGATTATTTACTTGAAATTAAAAAAGTATCGAAGTCTTTTCCTGGAGTCAAAGCACTAAAGTCGGTGGACTTGAGAGTACGAAAAGGCAAAGTACATGCACTTATGGGAGAGAACGGTGCAGGAAAATCTACTCTCATGAAGATCTTAATTGGAATTCATACTCCAGATGAAGGGGAAGTGTTCTTTAAGGGGAAACAAGTGCATTTTCGTTCTACACAAGATGCTCTTGACATGGGAATTTCTATGATTCATCAGGAATTAAATCCTGTACCGTATATGACGGTAGCGGAAAATATTTTTCTTGGAAGAGAGCCGCGTAGATTTTCTAATCTTCTGATAGATTTTCCGAAAATGAATGACAACGCTAAAAACTTACTGAGTGAGTTAGAGATTAAAATTGACCCAAAAAGTAACATGGTTGATTTGAGTGTTGGACAAACACAAATGATAGAAATAGCAAAGGCAATATCGTATAACTCTGATCTTATTATTATGGATGAACCAACCAGTGCCATTACTGAAAGCGAAGTAGCGCATCTTTTTCGGATAGTAAATAAGCTAAGGGATAATGGAGTCGCTATTATTTTTATTACTCATAAGATGGACGAAGTGTTTAAGATTACTGATGATATATCAGTGTTTCGTGATGGTGAATTTATTGGAGAATGTTTTACTAAGGATATAAATAAAGAAACATTGATTCAAATGATGGTAGGGCGGGAAATCAATCAATTATTTCCTAAACAACCTGCAGATATTGGGGAAGTAGTGCTTTCTGTAGATAATCTTACTCAGAGAGGAGTATTTCATGATGTAAGTTTTGAGTTACGAAAAGGCGAGATACTTGGTTTTGCAGGACTAATAGGTTCAGGGAGAACAGAGGTATTAGAATGTCTTTTTGGTGTTACACAGAAAACAAGTGGTTCGGTTACATTGAATGGAGAACCTATCACTATTCGTAGTCCACGCGATGCTATAGATAATGGTATATCGTTACTCACAGAGGATAGAAAGTTGTCAGGCCTATATCTTATTTTGTCTGTGTTGGATAACATTGCTATGGCAAATATGAAAGAGTACGAAAAAGTAGGGTTATTGGATAAATCTGCCATTAGAAAAGATGGTTTTCATTCTAAAGAACTTTTGAAAATTAAAACCCCAACCCTTGAACAGCTTATTGTTAATCTTAGTGGCGGAAATCAGCAAAAGGTACTTGTCGCCCGGTGGCTTCTTATCAATCCTGATATTCTGATTTTGGATGAACCTACACGCGGTATTGATGTAGGGGCTAAATCGGAAATACATAGATTGATGTCAGGACTTGCACAACAAGGGAAAAGTATTATTATGGTATCGTCTGAATTACCTGAAGTACTTGGTATGTCTGATAGGATAATTGTTATGCATGAAGGGAAGAAGTCAGGAGAGTTATCACGTGCTGAAGCAACACAAGAGAAAATATTGCATTTAGCAACGGGTGAAAGTTTAAGTACATTTGATGAAAGTCTATATAAGTAAAGGAGGATAATTATGCCGATAGGATCAAGAGAGACATTGCAGCAAGATGCAAAAAAACGACTTGTACGAGTTGAATTTATTCAAAAATATGGTATTGGAATTATTTTATTAGGAATGTTAGTGGTGTTTTCCTTTCTTACCAATGGAAAAACATTGAATCTGAGAAATATTTCTAATATTCTTGTTAACATGACCCCTATCACTCTTATTGCGTTAGGGGTAACAATTATTATTATAACGAACGGAATTGATTTATCTTCTGGATCGGTACTTGCTTGTTCGGCAGTCGTGTCAGCAAGTTTAGCACAAGTTTCTGGGAAGGCAAGTAATCTCATTTTTCCCAATATGCCAACGTTACCGTTTATTATTCCTATTGTAGCAGGATTGCTTGTTGGTGCCTTAGCAGGGTTTATAAATGGATGGTTGGTAAGTAAAACAGGAATACCCCCTTTTATTGCTACATTGGGTATGATGACCTCTGCACGAGGCTTTGCACTAATATATGCAAAAGGTACTTCTATTAGCGGTCTTAACCCTATGTTTAAGGTGTTAGGACAAGGGAAATTTTTAGGAGTGCCAATTCCTATATATATACTTATTGTGATGGTAATATTTACGCATATACTCTTATCTTCGACGCGTTTTGGACGCTATGCCTACGCTATTGGAGGAAATGTTAAAGCAGCTCAAGTATCAGGAATTGATACTTCAAAGTATTTAGTTCGATTTTATACTTATGCAGGGTTTCTTGCTGGTTTAGCAGGAATTATGATAACAGGTATTCTCGATAGTGCTCAGCCAATACTAGGAGTACTGTATGAGCTAGATGCTATAGCCTCATCTGTTATTGGAGGAACAAGCCTGTTAGGAGGAGTAGGAAGTATTCCCGGAACAGTAGTAGGAGCTCTTATTATAGGGGTGTTAAAAAATAGCCTTGACTTGCTCTTTGTAAATGCATATTGGCAACAGGTTATTCGTGGGGTGATTATTATTTTGGCAGTTATTCTTGATGTATTAAAGCAGAGATTACGCTCACAGTAGCAGGTGCTTATGATAAAAAGACTCTGATTATAGTTATGCTAGGATATATATTGTAATACAGTATATCTACGGAAATTTTTTTATACAGTAGGTGTACGAGATAGAAAAACTCTATATTTTCAGCTTTTTTGCTATATTTTTTATTAAAGGGTATTGACAAAAAGGTAATAATTGCATAATATATTACATATATGTAATTAAAAGAAGGAAAGAATATATGAAATAATTTTTTGTTGTTTTTTCTGGTATAGTATATGAATAAAATTATTAAAAAATTTAGGAGGTATTATGAAGAAATTTCATAATATAGTGTATATAACTATCGTTATAGCATTGTTATTTTTAGTTGCGTGTGGAGGATCACAGCAATCTTCTCGCACTGAAGAGAAAGAAGTTGTTAAGTCCACTCTTGATATTGTAAGGGACAGAGGTGAGGTGCTTTGTGGGGTTACTACAGGAGTACCGGGATATTCTGCCCCCAATAGTAGTAATGAATGGATAGGCTTTGATGTAGATGTGTGTCGAGCAGTCTCTGCTGCAATATTTGGCGATTCTAATAAAGTTGAATATCGCCCTCTTACTGGCAAAGATCGTTTTACTGCACTACAGTCAGGGGAAATTGATATTCTCTCTCGTGTCACTACTTGGACATTTTCAAGAGATACAGAGCTTGGTTTGAATTTCGCAGGTATAAACTACTATGATGGGCAAGGATTTATTGTAAAGAAATCAGAAGGGATTGTTGCAATAGCAGATTTAGATGGAGCTTCTATATGTGTTCAAGCAGGTACTACTACAGAACTCAATCTTACTGATCATTTTAGAGAACGAAATTTTGATTTTGAAATTCTTTCATTTGATAAAAATGAACAAGCTGCAGCAGCCTTTGAATCAGGGCGTTGTGAATCGTTTACTTCAGATCAATCTCAGCTAGCTGCATTGCGTACTAAGTTTGCCAATCCAGATGATTATATGGTACTCCCTGATCTTATTTCTAAAGAACCATTAGGTCCAGTAGTACGTCATGGCGATGATCAATGGCTTGATATAGTACGATGGTCAATGCTTGCAATGGTCAATGCTGAAGAATTAAATATTTCTTCAAGCAATGTGGAATTGATGGTCTCTAGTTCGGTTAATCCTGGTGTAAGACGGCTTTTAGGCACCGAAGGAAACATGGGGCAAAAGCTTGGTCTTGATAATAATTGGGCATACAATATCATAGTTCAAGTAGGTAATTATGGAGAAGTGTTTGAAAGACATTTAGGAAAAGGTTCTCCTTTACAGTTATCACGTGGGTATAATGCTCTTTGGTTTAATGGAGGATTACAATACGGATATCCAATTCGATAAGTCATGATAGAGCCTTTAATGGTAATGCATATGTATTACCATTAAAGGTGTATGTTGTGCGATTGTATATTTTCTCTATTGTGTAGTAATCTATTGTATAGCAAAATAAACAATACAAGTTAGACCATATGAAACAGAATGAATTTAAGTCAAATATTTCAAAAATATTTTTTTGGAAATCACAGTCATTAAGTGATCATAAAGCATCATTATATAGTATAGCTATACAAACAGTGATGGTAGGACTGTTTGCTTTAATGATTGTTTTCTTATTTAATAACTATATAACTAATATTGCTCAGAGAAATATTACTATTGGTTTTGGGTTCTTAGATGATACCGCAAGTTTTTCAATTGGGCAAACACTCATTGACTATGATCCTTCTGATAGCTATTTTAGGGTGTATCTTGTTGGCTTACTTAATACTTTGTTTGCGTCATTTATAGCTATTGTCATTGCAACAGTGCTTGGGGTTATCATTGGGTTGTTTTTGTTATCAAATAATGTGTTGTTAAAAAGTATTTCTGAGTATCTCATTGAGATTATACGTAATCTTCCTCCGTTGTTGCATGTTTTATTTTGGTATATAGTAGTAGTACAGCGAATTTTGCCAGATTTTGATAAAGCTATTTCATTTTTTGATATTGTTTTCTTAAGTATTAAAGGAATGACGATGCCAGGGTTTGTATGGCATCAAAACAGCTTGTTATCGATGGTATTGCTTGTATGTTGTGTAGTAGCTATAATAGGAATGCTTATATACTCAAAGAAAAAAGCATTACAAGGAAAGCCAGTACGAGTGGTATGGTGGAATGTATTATTACTATCTGCTATAGTGTTGATATTATTGTTTGTTCCCCCATTTGATATAACATTACCAGTGAAAGGGAAATTTAGTTTTACATCAGGGTTTACCTTATATCCCGAGTTGTTTGCGCTTGTAGCAGCGCTTGCATTTTATACATCTGGATATATTGCAATTATACTGCGTTCTTCTATTTTAGCAATACCGAAGAATCAAATTGAAGCATCTCATAGTTTAGGCTTAAATTATTTTCAACGGGTACGATATATAATAATGCCTCTTGCATTGCGTTCTATGATACCGCCTCTTACCAATCAGTACCTTAATATTATAAAAAATTCATCGTTGGCATCTGCTGTTGGGTATTCTGATATTGTAGCGGTATTTGCAGGGACAGCACTTAATCAATCAGGGCGAGCTTTAGAGATTATGACTATGGTAATGTTGACATATTTTCTTATTAGTGCTTTTACTTCGTTTTTGATGAATATGTATAATAAAAAGGTTCTTACATAAGGGAGAAAAGGAAAGGATAGAACATGAAAAAGACTCAGTTAAAAAATAATGTTTTAGTTTCGCGTACTCGGTTTATTATAAGAAACCTTTTTGGCTCTGTTACTAATACTATCATCAGTGTGGTTGTATTATATGTACTTGTGCAGTTAGTGAGTAAGGCGGTTCATTGGGGTATTACTACAGCTACATTTACTGGTGATTCAAAGCAGATTTGTTTTGATAATGGGGGAGCTTGTTGGATATTTATTCGTGAAAAATTTTTATTTTTTATCTATGGGTTTGTTCCACGTAGTGAATATTGGCGTATAAATATCTTGTTTGTATTGATTATACTTTTGATGATGTTATTTTTTGTGAAGAAGATAAAAAATAAATCATTGTTATTTCTTGTATATTTAGGGGTATTTCCTCTTTGTACATATATTTTAGCATATGGTGGGTTTTGGGGACTTAAAGAGATACCATTTGATAAATGGGGAGGCTTTATGCTTACTGCTCTGTTATCTCTGTTTGGACTTATGTTTTCATTTCCTCTTGGTTTGTTACTATCTCTTGGAAGGCGTTCAAAATTACCAATAGTGAGGTATTTTTCAGTAGGATATATAGAGTTTTTTAGGGGTATTCCTCTTATTACTATTTTATTTATGGCATCTACTGTTGCTTTGTTTTTCTTGCCACAGGGCTATGAAGTTCCTAAAGTGCTACGTATTATTATTGGTTTGGTGTTTTTTCAATCTGCCTATTTAGCTGAGATTATTAGAGGTGGTTTACAGGATATCAATAAAGCACAGTACGAATCAGCAGATTCTCTAGGGCTTAATTATTTTTATAAAATGTATTATGTTATTTTGCCTCAGGCACTTCGTACTGTCATTATCAATATTGGGGATATTAGTGTTGCTTTTATAAAAGATTCTACTTTAGTATATATTATAGGTCTTTTTGATATGCTAGGAATATATGTTCCTGTTACAAGCGATTCTCTTTGGTTAGGTATGGAGCCAGAAGCCTTAATTTTTAGTGGCATACTGTATTGGGTGCTATGTTATATTATCGCTACATTTGTGCGTATAGCCGATAAAAGAATCAATAAAGATAGAAGAGGAGTTTCATTATAATGGAAGATATAAAAAAAGTTACGCATCTTGATTTGCCTACAGATACATCAGAGCATATTATTGAAATGAGAAATGTCAATAAATGGTATGGTGATTTTCAAGTATTAAAAGATATTAATCTTACTGTGTCAAAAAGAGAAATTGTAGTTATTTGTGGTCCCTCAGGATCAGGAAAATCTACTCTTATTCGTTGTATAAATCGACTTGAGGTATGTCAAAAAGGTGATATTTTTGTACATGGACAGAAACTTACAAATAATAGTAAACAAATAACACTTATTCGATCAGAGGTTGGGATGGTATTTCAAAGCTATAATCTTTTTCCTCACCTCACTGTGTTACAGAATTTAACTTTATCTCCTATACTAGTACGAAAAATATCAAAAAAAGAAGCTGAAGAACAAGCGTTAGAGTATTTAGATCGTGTACGTATTGTAGATCATGCGTATAAATATCCTTCACAGCTTTCAGGAGGACAGCAACAACGTGCTGCGATTGCACGGAGTCTTTGTATGAAACCTGATATTATGCTGTTTGATGAACCTACTTCGGCACTTGATCCAGAAATGATTAATGAGGTACTTGATGTAATGATAGAGTTAGCAAAGGATGGGATGACTATGATTTGTGTTACTCATGAGATGGGGTTTGCAAAAAAAGTGGCTCATAGGGTTATTTTTATGGATGAAGGGAATATAGTTGAGGAACAACCAGTAGAAACTTTTTTTGTTAATCCAAAAAGTGAAAGAACAAAGCTTTTTTTAGAACAAATACATGCAATCTAGTAGTTGTATATGCTCTTTGTAATTTATCTGGTTTATTCTATTGGAGCTTGCCAAATATCAGCATGAGGATCTAGAAGCCATTTATGTTCGTCTACGAACATACGACTGTCTGGACCAAACTTTGCGTCTTTAAGATGAGGTATCATCCATATATAGTACATGGCATAGCCAGGTGCAGAACATTGTGGATGTGTTACCCATGGTTCAATCAAAAGAGTAGATTTATGTTTGAGTTTATAAATAGCATCACCTACTTCGCCATATCCAAAGCCATGTTCAGGGAAAAAACGATAATGGTATACTTCTGGTTGCGGATGATTGTGTGGGGGATAGCTAGACCATTTTCCGGGATAATTAACCACTTCACCAATAACCATGTTTGACTGTGGTGCTGTTGCTGCATCAAATATAGTTCGTACATTTCTTGTGGATGTATTTTGCATGCTTCCTTTTCCAAAGTATTCATTGCGTATATTGGACGCATTGTATAAGAGAGGAGTAAACTGAGTACTGTTTTCTGTGAGTTGTAATGCAAACTCTACTTTGCCATGAGCTTCTATGTGTATTTCTGTATCACAAGGACAATGCAAAGTAATGGGAGCTTCGTCTAAAAGGGATGTTCTTTTGATTTTCTCTGAGCTATTTCCCCATTTGAGCGTAGCTTCCCCAGTCATCAAAAGCAATGCAAGCTCTTTGTTCTGTGTATGAAAGCGGTAGCTTTCATTATTGAGCTGTAATAAAGCAAAGTCCATGAGCATGGTGCTATGTTTGCCATGTAACTCTGTAATATAATTAAGTGAATTTTTTGTATCGTTCTGATTATAATAGATAAGCATATACTGTCCTCCATAATAAGTATAGCAAAAAAACCATAATTGTACGGGATGGATGCAAGAAAGAAAGAATGTACATTATAGCAACAATATCCTATACCATAATATGTACTATTAGGTTGGTGTAAGGTATATGTTAGTGCTATTATACATATATGAGAACACATCTTATTGAAACAAAGGAGTATAGCAGGGTAATACGCTATTTGCAACAAAATCAACCTGTTGTTGTTCCTACTGAGACTGTGTATGGGCTTGCAGGGAATGCTGAGTCTGATATAGCGTGTAGAAATATTTTTGTATTGAAAAATCGTCCTGTTGATAATCCTTTGATTGTACATTGTTCTGATGTAGAGATGGCACAGCAGTATATGTGCTGGAACTATACACAAGGAAGTGAAGATTTGGAATCTGTACAAGATAAGCAAAAGATGATTGATTGGTATACATGTACTTATAATAAGGCACTGACAATTTTAAGAGCGTTTGCTCCTGGTCCTATAAGTGTTATTACATTTGCTAGTCAAGCAGTAAGTACGATAGCAAGAGCAGGAGGGCAGACGGTTGCCTTACGTATTCCTGCGCATTCTGTATTTAAGGATATTATTGCTGCATTTGGAAAGCCTTTAGCTGCTCCGAGTGCTAATGTCTCAGGGTTTCCTAGTCCTACGAATGCTCTTATGGCATGGGAAGCGATGTCTGGTCGAGTTTCTGCTATAGTGGACGGTGGTCAGTGTGATGTTGGATTGGAGTCTACCATTGTTGATTGTACTGTTGACTCTATTGGAATATCCTTGCGTCATAATGCTCAGCATAAAGAAAGGGGTAATCATAGTGATGCCTATCAGAGTGATGGAGATATATACCGTAATAGTGTGTGTATTGTTCGTGCAGGAAGTATTAACGCACATACTATCCATGAAAAGACAGGGTTGCAAGTAATAGATATGGTGCAACATCATCAGCAAAAAACAAAAGAAGTACGCACTATAGATACAAGTACTCTATCAGAAAGAAATACCATGTATGAAGACAGTTCTGTTTCTCGTATTCATACTGCTCCTATTATAGCATCGGTTCCAGGGACAAAGTATCGTCATTATGCTCCCCATGCAAAAGTAATTCCTCTTGATACTATTGTGTTTGATAATGATGATAATAGTGCATGTTCAAATACATTCTCTATAAAAAAAGACAGGAAACAAGGTGTAGAAAAAATAGTATACGATAGTATTATTCCGTTTTTACAAAAGGATCTTGTACATCAGTATCATACTATTGGCCTTGTGTTAGGTCCTATTTCTCAGGATATGTATCAAGTGTTGTATAATGCTATTGTAGATACGCGTATAATACCGTCTCTCAGTATGGTACGTTTATTTTCTTCTTGGCAAGAGTTAGCCCAGAGGCTGTATGAATATTTTGCTACTAGTGATAGGTTGCAGCTTGATGCATTATTTGTATGTATTCCTCAGTATAGTTGTCATAGTGCTTTGTACGATCGTATAATGCGGGCTTCATATTCGTAGTATTTATTTCATGTTCTTGTTTGTCTGTTTCTAGTGAATATGCATAGAATACAATGCATGGTATATAATGGGTAGTATGGCAGCTATTTTTTCTCCTTTTGAAATATTCTTGCAGTATCTTTTTACTTTTTCGTATAGTATTTCAAATAACTATGGAGTTTCTATCATTTTGTTAAGTATCATTGTAAATAGTATACTTTTGCCTGTGTATATGATAGCAGAAAAGTTGCAGAAACAGGAGCTTTTTAAGCAACAGGCTATGAAAAAGAAGCTTGATGAAATTAAAGGGAGCTTTCAAGGACAAGAGCGGTTTATGATGATACAAAGTTTGTATCGGCTGCATAAGTATCATCCGGTGATGGGGTTGCGTTCTATAGGGTCGTTGCTTATACAAATACCATTTTTCTTTGCGGCATATCATATGTTGAGGGATTTTACTGCACTGGAGGGAGTTTCGTTTTTATTTATTGAAGATCTGTCAAAAGCAGATGCGTTGCTGCCATTTGGTCGCTATCGTATCAATGTGCTTCCTTTTGTTATGACTGCAATAAATATTATGGCAGCAAATGTGTATACGCGAAGAGTAGATCCAAACTCCTTAATGTCAACATGGAATATAGCATTGATATTTTTTGTGTTGTTGTACGCTATGCCATCAGGATTAGTGCTGTATTGGACTTGTAATAATATATTTGCCTTCGTAAAAAATATTGTGTTATCGCTTCGTTTACAAAAGAATAAAGACAAAGAAGAAGAGAGTGCTTGGCAGATTATACAAAAGAAATTACTTATGTTTATAGAGAACGATAGAAAGGTGATAAAGGTTGTATTCTTTCTGTGGTTGTTCGGTGGATATTTAGTGCTTGCGTATGTGCTCCGTTTAGTAAATAGATTGAGAGGGGAAGTGCCAAATACTTTGTTAGGAATTGCTATCGTTGCAATGGTGATAAGTGAAGGTATTCTTCTATTGTATTTTTATCGAAAGCAGATATATAAGGAAAAGTTACAGAAAAAGTTTCAGCATGATACTAAACACTATAACAGTAAGAATGTTCCTCATGTGTACAGTACTTCTATTGTAAAGTATAGCATTTTTTTTGGGAGTGTTGCATGTATGATCATTGGATCTGTTATGATATATTATTATATTCAACTTCCAGTGTCCATGATAGATATTGATGCTGTATGGTTTAAGCTACGATCTTTTGCTATTCTTATTTTTCCTAACGCAGTACTGTTTCCTTATGTGGTGTATGTGTTATATCGTTTACAGTATAGAAAGGCAAAGGCGTCTGGTGTTTTTCTTAAAGAGAAAGTTGCAGTAAGACAGTGGTGGTATATCCTGCTAGCAAGCAGTAGTGCTGTTGCTTTGCTTATTTTTTTAGTGCTTCCTGCAGAGATATATAAAAGTGATCCTACCTCAGTATCTGTATCGTTTACTGCTGTGCTGATATATGTGTTGCCGTATATTATAGCAAGTATAGTTATTCCTATGCTTATATGGATATGCTGTCCGTATAGAGTAAAGAGCTACGTGAGTTGTATTGTGTTTGTGCTATCGTCTGTAGTATTGTTATACGCATTAGTTGTTCCGTTTGATATAGGGGGGCTTGATCATTTTATTTTAATGTCACCGAGATCTCTTTCGCCTCGTGCTAGTATATATGTATTAGAAGGGATAGCTCTGATATGTTTTTGTTTTTGGATATTTTCTTTTTTGAAACATAGTAACAATAGAAAAATAATAATTACTGTGTTAGTGGCAGTCAATGGAGTGTTTATATATATGTTGGTTGATTTTGGGCTGTGGTTGCAAAATGATGCTGTGGTAGCACAAGTATCAGATGCACAAAAGCAAGATGCTACATCGGGAATGGAGAATGGAGATACACAAGATGTTTCTGTTCCTCGTATTGCTGATCGTTTATTTTCTTTCTCTTCTACAAAGCAAAATATAGTGGTGGTGTTGCTTGATATGGCAAATGGTGGTGATATGCAACGGATATTAGATGAGAGACCTAGTATAAAAGAACACTTAAAAGGATTTACTTGGTATCCTAATACGCTCAGTGTTTCTACCTATACGAGTGCAAGTAAACTAGCTATGATGGCAGGCTGGAACTATGCTCCTGAAAATATTATTGATGTTAAAGGGGAAAATCTTGCGGAAAAAGTAGTGGGAGCATACGATACTATGTTTTCTCTCTTTAAGCGATATAATTATCTGATACGAATGACTGGTGTATTATACTATGGAGGAGATAATGCTCAATGTAAAGATCTGGAAAAGCAGGATATTGTCTGTCTTGATTATTGGGATGATTCTTTTATGAGTTATTGGAAACAAAATAATAGAGAACAGCAGAGAGAGACAGATATATCTTTTTCAGAGAGAACTATTTCGTTGTTGATAATGGCGGGGGTACTACGCTCAGTGCCAGTGATGATGAAAAATGTGATATATGATCGTGGAAATTGGAATATGAATACCTCTGAATTTAAGAATCAAGATGGATATAGGTGGGCATTAAAAGAATGGGCAGTACTTGATTCTTTACGAAGTACTTCTTCTCATTTAGAAGATGGTAGGGAAACATATTCAACAGAGGATATTGCAGGAACATTTACATTTATACACAATAATATTACGCATCGTCCCTATGCTCTTGATAAACACTGTAGGTTACAAAATAAGGAATTTCCTGATGAAAATATAGAAAATAACTATGCTGGAAACTCTGCGTATTTTTCCTTTCGATGTAGCATAGAATCACTCACACAATGGTTTGCATGGTTGCAGGAGCATGCTATGTATGATAATACAAAAATCATTATAGTATCTGATCATGGAGGTAATGGTTATAGAGATTATATGAATAGTAACAACATAAGCTCTGAGTTATTAGGGATAGATTATCCATATATGTTTACCCGTGCACATGCTCTGTTATTAGTAAAAGATTTTAATCAAAACAATGCGTTTAGTATAGATACAAGGTTGATGAGTAATGTTGATACAGCAGCAATGATGTACTATAGCATAGAGGGATATGTTCCTCCCAGTGATGCACATGCCTTTGACAAAGTTGATTATGCAAAGCAATTAGTACCTGATAGAACAGTGCCAATATATCATACTGAATTTTATAATTGGGTAGATTTTGTAAAAGAGAAGAAACAATTTAAGATAAAAAATAAATATACTGTTAGCGATACTATATTTGAACTAAAGAACTGGAATAAGGTACAATAATGCTATGGCATCATTTTTTTCTCCTTTGGAGTCTTTTTTAGAATATATCTTTATATTTTTGTATCAGCTTTCACATAATTATGGATATGCTATTGTTCTGTTAAGTTTCTTTATTTCACTCCTATTGTTGCCTGTGTATATGCTGGCAGAACGCTTACAAAAAAAGGAATTATTACAGCGACAGTCCATGCAAGCAAAGTTAGATGAAATTAAAGGGAGCTTTCAAGGACAAGAGCGGTTTATGATGATACAAAGTTTGTATCGGCTACATAAGTATCATCCAGTGCTGGGCTTACGGTCTATAGGGTCGTTGCTTATACAAATACCATTTTTCTTTGCGGCATATCATATGTTAAGGAATTTTACTGCACTGGAAGGAGTTTCGTTTTTATTCATTGAAGATCTCTCAAAAGCAGATGCGTTGTTTCCGTTTGGTCGCTATCGTATCAATATGCTTCCTTTTATTATGACTGCAATAAATATCATGGCAGCAAATGTGTACACACGAAGAGTAGATCCAAAATCCTTAGTATCAGCATGGAATATGGCATTGATATTTTTTGTGTTGTTATATGCTATGCCATCGGGATTAGTGCTGTATTGGACTTGTAATAATATATTTGCCTTCGTAAAAAATATTGTATTATCGCTTCGTTTACAAAAGAATAAAGACAAAGAAGAGAGTGCTTGGCAGATTATACAAAAGAAATTACTTATATTTATAGAGAACGATAGAAAGGTGATAAAGGTTGTATTCTTTCTGTGGTTGTTTGGTGGATATTTAGTACTTGCGTATGTGTTCCGTTTAGTAAATAGATTGAGAGGGGAAGTACCAAATACTTTGTTAGGAATTGCTATCGTTGCGATGGTGATAAGTGAAAGTATTCTTCTATTGTATTTTTATCGGAAGCAGATACATAAAGAAAAGTTACAGAAAAAGTTTCAGCATGATACTAAACATTATAACAGTAAGAATGCTCCTCGTGTGTATAGTACTTCTATTGTAAAGTATAGCCTCTTTTTTGGGAGTGTTGCATGTATGATCATTGGATCTGCTATGATGTATTATTATATTCAGCTTCCAGTGTTCATGATAAATGTTGACACTGTATTGTTGAAGCTAAGTGCCTTTGCTATTACGATTTTTCCTAACGCAGTGCTGTTTCCTTATGTGTTATATCGTTTACAGTATACAGGGATACATGCAAAGACTCCTACTATGCTTATTAAAAGGAAAGCAGAGCTAAGACAGTGGTGGTATATCATGCTAGCAAGCAGTGGTGCTGTTGCTTTGCTTATTTTTTTAGTGCTTCCTGCAGAGATATATAAAAGTGATCCTATATCAGTATCTGTATCGTTTACTGCTGTGCTGATATATGTGTTGCCGTATATTATAGCAAGTATAGTTATTCCTATGCTTATATGGATATGCTGTCCGTATAGAGTAAAGAGCTACGTGAGTTGTATTGTGTTTGTGCTATCGTCTGTAGTATTGTTATACGCATTAGTTGTTCCGTTTGATATAGGAGGGCTTGATCATTTTATTTTAATGTCACCGCAATCTCTTTCGCCTCGTGCTAGTATATATGTATTAGAGGGGATAGCTCTGATATGCTTTTGTTTTTTTGTATTTTCTTTTTTAAAGAATAGTAACAATAGAAAAATAATAATTACTGTGTTAGTGGCAGTCAATGGAGTGTTTACATATATGTTGGTTGATTTTGGGCTGTGGTTGCAAAATGATGCTGTGGTAGCACAAGTATCAGATGCACAAAAGCAAGATGCTACATCGGGAATGGAGAATGGAGATACACAAGATGTTTCTGTTCCTCGTATTGCCGATCGTTTATTTTCTTTTTCTTCTACAAAGCAAAATATAGTGGTGGTGTTGCTTGATATGGCAAGTGGTGGTGATATGCAACGGGTCTTAGATGAGAGGCCTAATATAAAAGAACGCTTAAAAGGATTTACTTGGTATCCTAATACGCTCAGTGTTTCTACCTATACGGGTGCAAGTATATCAGCTATGATAGCAGGGTGGAACTATACTCCTGAAAATATGGTAATATTAAAAGGGGAAAATCTTGCGGAAAAAGTAGTGGGAGCATACGATACTATGTTTTCTCGCTTTAAGCAATATAATTATTTGATGCGAATGTCTGGTGTATCATACCTCGGAGGAGATAATGCTCAGTGTAAGGATCTGGAAAAGCAGGATATTGCCTGTCTTGATTATTGGGATGATTCTTTTGTGAGTTATTGGAAACAGAATAATAGAGAACAACAGGCAGAGACAGATGTATCTTTTTCGGAGAGAAATATTGTATTGCTGATATTGACAGGGGTACTACGCTCAGTGCCCGTGATGATGAAATATGCGGTATATGATCATGGAAATTGGAATATAAATACCTCTGAATTTAAGAATCAAGAAGGATATAGGTATGCATTAAAATCATGGGCAGTACTTGATTCTTTACGAAGTACTTCTTCTCGTTTAGAAGATGATAGAGAAACATACTCAATGGAGGACAGTGCAGGAACATTTACATTTATACACAATAATATTACGCATCGTCCCTATGCTCTTGATAAACACTGTGTGTTACAAAATAAGGAATTTCCTGATGAAAATATAGAAAATAACTATGCTGGAAACTCTGCGTATTTTTCCTTTCGATGTAGCATAGAATCACTCACACAATGGTTCGCATGGTTGCAGGAGCATGCTATGTATGATAATACAAAAATCATTATAGTATCTGATCATGGAGGTAATGGTTATAGAGATTATATGAATAGTAACAACATAAGCTCTGAGTTGTTAGGGACAGATTTTTCATATATGTTTCCTCGTGCACATGCTCTGTTATTAGTAAAAGATTTTAATCAAAACAATGCGTTTAGTATAGATACAAGATTGATGAGTAATGTTGATACGGCAGCAATGATGTACCATAGTATAGAGGGATATGTTCCTCCCAGTGATGCACATGCCTTTGACAAAATTGATTATGCAAAGCAGTTAGTACCTGATAGAACAGTGCCAATATATCATACTGAATTTTATAATTGGGTGGGGTTTGTAAAAGAGAAGAAACAATTTAAGATAAAAAATAAATATACTGTTAGCGATACTATATTTGAACTAAAGAACTGGAAAAGGATAAAATAATACTATGGCATCATTTCTTTCTCCTTTGGAGTCTTTTTTAGAATATATCTTTCTATTCTTGTATCAATTTTCGCATAATTATGGATATGCTATTGTTCTGTTAAGTGTCTTTATTTCTCTCCTATTGTTGCCTGTGTATATGCTGGCAGAACGCTTACAAAAAAAGGAATTATTACAGCGACAGTCCATGCAAGCAAAGTTAGATGAAATTAAGCAGAGCTTTCAAGGACAAGAGCGGTTTATGATGATACAAAGTTTGTATCGGCTACATAAGTATCATCCTGTGCTGGGCTTACGGTCTATAGGGTCGTTGCTTATACAAATACCATTTTTCTTTGCGGCATATCATATGCTAAGGAATTTTACTGCACTGGAAGGAGTTTCGTTTTTATTTATTGAAGATCTGTCAAAAGCAGATGCGTTGTTTCCGTTTGGTCGCTATCGTATCAATATGCTTCCTTTTGTTATGACTGCAATAAATATTATGGCAGCAAATGTGTACACGCGAAGAGTAGATCCGAACTCCTTAATGTCAACATGGAATATGGCATTGGTATTTTTTGTGTTGTTGTACGCTATGCCATCGGGATTAGTGCTGTATTGGACTTGTAATAATGTGTTTACACTGCTAAAGAATATTATATTATCGCTTCGTTTACAAAAGAATAAAAACAAAGAAGAGAGTGCTTGGCAGATTATACAAAAGAAATTACTTATGTTTATAGAGAACGATAGAAAGGTGATAAAGGTTGTATTCTTTCTGTGGTTGTTTGGTGGATATTTAGTGCTTGCGTATATGCTCCGTTTAGTAAATAGATTGAGAGGGGAAGTACCAAATACTTTGTTAGGAATTGCTATCGTTGCAATGGTGATAAGTGAAAGTATTCTTTTATTGTATTTTTATCGAAAGCAGATACATAAAGAAAAGTTACAGAAAAAGTTTCAGCATGATACTAAACACTATAACAGTAAGAATGCTCCTCGTGTGTATAGTATTTCTATTGTAAAGTATAGCATTTTTTTTGGGAGTGTTGCATGTATGATCATTGGATCTGCTATGATATATTATTATATTCAGCTTCCAGTGTTTATGATAGATAGGGATGCTATACTGTTTAAGCTAAGTGCCTTTGCTATTCTTATTTTTCCTAACGCCGTGTTGTTTCCTTATGTGGTGTCTGTGTTATATCGTTTATCGCATACATATACAGAGTCCTCTGCTGTCTTTCTTAAAAGGAAAGCAGAGCTAAGACAGTGGTGGTATATCCTGCTAGCAAGCAGTGGTGCTGTTGCTTTGCTTATTTTTTTAGTGCTTCCTGCAGAGATATATAAAAGTGATCCTGTGTCTGTATCTGTGTCGTTTACTGCTGTACTGATATATGTGTTGCCGTATATTATAGCAAGTATAGTTATTCCTATGCTTATATGGATATGCTGTCCGTATAGAGTAAAGAACTACGTGAGTTGTATTGTATTTGTGCTATCGTCTGTAGTATTGTTATACGCATTAGTTATTCCTTTTGATATAGGAGGGCTTGATCATTTTATTTTAATGTCACCGCAATCTCTCTCGCCTCGTGTTAGTATATATGTATTAGAGGGGATAGCTTTGATATGTTTTTGTTTTTGGATATTTTCTTTTTTAAAGAATAGTAACAATAGAAAAATAATAATTACTGTGTTAGTGGCAGTCAATGGAGTGTTTACATATATGTTGGTTGATTTTGGGCTGTGGTTGCAAAATGATGCTGTGGTAGCACGAATATCGGAGGCATACAAGCAAGATGCCTCATCAGGAGTGGAGAGTGGAGATGCACAAGATGTTTCTGTTCCTCGTATTGCTGATCGTTTATTTTCTTTTTCTTCTACAAAGCAAAATATAGTGGTGGTGTTGCTTGATATGGCAAATGGTGGTGATATGCAACGGGTCTTAGATGAGAGGCCTAATATAAAAGAACGCTTAAAAGGATTTACATGGTATCCTAATACGCTCAGTGTTTCTGCCTATACAAGTACAAGTGTGCCAGCTATGATGGCAGGCTGGAACTATACTCCTGAAAATATTGTTGATATTAAAGGGGACAATCTTGCGGAAAAAGTAGTGGGAGCCTATGATACTATGTTTTCTCGCTTTAAGCGATATAATTATCTGATACGAATGACTGGTAGCTTGTACTATAAGGGACAGTATGCTCAGTGTAAGGATCTGGAAAAGCAGGATATTGCCTGTCTTGATTATTGGGATGATTCTTTTGTGAGTTATTGGAAACAGAATAATAGAGAACAGCAGAAAGAAATAGACATTTCTCTTTCAGAGAGAAATATTGTATTGCTGATATTGACAGGGGTACTACGCTCAGTGCCAGTGATGATGAAATATGCGGTATATGATCTTGGAAATTGGAATTTGAGTGACTCTGAATTTAAGAATCAAATTGGATATAGGCATGCAATAAAAGAATGGGCAGTGCTTGATTCTTTACAAAGTACTTCTTCTCGTTTAGAAGATGATAGGGAAACATATTCAATGGAGGATATTTCAGGAACATTTACATTTATACACAATTCTGTTACTCATCAACCGTATGCTCTTGATAAACACTGTAGGTTACAAAATAAGGAATTTCCTGATGAAGATGTAAAGAATAACTATACTGGAAACTCTGCCTATTTTTCCTTTCGATGTAGCATAGAATCACTCACACAGTGGTTTACATGGTTGCAGGAGCATAATGTATATGATAATACAAAAATCATTATAGTATCTGATCATGGAGGTAATTTTTATAGTGATTATATGAATAGTAACAACATAAGCTCTGAGTTATTAGGGATAGATTATCCACATGTGTTTACCCGTGTACATGCTCTGTTATTAGTAAAAGATTTTAATCAAAACAATGCGTTTAGTATAGATACAAGGTTGATGAGTAATGTTGATACGGCAGCAATGATGTACCATAGCATAGAGAGGTATGTTCCTCCCAGTGATGCACATGCCTTTGACAAAATTGATTATGCAAAGCAATTAGTACCTGATAGAACAGTGCCAATATATCATACTGAATTTTATAATTGGGTAGATTTAATAAAAGAGAAGAAACAATTTAAGATAAAAAATAAATATACTGTTAGCGATACTATATTTGAACTAAAGAACTGGAACAAGGTACAATAATACTATGCTTTCGTTTTTTTCTATTCTGGAGTCTTTTTTAGAATATATCTTTCTATTCTTGTATCAATTTTCGCATAATTATGGATATGCCATTGTTCTGTTAAGTTTCTTTATTTCACTTCTATTGTTGCCTGTGTATATGCTGGCAGAACGCTTACAAAAAAAGGAATTATTACAGCGACAGTCCATGCAAGCAAAGTTAGATGAAATTAAGCAGAGCTTTCAAGGACAAGAGCGGTTTATGATGATACAAAGTTTATATCGGCTGCATAAGTATCATCCTGTGCTGGGCTTACGGTCTATAGGCTCTTTGCTTATACAAATACCATTTTTCTTTGCGGCATATCATATGTTAAGGGATTTTACTGCACTGGAAGGAGTTTCGTTTTTATTCATTGAAGATCTGTCAAAAGCAGATGCGTTGTTTCCGTTTGGTCGCTATCGTATCAATGTGCTTCCTTTTATTATGACTGCAATAAATATTATGGCAGCAAATGTGTACACGCGAAGAGTAGATCCAAACTCCTTAATGTCAGCATGGAATATGGCATTGATATTTTTTGTGTTGTTATATGCTATGCCATCGGGATTAGTGCTGTACTGGACTTGTAACAATGTATTTACACTGCTAAAGAATATTGTGTTAGCACATCGATTACAAAAAAATGCACAACAAAATTATAGTGGAAAGCAGGAGAGTACTTATCGCATTATAAAACAGAAAATAACATCTTTTATAGAAAATGATAAGAAAGTAGTAAACACTGTTGTCATTGCATGGATATTTGCAGGGTACATATGTTTGTCATTTTTATTGATACCAGAAGGACATTTAAGATTAGCAGTACCTAATACAATCTTGGGAATAGCTATAACAATATTGGTAGTGAGTGCTTGTATATTACTATTGTCATACTGTAAGAATACTAAAAGTAAGAGAAAGAAAAATATAATAGGAATGCTTTTCTGTATAAGCATGAGTATTGGTATGCTGTTGCTACTCTATTATTTTTATATACCAGATGAAGATATAACGAGAAGTGTATATATTATAAAATTAGTATCATTTGCATTACTCGTAAGTATGAATGGGGTACTATTTCCGTATTTTATATCTTTGGTAGCTTTTACTACTAAGAAGCAGCAAAGTATCTCAGTAAAAAGAATACATCAAGGAAAACAAAAATGGGGAGTGTATACCTTGTTAGTGCTAAGCATAACAGTAGCATTGCTTATATGCATACAGCTTCCAGCAGAATTGTATAGGAGCTCTCCTGATGATGTGAGGATATTGTTTACAGATATAGTAAAGAATACAATATGGATTATGCTAGGGATGATAGTAGCTCCTGTACTATTGTATATGCTTGTTCCAAAGAGAATAAAACGACAGGTAGCATTTATCTGTATACTTGTATTAGGTTTGTTGTTACTGTACAGTGTATTTGTTCCTTTTGATATGGGAAAAATGGATCACTTCATATTGTTTTTTCCAGAGAGGTTGACTTTGACTGTTTTTATGTATATGGCAGAAGGGATTGCTCTTACTGTATTTATACTGGTGCTGTATCGTGTAGTGATGGAAAAGATAGGGATAATAAGTATTGTAGCAACGCTGTGTTTGGGATTAGTATTAGTAAGAATTGTAGATTTTAGTGGATGGTACAGTAGATATTACATGGGAAGAGAAAATACATCTATAGTGTTGCAAGGAAAGGATGAGAATAATGGTATAACAGTAGCGGAAACATTTCCTTCTCAGCTACTCTCTTTTTCAAAAGAGAAACGGAACATAGTGGTCATTTTATTGGATATGGCAAATGGAGGATTAGTACAACGTGTGTTAGAAGAAGTTCCACAGTTAGCGGAAATATATCGTGGATTTACATGGTATCCTAATACCCTTAGTATTGGCAATAATACCACTGCAAGCAAGCCTTCAATGATGGGAGGATGGCAGTTTACTCCTGAGAATATAGTAGATATAGAAGGGAAGAATGTAGCACAAAAGTTTACTGCTGCTCATGATACTATGATAGATACATTTCAATCTTATAAGTATCAGGTGGGACATTTTGGTCTTTCTTTTTATGGAAAGGAGCAAAATGAAGGTTGTGCTGGTGTTCGTAAAAAAAAGGTAATATGTATAGAAAAAAATGAAATAATTGAAAGTTATCAAAGCCCTTGGTTAGAAAGGCATCCTGAACAAAAACAACTCTATGATAGTGTTATATCGCGTAGTACTGCATTAGTTGCAAAAACAACAAAAGAAAAAACTTCCTTGTTTCTATTAGCAAGTTTACTCCGTTCTGTTCCTATTACTTTTAGAAGAATGATATATGATGATGAAAAATGGCATGGCCTTTTACAAAAAAGCTATCGTGATGTGTATTTCTCAACATTAAGAGATTGGTCTTTTGTAGATTCACTTTCATATCTATCAAATGTAAGAGACGAACAGCAAGTTAAAAAGCAAGAGCAACATGGGACATTTACATTTTTACATACTCATATTACGCATTCTCCGTATAGCTTAGGCCCTGATTGTAAGGTTTTATACTATGAAACTCCAGATGCTAAAGATGATGGCATCTATGATACTTTAAAGTGTACACTCATGTCACTTGGTACATGGTTTCATTGGCTGAAAGAAAATAATATATACGATAATACGAAAATAATACTTGTGTCTGATCATTCAACAACAGGACAAAGTGATCCTATGAATATCAACAATGTTGCTCCTATTTCATTTGGACGTCAAGGAGATGATGTGTTTTTTTTATTACATGCACTACTTATGGTAAAAGATATTGGTAGTACTGATCCTCTTAGCGTTGATAATCGTTTTATGAGTAATGCCGATACAGCAAGCATTGCTTTTCATGGTATTGAAGATTTTAGTCGTCCCGATACAATAATACCAGATCCTACACAAGGACAACAGGAAGGAAGAGAGCTTGTGAGCTACATAACCCCCTTGTTGGGTTGGGAAGAAATGCTACGGACAAAAAATTCTTTTCCAATAAAAGATAAATATATAGTAACAGATACTATGTTTGAACAAAAGAATTGGAAAAAAGTAAAATAATAAAAAGGAGTATACTATTGTATATGAAGAAGAAAATTTTTACACAGTATAGAGTAATAGCTATTTTTATGTTTTTGCTTGTGTATACACAGCCCTTGTATGCATACCTTGATCCTGGAACAGGAAGTATGTTGCTTGCTGTTGTAGTTGGCATAGTATCTACTTTGATATTTGTTATACGCAGTGTATGGTATACATCTTTCATGATGATACGAGGGATATTTCGTAAAAAAGAGGATATTGATGTAAGTGTGACATCAACTCAATCTATTGTGTTCTATAGTGAAGGAGGACAGTACTGGAATACTTTTGCTCCCATACTCCGTGCGTTTCATTCACAAGGAATTTCATGTACCTACCTTAGCTCTGATAAAGAAGATCCTGGGCTTACATTTGAATCTGAAATGGTACATACAAAGTATATAGGAAAAGGGAACAAGGCATTTTTTCATTTGAATTTATTGAAAGCAGATGTATGTGCCTTAACTACTCCTAATCTTGATGTATTGCAAATTCGTAGATCAAAACAAGTAAAGCATTATGCTCATATTATTCATGCTCCTACTGATCTCCATTTGTATAAATTGTTTGCGTTTGATTTTTATGATTCATTACTATTGAGTGGTACTCATCAGGAAAAATCTTTGCGTCATCTTGAAGAGCTACGCAATACTCATAAAAAGCAAAGTTATCTTGTTGGATGTACATACATGGATGAGCTATGGAATCGTAAAAATAATAGTATTACAGATGATACTCAAAGAAAAGAAGATACGGAACATCAAGCTACTGTACTAGTAGCTCCTACATGGGGACAATCAAGCCTGCTCAATATATGCGGAGAAACGATGCTTCGGTCGCTTATAGAGAGTAATTATGCTATTATTATTCGTCCTCATCCGCAGAGTGTGCTTGTTGAACGTGATTTCATAGAACACTTGCAACATACATTTAAGGAGTATACGAATATCACATGGGACATGAATGCCGATAACTTTGCTTCTTTACAGAATGCTGATGTATTGATCTCTGATAGGAGCGGTATCATTTTTGATTTTGCTTTTATTTTTGAAAAACCTGTCATTACTCATAACACGCATCCTGTATTGTTAGGTATGGAAGGAAATGATATTCCATGGAACGCTTGGGAGCTAGATGTTCTTGAACAGCTTGGGGCAGTAATACACTCAGACGAAATACAGAAATTGCCTTCTCTTATTGATTCTACGATAGCGTCTCGGCAACAGTACATAGCATCAATACAGGCATTGAGAGACAACGCTGTATGCAATATAGGGAGAGCAGGGGAAAAGAGTGCAGAGGTACTGGTAGATATTGCAAAGCAGGTAGCGTAGGATATAACAACAGTAAAAATAATATATTACAATTTTGTGATAATAGCACTATACTATAACTATGAAAGCAATTTTGCTTGCTGCTGGAATTGGTAGCCGAATAGCACAGCATATTTCTCAAGAACATAAATGTTTGTTGCCGATACATACATCGGAAAGAGATGCTATTCCTCTTATTGCATATACAGTTGATTCTTTGTTACAGCAGGGAATATCGCATATTACAGTAGTTACTGGATATAAGCATAAGAAAGTAGAAGACAGTCTTTCTCAGTACGAAACTGTACAGTGTATATATAATCCGTTTTACTATATAGTCAATTCAATAGGGTCCCTGTGGTTTGCAAAGGATATTCTTTTACAAGAGACAGAGGCTACCATAATTATGAACGCAGACACTTTTTTGGACACAAGCATTTTTTGTATGGCATTTGATGCTATACAAAAAACAGAAAACCCAATACTGCTTGTAGATTCTAGCAGAAAGAATGTTGCCGATGTAAAGGTTACCTATAATCAAGAAAATGTTTTAGACGCCTATGGAAAAGATATTCCTCATGTATCTATGGCAGAAAGTGTAGATGTTGCGCTTATTCCTAAGAGTTTTGTGCATACATTGTATGTACAGTTGACTGCTATGTTAGAACAAAGACAGCATGCTACTTGGTGGGAATCTGCGTTGGTAGAACATAAAGATCATCCTATTTCTGTTATTGATATTGCTGGTACATTTTGGAGTGAAATTGACTTTATAGAAGATTATCAGCGAATTTGTGATTATGTGAAAAAAATGGCATATAAATAAATTACCAGCTTACACTTTTATATTGTATGTCTGTAAATACTGTTTTAGACAATGCAGAAAATTGTGTATGTCCTCTTTGTATATGTCTCCAATATTTGCTAAACGAAATGTATGAGCTTGACTTATTTTTCCGGGATAAATGGTAAATCCTTTTTCATAAAGATAATCATGCATCGTATCAAAATTATATTTTGTATCTTCTGGCTCAAAGAATGTTGTGATCAATCCAGATGAAATTTCTTCTGGTACAAGAACACGAAACCCAAGAGATTGCATGCCTTGTCTTAGTATTTGATATGAGTTAAGGTAGCGGGTGTATCTGTTTTCTACCCCTTCTGTGATGCATTCTTGTATGGCTTGCTTCATTGCGTAGAGTGTTTGTACAGGAGGAGTAAATCTAAATTGTCGTGTTTTTAAGAAGTAAGAATATTGATCATAGAGATTGAGATACAGATTTCTTTTTTCTATCGTTTTTGTATTTTCTAAAGCGTCAGTATTACAAAGTGCTATGCCAATACCTGCCATTCCTTGTAAATTCTTGTTTGAAGAAGCAATAACATACTCTATGTTATCTGATTCCATATCTATAGGAATAGCAGCAAAGCTACTCATTGCATCTGATATGAGAGATATTGCATGAGTGTTACATATGCTTCCAAGTTTTTTCATGTTGTTAAGTAAGCCACTTGTTGTTTCATGGTGTATTGCAGCCATGTGACTTAAGGTTTTATTTTTTTGTGCTAACAATTTTTTGTTATGTACGATGCATTCTTCAAGTGCAGTATAATCTACTTCTTTATCAGTAGGAGAAGGAAAGTCTATTACCTCTATATGATAAATGCTCGCTATTTTTATAATACGTTCTGCATAAGCACCATTGTTTATGACTATGAGTGCAGAATTTTGAGGGATAACACTGCTAATGACCATTTCCACTGCAGCAGTACCACTCCCGCCAACAAGAACACATTGTGTATTTTCTTTTGTTCCTACAAATGTACATAGCTGTTCTTGTATCCAGAGTACTAATGCTCCAAATTCTTCTTCACGAGGACAAATGTCTGGTACTACTTGAGCATACTTTACCGTATCACTGGTAGTGGCAGGACCTGGATTAAGCAATATATTTCTTTGTATGTTATTACTAACATGTGAATGAGACTTTTTCATATACTATTTATATTATAATGTATTTAGTATATATTTTGTTGTTCATAGCATCTCTATAGTAGCATTATTATCACTTTTTGCTGTATATTTTTGTGTATTTCATCCCATTTTTTTTTTTTTTTAATTTTATATGTTATGAAATATACACAAAAATAGTATTTGTGCTATAATGATGCTTAGGTGTAATGATAATTACACAATAGAGATACCAACAAGGAGATCATTATGAAAAAAAGTAATGAAAAACTAAACTATCAGCTAAATGGTAAGCTGAATATATTTATAGTTGTTGCACTATTTTTAGTGCTAGCAATGATTACCCTCGTACTCGTAGGATGTTCGGAGGGAAGTAGCAGTTCATCAGGCGGAGGGGGAAAACAGGTAACACCGACACTCGCATCAGTGTCCAATGTGCAGATACACGCAGCAGGCAACGATGGGACACTCTCGTTACGCTGGCAAGCTCCCAGCGATGCCACGCATGTAGTTGTAAAAGCTACATCTACTGCACCAGCACAGTCCATACAAGTGCGTGTTCCTGCAATAGAATATCGTGCATTGTTTCAACAAAACAGACCCTATGTACTCAGAGGCTTGCATGCTACCACTGATTATACTGTAGAGATAGAAGCACAAAAAGACTCAGAAGTATCACCAAAAACAACCCGCTCTGTGACAACACTAACCGATGAAACTGCACCGCAGGACACCTTTACACAGGTAGCAGTAGAATCAGCAACAAATGGCATAAAGATAACATGGGACAAAGCACTGCTCTCATCAGGCAAGACAGACATAGCAGAAGCCACAATACAAGTGATAGAAAGAACTACTGGGGTAAAGACAGAAGTAACAGTACAAGATGTAACACAAGGAGAGGTGAGCATTGCTGTCCCCACTATAGATGGCATAGCCTATGATATAGTGGTAGTGTACAAAGATAGCAACGGTAACGAAAGCACGGCAAAGCAAGCACTCAGAGGCATAGTGCCATCAGCACTCTCACAAACAGTAACGCCACTTTCCGCATCAGACCTTACAGTAACAGCAAACGATAAAAGCAATAGCCCAGCCGATGAAAGCCTGCTTATCAAGTGGGGGAGTTTTGACTTTGGAACAGGAAGTACAGAAAAAAGCCTCCAAGTACGAGTGATAGCAACTGCAACAAATACAGTAGTAGCAGAAGAGACAATAGACAAAGATACAAGTGCAACAAATGTCAGCGGAGCAAGTGCAGACAACCAAGAGTACGCCACTGTGTATGTAGCAAAAGATGGCATAGCACTCACAAAACTCTATGGCACGCTTACTTACAAAGTAGAAGTGTATGTTTCTCAAAACGGAAAGTATTCCACTGCAGTGTCAAAAGAACAAGCAACAACAGACAAAAGCACAGAACCTGTAAGTAATGTAAGTGCCACAGGAGGAGCAACAAGCCTAGTAGTAGGCTGGCAAGCCCCTGATGTACGAGACTATGCAGGAGTGACTATAACAGCAACAGAAAAGGACAGCACAACAGCAGCAAAGACAGTAACAATAACAGAGAGAACAGTACGCAATACACAGATAACAGGCCTCAAAGCAACCACCGAGTATACAGTGGCAGTCGTATCGATGGACAGTGCAGGCAACAAAGGAACAGCAGAAAATGCTACAGTCACTACTGCAGCAGATAGCACCGCCCCCGATGCAGTAACAAGCATACAAGCAAGCTATCCCTTTGTATCACCCACAAAGATAGGCACACAGATAACATGGACAGCACCCGATGTAACAAAAGCCAATAACAAAGACATAAAAGAATACAGCATAAGCATAGCAGAAAAAGGCACAAGCACCACAGTACTGAGCGAGAAGAAAATACCCTATCCCACAACATCGCTCTCTGTCGAAGAACTCACGCAAGGAAAAACATACACAATAACAATACTCACGCTTGATTACTCAGAAAACAAAAGTAGCCAAGCAACAAAAGACATAACAACCCCCAACTCACTCACAGCTCCCTCAGAAGATCTCTTTCAAAGCAAGCCTACTCTTGATACAACAGGAGCAATACAAATAAAAGCAACTTTTAAGAATGCTCCTGGCATAGGGCGATACTACACCCTGCGTATGAAAGATGGAGCTACCTTAATAGCAGAAAAAAGCATAACAAGAACAGCAACCACCATTAGCTTTGGCATAGCAGATGGCTTAGAAGTACCTAAGAGCCAATCAAATAAAAAAGACTATCGCTTTGATTTTCTGCAAATAGCAAATAACAGAGTAAGCCCCGTAACCGCACTGAGTGATGCAGTAGCAGTATACGATAGCACCTCGACAGCACCGCCCGCTGCAAAAGATGCAAAGCTCTCCGTAGAGTCAGTAACACAAACAACCGCAACAGCAGTCTATACATTTAGTGCAGGTACTATTACCAATGATAACAAAGCACCCAGTGGAGCAAAACTCACGCAAGCACAAATACAATACAAAGTATACATAGTAGCAGGAGACCACAGCACAAAGACACTAGACGAAATAAAAGCCCTTGCAGGAGTACAAACACGGGAGCTAGCAGGAAACAGTGCAGAATTAAAAGTAACATTTATAGGAACAAAAGGAGCAGACTATACCGCAGGAGTAGAAGCGATAAACAGCCTCAATCCTTCGTATAGTACAGGAACATCAGCAACAATAAAGAAAGCAACCCTTACTGCTCCCCCAAGCACACCAAAAGTAACAACCTATACTACAAATAATGCAGTGGTATTTGCAGTGCCTAGCACAGGAAGCAATAGAGGGAAAAAAGTCATAACAGTACAAGTAAATGCCTCAGCAATAGCAGGAGTGAGCAAGGCAAATGGCAATGCCCTTGAAGCGACAGACCTTGCGTACTATGTGCTATACCTCAAGAAAGAAGATAGCACAGGAAAGCCTGCCAGCGTATCGGCTTTATGGGCAGTGGAAAAAAGTAGTGTAAAAGTAGCAAAATACACAAAAGCAACAGGAACAACTCAAGACACAATATCCATAGCAATAGTAGACAGTACCAGTGGAAGCAATGCAGGAGCAACGCCCATAGAAACAGCAAAGGACTACTACATAGGAGTGAGGATAGTAAACACAACATCCCCCAATTACGATGCAACAAATAGCGACAAGCTCTTTCCTGCAGGCTTTTACACCGATGTAACAGAAATAAAGGAAATCTATACTTCCAAAGCAGTAGCACCCAGCCAGTCATTACTGACAGGAAAGCTGGTAGTATCACCGTCAACAAACACAGCAGGCACAATAAAGCTGGTACTTACCGAGTTAAGCACATTTACAGGAGCAAAAGACTACGATGGCACAAACATAACAGCAAGCAATCAGCTAGTATACACAGTGTATGGCTTACAGAAAGACGGCACAGCTACTGTAGCAGAAGTACTTGCAGGCAGAAAGATAAACCTAGGCAGTGTAACAAGCGGAGTGTACACAGTACAGTCCCTTGCCAGTTTAGGCTTGTCTTCAGACACAGCACCAGTAGTAGCAATAAAAGGAGCGACAAAGTACTACTTTGTGGTAGAAGTAGCAATAAAAACAGACACAAGTAAAAAAGCAGTATCGACAGTGGCAAGTGTAACGACAGCATCGCAGGCGACTGCCCCCGCAGAAGTAAGCAGTATACAAACAAGAGTAGCCCAGACAGGTATGAGAGTATCGTGGACAGCCCCTAGCCTCAGTGCAAGTCACAAAACAAACACAGGAGCTACCCTAACAGTAGCACAAGTATCGTACAAAGTATACAAAGTAGCCAAAGGTGGCAGTGCAAGAAGTGTAGCAGCAATAAAACAAGCAGACTCAAGCCCCACAACAGTAGCAGCAGGAACAACCAACACTACCCTGACAGGATTGACAAACGGAACGACCTACGAAATAGTAGTGCAAGCAGTAAACAGCACTGATGACACAAAAGTATCAACAGGACAACGCCACGAATTTGAAGTAAGTGCAATATCTATAGGAAACACTAGCATAGTATCAGCAGAAGTAGGCACAGCACTAGCATCAAATACTACAAGAGTACTTACTAGTAACTCTGCCTTTACCTGTGATGCAAACATACTAGAGGCAGATGCAGAGAAAATCAAAAAAGAGACAGGCCTTACAGTATCGTTTGATCAGAGTAGCAAAACAGTTACCATAACAGGCATAGCAAACAAATCCAATATACGTGACCCTGCTATTACTAGCTATTTCTATGATGTAGCACAGTGTACAATAACCGCTTCAAAGAAAAAAGTACCAGCGACTATTGTTATACAGACAGAGTTAAGAACAGCACCATCAGGAAAAGCAGAGTCCTATTATAGACCAACGAAAACGTCAGAACTACAAACTATTATCAGTGAAGAAAAGACAAGACAAGCTACAGGAGGGAAGAGTAGTAACCCTAGTCCCAATCTCAACATGATAGACACCAGTGCTATTACTGATATGGGTGGTTTGTTTTTTAGAGATAGTGCTTTTAATGGGGACATAATACGGTGGAATACCAGCAGTGTAACTAGTATGAGGGGTATGTTTGCGGGTGCAAGTGTTTTTAATCAAGATATAGGAGATTGGGATGTGGCAAAAGTAACGGATATGACTACCATGTTTCTTGTTGCAAGTGTTTTTAATCAAGATATAGGAGATTGGGATGTGGAAAATGTAATGAATATAAATCAAATGTTTGCTCAAACAAACGCCTTTAATCAAGATATAGGAAATTGGAAGGTAAGGAATGTTACTGATGTAACTTTGGTATTTTTCCAAGCTAGTGCATTTGATCAAGATTTATCATCATGGAAATTGTGTAAAACGCAATTATCATCAGGTAAAAGTGAGTTTGAGGGTTCAGCTATGGCTGGCAAAACAGCACAGTACCCAAAGGATAAAACTGATAAAGTAGCATGTCCCTCATCGTAGGGTAGTGTAGGAAAAAGAGAGTGCATAGCACTCTCTTTTTCCTTGTATAAATAGTCTGCGGCAAAGGTAAGGCAGTGTATTTTCTCTAATCTACTATTTGTGGAATGAGGGTAAGTATTTCCTTAATTGGAAGACATTGCTTGTCTACCTCTGCACTGCGTTCATTACGTAAAATAGTTTCTGCAGTTTCTTTCATGGCAAGATATGCACTTCGTATAAGGTGATTTGCATAGATGACTATGTTTGCTCCCATAGCATAAAATTCTTGTTCTGTGATATGATTGTAGGTGGTAGGCACTACTACTACTGGTACTGTACGAGGAACTTCTTGTTTATATCGTTGTAAAAATTCTTTTATCTCACTGCCATCTTTTTCTTTTGAATGTATCATAATTCCATCAGTGCCTGCTTCAATATATACTTTTGCACGATGTAATGCATCGTCTATCCCTTGCTTAAGGATAAGCGATTCTATTCTTGCAATGATCATAAAGGAGTTTCCCAGCTGTGCTTGTTTTCCTGCACGAATTTTATGAGCAAATTCTTCAGGAGTAGCTTGTTGTTGGGCAGCTTCGGTACCAAAAAGGCTGTTCTTTTTTAATCCTACCTTATCTTCTATAATAATAGCACTTACGCCTAATCGTTCTAAGGTGCGGACATTGTATACAAAATGCTCAACAAGTCCCCCCGTATCACCATCTAAGATGATTGGCTTTGTTGTCACTTCAATAATTTCATTGATAGTATTGATGCGCGAAGTATAGTCTACAAGCTCTATATCAGGCTTTCCTTTTGCAGTAGAATCACAGAGGCTGGATATCCACATAGCATCAAACTCTTTTCGTTCATCATGTTCCTGTAACACTGTTTTTTCAACTATAAGACCCGTAAGCCCATTATGTGCTTCAAGTACTCTTACTATATTTTTAGTGGAAAGAAGCAGCTGCAAACGCTTTCTTCTTTCGCCTGCACTTACACCTCTTTCTTGTAATAGCTCTTCTATTGAAGAACTAGAGATACCATCTGTGTATGGAATTTCTATAAGCTCCCCATTCCATTGCTTTAATTGTTCAATTACCTGTTGTCGAATATATGCTTGTTTTCCAACTTTCCAATCATCCCCATGAATTACAAACTCTGGTTTTAGTTTCTCTAAGTTATCGGTGTATTCAATACTGTTTTGTTCTATTACTTGGCTTACTCCTTTTATGTTTTCAATTATTTCTTTTCGTTGTCCAAAATTCATAATAGGGATGCGTTTATTGTTGCCAATAACAGTATCAGAAAGCAAACCTACAATAAGTTCTCCATGTTTAGTAGCAGCTTTAATAATATTGATATGTCCTTGATGGATAATGTCTCCAGCCATTGAAAGATATATTTTTTTCATAGTTTATTCCTTTGCTTTTATAAATTGTTCACGTAATATTTGTGATATTTGTCCCGATGTTTTGTCAGGGCGACTTAAGTCTTTTCGAGACCCTTGTTTTACTCGTATCTCTAGTACTGCATGTTTTGTGTTGATAAAATTGTGTATTACATTTTCAAGACTTTCAGGAGTATCGGCACGAAAATATGCATCAAACCCAATGGAGAGAAAAAATTGTTCGAAATGTATATGATGTATATTTGTTGGCAATCCTCCCACTGATTCATGCGAAAGATTATTGATAAGTACATAATGAAAATTTTCCAAATGTACTGAGCCAGCAACCGCAAGAGCACCCATGTGCATGAGCATAGATCCATCTCCATCTACACAAAGTATATGAGCGTTGCTTTGCGTTGCCATGCCAAGTGCAATACTAGAAGTGTGTCCCATGCTTCCTACAGTCAAAAAATCGTTATCATGGCTTTGCTGTAGTTGTTCGCGTACTTCGTACCATTCTCTACTTGTTTTTCCTGTTGTTGTTACTACAAAGTAGTCTTCTGGTAACGAACGAGCTACAATACGTAACGCTTCTTCGCGAGACATATTGCTTGCAGAAGCAACTTTTTTTGTAAGAGGGACGCTACTGAATGTTTCTTTTTCTACTAACAAAAAGTATGGTTGAGGAGTTTCAGTAATGGATCTTATTGCTTTGTCTATTTGTTGTAATGCTGTTTCTTCTTGTTGAGAAAGAACACAAAAAGGGTACTGCATAGCCTCAATCAAAGAGGGAGTACATGCTCCTTGTTGTAAGTGTTGTTCTGCATCATCTTTTCCGTCTTTTCCTCGCCAGCCTACTAAAATAATCATAGGAATAGCGTATAGAGAGGCATCTGCCATAGAAAGCAGAGGGTTGACAATATTTCCTAATCCTGCATTTTGTAAATACACAAGTGGGATGGTACTGTTAGCAAGGTAGCTCCCTGCTGCTAGTGCTATTGCGTTTCCTTCGTTTGCTACGATAATATGATTGTTAGCAGAAATATGACTGTATATGTAATTGCCAAAATCTTTTAAGAGAGAATCAGGGACTCCAGTAAAAAAATGGATCTTTGATTCAAGTAGTTTATGTACAAATTTTTCTGTTGAAATCATAGTAATAGTATACTATATTTGTGTAATGAAAATGTATGTAATAAAAAGAGAAAGATATAGTATGCGTTTATCCATGTACAAAATGTATTTTCTCTTTAGGAAAGTATTTAGAAGCCTCGTGTATAAACTCTTCTTGTATTTCTTTTAGAATAGGGGGAGTATATGTTCCTAATGAATCTTTTATTTCAATATTTTGATGTAATAGTCGTAAAGCAGGCCTTTCTTTTCTCATTTTTTGTAGATGGTTGTTACTCATACGGAACACTCCGTAACTTATTGCTTCAATGGTGTCAGGGTGGCAGTACTGTAAAATTTTTTGTAAACTTTCAATATAATGCTGTTTCCATTGAGGAGAATATATAATAGGATCAAAGCATAACCGTACACGCCACCCATCTTCTATAGCTGCTTTTGTTTGTAAAATTCGTGTATGGAAAGAGGCCGTGCCATGTTCATAGGTACGAATGATCTCAGGAGGAGAAAAAGACCACACGAGAATAGCTTTTTTTGATACAGGAATGTTTCTTATAGAAGTATAGGCATCGCTTTTACTTCGTATTTCTAGCTCTACATTAGGAAGCCTGTCTATAATTTCTATCCATGTTTTGCAAAGAGGATATAGCTCTTCAAATGCAGGCAGATCACTTAAATATGATGTTATGAGATATATACTATCTTGTGGATGCTCTTTATACATTTTTTGTGAAATATGTGTAACTCTCTGTATGTAGTCTTCTATATTGACATATAATACTATATGAGCAGACTCGTGCATGCCTGACAAAAAACAGTATTCGCAGTGATACTTGCAGTTTCGAATCATAGAGCAAGAGTAAATATGTTTGTTGCCAAAGCTACGGACGCGTTCAGTTCCTAAGAAAGTGAAATGATGTTTTTGTTTTGCTAATATCAATTTTCGGCTTTTTCTTTGTAATGTAAAATTTTGATTTTTTCTGTTAAAAAACTGTTTATAGTTTTCAATAGGTATTACTTGTGCATTTGGATATTGTGACAGTATTGTTTTGCTTATGGAGGCTGTCATTACATTGTGTTCTACATATATGTGGGAAAAATGCATAGTGTATTTAGGGTAGTTGTATATACCTTCCTATATAGTATAATATATTACCGTACTTATAGAGTTTTGCCTATACTTTTACTATCTCGTGTGTCTTCTAAAGTTTGACATAAAAATTACAATTTGTGATAGTATATAAACAGATGAATCTATGTTGATAAGGAGGTAAAAATGGATACTTTAGTAGCAACTAATATAATACTACAGCACTTTATAGATAAAAAAGACCCTATACGTAATATGAAATTACAGAAATTATTATACTTTTCATGCGGATGGTATATTGCTAATTATGATAGATGGCTTATTGATGATGATTTTTATGCTTTTCCTTATGGTCCTGTCTGTAAAACTGTTTATGAGAAAATTAAAAAAGAACATAGAAATATGTTTAATCCTATAAAATCTCCTATAAAAACTGATGTTACTTATAATGAAAAAGAACATAAAAAAGAATATGATTTGATACTAGAAGTATTAGAAGTATATGGTAATTTAACTGATTGGGAGCTATCCGATATAACACATAAACATGAGACTCCATGGACTATTACCATCAATGAGAAACAAGTAGGAGCTGAGATAAATAGAGAACTAATAAAACAGCATTATAAAAATTTAATGTAAGTAGTTGATAATCAAATGGAAAAAAAGTAAATAGTAGCGAAACATCAGACAGTAATAACACTCCAAAAGATTAAATTGTCTGTAATTCCCTTCTCTCCATTAGTATAATATTCCTTATGGAAAAGGAAGCATGCATGATACACTATGTCTCTAGTAGTTGCTCACAGAGTTGTACAAACAGTGTGTTTCTGTTGAGTACAGAGAATGTGTGTTGAGTGGTAGATTTTTTAGAAGACATATTGCTTGCTATTGTTTGTGCCAAAGAAAAAATATCTGGTATATCAGTGTTTATTTGTAACTGTCCGCGTATCAAGGTATAGAGCTTTGCCATCTGTGTTTTAGAAAAACCAAAATGAAATTTTAATGCTTGTAGTTGTTTTTGTATAGTGCTTGTAAACCTAATTTCTGTATTGAGTGACTGTAAGGACTGTATACATTCCAAAATGGCAGGCATGTTTTTTTTGATTTGCACAGGAGATGTGTCTGTGCTATTTTTATCTATGATATGCAAAGATTGTATACAATGGCTACTCCAATATTTTTGTACCAAAGTACTAAAAAAATGGAGAGGAGCATGTGCTACTGCAAAATGTGGCAGAGTAGGCAAGAGTATATCGGTATAAAGACAGGAACTATGTGTATCAGCATATATGCTATGTGCAAAAAAATAATCTATAGTACGGTACTGTGAGGACACCTCTTCCTTAAACAGGTTTCTCTGTTCGTGAAATATCTGTGTAGGCATGATATCAAGATATAATATACATTGTATTTGCACAGGAAATGCATACAGTATACCACAGAGCATAGCTAACTCTTGTTTCATATGTGATGATGATAATGAAGATGAGTTAGGTATTTGAACAAGTATACTATTATGATGAAAGTCATAGTTACTGGAATGTTGTGTATGTAGAGAAACAATATATGGTAAAGGGGCAGCTAGTGCTATATGCTGTAAAAGCTCATAATCTTGTTCTCGATACACAGTGTACTGCAGTTGTGTACTCAGTGCTGTAAATAAAGCAGAGGAAGTACTAATGACCACTAGCATCGGTAGTTTCTGTAAAGTGATTACTTATGTTTGCAAGTAATACAAGTTCTCTCTCTTTTTTCCATTGTGTTGGAGTAATTTCTATAAAGCTATTGTGTTGTATTGGAGCAGCAGTAAAAGTAGTGTGTGTGTTTGTGTTGTATACATGTACAGGAATATAATAGTTAGTAAAGCCGTATCCTTCATTAGCATCGTTCATTGTTTTTTCTATGAGTACTTCTTGTTTTTTATGTAACATAGAAATTCTATACTGATGTTTCTGTTCATCGCATAACGCTTGCATTTGTTGTATTCTGTCTTTTTGTATTCTTGTGTCTACTGCTTTCATGCGCTCTGCTCTTGTACCTTGCCGAACAGAATAGGGGAAAATATGTATATGGCTAAATCCAGTTTCTTTTACAATCTTCATGCTTTGCATAAAATCATGATCACTTTCTTCAGGAAACCCTACTATAATATCAGTAGTAAAGTTAAAGTTATTGTCATACTGTTTGATACGTTCTATACAGTTCATATAATCAGATACTGTATACATACGCCTCATTTTTAGCAAAATTTTTTCGCTACCACTTTGTAAGCATAAATGAAGATGTGAACATAGTTTTGGATCTTGTAATAAATCAAAAAATTTATCGTCTAATCTATCTGGTTCTAATGATGAAATATGAAACCTACAGTTATGATTGTTGCCCATCTTTAAGAGAGCTTCAAGTAAGTCTGAAAAAGAATGCTCTTTTCCTTCACATAGGTCGCTGTAGCGACTCATGTTTACTCCAGTAAGCACTATTTCTTTACTCCCGTTTTCTATCATAGTACGTGCATTTTCTACTACTTTTTTTAGAGGTAAACTTTGTGCTGTACCACGAACAAGAGGAATGATACAGAAAGTACAAAAATTATCACATCCATCCTGAATTTTGAGATTGTTTCTGGTATGGAAACTTTGATCAGCTGGGGTAGCACTAAAATAATTTGCTTCCTGTGCGTTGTAGTCAAATATTTGCTCTTTTTCATGGGCATCTATAATTTCGGGAATATAGCTTTTTTTGCTGTTGTCGACAATATAATCAATATCCATATCTTCTATATTTTTTTTTGCACTTCCTACAAAACATCCAGTAACAATAACTATGGGAGGGCTTGTTGTTTCTGTATGAGATGATGAGCCATGTGAAGTATCTCTATGGGCAGTGGAGTCTTCTGTATGTTCTGTATTACGAAAATATCCATTTCCTTTTATTGCTTGGTATATGCTATGTCGACTTTTTCTATCTGCTTTTGCAGTTACCGTACATGTATTTATGACAATATATTTAGCGTGAGTAAAGGAGTTTCTTTTATCAAGGCTATCTCTGTTTATCACCTCAAATCCCATTTGTTTTAATCGGGTAGCAATGGAATCGCTTTCTGCATGGTTAAGTTTACATCCTAGCGTTTGAATTGCAACTACGGGAGCATGTTCTTTATGCTGCATAGCAGTAGTATGAGCATTCTTAAACGAAGATGAGCTTACTGGTATGTCTAACTGTGTATTCTTTTTCAAAATGGCTCTCCATAGGTCTCTGCTAAAAGAGAAAGTGATTTCTGTCCTGTGATAGTAGCGTATATAAATTTTCCTTCTAATGTCTTAAAATCATAGGGAGTAGTATTTGTAAGCATGACAGGAATTTTTCCCTCTGTCTTTGCCTGTAATGTGTTGGCGCTTCTTCCTACACTTTCTACGAGTACTTGTATGTTTGTTCCAATGTATTGTTCATGTTTTTTTTCTGCTGTGTTTTGTAATATCTCTGACAGTTCGCGTAAACGTTGCTTTTTTACGTCAAGAGAAATAGTGTCGTGCCATCTATAGCTTGCTGCTCCTGGACGAGGTGAATACATTGCAATATATGCCATATTATATGCAAACTCTTTCATGGCATCTTTGGTATTGTTAAATTGTTCTTCTGTTTCTCCACAAAACCCAACAATAATATCAGTAAACAACGTAGCTGTTGGCAGAATAGTATGTATATCTGTTACGGTTTGTCGATATTTTGACATACTATGATTTCTATTCATCTTAAATAGTAATTTTTCATCCCCGCTTTGTAAAGGAAGATGAATTTGTTTTGCTAAACAAGGATATTGTGCCATTACTTCTAATACATCTTTTCCCATATCTCGTGGATGAGGAGAGGTAAAGTATATCCAGCATGTATGTTCAAGTTCATTTGCAAGATTCCCTATTCGTTCTAATAATTGAGCAAAAGTAAGCTCTTTTCCATTCATGTCAATACCGTAGCTATTGACATTTTGTCCAAGCAAAGTAATAGATTTATAGCCTTGTTGCATAAGATCGTATACTTCTTTTAATATTTCACTTGATGAACGTGAAACTTCTCTTCCTCGAGTATAAGGAACTGCACAGAATGTACAAAATTTATCACAGCCGTTCTGTATAGTGATATATGCATCAAAATGAGAGGAATATGTTGGCTTTACATTCCAGAACCCTCGTGCTAAATCATTTGATTCTGTTTCGGAAGAGAACGGTGTATGCCGTGCTGTTGTAGGAACATATAGTTTTGTTTCGGATAAAGCTGATGTTTTTTTTGTGATATGAGCTTTGTGTGTAGATTGTGTAACAGAAAGTTCCGTGTTGTTTTGAATATGGATATCGTCTATTTCCCATGTACTCTGTGATTTGCTTTTTTCTGTAAAAGGACTGCTCACTCCGTAATTGCGAATAATATCGGGTAATTGAGGCAGTTCATTTATGGAAAACAGTATATCAAATTTTTTTAAGAATTTTTCCCTATCATTTGGTAACACACATCCAGAGATAAAAGTGATACAATGTTTGTTTTTTTTCCATGTATTCCATTTATGAATGAGGCTGTACACTTTATCTATTGCTTTTTGTCTGACCGAACAAGCCATTACTCCTAATAGTTCAGCTTCTTCTGCTTGTTGAGTTTCGGTAAATCCCATAGTATTGAGTACGGTTTTTACCCGTTCACTGTCGGATATATTCATTTGACAACCAAGACTGAGTAGATAGTATTTCATTAAAAATATACCTCTGCTTTTATATGTTTAGAAGGCACGCCATTTTGTTGAAGAATATCAAACACTTCATAAATCATGTCGCAGTTTCCACAAAGAAAATAAATGCCATGTACATCTATAGTATTTGTTTTCAAAAAATCTGTTACACGTCCCTGATAATACACATCCTGTTTTTCTCTTGAAATACAAGGAGTATAGTGAAAAGCAGTATTCTCAAATATCTCCTTATGATATTGTTCTTTTCTATGTCGTATGCCATGTACAATAGAAAATGATAGTTGAGGATGGCTTATTGCAAAGCAATGAAATGGAGCAATGCCTGTGCCTGTGGCAATGCCATACAGTGCCTTTGTTTTTTCGGCTTCTTCAATAGTGAAATACCCAAAGGGACCTTCTACCTTAATAGACTGTCCTTGCTGTAGTTGTTTTAGTAGCTTTGACACATATCCATTTTGTATTTCTTTTACTAAAATTTCTAGAAAATCTTGTGAAGTACCAGAATAAATTGAATATTCTCTCATATTTAAGTCATTATGTGGACCTACACAAATGTGCTGTCCTGCTTGAAAATCAAGGTTTCCACGAGTAAATTTGACACTGAATGTTTCATCAGTAAGATGTTCCACATTAAGTACTGTATGAGTAAGTGTATTTCTAAGTGTTTCAAACTGAGCCATGCTGTTGTTTCCTTATTTTTAATGTATGTATATTACATTTTACTAAACAATATGTTTTTTTTCTTATACTGTATATTGCATACACCACGAGTTCAAGTGTTACATTATTATGGATATACTCATAAGTCAGTAAATCATAGTACAAAGTAGCATATAGATAAAATGGCACATATAAACATAATGGAGAGATTTTGGGCTTTATTGAAACGGAGAGTATATAGAGATGATATAAATATTCTAGTCTATTGATGATCCTATTACTACACCTACTGCAGTCGTAAGAGTTGTAGATACTACAGTTATCAATATTGCTAATGTTGTGTCATTTGCTAATCCTGTACCCTCATCCTTCCAACTATCATATAATATTACTCCTACTGTTATTATGAGTATAATAAAACAAAAGTTTATAGTCCAAAAAATTATACTCAATCTTTTTTCATATCTTATATGCTTGGCTTCTTCAGGATTAAATTCTGTCTTTTGTTGTCTGTTTATATTTTGTATTTCATGTGCTTTTATATTATCTATTTCATTTTTGCTATTTTTATTCATACTAAAATGCACCTATGTCTATTTTTGTAAAATAATCTTGTATACTCTTTTTTTCAATAGGAAAAGAGTATTCTGCAGTGTCCCAAGGACTTCCTGTTTTATGTGTCATTTCTGATAGTGTGAAGTCAGATAAATATCCATAGTGTTCAATAATATTTTTTAATATTTTATCTATTTCATTATTATCTTTTTCAAAATCATATATGTATACTTTACCATTTTGTGATTTTATTTGTTTTAAGGGATGATGTTTTTGATTCTTAAATTTACGGTAAATGTTTATACAAACAGGACCATAATCTAATTTGTAAAAATCCTCATCTAATATATACTTTCCTGTTTCTTTATAAGTAAAACCTACAAAAAAATATAATAATTTTTGTAATTTCATTTGACGGATTATTTCATCTATCCTATTAAATTCATAAATCATTGTATTCGCTAATATCATAGACTTCATAAGATTCCTCACTTTATTACATTATATACTATTTATAAATTTTTATTGAAATTTTACCTCACAAGTGCAAATATTAAATGCGACAAAGGAGCAAAAAAGAGCAAGGTAAAATAAAAAAAGATGCAGATTTAATGAATCAGTTTTTTATTGCTTGAACATCAGCAGTATGGCTATGTAAGTGCTGAGCAATTTTTTTATACACATATTGTATATGCCTGTCATTGTACGAATCTTTATGAGAGAGAGATTCTGGTTTCTCCTGTAAGGAAAGAGTAGTAGGGGACATATCATGTCCTATTGCAATTCTATCATCAAATACAAAACAGGCTCCTACCCATAGGCTTTGTTCGTATGGGATTGTATTAAAGTAATTAAGTATCCCTCCTTCAAGTTGGTACACAGTGGTATATTGCTGTAACCCCATGTAGTATGAGGCTTTTTCACAGCGAATGCCACCAGTACAGTACATGGCAATAGAACAATTTTTTTTGTCCTTAAAGGTATCGTGTAAATAGGCAGGAAACTCAGTAAAGAAAGAGGTTTGGGGATTGAGTGCGTTCTTAAAATGTCCTAAGGAGTACTCGTAGTGATTACGCGTGTCAATGAGGATAGTGTTAGAATCTTCAATAAGCTCATTCCAATGTTGCGGAGCAACATGTGTTCCAACTACACAGGAAGAGTGATCTGTCTGTACCATTTTCGCTTCTTGTATGCCTAGTTTTATAAGCTCATTTTTTACTTTTACTTTGTATTTCTGAAATGGTATATCTTGGTGTTCATCAATGGGAGTGATGAACGGATGAATAGTGGTACAAAATAAGGACTCCATGTATTTCTCTAAAGCAGTAAGTGCAGAGGCTTCTCCACATATAGCTATATTTATCCCTTCAGGAGCAAGTAAGATAGTGCCTTTTATGTGAAGCTCTTTGCCTTTTATAAGTAAATGTTGTTTGTGTTGTTCTAGCTGTGTCAGAGCAATAAACTGATAATGATTATGGAGCTGTATATTCATAGTTTCTTTTTTTATGATAGCATAAAAGGTATTGCATATCTTTATTATGTACCTTTATTAGAAAAGAGGTGTATCTCTTTTTTTATCAGCCATAGCCTGTTTGCATTTAATAATACAGAAATAGAGCTTAATGCCATTGCAATTTCTGCAAAGATGGGAGAGATTATGCCAAGCATAGCAAAAGGAAGCATGACTACATTGTAGAAAAAAGCCCAGAACAAATTTTGTGCAAGTACTCTGTTTATGTGTTTTGATAATCGTAGTGTGTGTACAATGTCTTCAATATTTTCTCTAAATAAGATGACATCGCCCGCTTCTTTTGCGGTATCTGTGCCGCCTCCCATAGCTACTCCAACATCTGCTTGTAATAATGCTGGAGCATCGTTAATGCCGTCTCCTATCATGAGTACCTTATGGTTTTGTTGTAATTCTAATAGTATGCTGTATTTGTCTTCAGGCCTGAGTTCAGGGTAAATATGTTGTATGTGTAATTGTGATGCTATGTGCTGTGTGGCTAATGCATTGTCTCCTGACAATATGGCAGCTTTATACCCATGTGAATGAAAGTATTGTATTGCTTTTTTACTGCTAGGACGTATGCTATCTGCAAACGATAAAATGCCTAGCACTGTCTCTTTGTCTGCTAATATGCTTACACTTCTGCCTTGCTTTGCTTCATCTGTAATAATAGTCTCTATTTCGTGTGGAAAAGGAGTATCTTTTGTATTGTATAAAGATTGGCTAATGAAGGATTTTGTGCCTAAGAAATACTGTTTGTTTTCTATAGTTGCACTGACTCCTTTTCCTGCAAACGACTTAAAATCATCTGCTAAACGAAGTGTACGAGAGGATGTTTCTTGATATTTTCTTACTACTGCTTTTGCAAGGGGATGTTCAGAGCCTTGTTCAAGGACAGCTGCAATATATAAGAGTTCTGTTTCGGAGCTTGCATTAAGACTGTGTATACTGCTAAGAGATATTTTTCCTTGTGTGAGAGTGCCAGTTTTGTCAAGTGCTATGCAGTTTATATTCTTTAAGCGTTCAATGATTTCTGCAGAACGAAAAAATATTCCAAACCTACTTGCTTTTGCTATGCCAACAGAGATTGCGGCAGGGGTAGCAAGCCCTAATGCACAAGGGCATGCTACTACCAGTACTGAGATGCTTGCATAGATTGCTAATGATAGCTGAGAGATTTCTAGATAATCAATGGGGTTTTGAATAAGCCCTTGTGCATACTGTTGAATAAATGCTTCACTTAAAGGAAGTGGTAGGGCTATCAATGGAGTGATAAGACTGCCTCCATAGTTCCATGTGTATTGTATAATTATGAGTATTCCATGTAATAGTACATTAGGAAATAGTAGCCATGCAAAAAAACTTATGATTGCAAGTCCTATAATACAAGGAACAAACGATGCTGTTACTTTATCAACTAGTAGCTGTATATTTGGTTTTGTGCTTTGTGCATGTTCTACTGCTTTTAGTATTTTCTGTAAAGTGCTGTTTTTTCCGTTTTGTGCCACTTGTACAATAAGCTGTCCTTGATGGTTTACTGTCCCTCCAATGACTTTGCTTCCTTGCTCTTTTTCAATAGGAAGACTTTCGCCTGTTATCATCGATTCATCGACAGTGCTGTTTCCTTTTATGACAATGCCATCACAAGGGATTTGTTCTCCTGGTTCTATGAGTACTATGTCATGTATTTTTAGGGTATTTGTTTCTTTTGTTTCTTTTTCATACTCTGTTTTTGAATCATCGGTAAATATTATGACAGTGGAAAAACGCGGTAAAAGATTAAGTAATGCTTGTTGTGCTCCTATTGATTTTTTTCTCAAAAAAGTTTCTATAGTGCTTCCTGTTATCGCAAGAGTAAGTATCATGGCAGCTAAGCCCGAAAAGTTTTGTATGTAAATTGCTTCTGCAATGCTTGGATGTATGTACCGAGCAAGAGCAAGTAGTCCACTGAGAAGTGCCATGTTTACTCCAATACTGGTGAGGGTATCCATGTTGCTTGTTCTTTTTTTTAGTGCTTTGATTGCAGAACTAAAAATGTTTTTTCCGATAATAATGCTTATTGTAGTAGATATGCTCACCAAGAGTATATCTTTTACCAGACTGGAAAGAATAGTATGGCCATAGAACATAAGAAACATAATAATACCAAAGCTCAACCATGCTATAGTAAGCTGTATAGTAGTCCTTCGTTTATTCAATGTATCTTGCTGTGAAATAACAGTATCTGTTAATGTCTGAGAAGATTCATCATTATGTACTGAGTCTAATGTATATCCTGCAGCCTGTACTGCTTGTGATAATATATTTTGAGAGATAGAGGTACTGCAATGGATTACTGCTTTTTCATTTAATATGTTGACTGAAGCCTGAGTTACTTCAGGTATTTTCTCCAGATTGCTTTGCACCGCAGTAGCACAAGAGGCACAATGCATACCTTTAATAGTAAGAGTGTATATTATCATATCTTATAGTATAATATAAAATACATTACAGTATAATGGAACATACATTACATTATTGTTAGGTAAGTATAGTTAGGTAAGTATAATTAGGAACTATGGAGCATTGCAAGAGAAACAGAGATATATGACACTCATGCATGCTATACGAGTAGTGGTATAAGAATATGTATAATGGGGTCTTGAACATGCTAAAGAGTGTTTTTTTTTAAGTATTTTTTCTATTTCTGTGTTTGCTTCTGTATTTGCACAATACAGTACTATAAACAGTGCCACTATCAATATAGGGAGAGTATTGACGCAGTCTGAAGCCTTAGAGCTTCGCTACACTGTGACTGACAGTGAATTATTGCAGTTTTCTTATCAGACAGTTGGCTTAGAAGTAAACTTGCAATGTAGAGATGCACTGGTAATACGTGGTGATATGCATGTTGTAAACCATCACTACATAGTTCGTCTTCAACAAGGTACTCATTTTCTCTATTGGTATGCACAGCAATTTGATTGTGATATTCAATTTATGCATATTCGCCCTGTCTACCTTGATAATAACAGTACTGAGGTAGCTCAGTCAAATACCTATGTTACTGTCCCATCCAATATATTTGATATAATTTCTTTATCACTGAGAGGGCAGATACATACTATGACAGATGATGTAAAGCCTGCCTCGTTATATGATATGATGCACTGGCGTGCTATGAATCCAAATAATGACTACACTGTGTTTCGGTGGCAACAATACCCGAATGTGCTAGTCTTTTTCTTTAAGGATAAACAAGTCCAAGCACGGTATCTTAAGAGGCTTGCTTTTTTTGTGGAAAAGCGGGGGACGCGTGGCTCTATTATGTACGATGAGCAAATAGCTCACCGTAAGGGGTGGGGGGCTCATAACTATACTATGGAAGATATACGAGTATTTTTTGAAAAGGGAAGAACACAGAAATTTCCTCGCCTTGATGCTACCACAGGTATATTTCCTTTTCATACAGAGGAGCTAGACTTAAAGTATCTATTGATACGACAGGGTTTTTTACTGGTGTCAGAAAAAGATAAAACATTACTAAACGCTACTATAGAGACAAGGGATATTGATTACAACATGATTGCAAATATGCCTATACTTTCCGCAAAGCATTATATGGTGAGTATAGCGTTGACCTACAGTGAAGAGCTTATTACTGCACTGCTATGTCATGAGTTATTGCATACATTTTATTTTCACGATGAACAACTGCGGGACTATGTGGCTACTGTGTGGCAACAGCTGAGCACAAAAGAGCAGAGCATATGGAAGCGGTTTTTTGCGTATAACGGCTACGATGAGACACATGCTTATTTGGTGCAGAACGAGTTTTTTGCATATCTGTTGCAGCGTCCTATACAGTCTTTATCGTGGTATCTCACTGCGCGTATTATTCCTGAGAGTAAAGTGTCACTCAATGAAAGTGAGACAGCTCATTTTACCACTGCTATGCAAGAGATAGCCAAAACTCTTGAACAGTATATACATACCGTATATGGAGTGAACGCAGGAAATGTTATGTATGTAGAAAGAAAGTAATTATGATATACTATAATCATGGCATATAATGAAGAAGCAAGTTTATTAGAATTAAGAGTAGAAGACTTTAGAGCGATAAAAAAAGCCATTATTAAAATAGATGGCATTACGGTAGTAACTGGCACAAACTCTACTGGAAAGAGTACTCTTTCTACATTATTGTATTATATATTTGACATCTCTAACAATTATGATAATTTTGTAAAAGAAAAATTAAATGAGAAAATACGAAATATAACAAGGGTGCTAATGGATATTTTAAGAAATGATGATGATGATGATGATGATGATGATGATGATGATGATGATGATGATGATGATGATGAATTAAAGAATTTTTTTGATACTCTCTACGATATGAGAGTATCAAAAGATTGGTTTGATACTCAAGAAGTACTTTCTTTGATAAAAGAGATGGAAGATTACTATAAAGTGAAAGAAAAAAATAAAATAGAAGAAAAACGTATCAAACTCATGAGACGACCTGGTATGAGATATAGAATACGACGTTTTATAGAAGTTAATTTTAGGGAGTATATTTCTGATATTGATATTGATACAATTACAATAGGAGGAATACTTGAGGTTTTACAAAAAATAGTTAAGAAAATATATGATGAATGTCAAAAAGAAATTAAGGATAGAAGCAAGGATTTATTTGAAAGAAAACTCAGAAATATTTATGATAAAAAATCAGAAAAATCAGAAAAATTTTCAGTAAAGGAATATGGAAAGGATATCATTAGCAAAGAAGAACAGAGATTGGAAGAGTTTGATTTTATTTCTCATGCTATTTATGTAGATAGTCCTATGGCTGTAGAACATACAAAATATACAGGTGATTGGAGAAATGTATCTACGGACATAGAACCTTTTCGCCATTGGAAAGAGCTAGATTTTTACTTAAAACAAAAAGATAGAAAGCAAGTAGAAAAAATAATAGATACGGGTATATACGATGAAATACAGGAAATTTTTAGAACACCAGAAGTATTAGATGGGGAAATTATACTGGATGAATCGAGCGATAAGTTGATGTTTCATAGAAATGATAAGAAGATTTTTAAGGTTGAGGATTGTGCAACAGGCATAAAATCTCTTGCTATTTTACAAACACTATGTAGTAATGGTTGGTTGACCAACAAAACACTATTGGTACTAGATGAACCTGAAGCACACTTACATCCACAATGGGTAGTAGAGTATGCACGATTGATTGTACTATTGAGTAAAAAAGTAGGAGTTAAATTTTTTATCTCTTCCCATAGTACTGATATGGTAAAAGCTATAAAAAATATTGCTGACAAAGAAAATTTAAACGATAAAGATTCAAAAGCTAGATCAGAAGTTAAGTATAGATTTTATTTAGCGAAAAAACAAGAAGACTTTAAGTATACTTTTAATAATGAAGGAACAGATATAGAAAATATTTTTCGTGTATTTAATAAAGCAATAGACAAGAGAGCTGAATATGGTACTAGATAATGAATGAAACAGATAAGTACAGTCAAACAAAGACTAAAGAACATCCTATTGCTAAAGAAAAACGAGGAGGTTGTGTTAAACTCATAGATGAGATTGTAAAGAGAGGAAGTAAACATAAAGAAACAAAAGAAATTCGATGTTTTGATTATGAAACGATTAAGTTTGAGGGGGCAGAAGCAATAGATTTCGATTGCATTACAAAAGGAGAACATGGCTGTAAATCTGTAGATATGGTAATGATCTTAGATAATGCTAAGGTTCTGCTAGTAGAACTCAAACTTTGTGTAGAGACAGATTTCATATCAAAGAGAATACAAGAAGCAAAAGATCAAGTAGTCTCTTCTAAAGAACGGATGAAAGAAGATATTGATACATCAATACTTATTTATTGTGATAAAGAAAGTCTAAGAGACAGTCTTGATAATTTAGAGTATGAGCTTATTTATGATAAAAAGCATGAGCTTAAACCATTAGAGCCTATGACTCTCCAACAATTTAAGCAAATATACTTTTAAGCACACACATATAGTATAATCAAAGTAAGTACGCTATATTATAGGGCAAGAGTACCCAGAAAGCATCTAAATATAAGTATTATGGTATACTATACTCATGGCAGAGTTTATGGAAGATAATGCAAAAGAAAAAGAAAAAAGTTTGTTAGAATTAAGTGTCAGAGACTTTAGAGCGATAAAAGAAGCTACCATTAAGTTAGATGGCATTACAGTAGTAGCTGGCGAAAACTCTACAGGGAAAAGTACTCTTTCTACACTATTCTATTATATAGTCAAAATCTCTAGAGAATATAATGATTTTTTGAAAAAAGATTTGAATGATAAAATGCAGGATATAAGAATGATTTTAGGCGATCTTTCAAATTTTAGATTCGCCTTCAGAAGGCGAATAAATGGTATACAAGACAAAGATGAGATGCTTTCTACAATAACAAAGGTGCAAGAATATTATAAAGGAGAGATACAAGAAGATCATAAAGAAGAGATATTTTATGCACAAAATGTAATAATGAGTAATTTTCGCGATTATATTTCTGATACTGATACTGATACAGTGAGTAAAATATTTGATGCTTTACAGAAAATAGTAAAAAAAATATATGAGGAATTTCAAGAAAAAGTTGATGAGAGAAGCAAAAATTTATTTGAAAATAAAGTAAGAAATATTTATAATGAAAAGTTAGAAGATTTTTCAGTAAAGGAATATGGGAAACATATTATTAGCAAAGAAGATACAATTTTGAGAGAATTTGCAGTTATTTCTCATGCTATTTATATAGATAGTCCTATGGCTGTGGAAAACCCAGAATATACATATGGTTGGAGAAATAGAGATATAGAAATAGAGCATTTTTATCATTGGAAAGATCTAGATTTTTACTTAAAACGGAAAAATATAAGTCAAATAGAAAAGATAAGGGATACGGAGACTTATAATGAGTTACAGAGAATTTTTATGTCTCCAGATATATTAGATGGAGAAATTATATTAGATGAACAGAACGGTGAACTAATGTTTTACAGAAATGGTAATGATAGGCCATTTAGAGTCGCAACTTGTGCAACGGGGATAAAATCTCTTGCTATTTTACAAATGTTGTATAAAAATGGTTGGTTGACTAACAAAACACTATTGGTACTAGATGAGCCAGAAGCACACTTACATCCAAAATGGGTAGTAGAGTATGCACGATTGGTTGTGTTGTTGAATAAAAAAGTAGGAGTTAAATTTTTTATCTCTTCCCATCATCCTGACATGGTAAGTGCTATAAAATATATTACCAATAAAGAGGGTGTAGGTGATACATGTAGATTTTACTTAGAAGAGAAACAAGGTAATGATAGATATACCTTTATAGATAGGGGGAGAGATATAGAGAAGATTTTTGGTTCATTTAATGATGCAATGAATAGGATACGTAGCTATGGTGCAAATGATGAACGAGACATGTAAGTATTGTAAAAAAACTACTGTAGAACTAGGATATGCTATTATTGGATCTGATAAAATAAAAAATTTTATTGATAACGAACGTGCAAAACATAAAAAATATAAAGAGCGTAAAGATATTGATTGTATAAATGCTATTGTGGAAGAAGAAAGTCATTTTTATTATAAAGGAGAGCGTAGTTGTAAATGTAATGATTATACTGAAGTTCGTTTTAACGAGGATGCAAAAGCAATAAATTTAGAGTGTATTATAGGGAATAGATGTAAATCTGTGGATATGGTAATAGGCTTAGATAATGCTCAATTTCTACTAGTAGAATTAAAGCTTAAGGCAACGGATGGTTACTTTATGGATGAAGAGCATGTAAAAAATCAATTAAAAGAGTCTAGAGATAATATTATGAAACCAATAGGGAAATCAATATATAAATCAATACTCATTTATTGTCGTGGAAGAGAGATAGTAAAAGCTTGTTTAAATCGGATAATTCTTGAAGGAGGTGAAATGCCAGACATCCTTACCCTCCAACAATTTAAGCAAGCATACTTTTAAGTACACACATATAGTATAATTAAAGTAAGTACGCTATATTATGAAAGCATTTGAATTAAAAAATAAATTTTATGAGTTTTTCACCCATAAGGCACACACTAAAATTAGAGGCTCATCTCTTATCCCCGAGAATGATCCCACTGTATTGTTTACGACCGCTGGTATGCATCCTTTGGTGCCGTATATTATGGGGCAAGAACACCCAGAAGGAAGGCGTCTGGTAAACTGTCAGCGCTGTATACGAACGAAAGATATAGAAGAGGTAGGAGATACCTCTCATCTCACTTTTTTTGAAATGCTAGGAAACTGGTCTCTTGGTGATTACTTTAAGGAAGAAGCCATAGAGATGAGTTTTGAATTTCTTACTGATGCGAAATGGCTTAACTTGAAGATTGAAGATCTTGCTATATCGGTATACGAGGGAGACTCCCAAGTGTCAGCGGATGAAGAATCAGCAAAGCTGTGGGAACAGCTGGGGATTCCCCGTGATAAAATATTTTTTCTCTCTAAACAGCACAACTGGTGGGGACCAGCTGGGCAAACAGGCCCCTGTGGTCCTGATAGCGAAATGTTTATTGATACTCATAGCAATAATGACACCTCCAGTAACCCTGCGAGCGATGATGGGAGATTTTTAGAGATATGGAATGATGTGTTCATGCAATACAATAAAATCGCTTCGGGGAGCTTTGAACCGTTACAGAGAACATGCGTTGATACAGGCATGGGACTCGAAAGAACCGCTAGTATTTTACAAGGCAAGCCCACAGTATATCATACAGAATTGTTTATGCCCCTTATACATACTTTAGAAACTATAAGTTCATATCGCTTTGAAACATCTCCAATACACGATAAATCAATGCGAATTATTGCAGACCATATACGAGCAGCAGTATTTATCTTAGGAGATGAGCGAGCAGTGAATCCATCCAACATAGGACAAGGATATATTTTACGCAGACTTATTCGCAGAGCTATGCGCTATGGACGACAGCTTGAAATTGATAGATTATTTCTTAAAGATATAGCCGAAGTAATCATTGAAACATATGCAGTAGAGTATAGCCAGTTACAACACCAAAAAGCTAGCATACTCCATGAGCTAGAAATGGAAGAAAAAAAATTTTCCGAAACCCTTAAAAAAGGGGAAAAAGAATTTTATAAGCTCGTTGAACAATTACGCAAAAAAAATGTTTCTACCATAACAGGCAATGATGTATTTCACTTATATGATACATACGGCTTTCCAAAAGAAATTACAGTAGAGCTTGCCATAGAACAAGGGCTGAGTATAGATGATTTTGGATTTGAAAAAGCATTTAAGGAACATCAAGAAAAATCAAAAGCAGATACCAATCAGACCTTTAAGGGCGGATTGCTTGATAATTCTGAGGAAACAACAAAACTGCATACCGCTACCCACTTATTGCATCAAGCACTACGACAAGTGTTAGGAACGCATGTATCACAAAAAGGAAGCAATATTACAAAAGAGAGGCTTCGCTTTGATTTTTCTCACGAGGAAAAAATGACAGCAGAACAAGTAACATCTGTCGAACAAATAGTGAACGATCAGATACAAGCAGATTTGCCAATTACCATGCAGACCATGTCTTTAGAAGAAGCACAAAAGCGGGGAGCACTTGCTTTTTTTGGAGAGAAATATGATGAGCAAGTAAAAGTATACTCTATCGGAGAGTTTTCAAAAGAAGTATGCGGAGGACCACATGTTAAAAATACAAAAGAACTTGGTATATTTAAGATAGACAAAGAACAATCTTCATCAAGAGGAGTACGAAGAATAAAAGCTGTGCTAAAATCCAAAGCTGGAACTTAAATCTTCAATAATATTTTCTGTTTTTTCTTCCAGTTCTTTTTGAATCTTTTTTTGCTCTTCTTCTAATTGTTGTGGTATGCGTGCAGCTTCTTCACTTGCTTGTTGTGTAATGTAATTTCGCACTATTTTTTCAGTAGAAGTAATAACATCTTGCTGTAACTGTTGCACCTCTTGGCTATGTTGTATACTACTGTTTGCTTTTTCTATCTGAGCAGAGAGTATGGTATTTGCTTCTTGTATGTCGCTATTGATCTGTGTATATAATGTTACTTGTAATTGATTTTGTATCTCTTTTGTTACTGCTTGTATATTTTTTTCAACAAAAGGAAGCATCATTGCACTAAGCATATCTGTATTAAATGTAAGCGCAGGTGCTTTGCTTTCTTTTATATCAATAGTGCTTTTAATATCAAGAGCTGATGTTTCATTGATAGTCTGTGCCACTATGCCTGTATCTGATTTAGTCATCGGATATGCTTGCATGTTTCTGTTTGCAAGCAATAAAGTTGCTTTTGCGTTGTTTGTATTATGCATAGTGAGCTCAAGTTGATAACTAAGAACACTCTCTAGTTTTTTCACTTGTATGTGTTCTAGTCCTGTATCTATTGTTATGGGAGTTGCCCCCACAGCAATAGTAGCAACAAGCATAGGCAAGGATGGGTTGAGACTCAATGCTCCTTCTCCTATAAACTCGCCTGCTTGTACAGAAGAGATGCTAATGTCTTCAAGCTCTACACGATCTCTATTGGTAATATAAAATGGTATAGGGTTTGGGCTTGTGTATATTGTATCACTTATAGATATTTTTGATGCAATCAAAGTAAACAGTGGGTGTTCTTGTATTCCAACAGAGAGAAGAAAGTCATGTATAGTAATTGACATTTTATTCCTTGCTGTTTCCTTTTGCTGTTGTTCTTTTCTCTGTGTATCATTATTATGTTGTGCTGTTAGGGATGAACTTGTGTGCTCTGTATTTGTATTGCTCGTATCTATTGTGGGAACTTTAGGTACTGTTTGTGCCTGTTGTATGGGCGATGCTGTATTTTGTACTGTTACTGTAGAGGGAGATACTGAAGGGATAGACTGAACAGAAGGAACGGAAGGTACAGATATATCTGTGTATGCGGTGTTAGAGGATGAGGGTATACGAGGAGATAGAGATGCAGTAAGCATAGTAAGAAATTGTTTGATTGGAACTGACAAAGGAGTAGCTGTAGTATGTGGATTGTTTTTCGATGGTATAGTTTGTAGAAATTCAAGCAACGCACTCAGTATTGTGTGGTATTTTGTGACAGGCGCATTGAGCATCTGTGTAAGCAACGATATACTCAGTTTGGTAGCAAGTCGTTTGGGCTGAGCAATGTCTTCTGTAATATATGCAATATCTTTGTTTACTCTATGTTCTATATCTTCAATGTTGTGCTTTAGAGTATCTTTATATGAAAGAACAGCATTTTTTATTTCCTTACTTTCATCATATGCTTTTTGTATTGTTGCATACCTTCTCTGTGCTTGTTGTAATGAGGCATTTGCTGCTTCTAATGAATTTAGTGAGAGAGAAGATTCTGCTTCTATTTCTTGTCGTGCTATGCTGCTGATGCGATCTATTTTTTTTAGTTGTGTAGTAACAGCAGTTTCGTATTGTTGTATATCAAGTAAAAGAGAATGAGCAAGATCAATGCTTTGTAATGTATCAGCATATTCTGTTAAGAGAGCAGTACTATCAATAGAATTAAGCAAAGCAAATATATCAGCTCTATCTTGCTCAGAAGAAGTAGCATTATTGCTTTTTGTCCCGTTTACAGGCACAAGAAAATGCACTTTGTTAAAATGGATCTTATAGATTGAAATGTCTTTATCAAATATCATAGGAAGAAGAGGGCCAAGAGCAACTTCAATGTTTCCTGTTTTGATTAAGTATACGCTCTTGTCATCTTTTTTTAGAATAGAAACACTATCAATATCAAGTGCTTTAGAAAAAAGTTGTAAATCAAAGCCTTGTAGCTGTACTTCTGTTTCAAAAGTTTTGCTTAAATATGTTTCTAATGCTGAACCTATGATAATATTACGGAGAAAATACGCAGTTGACAGAGCAATAAACAACACTCCAACAATGATAATAAGTATACGGACAATAAGTCGTCTTTTTTTCATATACAATTTTTTATTATTCTGAATTGATCTGATAAAAGCGAGATGTTAATGTTTCTATGCTCGGTGTTTTTTCTTTGTAAAGTGAATGAAAGGGGTTATCTTTTTCTTTTGTTGGGTTTTTGTTCTTATGAATAAGATCGTGAGCGATAAGATGTGGATAGAGAGAAAACCCTATAGCAGGAGTATCATAGCCGTATTTTTTAAGCAAAGAGTCGTATCTCCCTCCTTTTGCCAGCGGAGTAGCAAGCGTAGGGGAGAACACTGTGTATACCGTATCAGTATAGTAATGATGATTGCCTAACTCAGACAAATCGCAGCACATTCTATGTTTTGTATCTATAGCAAGTAATGCTTCAAAGAAAGTAGTAAAAAAGAGAAATGCAGTATTATGCATCCCTTTATCAATAATAGATACTATGTGCTTTTTCCATTTTGCATATTCTTTGTTATCAGCAATATAAAAGATACTTTCCATGATATGTTTGTCAAGTCGCTTCTGTAACTCCTGTATGTTGCGCAAGATAATAAGAGAAAATATATCAGTATACTCTTGTTCATCAATAGGAGTGCTATTTTGTTTTAGCAATTCTATTAACAGCTTACGAGAACTAATATGAATACGAAAGTTATCAATCAGGGAATATGTCAGAGCATACAGTAAGGAAATGACTTCAAACTCAGCAGTAGGGGAGGAAACCCCAATAAGCTCTACCCCACTTTGCCACTGTTTTACATCGTATTGTATGTTTGTTTGAAATATACTATTTGAATAATACAGACGCAACGGAAGAAGTTTTTTTTGAATATGTGAACCAAGTATTTTAGAAAGAAAAGGAGTGCTATCTGAACGGAGAAGCATGATCTCGTTGTTTTTGTTAAGTGTTTTGAACACCTCTTCTTCTAGTAGAGAAGTATGGGCATAGGAACTTGCAGTATCAATGAGAGGAATGAGGACAGCTTTATATCCCCATTTTTGAAATATGGTATTGATAGTATGTACATTGGAGGCATAATGATATATTTTGCTAAAATAATCTAAATTACTCATAAAAGATTGCTTTCTATGATTATATCAAATAATGAGAAAAATAATACATATTGTGTATGACGGTTTATGAAAGGAATGCTTTGATAGTATGTACAATGCGTTGTTCAAGCACTTCTTTCTCTTTTGCTCCTGATTGCTTAAACAAGAGATACGCTTCAATCATATTGCCGTTCTCTGCATAGTATCGTGCTATACGTTCTAATCCTTCGTTGTATTCAATAGCAGTAAATATTTGTTTCGCATGTTCTATATTTTTCTCATTCAAACATTTATTGCCATACTGAATAAGTTTGACTCTTTCTGGAGCTGATATATTGAGAGCATGTGGTTTTTTTGTAATTCTTTGATAGAAAGTATCTGCAGTATTGTTACTGTTTGTCTGTTGTGTGTTATGATGTGCAATAAGGTTTTTTGCTTTTGTAATAAGAGCTTCTTTTGATACTTGTTGTTCTGTATCGTATATCATATGCTTCCTTTTGTAGATGGGGTGCTATGGTGCACAGTGTTAGGAAGTAATGCATTGTATATTGCTTTTCCACTTGCCTTAAAGATTGATTCTGCAATGTGGTGGCTATTTAAGCCGTAATGCGATCTGATATGTAGATTACAATGAGCATTATGTGCAAATGCAGTAAAAAATTCTCTGCATAAATCTGTGTCAAACAGAAGAATGTACTGTTGTGGAAAATGAACATTAAAACACATATAAGCACGATTACAAAAATCAACAGTGCTTTCTCCAAGTGCATCATCCATAGGGATTACGGCATGACCAAAACGTTGTATTGGTTGACTATTAAATGCTTGTTGTGCAAACACACTTCCTAATACTATGCCCATATCTTCAACTAAGTGGTGATAATCAATGTCTACATCGCCTCTAGCCGTGATAGTTCCCGACCAAGCACCATGAAAGAGCATTGCATGGAGCATATGATTAAGAAAAGGAAGAGGAGTATCAAGGGTAAGCGAATCAGGAGAAGTAGGAGTATTAAAAGTAAGAGAAACATTAATGTGAGTTTCTTTTGTTTTTCGTTCTTTTTGTATTGGTTGATTCATAGCTTTAATGTTCGCATAAAAGCATCTATATCTTTATTAAAATATTTATATTGAGCAGGATTTGCTATAAGCTGTACAGATATTCTTTCTAATTCTTCTTGGATGACCAATCCGTTTTCTTTTATTGTTTGTCCTGTTTCTACTATATCGACTATATACTGTGAAAGCCCAAGCAAAGGAGCCAATTCTACAGAACCATGTAAAGGAATAATGTGAGCGTTTATGCCTCTTTTTGATAAAAAATTCTCTGTAAAATGAATATACTTTGTTGCTATAGTTGCCTGTGTACTCTCTTCTATGTGAGGGGTATTTTTTTTACTAATAAGACACATATTGGTTTTTCCAAAATGAAAGGTTCCTAGTGAATAGAAAAAAATCTTTGATTCTTCTAAAATATCAGATCCTACAATTCCCATACATGCGATACCATTAGCAACATATGCACTTAAATCGGTATTTTTTACTAATAGTATATTTATACGAGCTGATGGAACAGAGATAATAAGCTGTCGGTTATGTTCTGGGACCTCTATACCACATTGCTGAAAGTGAGAAAATATATTTTTTGTAAGTCTCCCTTTAGGAATAGCTATATTTAAGGTACTACGCATTTTGCTTATTTACACTGTAGCATATTGTAGGTATTCGTACATATGCTATCTTTTTAGTTTTTTATGTAACTGTTTGCCTATATTGTATAACAGTTTTTATAACAGCAATATACCCCTACGGAAAAGCAGTATCGCTCTTAGTAATTTGTTGAGTAAGAATTGTTCCAATTTGATAATAAATAGGAAGACGTTGTAATAAATCAGTAATTTCTTGTTTCTGTGCTTCATTGGCAGTACCAGATTCTTTGTCGTTGATATATGTTATAATATTTTCTATATTTGATAAAGTGCTTTCTTGTGAATAACGGAGATTTGCTTCAACAGTAGAATAGGTATTGCTTGCATTTTCAAGACGTGTCAATGTATTGTTTAGCTGTTGTTCGGTTTTTTGTATGTCATTTTGTAACGATTGAATTGTGTTTCTGTCTTGTTGTTTCTCGTTTTGTTCTTGTGTAAGTAAATTTTGTGTCCGTTGTAAATCCTCCTGTGCTTGTTCTAGTTGTCTTGTAATGGTAGTAATATTATTGGTAAGTAATGCAGCTTGTCCTGCAATATCATTGCTTGCTTCATCTTGGAATGCAATTAAGTTTTTTATAATATTCTCTTGTATATCAAATGCAGATAAATAAATTGAAGCTATTTGATCTGTGGAAAACGCACTTTTATTTATCTCTGATCTTCCTTGTTGAATGCTTCCAATTGCCTTGTTATAATCTCCTGCTGTGATGTTCTGTTTAATATTTCTAAAATATATATCAAAGGTGCGTATAGCTTTGTCTCTTGCTTCTTTGTTACTTCTTAATTGATTAAGATTTTCTTGTGCAGCAGCAAGCTCTATGCTTGTCTGTTGTGCTTGTTCTTCTAGTGCTGTTTCACGCTGTTCAATTTCTGATTGTAGATTGATAAGTGCTGATTCTTGTTGCAGCTGCTGTGATCGTAGATTTTCTACTTGTTTTTCATATTCTGAAGTAAGAGCAGCTTTTTCTTCGTCAAGTTGAGAACGAAATGCATTGATTTGCTGATTATTCTCATTTTCTATCTTTTTTCGCTCTTCTTCAAGGAGCTTATCTATTTCTTGTTGATTTGTGCCTTCTTGTGCTAACTTCTCTCTTAAAGCACTTAGTTCTGCATCTACTTTTTGTTCCAGCTCTCTTTTTCTTTCTGCTACTCTGCTTTCAAAGTTTTCTTCAAGTTTTTTACGTTCGTCAAGTGCTGTTTGTAGATCACTTTCTATATTTTTAATTTTACTCTCTGCTTCTGCTGCCTTTTTTTTGTTTTCCTCAATAAGTATTTTAGCAAGCAAGGCTTCAGAGTTAATTTTGTTGGCATTAAGAGTGAGAACAGATTGTTCTGCTCTCATTGAATAGAGCCATACTCCAAAAATAGAACCACTGAGAAGCAATACAAGAGATATGATGATAGTAAGAGGAAACTGTAATCCAACTTTTGCTTCTTTTGTGCTGAAATCAAAATTATCAACTCCTGCTTTTGTTTTCATCACCATCTCGTCTATCTCTTCGTATATTCTTTCCCTTTCTTCTGATGAGAGACTTTCGCTATGTTCTAATAATGTTTTTTCTACATCCATGATTTTTTATACCAGAAAAAATATAGCACTTGTTATACTAAACAATTTTTCTTATATTTATAATAGTAATACATACTATACTTACTATAATAAGTATCAGGTTTTATTTTATAAGTATTGAGTACTATTTTAAATTAATTCTTAGTAAACAATAAGAAAAAAATGTACGCATATACTATAATTATAGTAATAAAAGTAAAACATTGTGTATTAATCAGCTGCATCTTTATAAAGCAGTACAAATAGTAATAAAATTGGTACTGCAGTAAGGCTGTTTTTTTACACTTAAAAAGTAGTATATATGAGTATTCGAACAAAAATTATTTTAGTCTTAATCCCTCTTATTATAGCAATAGTTGCTCTTGTTGGTATCATTTCAATTTTTTTTACAAGAATTGGTATTACTCGATTAGCATCTCGTTCTCTCTCCTTTAAGTCTATACAGCTTGAAAATTATACGAATGAGCAATGGGCATTACTAGTAGATGATGACTTAAGCACTCAAGTTGAATATTTGGATGCTTTTATTGGCACTGTGCGAGAATATGCTATTCGTACTCTTATTGAAGAAGAAAGTGAATTGATATTTGTATATAATAGCAACCCCATAACTAATAGCGAAGGGGAGAAAGTATATGAAATAGTATTTGCTTCGGATAGTATTGATATAAAGCAAGAGGATATACGATTGTTGAATGAGATAATAGCTGAGCAAAAACAAAATGTGCATTTAGGAAATTTTTTGCAGAAAAATTTTGTAATAGATAATACAAATAGAATTGGGTATTATTTTGATTTTGATGATAGAGGATGGACTTTTGTTCTTTCTAATAAAGTGAGTACTTTTTACAAACCAGTATATGATATAACGACTACTACCATTATTATTACTATAATAGCTATTATTGCTGGTATTATTGTTATACTGATGTTTACCAATACATTAGTAGCTCCGCTAAAACAAATGCTCAATTCTATGAAAAATATCATTAAAACGAATAATCTTACAGAACGTGTAAAAGTAGAATATAAGGATGAAGTTGGGCAGGTAAGTAAAACATTTAATATCATGATTGAGGAGCTTGAAAAAGCATCAGAGAGTATAAAGCAATTTGCTTTCTCTTCTATTCTTGCTAAGAGAAATGAAAATAAGATTAGAAATATTTTTCAAAAATATGTTCCTAACTCAGTTATCAATGATCTTTTTAAGGACCCTACAAAAATGCTTGAAGGACAGAGTCGTAAGATAGCTATTATATTTACCGATATACGTGGGTTTACTACTATTTCGGAAAAATTTACTCCTGATGAGCTTGTAAAGGTATTGAATACATATTTTGAAACTATAGTGGAAATTATTACTAATCATGGAGGAATTATTGATAAATATATAGGGGATGCTGTTATGGCGTTTTTTGGAGCGCCAATGGAACTTGAAAATCCTTCTTATGTTGCATTGCAAGCGTGTAATGAAATGAGAATTGCTATTGACAATTTTAATCAAGCCTTAGAAGAGCAAGGACTACCTCTGTTTAGGACAGGGATAGGATTGAATTATGGACTTACTACAGTGGGAAATATTGGTTCAGAAAAGAAGATGGATTATACTATTATTGGTGATGAAGTGAATTTAGGATCACGTTTAGAGGGGCTTACAAAACAGTACGGAGTTGATTTTATTTTTTCCCATTCTGTACAACAACAGCTACCCGATACTATGGTATCTCGCTTTGTAGATTTAGTGCAAGTAAAAGGAAAAACCCGCGGAGAGCTAATTTATACCACTGATATACATATGACTCCCGAAAAGGAAGCATTATTTACTATTCATAATAAAGGGTTTGAAGCATATTGTAATAAACAATTTCAAAGAGCGGTAGAGTATTTTAGGCAGGTGCAAACAATGGATGCTACCGATACACTTTCTACTATTTTCATTGATAGATGTAATATGTATATAAGTACCCCACCCCCTCCATCGTGGAATGGCATTTATGTTGCAACGAAGAAGTAAATACAGGAATAGTAGTTATCATGCGTAGACTTATATATTTACATATGAAGTATATATGTATGTTTCTGTTTCTGCTCTGTTCTCCCTCTCTTTTTTCACAAGAATCTGAAAGAATACTTGAAGGAACAGAAGCCCTTGAATCAAATAGAGCTATAAGAAAAGTACGCCCTCTCTTTTTAGGAGGGAGTTTTGAATACTTATTTCCTATTGGACTTGAAGCAGTGCTTGCACAATCAAGTAATAGCAGAGATAGTATTTCTGTTGATAGTCAAACAGTGCCGTTTTCTCTTGGTTACATATCTTCTATTGTCAACACTTCTTTTGTGGTTGGTACAGATTTACCCTATATATTTGGAATAACTATTCCAATATCAATGGATATCTATGCAAGAGTAGGAGGAAGTTTTGTGAATGCTGGAGCTAAATACTCTAGTAGTAAAGAATCTTTTGAGTACAGAAGTATTGATATGAGTGGGGATGCAAATGTAAGATTTATATTTACCTTACGTCAATATACTAATATTGGTGTGTATCTTTCTTCTGGTATAGGGATAACATATCCTATTTTTAGAGGCTACGGGTATTTTCAGGATTCAACACAAATATTTTTAGAGAAATCAGATTATAGTAATATTATAGATGATTCTGATGAACGTCTTACGAGTCCAAGCTATTATACCAGTATTTCCACTGGTATGGTATTTGATAAAATTAGTAATCGTGACATAAAAATTATTTTTGGATATACAGTAAAATTTTTTCTCTCTGAGGAAATAAATGATGTAAAACAAATAATATTTAATCGTGGTGAAATAACCTCTGTTGGTATTAAAGGGTATTCTATACAGCATGGAGTACAGTTAGAATGCGTATATACCTTACCTTAAATTGATACTTGTTTTTGCCCGAGAGAGGACTTGAACCTCCAAAGTCATATGACCACTAGAACCTGAATCTAGCGTGTTTACCAATTTCACCACTCGGGCTATAATAATAGTACTATACTTACTATAATAATTATAGCTGTTTATACATATATTGAATTGTGTTTGTATATATTTCAATAATAGACTGCATGTTTTGTTTTGTTTGTAGTTCTTTTTCTGTACTGGTAATTGAGGTATTTGTTAGTCCACAAGGGACAATATAAGAGAAATAATCCAGCGCGTTGCTGATATTAAGAGCAAAGCCATGTCGTGTTACCCTGTGATTGACACTTATTCCTATAGAGGCTATCTTTCTATTTTCTACCCAAATACCAACATTGCTTGTAGAAGCCGAAGCAGTGATACCTATGCTGTGCAAAGTGCTAATAAGACTTTGTTCAACGATAGATAAGAATGACCGTAATGCTCCTACAGTATTGTTTAGTTTTACTATAAAGTAGCATACTAATTGTCCCGGAGAATGTAAAGTAACTTCTCCTCCTCGATCTGTTTTTACAATGTTTATGTGTTTGTCATGGAGAAATTTTTTAGATAAGAGAATGTCATTTTCTTTGCCTCTTTTTCCTAACGTTATAACGGTAGGATGTTCTAGCAGAAGTATTGTGTCTGGTATTTCATCATGTATTCTTTTTTGTTGTAAATCAATCTGTATTTCAAGTGCTTTTTGATATTCTATGAGTCCTAGTACTTGTATAGTAAGTGTTTTTTTTATCATATAAATAATATAATATGTATATGAGTATAGACTAATATGCAATACTCTGCAAATTACTTGTCTTTGTACTATTATAGTAACAAACAGTTATAAAATAATGCGAGATATATGAGCACAAAAAAAGGAAAATATATATTTGTGACTGGTGGGGTAAGCTCTAGCCTAGGAAAAGGCATAGCAGCTGCATCCATTGGTTGTTTGATGGAATTTCGTGAGTATACAGTACAACTCATCAAGATAGATCCCTATCTTAATGTTGATGCAGGAACAATGAATCCTTATCAGCATGGTGAAGTATATGTTACTGATGATGGTACAGAAACAGATCTTGATTTAGGAAACTATAGTCGATTTACTCATGCAAATATGTCAAAATTTAATTCTATTACTACAGGACAAATTTATTCTGATGTAATTCAAGCTGAACGTAGAGGTGAATATTTAGGTCGCACAGTACAGGTTATTCCTCATATTATTGATGCAATAAAAAAACGAATATATTCTGTTGGTCAAAGAGATGATACGGATATTACTATCATTGAGGTAGGAGGAACAGTAGGTGATATAGAATCACTTCCTTTCTTAGAATGTATTCGTCAAATTTTGTACGAGCTAGTGTTAGACAATGTGTGTTGTGTACACCTTACTCTTGTGCCAGAACTCACTAATAAAGAGCTAAAGACAAAGCCTACTCAACATTCTGTTCGTGAATTACGGAGTACTGGTATATCGCCTGATTTTTTGCTCTGTCGTTCGCATAGATCCTTAAGTCAAGAATTGAAAACAAAGATTGAGCGTTTATGTAATGTCAAGCAAGAATGTGTTATTTCTGGACATGATTCATTGACTACCTATGATGTTCCTTTTGGATATATGGAACAAAACCTTGATGTATTGATACTAAAAAAGCTAGGGCTTACGGTACACAAAGTTGTTAATGAAAAAGTGAATAAGTGGAAGCACGTAGTAAATATTTGTAAGCATTTTGAACAAGAAGTGCATGTAGCGATGGTAGGAAAATATGTTGAACTTGCTGATTCGTATAAATCAATAGATGAAGCGTTATGTCATGCAGGCATTAAAAGAAAAACAAAGGTAGTGATTCATAAAATAGATGCTGAAGAGGTATACAAAAAGAATAAATTAGTGCTTTCTCTCCTGGAGACCTGTGATGGCATTCTCGTTCCAGGAGGTTTTGGTATTCGTGGTGTTGATGGAATGGTAAAGACTGCAGAATATGCCCGTATCAATAAAATTCCTTACTTTGGCATTTGTATGGGAATGCAGATACAAGTTATTGAATATGCACGTAATGTATTAGGATGGAAACATGCCCATAGCACAGAATGTGCTCCTGATACTGAATATCCTGTTATAAGTTTGCTTGAACAGCAAGAAGGGGTAGTAAACCTTGGTGGTACTATGCGATTGGGTGCTAACAATTCAAAACTTACCGATACAAGTATTGTTCATCATTGTTATGGAAAAAAAATTATTTCTGAAAGACATCGTCATAGGTACGAAGTAAGTACAAAATATGTTGAAGATTTGAAAAAAGCAAAGCTAGCTATTACTGGCACTACTGAAGATGGGATATTGGTAGAATGTGTAGAATGGCCAGGTCACCCTTGGGGAGTAGGAGTGCAATTTCATCCTGAGTTTAAGTCAATGCCAGTAGAACCACATCCTTTATTTGTTGGTTTTATACAGGCATGTATACATATGAAAAATGATAACAAAGAGACAAAACAATAAAGTATATTTTGTGATATTATTTTTTATATTATAGTATGGATAATCGTAAAATAGATAGTATGAAATATAGCTTTCTTGTACATAGTATATTTATCGCTGTGAGTACGGTATGGATGATACTCGTGCTTTCTTGCTCCTTTGATTATAGTACTGCAGATTTAGCAGAAGGTCTGGATAGTGATATTCCTGATATACAGATGATAGATGCATCAATTACCTATGTACGAGGGACTATTGTTGTTATTGATTCTAAGAATATCAATATATTTTCGGATTATGATAAATATGATGTTGAAGATATAGAGTTTCGTGAAATGTCTAAAAGTGGTGAAATACGTATGATAGGACAAGCGAATCAAGCAAGTATCAATACACAAAATAATGATGTAACTCTCACGGGAGATATTTGGGTACGTTCCAATAAAGATGAATCAGAGTTACAGACAAATTTTATTCAATGGAAAGATAGTCAAAGAGTGATAGAAAGTAATCAAGATGATTTATTGACTATTAAAAGAGATGATGGTTCTAAAATTCAAGGATATGGCTTTGTAGGAGATGCTGATTCGCGTAACCTTACATTAGAACGTCAAGTCATAGGGGAACTGGTAGTTGAAGATGAAGAGACAGTTAGCGAAGAAGAGCTTCCTGTTGATGAGGAAACTGCTATTATTTTTGCAGGGTTTGATGAAGAAGAGAGCGTAGCTGCTGATAATGATAGCACAGAACAAGATGCTGCTACCACTGATAACTCAAATGCTGACAACTCAAATGATAGCTTGGATCAAGGTACTGTTGATAGTACGGAACAGTGATTAGTATGAGTAAAAGTATAAACATGATGTTGAGTAAAAAATATATATGCTTTCGTACTCTCGTTACAACAATGTTGTTTGTAGCAGTGTATACTGTCTCCGTTGCATCTCTCTATGCAGAGAGAAAAATTTTTACATTTTCGGCAGATAGTACTACTGCCAATTTAGCAGAAGGAAAAGAATTTACTCTTTTAAGTGGAAATGCTGAAGTTACTGCTGATGATGTTCTTATTACTGCAGGAGAGATAAAGTTATATGGAGATGATTTTCAGTTTGCAGAGGTAGGGGGGAGATTTAAGGCACTTGACTTAAAAAACGATTTTTCTCTGGAAGGGGATCGTTTGTTCTATGATAGACAAGAGAAGTTATTACGGGCAGAAGGCAATGTCGTTATGCAGGATAGTCAAAACGATGTAGTCATAAGAGCACGTTTTCTTGAATCAAAGGAAGATGGTAAGTTTATGGTAGTACAATTAGGTGTAAAAATAACCAAGAAAGAAGAGTTAAGTGCGCGTAGTGAATTTCTTACCTATTATCGTGAAACAGAAATTCTTGAGCTTTCGGGATTTCCCTATGCGTTATGGAAAGATGATGAGTACAGTGCTGAACGAGTAAGTATCAATCTTGATAATGATGAGGTGCATCTTGAAGGAAAAGTGAAAGGCACTATATCTACGCGTAATACAGAAGAAGAGGAAGAGCCTATATCTCAAGAGCAAACTGTAGATGAAACTACCGCAGAGAGTGAAGAGATAAGTGAGACTACCGCTGTAACAGAAGAGGTACGTGAAGCTAGCACTGAAACAGAAAATATCGGTGAAGCAGCTGATAACATAACAGTAACTACAGAAGAGGGTAGCACTAATGCTTCTCCATCTGAAATAAATGAAGATAGTCAATAGATATACAGAAAGGTATTTCCTATCTGTGTACAAAAAGTAATATACTGGAATATATATGGAAAAACAAAACTCTACAAAAGAAAAGAATAGTACTTCAACTCATCATACAAATAATACAAGCAAGAAAAGAGTGCAACATAAACAAACAAGGAATAAAGAGAAACAAGAAGAAATGCAATCTCTTACTTCTATTGATGTGCAAAAATCTGATGATGAAAAAAATCCGACAATAGAAGAAAAAAAGACTGTCAGAAAAAGCACACAAAAAAAACGTACTGCTATAAAAAAAGAGAGTGGAGAGAAACGTAAAAGTACTAAAACGGTAGCATCACACATTACAGAGAAAGCACAGGAAGAGGTGGGCACAATACCCACTGATGAAGCAGAAAAATCTGCAGAGAAAGCACAGGAAGAGGTGGGTACAATACCCACTGATGAAGCAGAAAAATCTGCAGAAAAACCTACAGAGAAAGTACAGGAAGAGGTGGGCACAATACCCACTGATGAAGCAGAAAAATCTGCAGAAAAACCAGTACAGGAAGAGGTAAGTGTAATACCCACTGCAGATGCAAGTATATCTCCTTTGTTTACACCAGTAAACGATAGAGAAGACAGTACTGTTACTGCAAATAATGATACGCAAGAAAATAATATACAAGAACAAGAGCAAAAGGAGAACAGAGAATCTAACGAAGCAATAGAACAAACGAAAGAAGTACATGAATTTTCGCCAATGAAAAAACATCCTGCTACTGTTGTTCTTGAAGAAGGAAGGCTGAGAAAAAAAACACGTCAATCTTTACTTATGCGTTTTTTTAGCATATTTCGCATAAATTCTCTTTTTCGTCTATTGAAGAAAAAACAGAAACAAACAAGTGATACAGAGCAGGATATTGCTATACAGCAGAGTACTGAGAAAGTAGCCTCTGAGTTTGATGAGATACAAACTCCAACACAGACTATACGTAAAGGACAGGAAAGCACTGACAGTATTTCTACTGGTACTTCTTCTGATATGTCTCCTGATCTTTCTAAAGGGCATACTGTTCAGACAATATTTGCACAGGAATCGTTAGATCAATACAATGAAAGTCATGCAATGCATACATTACATGTACAAGAACTTCATAAGTATTTTGGTAAAAAGAGAGCGGTGCAAGGGGTAAGTTTCAGTGTCAGTACAGGGGAAGTAGTAGGGTTTTTAGGGCCTAATGGAGCAGGAAAAACAACAGTGTTTTATATGATAGTAGGATTTATTATCCCTACAAAAGGATCTATCGTATTGGATGGAAATGTAATCAATAAGCTCGCTATGCATAAGCGTGCTAAGCTCGGAATTTCGTATTTGCCACAGGATCCATCGGTATTTAGACGTATGTCTGTTGAAAAAAATATTCTTGCTATTTTAGAAACTATTCCGGGATTGAAGCGTCAGGAGCGTATGGAACGGCTTGAGAGTATTATGCGTGATTTTGGCTTACTCTCCTTAAGAAAGCAAAAAGCATACACCCTTTCGGGAGGGGAGCGGAGACGTACGGAAATTGCACGAGCAATGGCATTAAAGCCACGTTTTCTTTTGTTAGATGAACCTTTTACAGGAATAGATCCAAAAGCGCGATATGAATTGAAGCAAATTATTGCTGCATTAGCAAAAAGAGGGGTAGGAGTTTTGATAACAGATCATAATGAACATGATACTCTTTCGATCACTAATCGTGCATTTATTATCCATAATGGAAAGATTATGGTAACTGGTTCTCGAGAAGAAATAATGAACGATGTGAGAGCTCGTGAAATTTATTTAGGGGAACATTACGGCACATAAAAGAACTAAAACAGAGCAGTAGCATATTTTATTCTATATACTGAGTAATTGAGCTATAGGTGGGTACAGAATGTGTATGGAGCTAGGCGGAATTGAACCGCCAACCTCGACAATGCCATTGTCGCACTCTAGCCAATTGAGCTATAGCCCCATGTACAAGCCTTGTATATACTGTATATAGTATAGTATAAATACTACTGATAGTGTATATACACTCATAGGAAACTTATACAACGGTAATGATACCCCAACAAAGTCAAAATATTTGTTCCGCTAAAGCCTTTGCTGTCGTACTTAGTCCTTGAATCCGCATTTTATAAAAAATACTCAAGCAATATATTTCTTTTTCTGTTATTATATATATAAGGAGTAAGTGATATATGAGCCACCAAGTAAATAAAGCACAAAATTTTAGTATGAATAAATTCTCGATTGATGTTGTTGAGAGACTAGGTGTTTTGGAAGCTCAATATAAGCATATAGAGAAACAAATAGATGCAATGTCACAAGATATAAAAGGATTAGCAAAATCTGAAGATTTGAAAGCATTGGAAAATGAATTAAAATCTATGAAAGAAGGTAAAATTAAAAGTTTTTTTTCTTTTGCTGGGGCGATAGCGGTAGCTATATTATCTAACGTGATTATTTTTTATATGCTTGTACTGGCAAAAAATTTTTTTGAATCAAGCTAGATATACATATTACATATAAAAGAACATAGATAGTTTTTCTTTGAGGTTGTATAGTATATAGCTCCAATTAGTATTATTATGCTAGTAGTTTTTTTAGTTCATTTTTCTTTTTAGTAAAATCATCTAATGCTTCAGTAATAGGAGTGCCGTGTATAAAATCTACTCCTGCAAGTTGTAATGACTCTATAGGAAAACGCGATCCTCCACTTCTGAGAAACTCAAAGTACCCATTAAGTGTATCACTGTTGCCTTTGTATATGTTGGCTCCTATTGCTATTGCTGCTGATATTCCTGTAGCATACTTAAACACATAATACGCACGATAAAAATGAGGTATCCGTAGTCCTAGTATATGAGAAAGCTCGGGTATCGTAACAGCAGAGCCGTAATAGTCTTGTAATAATGTTTTGCTTAATTCAAGAAAAAATTGAGCGCTTAATGGTTTTCCTTGTTCTATGTGTTGATGACACTGTAATTCAAATTCGGCAAACATTACTTGTCGAAAAAATACCGAAGTAAATTCTTGAATTTCATGCCAAAGATAATATGCTTTATATTTCTCATTGTTACATGTATCAATGAGGTATCGATGGAGAAGATACTCATTAAGTGTTGACGCTACTTCGGCTTCAAAAATAGTATAGCTAGACATAGGGTAAGGGTTAGCTTTATGTGCAAAGTAACTGTGCATGCTATGTCCTGCCTCATGGGCAAGCGTAAATACTTGATCGAGTGATTTATTTTGATAATTGAGCAGAATGTAGGGCTCACTATCGTATACGCCACTGGAAAAAGCACCAGAACGTTTGCCTTTACTTTCGTATTTATCTACCCATCTATCGCTGGTAAGACCTTTTTTCATAATAGAAATATACTCTGTTCCTAACGGAGCAAGTGCTTCACAAATGAGTGCTACTGCTTCATCATAACTCATGTCATGGGGAGGATGTTCAAAAAGTGGAGCACGAGTGTCATATACGCTATAATCATCTAACTGTGCGTATTGTTTTAGCATGGCATAATAGTCATGTAATTCTTTACAATAAGAACGACAGTTATCAATAAGTGTAGAATACAATGAGAGAGGGATATTTTGTGTATGAATACTTGCTTCAAGCGCGCTGTTGTATTTGCGTATAGTTGCATGTACACAATCTTGTTGTACACTGCTTGTATATAAGCGAGATAACACCTGTGTATGCTCAGTGAGTACTGTAAAGTATTTTGTGTATGCATCTTTTCGTACCTGTCTCTCTTTGTGTTCCATCAGCACAGACATAGTACTATGGGTAAGCTCTATTTCTCCTTCTGGTGTTTGTATTGTACCAAAGCGTAAATCTGCATCCATCAGGGCAGAAAAACTTGCTTCAAATCCATCTTCATATAGGCTTTGTTGTGCAAGTATTTTTTCTTCGCTCAAAGAGAGTATGTGTTGTTTCTGTCGTAAGAAAGTACGAATTGTTTGTTTGTAATCAGAAAAAGCGTTTTTTTCAAGCAGAGATTCTAAAAAAGCATCTGATAGGCGTGACATGCTTTGTGGTAAGAATGCAGTTGCCTTACTAAAGTTTGTACTCAAAAATTGTACTTTTGCATATAACTGTTGATGTTCAGGATTGATGGCGTCTTCGGACATTTTAAGCATAGCATAAGTAGCTAAGTGATGAACTTTTCTTTGTAAAGAAAAAAGCTCTTCATATACGGTAAGTAAATGTGTTTCATCTTCTTGTATACTGCCTTCAAATTGTGTAAATGCTTGTATTCTTTTTTGTATCTCTTCATATGCAGAGTCCCATGCTACTGTATTTTTATACAAAAGCTCTAAGTTCCATGTGTCTTGAACTGGTATATCCTCTCTGTTTTTAAGCATGTTCTGTTGTTTTGTATCTGACATAGTTTCTCCTTATATTGTGTTATATACTATTATTAGTGTATCAGATTTAATGAATAAAATAATGGAGCTAATTGTGTAAATGCCTTTGCTCGATGGGAAAGTATATTTTTTTCTTGAGAGGATAACATAGCAGAGGTACATTGTTGTTCATGAAGATAAAAAATAGGATCATATCCAAAGCCATTTTGTAATGTATACGATGGAGTGTCTATAATACTTCCATGCCATGTAGCTTGTGAGCTTATAAAATTATTATCAGAAAATAGCACTACTACAGAGCAAGTAAAGTATGCACTACGTTGTGTTTTTCCTTCCATATGTTTCAATACATAATCAAGTTGCCATTGAGCGTTCCTCTGTTGTGTTTCTTTACTTACTTTGTCTTTGCCATAGCGAGCAGAAAAAATACCAGGAGCTCCCCCTAAAGCATCGATGCTAATACCAGAATCTTCTGCTACTACTGCTATGTTTTTGAAACTCTGTTTTTCAGTGTTTTTATAGTACACTTGCAAAGTGCGATAATAGTATTGTGCTTTTATCATTGCATTTTCAAAAAAAGTCTTTCCTGTTTCTTCGGGAGGCGTAAAAAAATCAGCTGTATCAGGAATAGTATGTGCTTGTTGAATATCGGATATACTACTAAACGAAATGTGTGGAAGTATTTGATGTATCTCTTGTATTTTATGGGTATTTGAGCTGGCAACAATGAGTTGTATGGGTTCTTTGTTGTTCATACTATTTCTATTGTAGCATTATTAGTATATATTACTATAGTGTATGTATATTTTTGTGTATTTCATCCCATTTTTTTTTTTTTTTAATTTATAGAGATAACACAAAAAATAGTATTTGT